>JAFAMW010000034.1 GCA_019232985.1 Roseateles sp. | reverse complement strand
CCCACGCCGTGCACGCCGAACACGTCGAGCGTGTCGTCGGCACCGAGCAGCTTCTTCAGGCCGGTCACGCCCCACAGGCAGGCGAAGCTGGCCACGGCGCCGATCACGAGCGCACCCATGATGCCGACGTTGCCGGCCGCCGGGGTGATCGCCACCAGGCCCGCCACCGCGCCGGATGCAGCACCCAGCATCGAAGCCTTGCCCTTGAGCAGCGCCTCGCCCACGCACCAGGCCAGCACGGCCATGGCCGTCGCGGCGAAGGTGTTCATGAAGGCCAGGCCGGCCATGCCGTTGGCTTCCAGCGCCGAGCCGGCGTTGAAGCCGAACCAGCCCACCCACAGCAGCGCGGAGCCGACCATCGTCAGCGTCAGGCTGTGCGGCGTGAACGCTTCCTTGCCGAAGCCGATGCGCTTGCCGACCATGAAGGCGCCGACCAGGCCGGCCACGGCGGCGTTGATGTGCACGACGGTACCGCCGGCGTAGTCCAGCGCGCCCCAGCCGTTGAGCAGACCCGCCTTGGCGGTCATGGCATCGACGACGGACGGGCTCGAGAACGCGTCAGGACCTTCCCAGAACCAGACCATGTGGGCGATCGGCAGGTAGCTGAACGTGAACCACAGCGCCAGGAAGGCCAGCACGGCGGCGAACTTCATGCGCTCGGCGAACGAGCCGACGATCAGGCAGGCCGTGATGCCGGCGAAGGTCGCCTGGAAGGCCGCGTAGACGATCTCGGGGATGTAGACGCCCTTGCTGAAGGTGGCCGCGTTGGCGAAGTTGCCGCTGACGTTGTCCCAGATGTCCTTCAGGAAGAAGCGGCTCGTGCCGCCGATGAACTGGGTCGTGATGCCGCTGCCTTCGGTGAACGCCAGGCTGTAGCCGTAGATGCACCACAGCACGACGATCAGCGAGAAGCCGACCATCACCTGCATCAGCACCGACAGCATGTTCTTGCTGCGCACCAGGCCGCCGTAGAACAGGGCCAGGCCCGGCACCGTCATCATGATGACGAGCAGGGTCGAGACCAGCATCCAGGCGGTATCGCCCTTGTTGGGCACGGGCGCGGGTGCGGCGGCAGCCGATGCTGCGTCCGAGGCAGCAGCAGCAGCAGGCGCGGCAGCCGATGCGGTGGCGGCCGGGGCCGTCGCGGCGCTGGCTGCGGGAGCGGCCGAAGCCGCCGAGTCCTGCGCCCAGGCACCGGGCGCGAACACCGCCGCGGCCAGGGCCAGGGAGGCGAGTAGTTTTTTCATCGCTTGTTCTCCAGCTTTCGTTGTCTCAGAGGGCGTCCTGGCCCGTTTCACCGGTGCGGATGCGCACCACCTGGTCCAGCGGCGAGACGAAAATCTTCCCGTCGCCGATCTTGCCGGTGCGTGCGGCGGCCTCGATGGCCTCGATCACGCGCTCGACCACGTCGTCACCGACGGCCGCCTCGACCTTCACCTTGGGCAGGAAGTCGACGACGTACTCGGCACCGCGGTACAGCTCGGTGTGGCCTTTCTGGCGGCCGAAACCCTTGACCTCGGTGACGGTCAGCCCCTGCACGCCGATGGCGCTCAGTGCCTCACGCACTTCGTCAAGCTTGAAAGGCTTGATCACTGCGGTGATCAGTTTCATGGCTCTCTCCTCGAAAAAAGGTGCTCAGAAGGTCTTCTTGACGGCAACGACCAGGGCGGTCTTGCCGAGGAACTTGTTGTCCGGCGCGTAGGTGTAGGCCGCCTTGTTGGCGTTGGTGCCGATGACCTGGGCCGACCACGTGAAGCCCGCGTAGTCCTTGGCCGCAGTCAGCGAGTAGTTGCTGTACGAAGCAACGCTGTTGTCGTGCACGGTCTGGTGGGCGACGTCCGGGGTCAGCGTCACGCCGCCGCCGACGTCGAAGTTCGCCGACACGTCGAGGTAGTCGGAGCCCTTGGAGTCGGCGAAGCCGAACAGGTTGGTCAGGCTGTGCGAGAGCTTCGCGGTCACGGGGCCGTAGCTCAGCGCGCCGTAGATCTCGAAGGTGTTCGCGCTCGGGGTCAGCTTGTTGTGCACGTATTCGTACTGCAGCACGCCGACGTCGAGCGTCAGGCCCGTGGCGATCTCGGTCTTGTAGCCGCCGTAGAGGTCCCATTCGACCGGGGCGTCGCCGCCGGCGTCCTTGATCCACTTGATCGTCGACAGCCAGGTGCCGACGTACCAGCCGCTCGGGTCGGCGTAGTCGGCGCCGCCCTGCAGCGCGGGCTTCAGGCGCGTCTGCGAAATACCGCGGTAGCGGTAGTCGCTCGTCACGCTGATGTTGAAGCTCAGCGGGTCGGCCGGCGGGGTCGCGTCGGCGGCCGGCGCGGCGGCGGGTGCATCGTCGGCGAAGGCCGGCGCGGCGGCGGACAGTGCGAGTGCGATGGCAAGCAGTGCGAAAGGCGACTTCATCGGTGAGTCCTTTTTTGATTGAGATGGCAAAAACGGGATCGCTCCTGCCACTTGCAGCTTCCGTGCCAGTGCCGGCGACCGGGAATCGACGCTGCGGCGCAGCATTTACCCTGACGTATATAGCCATAACCCGCGCGACAACGCACCAATCCAGGGAGTCACGATGTGGCGCGGGCGCCGCAACGAAGCACCAAATTGGGGATTCGCCCCTGAATGACCCAGGACAAGGCCGACCGGGCCCACGCCTGCACAGAATCGGCGCCAGGCATCGGAAAGGAACGGACGCGTCATGCCGCTGGCGACCGCCCATAGCCGCGCGCTCGATGGCCTCGGTGCGGCGCCGGTCAGTGTCGAGGTCCATCTGGCCACGGGCCTGCCTGCGTTCACGCTCGTCGGCCTCGCCGAGACCGAAGTGAAGGAGGCGCGCGAGCGCGTGCGCGCAGCGCTGCTCGACAGCGGCCTCGGCTTTCCGCACAACCAGCGGGTGACGGTCAACCTCGCGCCCGCCGACCTGCCCAAGCAGGGCGGCGCGTTCGACCTGCCGATCGCGCTGGGCCTGCTCGCGGCCAATGGCCAGCTCGACGCCGAGCGGCTCGCGCGCATCGAATGCGCGGGCGAGCTGTCGCTCGGCGGCGCGCTGCGGCCGGTGCGCGGCGCGCTCGCGATGGCGCTCGCGCTGCGCGCCGAGCGCAGCGCGCGCCAGCTCGTGCTGCCCACGGGCAATGCCGCCGAGGCCGTGCTCGTGCGCGGCGTCGACGTGCGCGCGGCCGGCCACCTGCTCGCCGTCGTCGCCGCGCTGCAGCCGGGGTCGGCTGACGCGCTGCCGGCCGCGCTCCCCCCGCCGGCCGCGGCGCCCGCGTCGCCCGGCCCCGACCTCGCCGACGTCAAGGGCCTCGCCGTGCCGAAGCGCGCGCTCGAGATCGCGGCCGCGGGCGGCCACTCGCTGCTGCTGATCGGGCCGCCGGGCACCGGCAAGTCGATGCTCGCGCAGCGCCTTGCCGGCCTGCTGCCGCCGCTCGGCGAAGACGAGGCCCAGGAATCCGCCGCGATGCTGAGCCTCGCCGGCCTGTTCACGCCGGCGGCCTGGGGCCGGCGCGTGTTCCGCGCGCCGCATCACTCTGCGTCGAGCGTCGCGCTGGTCGGCGGCGGCACGCCGCCGCGGCCCGGCGAGATCTCGCTCGCGCTGCACGGCGTGCTGTTCCTCGACGAACTCGTCGAATTCCCGAGGAGCGCCCTGGAGGCCTTGCGCGAGCCGCTCGAGACCGGCCGCATCCTCATCGCGCGCGCCGCGCGGCGCAGCGAGTTCCCGGCGCGCTTCCAGCTCGTCGCGGCGATGAATCCCTGCCCCTGCGGCCATCTCGGCAACCCGCTGCGCGACTGCCGCTGCACGCCCGACCAGGTCGCGCGCTATCTGGGCCGGCTCTCGGGGCCGCTGCTCGACCGCATCGACCTGCACGTGGTGCTGCCGCCCGTCGACGTGGTCCACCTCCAGAGCGCCGCGCGCGGCGAGCCCTCGGCGCCCGTGCGCGAGCGGGTGATCGCGGCGCGCGAAGCGCAGGCCGAGCGGGCGCGGACCCTCGGCGTCGCGCCCACCAACGCCGCGCTCGGCCCCTCGGACCTGGAGCGG
>JAFAMW010000012.1 GCA_019232985.1 Roseateles sp. | reverse complement strand
TCGCCGCCAGATCGCTGCGCTCGTTGGCGTCGCACCTATGGCCAACGATTCTGGCAACTCCAAAGGCCGTCGACGCGTCGTAGGCGGGCGTTTCGAAGTGCGGCGCACGCTGTACATGGCCACACTAACCGCCACGCGTCACAACCCGGCCATTGCAGCTTTCTATGCTCGCTTGCTCGCCGCAGGCAAGCTACCCAAGGTCGCGCTCATTGCCTGCATGCGCAAGCTCCTGACCACGCTCAATGCCATGGCCAAACATGGTTTGCCTTGGGACCCCGACTTCAAAAACACTTGACTCGGAACACGGTTACTCAGGGCTTGAGGTAGGCGAAGCCCTCGCGGTTTTGTAGCCGCCCGACTCGCACGACGCCCGAAGGCGTGAACTGCGCGTCGAGCACGAACTGCCCCTTGTCCAGCTTGCGGTTTTTCAGCGTGATCTCGCAGACCTCGAAGCGCACGCCACGCGCGCTCAGCGCCGAGACCAGCTCGGCGTAGATGATGTTGGGGTTCTTCGGGTCCTGGGCGCCTTCCATGAGGAAGTCCACGCCCTCAGCGTGTGCCACGGCCACGATGGTCGTCTCCGGCGCCGTATCCAGGTGGTTGCGGATGTTGCGCAGGCCCTTGGTGGCCTGTTCGGCGGTGTTGTCGAAGTGATAGACGACCTTGTCGCCACCGGCGGCGCTGGCGGTCTGTGTCGCGGCGAGGGCGGGCAGGGCCGCGCCGATCAGGCCGGCGGAGAGCAGGGTGCGACGCGGGTGGGTGGGCATGCGGGACTCCGTGCGTTTTCTCAGTGAAAGCGCAACTCTGCCAGCTTCCAGTCCGAGAGGCCATCGCGATCGAAGACAAACTCCACGGGCTCGTCGTCGCTGCCGCGGCGGATCGCGTAGACGAATCTGTTAAGGCTTTCGTAATGCCCCGAGCTGACGATCTCGGGGGGCGGGGCGGAGGTTGCCGCCCCGCCGGTCACGACGCGGTGGCCCTGCAGCAGCAGCGCGATGTTGTGAGGCGTGACGAGCTCATCGACCATCGGCCCGAGCAGTGCGCCGGCGACGGCCGCGCCGAGACGGCGCGCTCGCGTGGGCGCGTCAGCGGGGCTGGAAGCATCGCGGCCGGTGCCGGCAAGGCGGTTGAGCAGATCGAGCTTGACGCTTTCACGAAGGCGCTCGAAATCCACGCGTTGCGCCAGGGCGACCTCATCGTGATTCGCTGCCGCCGTGCGCAAGGCGTGCACGGCCATCCACGGCGTGGCCAAAAAAGCGCACAGCGCTGCCACGAGCGCGAGTCCGGTGATCCAGCGCAACAGCCGTGCGCCGGTCATTGCGCAGCGGCCAGTGCGGCCAAGGCCGCGGCGATCTCGGCTTCGTTCACGCCCTCGGCCCGCGTGGCCGGCAGCTCGGCCAAGGCGCTGGCGCCCTCGCGCTTGAGCCGCGCGACCCACTGGCCGGCGTCGCGGCCGCTGTCAAAGCCGCGGCTTTGCAGCAGCAGCCGGCCATCGGCATCCTGGAACTTGAAGTAGAACTTGCCGTCCCCCTCGCGGTACTGCTTGAACAGCGGCAGCGCTTGCTTAGGCCCGGCGGCCGCCACAGCGACGGGCAGCGCGGTGAACACGGTCAGCCCGACCGCAGCGCGCAGCTCGGCCAGGAAGGGGGTGGCGATTGCGCGTGCCTTGTCGGCACCGTGCTGCAAGATCGCCTCGATGCGTTCGGGGTGCGCCATCAGCGCTTCGTAGTGGGCGCGCATCGGGCCGATTTGACCTTCGATCTGAGCGAACAGCCGTTCTTTGGCTTCTCCCCAGGCCAGGCCTTCGCGCAGCGCGTCGCGAAAGGCCGTGCGCTCAGCAGGCGTGGCGAAGGCGTCGAAGATCTGCACCAGCGGCTGGCCCTGCGGGTCCTTGGGCTCGCCAGGCAGGCGCGAATCGGTTTTGATCCGAGCAATCGCCTCCTTGAGCGCCTTGGCCCCGCCCTCGAACAGCGGCACGACGTTGTCGTAGCTCTTGCTCATCTTGCGGCCGTCCAGCCCGGGCAGCAGCTCCATCTCGGCCTCGACCTCGGCCTCGGGCAGCACGAAGAAGTCGCGGCCCTGGCCGAACAGGTGGTTGAAGCGCTGGGCGACGTCGCGCGCCATCTCGATGTGCTGGACCTGGTCCTTGCCGACCGGCACGCGGTGGGCGTTGAACATCAGGATGTCGGCGGCCATCAGGATCGGGTAGCAATACAGGCCCATGCTGACGCCGGCGTCGGCGTCCTCGCCCGCGGCGACGTTGGCGTCGACGGCGGCCTTGTAGGCGTGGGCGCGGTTCATCTGGCCCTTGGAGGTCACGCAGGTCAGCAGCCAGGTCAGCTCGGTGACCTCGGGGACGTCGCTCTGGCGGTAGAACACGACGCGCTCGGGGTCGAGGCCCGCGGCGAGCCAGGTCGCGGCGATCTGCAGGCGCGAGCGGGCGATGCGCGCGGGGTCGTCGCACTTGATCAGGGCGTGGTAGTCCGCCATGAAATAGAAACTCTGTACGCTGGCCGACCGGCTCGCGGCGATGGCGGGACGGATCGCACCGACATAATTGCCGAGGTGCAAGGTGCCCGTCGTGGTGATGCCGGTCAAAACACGCTGCTGCATGGCGAAGACTGATGGGGGGACGATGAAAGCGCTATTGTCGGCGCAAGCGGCGCCCTTGCCGGCGCACGGCTTGGCGGAGGCGCCGTGAACGTGCTGCTCACGCTGAGCGCCGGGATCAACCTGATGCTGGGCGGCGCCCTGCTGCTGCTCTGGTCGATGGACCGGCGCCACGTGTTCGTGCGCGACTGGAGCGCGAGCTGGATGCTGCTCGGCGTCGGCCTGCTGATCGGCCCGGTGCTCGGCGACGCGACCCCGCCCGGGGGCTGGCGCGCGCTGCAGTCGCTTGTCGCCGCGGCCTGCCTGATGGGCTCGCTCGTGAAGCTGCTCGCCGGCGCGCTCCTGTACCGGCGCCGGCGCCTGCCGGTCGGCCTGGCGCTGCCGGCCTGGCTGCTGATGGTCGTCGGCGTCGGCGTGCTGGGCGCGTTCGACATCCGCAGCGCGATCATCGTCGGCGCGCTGCTGCTCGCGGCGGGCAGCTGCGTCGGCGCGGCCGTGATGTGGCGCGGCGGCGACCGCGCCGAGCGCTGGATCGCGCTCGCGCTGCTGGGCCTCGCCGGCGTGCAGCTGAGCGCGCCGCTGCTCGACGCCCAGGGCCGCTCGCCGATCACGTACACGGCAGGCTTCGTCGTCCAGACGGTGCTGAGCCTGGGCCTGCTGCTGCTGTCGGTGGCGCGCGCGCACCGCGAGGTGTCGCGCCAGTCGCAGCGCTTCATGCTGCTCGCCGAGCAGTCGCTGCAGGGCCTCGCCGTGGCGCGCCACGGCCGCGTGCTGTATACCAATCCGGCCGCGCGGGTCATGTTCGGCTTCGATTCGGAGGCCGAAGCCGCCGCTTCGCTGATCGGCGAGCTCGTGCCGGCCGAGGAGCACGAGCGCCTGATGGCCGAGCACCGCGCGCTGCTCGCCGACCGCGGCGCGCGACGCGAATGGCAGGCGACGCGGCGCCGCCGCGACGGCCGCGCGATCCATGTCCGCGGCCTGTCGAGCCACCTCGACTGGGACGGGGCGCCGGCCGAGCTCGTGATGATGATCGACGACAGCTCGCACCAGGCCGCGCTCGCGGCGCTGCGCCGCCAGGCCCTGCACGACGAGCTGACCGACCTGCCGAACCGCAACTTCGCGGTCGCGCGCCTGCGCGAGCTCACGCGCGACGCGCGCTGCCCGCCGCTCGCGCTGATCTCGGCCGACCTCGACCGCTTCCAGCTCGTCAACGAAAGCCTCGGCTTCGAGGTCGGCGACGCGCTGCTGTTCGCGATCGCGCGCCGGCTCGCCGCGTGCATGCCCGAGCGTGCGACGCTCGCGCGGCTCGGCGAGGACCAGTTCGTCGTGCTCGTCGAGGACGTCGGCGCGGCCGAGGCCGAGCGCATCGTGCGCGAGCTGCTCGAGCTGCTCGAGGCGCCGTTCGCGGTCAGCGGCATCCAGCTGTACATGCATATGTCGGCCGGCCTCGCGCTGTACCCGCGCGACGCGGCCGACGCGACCGTGCTGCTGCGCGCGGCCGAGAGCGCGATGCACCGCGCCAAGCAGATCGCCGGCTCGTCGTGGCTGCGCTTCGACCCGGCGCTCGACGGCGTGTCGCGCGCGCGCCTCGAGACCGAGCAGACGCTCGGCGCGGCGATCGAAGCGCGCGAGTTCCACCTCGAGTACCAGCCCAAGTTCGCGGCCGGCGCGCGCGCGCTCAGCGGCGTCGAGGCGCTCGTGCGCTGGCAGCGCTCCGACGGCACGCGCGTGAGCCCGATCGAGTTCATCCCCGCGGCCGAGCGCACCGGGCAGATCAAGGCGCTCGGCAGCCTCGTGCTCGAGCTCGCGCTCGCCCAGCTGCGGCGCTGGTGCGACGCGGGCGGGCCGGCCGTGCCGGTCGCCGTCAATGTCTCGCCGCTGCAGTTCGAGGACCCGCAGTTCGCCGAGGACCTGCTCGCGCGGCTCGACGCGCTCGAGCTGCCGCACGAGCTGCTGTCGATCGAGGTCACCGAGACGGCGACGATCGCGAACCTCGCGCGCGTGCTGCCGCAGCTGCAGCTGCTGCGCGCGGCAGGCGTCGACTGCGCGCTCGACGACTTCGGCACCGGCCAGTCCTCGCTGACGCTGCTGCGCCAGCTGCCGATCGCGGCGCTCAAGCTCGACCGCAGCCTGATCGAGCCGCTGCCCGAGCCCGGCGCCGCGGCGATCGTCGCGGCGAGCTGCACGATCGGCCGCGCGCTCGGCCTCGAGGTCGTCGCCGAGGGCGTCGAGACCGAGGCCCAGGCCGCGCACGCCGAGGCGCTCGGCTGCACCCAGCTGCAGGGTTTCCTGCTCGGCCGGCCGATGCCGGCGGCCGCCCTCGAGGCCCTGTTCGAGGGCCGGGTCGCGCCGGCCGGCTGAGGCGGTGCCCCGCGGTCCTAGGCGAGCGCGGCCATCGCCTCGCCCATGCGGACCGCGCCGTCGGGCTGCCAGGCCGGGTTGAACGAGAGCCCGGCGCGCTTCGGGAACAGCATCACGACGGTCGAGCCGAGCAGGAAACGGCCCATCTCGGCGCCGCGCTCGAGCGCGACGGCGCCGCCTTCGTAGCGCCAGTCGCGCAGCCGGCCGGGGCGCGGCGGGTTGACGACGCCGTGCCAGGCCGTCGCCATCGAGCCGACGATCGTCGCGCCGACGAGCACGAGCACGAAGGAGCCGAAGCGCTCGTTCTCGAACACGCAGACGACGCGCTCGTTGCGCGCGAACAGCCCCGGCACGCCGCGCGCGGTCGTCGGGTTGACCGAGAACAGCGCGCCCGGCACATGGATCATGCGCGTGAGCCGGCCCGCGCAGGGCATGTGGATGCGGTGGTAGTCGCGCGGGCTCAGGTACAGGTTCGCGAACGAGCCGTCGCGGAACGGCGCGGCGAGCGCCGCGTCGCCGCCGACCAGGGCCGTCGCCGAGAAGTCGTGGCCCTTGGCCTGGAAGATCTGCCCGTCCGCGATCGTGCCGAACTGGCTGATCGCGCCGTCGACCGGGCTGAGCAGGTCGGTCGCGGCGAGCGGGCGCGCGCCGGGCTTCAGCGCGCGCGTGAAGAAGTCGTTGAAGGTCTTGTAGGCGGCCGGGTCGGACTCGGCCGCCTCGGCCATGTTCACGCCGTATTTCGCGATGAAACGCCGGATCGCCGCCTGCGTGACGGCGCCGAGCTCGCGCCGCGCGAGCGCGCCGGCGAAGCGGGTCAGCGCCTGTTTCGGCAGCAGGTATTGGGGCAGGACTTTGATCCGGTCGGACACGGGGGCTCGCAGCGAATGGGGGGGTGAACAGGGGGGCGCAGGATTGTAGGCCGCGGGCATGACGCGGGCCGCTGGCTACCATTGCAGGGCTAACCCGCTGCCGAGCCCCATGTCCGACCCCGCCGACCCCGCTGATCTCGTCCACGCCTCGTTCTACCGCTTCGTCGCGCTGGCCGACCCCGAGCGCGTCGCCGCACGGCTGCGCGAGCTCGTCGGCGGGCTCGGCGGCAACGTCGTCGTCGCGCACGAGGGCGTCAGCGGCGCGCTGGCCGGCCCGCGCGCGGCGCTCGCGGCCTTCGAGGCGGCCGTCGCGCGCGAGTTCGACGGCGCGCTCGACGGCATGGTTTTCAAGCACAGCGCGTGCACGACGCCGCCGTTCCACCTCGTCAAGGTCCACGTCAAGCGCGAGATCGTCGCGTTCGGCGTGCCCGGCGTAAGCGGCCTGCGCGACGCCGCGCGGCCCGACACCCATGTGTCGCCCGAGCGCTTCCGCGCCCTGCTCGACGACCCCAAGGTGCTGGTGCTCGACAACCGCAACAGCTTCGAGTACCGGCTCGGCCATTTCCGCGGCGCGGTCGACCCAGGCGTCGCGAACTTCCGCGACTTTCCCGCCTATGTCGAGGCCCACGCGGCGCGATGGCAGGCCGAAGGCCGCGAGATCGCGATGTACTGCACCGGCGGCATCCGCTGCGAGAAGACCGCCGCGTGGATGCAGGACCAGGGCCTCAAGGTCCACCAGCTCGACGGCGGCGTGATCAATTATTTCGCGGCCCTGCCCGACGCCGTGCGCGACTGGGGCGGCGAATGCTTCGTGTTCGACAAGCGCATCGCCCTCGACACCCGGCTCGAGGAGACCGCGACGACGGCCGAGCAGGCCTACGCGGGCGACGAGGCCGCGGCCTGGCGGCTCGCGCGCGCGAAGCGGCTCGACCCGGCGGGGTGAACGGTCTCAGTCTTCGAACAGATCGGCGTGGGTGCCGGTGCGGACGAAGACGATCGCGTCGTCCTGGAGTCGATAGATCAGCAGGAAATCACCGCCGACATGACATTCGCGATGGTCGGCCCACTCGCCCTTGAGTGCGTGGTCGAGCCACTCCGGACCCAGCGGCGCCTCGTCGGCGATCAGCAGCAGCATCGCCGCCTTGAGTCGGCGCAGGTCGTAACGGCCCGAACGAGAGAGCCGCTCCCAGTCCTTGCAGAACGCGCGGGTGTAGCCGCAAGCGCGCGGCGGCGGCGTGCGCTTACGGCTTGCCGGCTTTTCCTTCGAGCTCATCGAACAGCGCCGACGCCGAAGCGTGGCGAGGGGCGCCGCGCTTCATGGCCGTGCGCGCCTCGACCATCGCCGCGCGGGTCGCGGCGTTGGGCACCTTGAGCTCCAGCGGAAACGCCTGATCGTTGACGACGCGCTTGAGCAGGATGCGTACCGCATCGGACACGGTCAGGCCCATTGCGGCCAGCGCCTCGCTGGCCTGCGCCTTGACGTCGTCGTCCACGCGGACGTGAAGCATGCTGGTCCGGGCCATCGCGGGCTCCTTTCAGAGCTGCATTTTGTATCTCAATTGAGATTCGAGCAATCGACGACGACATGATCGGTTGGATCGTGGCCCGCGCCCGATCGGGCGCATTTGCGCCGACGCAAAACGTTGCAATTCCCACTGGCCGGCAAGGCGTCGCGCGCTTGGGATAATCGGCCCCGCACCTGAGAAAGCGTCCATGTCCAACCTGATCGTCCATGGTGGCCAGCCCCTGCGCGGCCGCATCATTCCCTCGGCCAACAAGAACGCCGTCCTGCCCATCCTCTGCGCGACGCTGCTGACGGCCGAGCCGGTGCGCCTGCGCGGCATCCCCGAGATCACCGACGTCAGGAAGATCGTCGAGGTCTTCCGCAAGCTCGGCAGCGAGGTCGCGGTCGACTTCGCGACCGGCATCCTCGACGTCCACCACAAGAACACCCACTTCGACCCGGCGACCGACCGCCTGCCCGAGGAGATGCGCTCGTCGATCATGCTCGTGCCGGGCCTGCTCGCGCGTTTCCACGCCGCGCGCATCGAGGACGACGTCAAGGGCTGCACGCTCGGCGCGCGCGAGATCGACCCCCATGTCGAGGTGTTCGAGCGCTTCGGCTCGACCGTCACGCGCTCGGCCGACAGCCTGACCGTGCGCGTGAATGCCGAACAGGGCGGCCTGCGCGCGAACGACCACTGGACCGACTACGCGTCGGTCACGACGACCGAGAACTTCGTGCTGTGCGCGGCCCTGGCCCAGGGCACGAGCACGCTGATGAACGCCGCGAGCGAGCCGCATGTGCAGGAGTTCTGCCAGTTCATGCAGCTGCTCGGCGCGCGCCTCGAGGGCCTCGGCACCTCGCGCCTGACGATCCACGGCGTGGACAAGCTCGGCGGCGGCGAGTTCACGTTCGCCGAGGACTTCCACGAGATCGTGACCTTCCTCGCGCTCGGCGCGATCACCGGCGGCGACGTCCAGGTCAAGAACTCGCACCCCGAGCAGTTCCCGCTGATCGACCGCACCTTCGCGAAGTTCGGCGTGCAGATCAAGCACGAGGGCGGCTGGTCGAGCCACCACTCGAACGGCCCGCTCAAGGTCAAGGAACCGTTCACGCGCAACATCCTGCAAAAGGTCGAGGCCGCGCCCTGGCCCTACCTGCCCGTGGACCTGCTGCCGATCTTCGTCGCGCTCGGCGTCAAGGCCGAGGGCAGCATGCTGTTCTGGAACAAGGTCTACGACGGCGCGATGGGCTGGACCTCGGAGCTGTCCAAGTTCGGCGCCCACGCGTTCATGTCGGACCCGCACCGCATCGTGACCTTCGGCGGCAAGCCGCTGAGCGCCGCCGAGGTCGAGAGCCCCTACATCATCCGCGTCGCGATCGCGCTGCTGATGGTCGCGGCGAGCATCCCGGGCCGCTCGGTGATCCGCAACGCGAACCCGGTGCGCCGCGCGCATCCGCATTTCGCCGAGAACATCGGCAAGCTCGGCGTCAAGGTCGAGTGGGTCGAGGGCGACTGAGCTAGCTGCGCGCGTCGGGCGGGATCGAATAGGTCCCGACCGCGTGCGCGACCATCTCGGGCAGGCCTTCCGAGTACAGCGCGACCTCGCCGACGACGAGCGCGCGGCCGCTCTTGAGCAGCGTGCACTCGGCGACGACGGCGCGCTCGGCGCTCGGCTTGCGCAGGAAGTTGATCGTCAGGCTCGTCGTCACCGTCAGCGGCTGGATGCCGATGCGGCCGAGGATCGCGATATAGAGCGCGACGTCGGCCGCCGTCATCAGCACCGGCCCCGAGACCGTGCCGCCCGGGCGCAGCTCGGCCGGCCCGACCGGGTGGCGCACCGTCGCCGTGCCGTCGCCGACCGCGACGACCTCGCAGCGCGTCTGCGGGAACTCGGCCGCGACGAAGGCGGCGATCTCGGCGAGGCTCGCGCGCCGGCTCATGAACCGGTCTTTCCTTCGAGCAGCGCCGCGACCGGCGCGACGAGCGCGCGGCCCAGCGCGAGGTGCTCGGGCGCGTCGAGGTGGACGCCGTCGATCGGGCTCGCGTGGACGACGCCGCCCGCGTCGAAGAACGCGCAGCCGGTCTCGGCGCACATCTGCGCGTAGGCCTCGGCGGCCCCGGTGCAGCGGACCTCGCCACCCGCGAACTTCGGCGCGATCGCGCCGCGCGGCGTCGTGATCGGCGGCGGCGCGACGATCAGGATCGGCGGCACCGGCATGCCGGGCTCGATCGGCGCCGTGCGGATCGCGTGCACGAGCGCGGCGAGGCCCTGGCTCGAATGCCAGGCCTTGTTCGCGTGGGTCGACTGGTAGTCGTTGGTGCCGAGCATCAGGATCACGAGCGCGAGCGGCGACTGGGCCTCGACGCGCTGGGCCAGGCCGTCGAGGCCCTTGCGGCCCGGCTTGAACGGGTCGTCCCAGACCGTGCGGCGGCCGTTCAGGCAGTCCTCGACGACGCGCTCGCGCCGGCCCCGCGCGTGCAGGCCGGCCTCGAGCACGCCGGGCCAGCGCGCGTCGAACGCGAGGCGTTCGCGCGTGCCGGGCACGATGCCCCAGGACAGCGAGTCGGCGTAGACGAGGATCTGTTGCGACATGGCGGGCTTTCGCTCAGGGGAGCCGCCAGCCTATCACCGCAGCGAATCTCACACGTTGTGGCAGGCGATCCGGCGGCCGTCGAGCTCGCGCAGCTCGGGCAGTTCGGCCGCGCAATGCGCGGTCGCGCGCGGGCAGCGCTTGTGGAACGCGCAGCCGCTCGGCGGGTTCAGCGGGCTCGGCAGCTCGCCCTCGATGCGGATGCGCGCGCGCCGGTCCGCCGCGCGCAGCGCCGGCGTCGCGCTCATCAGCGCCTGGGTGTAGGGGTGCAGCGGCTGCGCGAAGATGCGCGTCTTCGCGCCGACCTCGACCGCGCGGCCCAGGTACATGACCATCAGCTCGTCGGCCACATGCTCGACGACGCCGAGGTTGTGCGAGATGAACACATAGCCGGTGCCGAAGGCCTGCTGCAGGTCCATGAACAGGTTGAGGATCTGCGCCTGGACCGAGACGTCGAGCGCCGAGGTCGGCTCGTCGGCGACGACGATGCCGGGCTCGAGAATCATCGCGCGCGCGATCGCGATGCGCTGGCGCTGGCCGCCCGAGAACATATGCGGGTAGCGCGCGAGGTGCTCGCGGCGCAGGCCGACGCGGTCGAGCAGCGCGGCGACGCGCTCGCGCCGCTCGGCGCGGGCCAGCTGCGGCCGGTTGATCGCGAGCGGCTCCTCGAGCGTGCGCGCGATCGTCCAGCGCGGGTTCAGCGAGGCGAACGGGTTCTGGAACACCATCTGCACGTCGCGGCGCAGCGCGGCGACACGGGCCTTGTCCGCGCCGGCCGTGGCCTGGCCGCGGATGCTCAAGGCCCCGCGCGTCGGCGCCTCGACGAGCGTGAGCTGGCGCGCGAGCGTCGACTTGCCGCAGCCCGATTCGCCGACCACGGCGAGCGTGCGCCCGGCCGCGAGCGTGAAGCTCACGCCGTCGAGCGCCTTGACCTGAGCCTTGGGCCCGAACAGGCCCTGGCTGACCGCGTAATGGCGCGCGAGCTCGCGCGCTTCGAGCAGGGGGGCTGGTTGGGGGGCGGCGCTCATGGCTTGGGTTCTCCGCGCGGCAGGAAGCAGCGCACGCCGGCGGCGAGCGGCGGGCGCTCGGCGCGGCAGCGCTCGACCGCGTAGGCGCAGCGGGGCGCGAGCAGGCAGCCGGCCGGCCGGTCGTGGGCGCCCGGCACGATGCCCGGCAGGGCCTGGAGGCGCGCGGCGCCGCGGTTGTGTTCGGGGATCGCCGCGAGCAGCGCCTCGGTATACGGGTGACGCGGCGCGTCGAACAGCGCGGGCACGGCGCCCTCCTCGACGAGCTGGCCCGCGTACATCACGGCGACGCGCTGGGTCAGCTCGGCGACGACGGCGAGGTCGTGCGTGATCATCACGAGGCCCATGCCCTGCTCGGTCGACAGGCGCAGCAGCAGCGCCATGATCTGGGCCTGGATCGTCACGTCGAGCGCCGTCGTCGGCTCGTCGGCGATCAGCAGCCTGGGCGAGCAGGCGATCGCCATCGCGATCATCACGCGCTGGTTCATGCCGCCCGAGAGCTGGTGCGGGTAGGCGTCGGCGCGGCGCTTCGCGTCGGGGATCTCGACGAGCTCGAGCAGCTCGAGCACGCGCGCGCGCGCGGCCGCGCCGCGCAGGCCAAGGTGCTCGCGCAGCACCTCGGCGATCTGCGCGCCGACCGTGTAGCTGGGGTTCAGCGCGCTCAGCGCGTCCTGGAACACCATGGCCATGTCGCGGCCGATCACGGCGCGGCGCTCGCGCGCCGAGAGCTCGAGCAGGTCGCGGCCGAGGAACTCGAGCTTGTCGGCGCGCACGACGCCGGGCGCGCCGACGAGCTGCATCAGCGCGAGCATGGTCACCGACTTGCCCGAGCCCGACTCGCCGACGATGCCCAGGCGCTCGCCGGCCTCGAGCCGCAGGTCGACGCCGTCGACCGCGCGCAGGCTGCCGAAGTCGACCGTCAGGCCGCGAATGTCCACCAAAGCGGTTCCGGCGCTCATGCGGCCCTCTTGAGCTTGGGGTCGAGCGCGTCGCGCAGGCCGTCGCCGATCAGGTTTACGGCGAGCACGCTGACGAGGATCGCGAGGCCCGGCAGCGTGACGACCCAGCCCGCGCGCTCCATGTAGTCGCGCGCGGTCGCGAGCATCGTGCCCCATTCGGCGAGCGGCGCCTGCACGCCGAGGCCCAGGAAGCCCAGGCCCGCGGCCGACAGGATCGCCGACGAGAAGCTCAGCGACGCGTTGACGATCAGCGGCGCCATGCAGTTCGGCAGCACGGCCGCGAACATCAGCCGGCCCGTGCCCGCGCCGGCGAGGCGGCTCGCCGTCACGTAGTCGCGGCCGATCTCGGCGAGCGCGGCCGCGCGCGCGAGCCGCGTGAAGCCCGGCAGCGCGCCGATCGCGATCGCGATCGCCGTGTTCGCGAGGCCCGGGCCGAGCACCGTGATCACGCAGATCGCGAGCAGCAGCGAGGGCAGCGCGAGCATCACGTCCATCACGCGCATGATCACGGGCGCGAGCGCGTGCTGGTGGAACGCGGCGACGAGGCCCAGCAGCACGCCGGGCAGCATCGACAGCAGCACCGACGCGAGGCCCAGGCCCAGCGAGATCCGCCCGCCCCACAGCAGGCGCGACAGCATGTCGCGGCCGAGCTCGTCGGTGCCGAGCGGGAACGCGCGGCTGCCGCCGTCCGCCCACATCGGCGGCGCGAGCATATGGTCGCGGTACTGCAGCACCGGGTCGTGCGGCGCGAGCCAGGGCGCGAGCAGCGCGGCGAGCGCGATCAGCGCGAACACGCCGAGCGCCGCGAGCGCGCCGCGGTTCGCCGCGAACGAGCGCCAGGACTCGCGCCAGGGAGAAGCGGGGGCGGCGGCCATCAGTGGTTCGAGCGCATGCGCGGGTTGACGACGCCGTAGAGCAGGTCGACGCCGAGGTTGACGGCGATGAAGGTCAGCGCCGAGATCAGGATGCCAGCCTGCACGACCGGATAGTCGCGCCGCGAGATCGCGTCGATCAGCCATTTGCCGATGCCGGGCCAGGAGAAGATCGTCTCGGTCAGCACGGCGCCCGCGAGCAGGCTGCCGGTCTGCAGGCCGACGACGGTCAGCACCGGGATCAGCGCGTTGCGCAGCGCGTGGACGACGAGCACGCGCGTGCTCGACAGGCCTTTCGCCCGCGCGGTGCGCACATAGTCCTCGCGCAGCACCTCGAGCATGCTCGAGCGCGTCATGCGCGCGATCACGGCGAGCGTGCTCGTGCCGAGCACGAGGCCGGGCAGCAGCAGGTGCGAGACGGCCGAGCCGAACGCACCGGGCTCGCCCGACAGCAGCGTGTCGACGAGCATGAAGCCGGTCACCCGCGGCACGTCGTACTCGACGGCGATGCGCCCGGCCACCGGCGTCCAGCTCAGGTCGACCGAGAAGAACATGATCAGGATCAGGCCCCACCAGAACACCGGGATCGAGTAGCCGATGGTCGCGAGGCTCATCACGCCCTGGTCGAGCCAGGAGCCGCGCTTGAGGCTCGCGAGCAGGCCAAGCAGGAGGCCCAGCACGATCGCGAGCAGCAGCGCGAAGCCGGCGAGCTCGACGGTCGCGGGGAACAGCACCTTGAACTCGTCGGCGACCGGCGCGTGGCTCACGAGCGACTGGCCGAGGTCGCCGTGGACGAGCTGGTTCACGTAGTGCAGGTACTGCGCCCACAGCGGCCGGTCGAGGCCGAGGCGGTGCGCGACCTCGGCGTGGGTCTGCGCGTCGAGGCCCCGCTCGCCCATCATGATCTCGATCGGGTCGCCGGGCACGAGCCGGATCAGGCCGAACGCGACGAGCGTGACGCCGACGAGCGTCGGCAGCAGCGCGGCGAGTCGCTTGAACAGGAATTGCAGCATGCGCGGGGGGCGCCGTCAGGGCTGGGCCGCGGGCTTCGCGAGCACCATGCCGCCCGGCGTCGTCGCGACGTCGATCAGCGCGGCGGTCTCGGCGTCGAGCTGGCCGTCGTCCTTGCTCGCGCGGTACTTGGCCTGGAAGGTCGCGATCACGTCGTGGGTCTGGCGATCGTCCTGGCCGGTATGGGCGATCTCGTAGCCGAAGCGGCCGAGGCGGTCCTGGACCCAGGCGGCGTCGGGCAGCGTATCGGCGTACTGCACTTGCTTGGCCGCGACCTGCGCCGCGTCGGGCCAGGGGATGATGCCCTCGTCGGCAAAGCGCTTCCACGGGAACTGCGGGCCCGGGTCCTGCTTGCGGCCCGGCGCGATCTCCTCGTGGCCGAGGATATGGTCGGGGCGGATGCCCTGGCGCTTGACGATGTCCTTGACGAGCGCGACGACCTGGTCCATCTGTGCCTTCGGGAACGGCGCGTAGACGCGGCCGTTCGGCGTGTCGACCCAGCCCGGGTTGACGATCTCGATGCCGATCGACGCCGAGTTCAGGTTGGTCGCGCCGGCCCAGTAGGACAGGCCCGCGTGCCAGGCGCGGCGATTCTCGTCGACGAGCTGGTAGATGCGCGCGGGGTCGTCGCGCACGAGGTAATGGGCGCTGACCTGGCCGCCCGAGGTCAACACCTTGAGCGACTTCGGCCAGTCGGTCACGGTGTAGTGGAGGATCAGGTATTGCGCGCGGCTGTCCTGGTTCGCCGACGGGAATTCACGGTCGACGTAGGGGCCGCTGGCGCAGGCCGTCAGCAGCAGCACGAGCAGGCTGGCGAGGAGTTTCTTCATGGGCGTGGGGGCTTCTTGGATGCGTCGCGACGCGCGAACAGCGTAAGTCTGCCGCGGCCCCACGCGCAAATCGCGTTGCAGGCGCGCGGCATAACTTTTGCGAATGCGGGGTTAACCCGGTGCCGCCGGCCCGCTCAGTCGGGCAGTTTGCCGTCGACCATCAGCAGGCCGCCCTGGGTCGTCGCGACGTCGATCAGCGCGGCGGTCTCGGCGTCGAGCGCGCCGTCGAAGTTGGCCGGGCGGTACTTCATCTGGAAGGCCGAGATCACGTTGCGCGTGTGCTCGTCGAGCGTGCCCGTGACCGGGATCAGGTAGCCGTAGCGCGCGAGCTTCTGCTGTGCCCAGGTGATGTCGGGCAGCGCTTGCGCGTACACGCTCTGGCGCGCCGCGACCTGGGCGGCGTCGGGCCAGGGGATCACGCCGGCATCAAAGAGGCGGTGCCAGGGGAACTGTGGGCCCGGGTCGCGGCGGCGGTCGGGCGCGATGTCCTCGTGGCCGACGATACGGGTGGGCTTGATCCGGTGGCGCGCGACGATGTCCTTGACGAGCCTGACCACGGCGTCGACCTGGGCCGCTTTGTACGGCGCGTAATGGCCGTGGCGCTCGCCGTTCGCCTCCTTGTCGCCGGGGTTCACGATCTCGATGCCGATCGACGCCGAGTTCAGGCTCTGCGTGCCGGCCCAGTCGCTGACGCCGGCCTGCCAGGCGCGCCGGTTCTCGTCGACGAGCTGGTAGATCTCGGCCGGCTCGTCGCGCACGAGGTAATGCGCGCTGACCGGGCGGTCCGAGGCCGCGGCGCCGGTCAGCGTGCGCAGCGAGTCGGCCCAGGTCTCCTCGGTGTAATGGATCACGAGGAACTGGACCCGGCTGTCCTGGTTCGCCGACGGGTAGTAGTCGCGCTTCGCGTCGGCGAGCCCCAGCGGCGGCGTCGTGCAGGCGGCGAGCAGCGCGGCCGCGGCGAGCGGCAGGGCCAGACGGACCACGGGAATCGGCGCGGGCTTGAGGATGTTCATGGCAGCGCTTTTACGACCGCGCGCGGCGGCCCGCCAATGGCTTTGCGGCGGGCGCCCATAACTTCGCGGCAGTCTGCGCCGCACAGCGCCCGCGTCAGCGCGTGAACGCGAGCGGCCGGCCGCCGTCGACGGGCGCGGCGAGCGCGCCGATCACGGCGGCCTGCGCGAAGCCGGCCGCGCGGAAGCGCTCGAGCACCTGGCCTGCGGCCTCCGGCGCGCAGCTCACGAGCAGGCCGCCGCTGGTCTGCGGGTCGGTCACGAGCGCGCGCTCGGCCGGCGTGCCCGCGGCCGGCCAGTCGACCGCGTCGCCGTAGCCGGCCCAGTTGCGCGCCGACGCGCCGGTCGCGATGCCCTGCTCGGCGATCGCGCGCGCGGCTTCGATCCATGGCAGGTCGGCGAGGCGCACCTCGGCGCGCAGGCGCGAGCCGCGGCACATCTCGAGCAGGTGGCCGGCCAGGCCGAAGCCCGTCACGTCCGTGATCGCGTGGACCGCGTCGAGCGTCGCGAGCTCGGCGCCGACGCGGTTGAGCTGGGTCGTGTAACGCAGCATCTCGGCGTAGCCGGCCGCGTCGAGCAGGCCCTTTTTGAGCGCGGCCGACAGCAGGCCGACGCCGAGCGGCTTGCCGAGGATCAGCGCGTCGCCGGCCCGTGCGTCGGCGTTGCGGCGCACGCGCTGCGGGTGGACCAGGCCCAGCGCGACGAGGCCGTAGATCGGCTCGAGCACGTCGATGCTGTGGCCGCCCGCGATCGGGATGCCGGCTGCGCGGCAGACGTCGGCGCCGCCCGCGAGGACCTGGGCGATCACCTCGTGCGGCAGCTTGTCGAGCGGCATGCCGACGAGCGCGAGCGCCATGATCGGCGTGCCGCCCATCGCGTAGACGTCCGACAGTGCGTTCGTCGCGGCGATGCGGCCGAAGTCGTAGGCGTCGTCGACGATGGGCGTGAAAAAGTCGGTCGTCGCGACGAGCGCCTGCGCGTTGTTGAGCTGGTAGACGGCCGCGTCGTCGCTGGTCTCGATGCCGACGAGCAGCTCGGGCGGCACGAGCCCGGCCGGCGCGCGCGCGAGGAGGCTGCTGAGCACGCCGGGCGCGATCTTGCAGCCGCAGCCGCCGCCGTGGGAGAAGGTCGTCAGGCGGATCGGGTCGCTCATGGGGGTCCTGTTCCTTCGCCGTCTTGCGAAGATGCTTGCATGGATGCATGATTGCATCACATTTGATGACCGGACGAACGATGCGAACGACCGTCACGATCGACGACGAACTCTACGAGAAGGCGCTCGAAGTGGCCGACCCGGGCATGGACCGGGCCGACCTGTTTCGCGAGGCGGTCAAGACCTTTGTGCGCGTGCAGGCCGCGCGGCGCCTCGCGGCGCTCGGCGCGAGCGCGCCGCAGATGGCCGAGGTGCCGCGCGACCGGCCCGGCGTGGCGCCGCGGTGAGCGCTGTGCTCGTCGACACCTCGGTGTGGGTCGACCATTTCCGCGGGCGCAACGCGGCGCTCGTCGAGCTGCTGACGCAAGACCGCGCGCTCGCCCACCCCTTCGTGATCGGCGAGCTCGCCTGCGGCACGCCGCCCGGGCGCGCGCGCACGCTCGCCGACCTCGCCTTGCTCGAGCCCGCGCGCCAGGCGACGCCCGCCGAGCTGCTCGGCCTGATCGAGCGCGAGCGCCTGCACGGCCTCGGTTGCGGCTATGTCGACGTCGCGCTGCTCGCGGCGACGCTGCTGACGCCGGGCGCCGCGCTCTGGACGCTCGACGCGCGCCTCGCGGCGCTGGCCGCGCGCTTCGGCGTCGCGTACGCGCCGGCCTTCCCACCCGCTTCTCCAACCCGGCCGCCCGAGCCGCCCGCCACTTGAGCCATCGCACCCCCGTCCGCCCGGCCGACATCGGCGGCTTCGACACCGTCATCGACACGCGCTCGCCGGCCGAGTTCGCGCTCGACCATATCCCGGGCGCCGTCAACCTGCCCGTGCTCGACGACGACGAGCGCCGCATCGTCGGCACGCTCTACAAGCAGCAGGGCGCGTTCGAGGCGCGCCGCGTCGGCGGCGCGATGGTCGCCGCGAACATCGCGCGCCATGTGCGCGAGTTTATGGCCGAGCGGCCCGAGCGCTGGCGCCCGCTCGTCTACTGCTGGCGCGGCGGCATGCGCAGCGGCTCGTTCGTCCAGTGGCTGCGCCTGATCGGCTGGGACGCCCAGCAGCTCGCGGGCGGCTACAAGGGCTTTCGCGCCCACGTGATCGAGCGCCTCGCGACGCGCGTGCCCGAGCTCGAGCTGCGCGTCGTCTGCGGCGCGACCGGCAGCGCCAAGACGCGCGTGCTGCAGGCGCTCGCGGCGCGCGGCGCGCAGGTGATCGACCTCGAGGGCCTCGCCTGCCACAAGGGCTCGCTGCTCGGTGCGCTGCCGGACCGGCCGCAGCCCGCGCAAAAGGCCTTCGAGACCCAGCTCGCCCGCCAGCTCGACGCGCTCGACCCCGCGCGGCCGGTCTTCATCGAGGCCGAGAGCGTGCGCATCGGCCGCCTGTCGGTGCCGCGGCCGCTGATCGAGCGCCTGCGCCATGCGCCTTGCATCGAGATCGTCGCGAGCGCCGAGGCGCGCCTCGCCTACCTGCTGCGCGACTACGCCTACCTGGGCGCCGACCGCGAGGCGCTCGCGCTCACGCTCGACCGGCTCAGGGAGCTGCAGGGCCAGAAAACCGTCGAGCGCTGGCAGGCCTGGGCGCGCGCGGGCGCGCTGCCCGCGCTGTTCGCCGAGCTGATGAGCCAGCACTACGACCCGCATTACGCCAAGTCGCAGGAGAAGCACCTGCTGCGCTGGCGCGAGCGCGCGACCGTCGCGACCGAGGACCTCGACGAGGCCGGCATCGCGGCGCTCGCCGCGCGCATCGCCGCCGTCGAGCCCTAGCGGGCGAGGTCCGCCGTCCGCGCCCCGGGCGCATAGTCCTCGCGCACATGACCGGCGAGCTGCGCGGGCGTGAACCACACCGGCTTGGTCTGCATTGCGACGAACAGCGGCGTCTGGTCGGCGTAATGCGGCGAGCGCGCGTCGAGCGTCGCCGCGCCGAACTGGTGGACGCTGCGCGAGCTCAGGCGGCCGTCGCGGTCCCACTCGACGAACATGATCAGGGTGTCGCCGGCGCGCGCCTCGAGGCGGCCGGCCGCGTCGGGCTCGCCCCAGACCGAGCGGTAGGTGTCGCGCGCGCCGTCGATCGCGAGGTCGAGCGCGCCGCGGCGGATCCGGTTGACCTCGCCCCAGGGCGGGTCGAGCCGGCCGTAGTGCAGCTGCAGCGCGAGCATCGCCGCGCGCAGGCCGGCCGCGGGCGCCATCAGGCGCCGGCCGTCGGGCGCGAGCACCCGGTAGGCGGTCAAGAGCGCGAGCGGCGCCGCGCGGTTCGCGCGGTCGGCGTTGCGGTCCCAGCCGCGCAGGATCGTCCGGGCCGGCGCGAGGTCCGGGTCGGGCAGCTGCAGCAGTTCGTCCACGAGCGCGACGACCGTGGAGCGATCGCTGTAGTGCAGGTCGTACTTGTAGCGCCGGAACGCGTCGGCCGTGATCGCCGGGTCGGCGCCCCAGGTCTCCTCGACGCGCAGCGCGCGGTTGTTCATCTGCGTCTCGAGGCCCATGCTCGCCGGGAAGTCGGCCGCGTGCAGCTGGTCCTGCGGGCCCGTCGCGCGCAGCGGCGTGTTGTTGCTGTTGAACACGAAGCCCGAGGCCGGGTCCCAGACCTGCGGGACGCGCGCGGCCGGCAGGTAGGCGTGCCAGATCAGGTCCGAGCGGTCGCCGGGCAGGTCGTGGCGCACGTCGAGGTCGGGCGGCAGCGCCGGGTAGCGGCCGTTGTAGACGAAGCCGATATGGCCCTTCTCGTCGGCGTAGACGTAGTTGAGGCTCGGCACCGCGTTGATCGCGATCGCCGCGCGCCATTCGGCCAGGTCGCGCGCCTTGTTCTCGCGGAAGTACTGGAGCGGCTGCGCGACCTCGCCCATGCCGGCCCAGCGCAGCGCGAACGTGCCGCGCTCGGTCTTGAGCACGGGCCCGTGAATCGAGTGCAGCAGCGGCCGGTGCACGGTCCACGTCAGCGGGCCCAGCAGCTTCACGCGCAGCGCCGCGTCGCGCGTCTCGAAATGGCGCCACCGGCCGTCGAGCAGGTACTGGTCGGGGTCGTCGGGCTTGAGCGTGAGCTTGTATATCGTGATCAGGCTCGCCGGCTTGTTGACCGTATGGGCCCAGCCGAGGTGCTCGTTATGGCCGTGCAGCATGAACGGCGCGCCCGGGAAGAAGCCGCCCGCGACATGCCAGCCCTCGCCGCTCTGCAGCACCGCCTCGTACCAGGCGACCGGGCCCGTATAGGGCTGGTGCGAGTTCACGAGCAGGCGCGTCGCGCCGTCGGCCGAGCGCGGCGGCGCGACGGCGAGGCCGTTCGAGCCCTTGGGTGGCGATTCAGGTGGCGGCTCGGGCGCGGCAGGGGCCGCGTCGGGCGGCGCGGTCAGGCGCTTGAGCTGGTCCTCCATGCCGAAGAAGAACGGCGCCTTGAACACGAAGCCGGCCGCGATGTCCTCGCCCGTGACCGGCAGCGTGCCGCGCTCGACCTGCTCGGGGTGCAGGGCCGCGTAATGGTTGACGCCGTCGGCGTAGGCCTCGAGCACCGCGCGCACGTCGGCCGGCAGGTCGCGCGCGTAGCCCGCGTGCACGGCGTCCCAGACGCCGAACAGCTGGACCAGGTAGTCGGTCGGCGCGCCGGCCGGCCCCTTGACCGCCGCGAGCGTGCCGCGCGTCGCGCGCAGCACGTCCTGGAGCGTCGCGAAGTCGTCCTCGGCGTGGGCGTAGGCGAGGCCGTAGGCGACGTCGACGTCGCGCGGCCCGCTGATATGCGGCACGCCGTAGTCGTCGCGCTGGATGCGCGCGTGGTAGCGGGCCGCGCGCGCGATCAGCGCGGCCGGGTCCGGCTCGGCCGGCTGCTGCGCGCGGTCCCACGCGACGAGGCCCGCGGCCGCGAGCACGAGCAGGACCAGGGCATAGGCGGCCCAGCTCCGGGCGCCACGCCCGAAGCGCGTCGTCATCGTGTCTCCTCGATGTGCTTGTCGGCCGCGATTGTGCGTGCGGCCGACGCGCGCGCAGAGGCGTTAAACCCTCAGCCGACGGGGCCGACCGGCACGGCCGAAGCCGGCGCCGCGGCGGCCGCCGTCGCGTACGGCCCGGCGAGCAGCGCGTCGGCGATGCCGCCGCGGTTCTCGTGCAACGCGATCAGGCTGAAGTGGCAATGGCCGCTGCCCGGCGCGTGGGCGCGCTGGATCGCGATCTGGCCGAGGATCTCGTCGACCGGCCAGCCGCCGTCCTTGCCGGTGACCCGGCTCGTGAACATGCCGGCATAGACCGGCACGCCGCGCGGGTTCGCGGCCGCGCCGTGCCAGTAGTCGAGCAGCAGCTCGAAGCTCTGCGCGGCCTGCGCGCGCGGCCAGTAGAGCTGCGGCACGATGTAGTCGGCCCAGCCGTTCGCGAGCCAGCGCTCGACGTCGGCGTAGAGCGTGTCGTACTGGCTGAAGCCGCCGATGCCGGCAGGACGCAGCGCGGGCTTGCCGATGCCGAAGGGGCTGACGCCGAAGCGCAATCCGGGCTTCAGCGCGCGGGCGGCCTCGTGGATGCGCGCGATCAGCGCGTCGACGTTGCTGCGCCGCCAGTCGGCGCGTGCGAGCGCGCCGCCGCCCGCGCGGTAGGCCTGCCAGCTCGGCTCGTCGGGGAAGTCGAGGTCCGTCGCGCCGTCGGCGCCCTTGACCGGGTAGGGGTAGAAATAGTCGTCGATGTGCAGCGCGTCGATGTCGTAGCGCCGGATCACGTCGCAGAAGACCTCGAGGGTGTGGTCGGCCGCGGCCGGCTCGCCCGGGTCGATCCAGAGCTGGTCGCCATAGGGCTTGACCCAGTCCGGGTGGGCGTTCGCGACATGGCTCGCCGCGAGCGCCGACTTCGCGCTGCTCTGGCGCGCGCGGAACGGGTTGAACCACGCGTGCAGCTCGATGCCGCGCGCGTGCGCCTCGGCGATCCAGAACGCGAGCGGGTCGTAGAACGGCGCGGGCGCCTGGCCCTGCGTGCCGCTCAGGTACTCGCTCCAGGGCTCGAGCTTGGAGTCGTAGAGCGCGTCGGCGCTCGTGCGCACCTGGAAGATGATCGCGTTGAGGCCCAGCCGCGCGGCCGTGTCGAGCAGCGCGCGCGCCTCGGCCTGCTGGGCGGCCGTGCTCAGGCCCTTCTTCGACGGCCAGTCGATGTTCGCGACGGTCGCGACCCAGGCGCCGCGGAATTCGCGCGGCGCGGCCGCCGCGGCGCTGGCGGCGGGGGCCTCGGCCGGGCGGTGCAGCGCCGCGCAGCCGGGCAGCAGCAGCGAGGAGGCGAGCAGGGTGCGGCGATGGAGCGCCATGGCGTCTTCCTTCCTCAAACCTTCACGACGATGCCGCGCTTCCACAAGCCCCACGCGCAGGCGTACATCACGGCGACGAAGGCGATCGCGTAGGCGAGCGAGGCGTTGATCGGCGCGAGCCCGCTCGCCGCGAACGGCGCGTAGACGACGGCGTGCAGCGAGCGCCCGTCGATCTTGATATTGCCCATCATCTTCGCGACGAGGCCCGACAGCGCGAACAGGAACAGCGCGTTCACGCCGAGCACCTGGAGCGGCCGCACGAGACGCGCGAGCCGCGCGCGCGCGACCGCGTAGGGCTGGGCGTCGAGCAGCCAGTAGAAGCTGCCGAAGACCAGGCAGGCCCAGCCGGCCATCAGCAGCACGTAGGGCGGCGTCCACAGGCTCTTGTTGATCGGCATCAGCCAGAAGTCGCCGATGCTCGCGGCCCACAGCAGCAGCAGGCCGCCGATCATGTAGCCCATCGCCTTGTCGGCGGCCGGGCGCTCGCTCGCGAGCCAATGGCCGGCGAGCAGGCCGGCGATCTGGCTCGCGACGGCCGGCAGCGTCGACAGCAGGCCCTCGGGGTCCCAGGTCTTGCTCTGCACCCACAGGTGCGCGCCGAGCAGCGTGCGGTCGACGAACGCGCCGACGTCGGCGCCGGGCTCGAGCAGGCCCGCATGGACGACGCCGGCCGCGTCGGGCACCGGCACGAGCAGCTGGATCGCGCTGTACAGCGCCATCAGCGCGACGCCGACGAGCGCCTGGGCGCGCCAGCCGAGCCAGATCGCGAGCGGCGCCGTGAGCATCGTGCACAGGCCGATGCGCTGGAGCACGCCGGGGATGCGCACATGGGCGAGGTTGAAGTAGGGGATGTAGTTGAGCAGCCAGCCGATCGCGATGATCGTCGCGCCGCGGCGCAGCGTGCGCAGCAGCAGGTCGGTGCGGTTCGCGCCGCGCGCGCGCGCGCGCGCCGACAGCGACATCGTCATCGCGATGCCGCTGATGAACACGAAGAACGGGAAGATCCAGTCGGTGAAGGTCCAGCCGTTCCACTTCGCGTGGTCGAGCGGCGCGTACAGGTGGGCCCAGTCGCCGGGGTTGTTCACGAGCAGCATCGACGCGATCGTGAAGCCGCGGAACGCGTCGAGGGACAGCAGGCGTTGAGAGGCTTTCTTCATCGTCCTTCTTCTCTTCTTCTTACTTGCGGCCGAAATCGGCGGGGATTTTGAGCAGCGCGGTCACGGCCAGCGAGGGCAGCGTCGACACGAGCACCCAGGCGAAGAAATGCGCGTAGCCGAGCTGCTGCTGCAGCCAGCCGCTCCACATGCCGGGCAGCATCATGCCCAGCGCCATGAAGCCGGTGCAGATTGCGTAATGGGCGGTCTTGTACGCGCCGCCGCCGCTCTCGGCGACGAGGATCATGAACATCATGTAGGCCGTGAAGCCGAGCCCGTAGCCGAACTGCTCGAGCGCGAGGGCGCCGCTGATCACGGCCAGCGAGGTCGGCTGGGCCCAGGCGAGCAGCAGGAACACGAGGTTCGGCACGTGCATGACGAAGGCGAGCGGCCACAGCGTGCGGCGCAGGCCCCAGCGCGCGATCACGAGGCCGCCGAGCAGGCCGCCGAGCGTCAGCGCGCTCAGGCCGACCGTGCCGTAGGCGAGGCCGACCTGCTCGGTCGCGAGGCCGAGCCCGCCCTGCGCCGCGGGGTCGAGCAGGAAGGGCGTCGCGAGCTTGAGCAGCTGCGCCTCCGGGAAGCGGTAGAGCAGCAGGTAGGCGAGCGCGACGACGATGCCGGGCTTCCTGAAATAGGCCGCGAACACCGTCGCGAACTCGGGCAGGAAGGCGCGGCGCGGCGCGGGCCGGTCGGCGGCCGGGCGCGGCAGCACGAGGCCGTGCCAGGCCGCGAGCACGCCGAAGACGGCCGCCGCGAGCCCCAGCACGAGCGCCCACGCGAGGTGGCGCTCGTGGCCCTGCTCGAGCCGGCCGGCGAGGAACACGAGCCCGCCCTGCATGCCGATGTTGGCGAGCCGGTAGAAGGTCGAGCGCACGCCGACGAAGGCCGCCTGCTCGTGCGTGCCCAGCGCGAGCAGGTAGAAGCCGTCGGCGGCGATGTCGTGCGTCGCCGACGCGAAGGCCATCAGCCAGAACAGCGCGAGCGAGAGCGCGAACCACTGCGGCCCCGGCAGCGCGAGCGCGACGAGCGCGAGGCCCAGGCCGATCAGGAACTGCAGCGCGACGATCCAGCGCCGCTTGGTGCCGAACATCTCGGCGAGCGGCGACCACAGGGGCTTGAGCACCCAGGGCAGGTAGAGCCAGCTCGTCCACAGCGCGATGTCGGTGTTCGACACGCCGAGGCGCTTGTACATGATGACCGACAGGGTCATCACGATCACGTAGGGCACGCCCTCGACGAAATACAGCGAGGGCACCCAGGCCCAGGCCGAGCGCGGCGGCGCCGCGGCGCTCTCGGGAGCGGACTCGGCCGCCCCGTTCACTGGGGCACCCTTCGCGCTACGCGCTGTCCCGCCGAGCGGGAGTGAGCGCCCTTCGGAGCGGCCGTGCGGGCGCTCATGCCGCGAGCGCCGCGCGCACGCTGCCCGCGGCCGCGTCGAGGCGCGCCTTCGCGGCGGCCGGCGTGACGCCGAGCTTGATCACGACAATCGCCCATTTGACGCTCTGCTCGCACTGCGCGAGCGCGGCGCGCGCGGTCGCCTCGTCGCAGCCGGTCGCGCGCATCGTCAGCATCACGGTGCGGCGCACGAGCTTCGCGTTCGTCGCCTGCACGTCGACCATCAGGTTGCCGTAGACCTTGTTGAGTCTGACCATCAGGCTCGACGAGAAGGTATTGAGCGCCATCTTCTGCGCGCTGCCGGCCTTGAGCCGGGTGCTGCCCGAGATCACCTCGGGGCCGGTGTCGAGCAGCACGCCGAGCTCGGCCGCGTCGATGACCGGCGCGCCCGGGTTGTTCGCGAAGCCCACCGTCAGCGCGCCGCCCGCACGCGCGGCCTCGATCGCGCCGAGCACGTAGGGCGTGCCGCCCGACGCCGCGAGCGCCAGCAGCACGTCGTTCGGGCCGGGCTCGAGCGCGGCGAGGTCGGCCGCGCCGAGGCCGCGGTCGTCCTCAGCGCCCTCGACGGCGACGAACATCGCGCCTTCGCCGCCCGCGAGCACGGCGACCGCGCGCTCGCGCGGCCAGCCGAAGGTCGGCTTGAGCTCGACGCTGTCGAGCACGCCGAGGCGGCCCGAGGTGCCCGCGCCCGCGTAGAGCAGGCGGCCGCCGGCTGCGATGCGCGGCAGCGCCGCGTTCAGCGCGGCTTCGAGCTGAGGGAGCGCCGCGCGCACGGCCGCGACGGCCTCGACCTGGTCGTCGACGAACGCGCGCAGCAGCTCGGGCGCCGCGTAAAGGTCGAGGTCGGGGTGGGCGGTGCTCGGGGTTTCGGTCTTCAGCATGGGTCGGACGGGTCTGGCCAGTCTGCAAGCTTAAGCCGGCGCCGGCCGGCCGCGCCGCCGCCGCAGGGCGGCGGCCATAGCGGGAGCCCGGCCGGCCATAACTTCGCGGCATGCGCGCAACTACGGAGTCAGGGCTTTGCCAGCCCAGGCATGATGCGGGGTTGCGTTGTTCCCCACCGGAGTAGTCCCATGCGCATGCGCGCCCTGATTTCAGTCCTCGGTCTGGCCGCGAGCTGCGCGGCCCAGGCCGCCCTGCCGGTCGGCGCGGCCGCGCCCGACTTCACGGCCGATGCCGCGCTCGGCGGCCAGCCGTTCAGCTTCCACCTCGCCGACGCGCTCAAGAAGGGCCCGGTCGTGCTGTACTTCTTCCCCAAGGCCTTCACGAGCGGCTGCACCGTCGAGGCCCACCTGTTCGCCGAGGCGACCGACGCGTTCAAGGCCCATGGCGCGAGCGTGGTCGGCATGTCCTTCGACAGGATCGACACGGTCAGGAAATTCTCGACCGAGGAATGCCGCAGCAAGTTCGCCGTCGCGGCCGACCCCGACTCCAAGGTCATCCAGTCCTACGACGCCAAGCTCGTGCTTGTGCCCGGCGGCATGGCCGACCGCGTCTCGTTCCTGATCGGCCAGGACGGCAAGGTCAAGGCGGTGTACTCGAGCATGGCGCCCGAGGGCCATGTCAAGGCCATGCTCGCGGCGGTCGAGCAGCTCCACAAGCACCAGTAACAAGACGGGCCTGGAAAAAGAGCCCAACGGATCGATCGGGGAGGTCGGCGATGAAGCTTTACGGTACCAAGGGTTCGGGTTCGGCCGCCGTCGAGGCGGCGCTGGTGCTGCTCGGGCAGCCCTTCGAGGCGGTCGAGGCCGCCTCGTGGCAGCCGAGCCCCGGCAGCGAGGAGCTCGCGCGCATCAACCTGCTCGGCCAGATCCCGACGCTCGTGCTCGACGACGGCAGCGTGCTCAGCGAGAGCGCGGCGATCCTGATCCACCTCGGCCTCGCCCACCCCGACAGCGGCCTGCTGCCGGCCGACCCGGCCGCGCGTGCGCAGGCGATCCGCGGCCTCGTCTACATCGCCGCGAACTGCTACGCGCTGATCAGCGTGATCGACTTCCCCGACCGCTACTGCATCGACGTCGACGAGGCGACGACGCAGCGCATGCGCGACGGCACGCGCGCGACCCTGCACCGCCACTGGAAGATCTTCGCCGACGAGTTCGCCGCGACCGAGCAGCCCTTTCTCGGCGGCGCGGTGCCCGGCGCGCTCGACCTGCTCGCCGGCGTCGTGTCGCGCTGGAGCGCGACGCGCAAGGCGCTCGCGCAGCGCCGCCCAGCATTTCACGCGCTGCTGCAGCGCGTCGATGCGCATCCGCAACTCGCCCCGGTGTTCGCGCGCCACTGGCCGGCCGCCTGACACAATCGCGCGAAGACTTCCGGAGCCCCGCGCATGCTGAACGCCCTGTCAGATGGACTGAGCAGTTATGCCCTGCCCTTCCTGATCGCCGTTCCCCTCGCCCTGCTGGTCTGGTTCTGCACCGGCCGGCGCGGCGACGACGTCCTCGACGACGCGCCCGCGACGCGCAGCGGCGCCGCGACCCGGCCGGCCGGCCCGGCGGCGATCCTGATCGTCGACGACTCGGCCGTCGCGCGCGCCAAGCTCGGCAAGCTGTTCGAAGCCGCCGGCCTCAAGGTCACGCTCGCCAAGGACGGCGTCGACGCGCTCGAGCAGCTCGGCCGGCAGCGCTTCGACGTGATGATCACCGACCTCGAGATGCCCAACAAGAACGGCTTCGAGCTGATCGAGGCCGTCCAGGGCAGCCTCGACACCGAGGACCTGCCCGTGATCGCGATCACCGGCCACGACGAGATGCAGGCGCGCGTCCACCAGGTCCAGGGCCTCTACGGCATCTTCAAGAAGCCGTGGAACGACCGCGAGCTGCTCAAGCGCGTCGAAACGCTCGCCGCGCTGCGCAAATAACTCCCTAGACGATCGGCTGCGGCAACTGCTCGCGCGCGACCGCGCGCTGCACGGCCGGGCGCTCGAGCATGGACGCGAGGTAGGCCTGGATGCGCGGCAGGCTGCGCGCCGGGCGCACGAAGCCGCGCGTCCAGCGGCACAGCATCAGGCACAGGGCGTCGGCGACGCTGTAGTCGGCGCCGAGCAGCCAGGGGCCGCCGGCGCGGCCGAGCTGGCCCTCGATCTGGTCGAGCAGCGGCGCGATGCGCGCCTCGGCGTGCTTCTTGACCTCGGCCGTGCCGGCGGCGTTGCCGGCGTCGACCCAGCGCTCGGGGTAGTAGTACGCGATCAGCAGCGGCTGCAGCGTGTTCGTGAGCCAGATCAGCCATTTGTAGAACTCGGCGCGCGCGGGCGTGCCGAGCGCCGGGGCGAGGCCCGCGCCGGGGTGGGTGTCGGCGAGGTGGAGCAGGATCGCCGCCGTCTCGTAGAGCACCAGATCGCCGTCGACGAGCACCGGGATCAGGCCGTTCGGGTTGAGCTTCAGGTACTCGGGCGACTTGTGCGCGCCGCGTTCGCGCTCGACCTTCGCGAGCGCGAACGGCAGGCCGAGTTCCTCGAGCACGACATGCGGCGCGAAGCTCGCGTTGCTGGGGTAGTAGTGGAGGGTGATGCTCATGCGGGCATTGTGGCCCCGGCCGGCGCCCGGGGGCGCCGAATTTCTTTACGCCGCGGCAACGCGGCATCGGTAAGCTGCCCGCAGTCCGGCCGCGTTGCTGGACCGGCATGTCCAAGGAGTCCGTCATGCGTTTCCAACGCCCGCTTCAACTGCTGACCCTCGCCGCGGCCGCCGCGCTCGCGACCGCCCCGGCGCTCGCCGACGAGCACCACGACCGCTACGTGCAGGGCCGCATGGTGCTCGACGCGCGCTATCACCACGACCATTACTACCCCGCCGTCGGCTTCTTCGCGCCGGTCGTGCCGCGCGGCTCGGTCTCGATCGTGTTCGGCGGCGGCAGCTACTGGTACGGCGGCGGCGTCTGGTACCGGCCGTGGAACGGCGGCTTCCGCGTGATCGTGCCGCCGGTCGGCGTGATCGTGCCGGTGCTGCCCGACGCGTTCGTGACGCTGCGCGTCGGCGGCCTGCCCTACTACTACGCGAACGGCGTGTACTACCAGCCGGCGCCGGGCGGCTACGCCGTCGTGACCGCGCCGCCGCAGGCCGACCAGGCCGTCGCTCAGCCCTCGCCGCCGCCCGCGCCGCCGCGGCCCGAGCCGATCGTCTACCCGCGCAACGGCCAGCCGCCCGCGCAGCAGGAAGCCGACATGCGCGCGTGCAACAGCTGGGCCGCGACGCAGCCCGCGTCGGCGAACGACGCGAGCGTGTTCAGCCGCGCGGTCGAGGCCTGCATGGACGGCCGCGGCTACACGATGCGCTGAAAACGAGCCTTCCCCCGGCTCAGGTCGCGCAGCCGGACGCCGTGCCCGCCGATGCGGCCGGCGTGCCGCGCGCGCCGTAGCGCTCGGCCGTCATCTCGGCGAGGATGGACAGCGCGATCTCGGGCGGCGTGCGCGCGCCGATCGCGAGGCCCACGGGCCCGTGCAGGCGCGCGAGCTCGACCTCGATCAGGCCGAAATGCTCGGCCAGCCGCGCGCGCCGCTTGGCCTGGTTCACGCGCGAGCCGATCGCGCCGACGTAGAAGGCCGGCGAGCGCAGCGCCTCCATCAGCGCGAGGTCGTCGAGCTTGGGGTCGTGCGTGAGCGCGACGATCGCGCTATGGCCGTCGGGCGCGAACGCGGTGACCGCGTCGTCGGGCATCGCGCGCGTGAGCCGCGCGCCCGCCACCTCGAACGGGTATTCGTCGCGCGGGTCGCAGACCGTCACGCCGTAGTCGAGCGCGAGCGCCATCTGGGCGAGGAACTGCGTCATCTGCCCGGCGCCGATCACGAGCAGCCGCCATTGCGGGCCATGCCGGCTCAGCAGCTGCGCGGCGTCGAGGCACAGGCGTTCGCCCGGCCCGGCCGGCACGCTCAGCGCGACGGCGCCGCTCGCGCGGTCGAGGCGGCGCTCGACCTGCTCGCCGCGCGCGAGCCGCGCGAGCAGCTCGGGCACCTGCGAGGCGGCCCCGAGCGGCTCGAGCATGAGCTCGAGCGTGCCGCCGCAGGGCAGGCCGAAGCGCTGCGCGGCTTCGGCGCCGACGCCGTAGACGACGAGCTCGGGCGCCTCGAGCGCGAGCGCGCCGTCGCGCAGCCGCGCGACCAGGTCGTCCTCAATGCAGCCGCCCGAGACCGAGCCGGCGATCTGGCCGTCGTCGCGGATGCCGACCCAGGAGCCGACCGGCCGCGGCGCCGAGCCCCAGGTCCGCGTGATCGTGCCGAGCACGACGCCGCGGCCCTCGGCGAGCCAGGCCGCGACGCTGCGCAGCACGTTGAGGTCGGTGTTGTCCATGGTCGGGCCTTGATCGAGCCGCGACCATACCCGGATTTGCGCGGCCCCGCCGGGCCCGGATCGAGAAGCCCGACGCGTAACGGCTCCGGGCTAGAACGCACGCCGCGGCCGAGGCACGGCTTGCAAAGCGTTACGTCCCGGGCGGGGCGGTCCGCAGCGACCGCTTAAAATAGTCCCTCGCCCATAAGAATCCGCGTCCTCGAGGCGCTCTGGCGCCATGCCGTCGTCCGCCGCAGTACCCCACCCCCACGATCGCCTGCTCCATGTCGACGCCCTCAAGGCCGTCGCGGCGCAGCTCATCGTGCTCCACCACCTGTCGGCCTACGGACCGATCGCCGACGCCGTGCAGACCCTGCTGCCGGCCGTGATCGCCGGGCTGTACCGGCACGCGCGCCTCGCCGTCCAGGTCTTTCTCGTCGTCGGCGGCTTTCTTTCCGCGCGCGCGCTTTCCAAGCGCGGCCGCCTCGTCGACCTCGCGGTGCCGGGCCTGCTGTGGCGCCGCTACCTGCGCCTGACCCTGCCCTTCATGGCCGCGGTCGGCCTGAGCCTCGGCTGCGGCCTGCTCGTGCGGCCCTGGCTGCCCGAGCTCGTGCCCGACGAGGTCACGCTCGCCCAGCTGCTCTCGCACGCGCTGCTGCTGCAGGGCGTGCTCGGCCACGACGCGCTGACGGCCGGCGCCTGGTACGTCGCCGTCGACTTCCAGCTGTTCGCGCTGCTGATCCTGCTGCTGTGGCTCGCGCGCCGGCTCGAGTTCTCGCGCCTGGCGCTGGCCTGGCGCGGCGTCGTCGGGCCGCTGCTCGTGCTCGCGCTCGCGACGGCCTCGCTGTGGCTGTTCAACCGCAACCCGGGGCTCGACAACTGGGGCCTGTATTTCTTCGGCGCCTACGGCCTCGGCGCGCTGCTGCACTGGGCGCTTAAGTCCGAGCAGGCGCCCGCGCACCTCGCGCTGATCAGCGCCGTCGGCCTGCTCGCGCTGGGTCTCGAATGGCGCGACCGCATCGCCGTCGCGCTCGTCGCGGCCTGGCTGCTCGCGGCGCTGCACTGGCATCACCAGCGCGGCGGCCTGCAGCCGCTCGCGCGGCGCCGTCTCGGCCGCTGGGTCGGCTGGCTCGGCACCCATTCCTACGCGCTGTTCCTCGTCCACTATCCGGTCTGCCTGCTCGTCAACGCGCTGTTCGAGCAGCAGCAGATGGACGGCGGCGCGGCCGGCGTCGCGATGATGCTCCTCGCCTGGGGCCTCGCGAACCTCGCGTCCGTGCCCTTCCACCGCTGGATCGAGCGGCCCGCCGGCCGCTTGCGCTTCGGCGCCCTGTTCGCCGGCGCTCAGCGCGCCTGAGGCCGCCGCCCGGGCCCCCTATAGTGCGCTCATCCCTGGGGAGGGGGCGCATGTCGATCAAATCCATCCTGGCCGGCCTCGCTTGTCTGTGCACGGCCGCCGCGGTCGCCGCCGTCGATGCAGCGGCGCCGGTGCGCACGCTTGCCGGCATCAGCGAGTACCGGCTCGACAACGGCCTGCAACTGCTGCTGATGCCGGTCGCCGGCGCGGGTCGGACCTTCGTGACCGTGACCTACAAGGTCGGTAGCCGCATGGAGGGGCCGCAGGAGGCCGGCATGGCCCATCTGCTCGAGCACGTCACGTTTCGCGGCGCGCGCGACGCCCAGGGGCAGCTCCACGACCTGGGCACCGAGGTCCGCAAGCTCGCGCCGACCGCGAACGGCCAGACCACCATCGACGCGACCAGCTACACCGAGAACTTCCTGCCCGACGCCGCGACGCTCGCCGAGGTGCTGCGCCTCGAGGCCGCGCGCGTGCGCGGCGCGCGCCTCGAGCAGCAGGACTTCGACAAGGAAAAGCCGATCGTGCTCAACGAGATGGGCATGCGCGGCGCGGGCCTCGTGCGCCAGATGATCGAGGCGCTCGCGGCCGGCGCGTTCCGCGTGCACCCGTACGCGCGCCCGGTGATCGGCACGACGGAAGACATCGAGCACCTGTCGCTGGACACGCTGCGCGGCTTCTACGAGAAGTTCTACCGGCCCGACAACGCCGTGCTGATGATCGCCGGCGAGTTCGACCCGGCCGCGACGCTGGCCGCCGTGCAGGCGAGCTTCGGCGCCGTCGCGCGGCCCGACGCGCCGCTGCCCGCGCCGAGCTTCGACGAGCCGCAGCAGACCGAGCCGCGCGTCGTCGAGTTGCATACCGACCAGACCGCGATCGCGATCGGCTACCACGTGCCGGGCTTCGCCGACCCCGACGCGGCCGCGCTGCTCGTCTGGAGCAACCTGCTGCCGCAGGTGCGCAACGACGTGCTCACGGACGCCGCGAATCGCGCGGGCCTGTGGCGCGACTGGCGGCCCACGCACGACCCGTTCGCCGTGGCCCTCGGCACGAGCCTGCCCAAGACGCGCAGCGACACGGCCGCCGCGCGCGCGCAGCTCGCCGGCGAGGCCGAGGACTGGGCCGTGCAGCTCGAGCGCGCGGAGTTCGGCAGCGCCGACGACGAGCGCCGCATGATCGTCGCGATCGAGCGCGCGCGCAGCGACTGGGGCCAGGCGCTGCGCGCGCCGGGCCCGGCCTCGGCGCTGGTCGCGCAGGCCGTCGGCGCGGGCGACTGGCGCCTCGTCGCGAAGCTCGCCGACGAGCTCGAGCGGCTCAAGCCCGACCAGGTCGCGCGCGTCGCGGACCGGTACGCGGCCGCGCGCAACCGCACGATCGTGCTCGGCGTGACCGACCCGGCCGTGACCGCGCTGCGCGTCGAAGAGCACCCGCTGACGGGCCTCGCGGGCTGGTTCCGCAAGCCGGTGCCGGTGCAGGGCCACGAGGACGTCGACGCGGCCGTCGCCGACCTGCGCGCGCCGGCCGCGGTCGCGACCGGCGGTGCTGCATTCGAGACCGACGCGGCCGGACTCGACCGCGCGGTCCAGCGCGTCGACCTCGCGAGCGGCATCCAGATCGCCGCGATCGTGCGGCACACGCCGAACGACCGCGTCACGCTGCTGCTGCGCCTGCGCTGGGGCGTGCCGCCGGGCGGCAACGCGGCCTGGCGCGCGCTGGCCGCCGAACTGCTCGGCGCAGGCACCCACGGCGGCCGGCCGCTCACGCGCGAGCAGATCGACTACCTGAAGGCCAGGCTGCAGCTCGAGCTCAGCCTCGCGCCGGGCCCGCAGGGCCTGACCGTCGGCCTCACGGTGCCGAGCGCGAATCTGCAGCTCGCTCTGCTGCTCGTGCGCGACCTGCTGCGCGACCCCGACCTGCCGGCCGGCGCGTTCCGCGATCTCAAGGCCCGCATGCTCGCGCGCCTCGCGGCCGACGCCCATGGCGCCGACTGGGCGCCCGAGCTCGCGCGCGCGCACCGCATGCAGGCCTTCGGCCTGAAGCCAGGCGACCCCGGCTATGCGTACGGCGTGCGCGAGCAGCTCGAGCAATGGCAGGCGCTCGACATCGACGCGCTGCGCGACTTCCTGCAGCGCTGCTGCGCGGCCGACGCGCTGAGCGTCAGCGCGGTCGGGCCGCTGCCCGGCTACTTCGCGCCGTTGATCGAGGCCGATTTCGGCGACTGGAAGCGCCGGAAAACCGCTCTGCCGCCCTACGCGCGCGTCGCGCTCGCGTTCCGGCCCGAGGACGGCGCGCGCTTCGTCACGCCCGCGCGCGCCGGCGCGAGCGCCGAACGCGCGACCGCGCAGGTCCGCCTGGCCCAGGGCTTCGCGCTCAACGACGCCGACGCCGATGCGATGGCGCTGCGCGTCGGCGCACGCATCCTCGCCGGCGGCATGACCAGCGGCTCGCGCCTCGCCGACCGGCTGCGCGGCCATGACGCGCTGAGCTACACGGTCGACTACCAGCTGAACCTGCCGCCGTTCGGCGACGCCGCGACGCTGACGCTGCACGCGACGGCCGCGCCGGCCGACGCGCAGCGCGTCGAGACGGCGATGCGCGAGGAGATCGCGCGCCTGCTGCAGGACGGCATCACCGAGGCCGAGCTCGCCGACGCGCGCCGCGAGGGCCACCTCGCGCTGCGCCGCGCGCTCAGCGACGACACCGCGCTCGCGGGCGCGCTGCTGGCCCAGTTCGACCGCCCCGAGGGCTTCGCGGCGACCCAGGCGCGCGAGGCCGCGGCGCTCGACGCGCTGAGCGTCGCGAGCGTCAATGCAGCGCTGCGGCGCGCGCTGCGGCCCGAGCGCTGGGTCGTGACGCTGACCGACGCGGCGATGGCGCCGTAGCGGCCGGCGCCGCTACGCCCCGCTACGCGGCGGCGCTCTCCCGCCGCTGCAGGTCGGCGAGCGTCCTGCCGGCCTCGTCGCGAAAGCGCGCGTCGAGCACCGTCAGCGTCTCGATGCGGTCGACGCGGAAGGTGCGGAAGTCCTGGCGCAGCTCGCACCATGCTGCGAGCGTCCAGACCGGCCCCCAGAACATGCAGGCGAGTGGCCGCACGACGCGCTCGCTGCGCGCTTCGGCGAGGTCGAGATAGCGCAGGTGCAGCTTGTGGCGCGTCTCGGTGGCCTCGCGCAGGCGCTCGAGCTTGGCGCTGGTATCGGCCGTCAGGCCCGCGAGCGGCGCGAACAGCGCGAGGCTCTCGGCCGCCGCGCGCTCGGGCGCGGGCAGCACGGGCAGGATCTTGGTCAGCGCCTGCTCGGCCTGGGCGGCGAGGCCGCTGTCGAGCGCGTGGCGCGACAAGCGCACCGCGGCGACGAGCGCCTGCGCCTCGGCCTTCGTGAACATCAGCGGCGGCAGGTCGAAGCCCGCGCGCATGCGGTAGCCGACGCCGGCCGCGCCGTCGATCGGCACGCCCTGGGCCTGCAGCGCGGCGATGTCGCGGTAGACCGTGCGCATCGAGACCTCGAGCCGCGCGGCGAGGAAGTCGGCCGTCGTCAGGCGGCGGCCGCGGATCAGCTGGACGAGTTGGAACAGGCGGTCGGCGCGGCGCATGCGCGCATCTTAGGGGGCGGCGGCCGCGCGTCAGGCCGCCGTCGCCTGGCGCACCGCGCGCTCCCAGCCCGCGAGCAGCGAAGCCGCGCGGTCGCGCGACATCTGCGGCGTGAACACGCGCGTGTCGCGCTCGGGGTCCTGGGCGAGCCCCTCGAGCCCGAAGGCCGCGGCCGCGAGCTGGGCCGCGCCGAGCGCCGTCGTCTCGACCATGGTCGGGCGCACGACCGGGATGCCGAGCAGGTCGGCCTGGAACTGCATCAGCGCGTTGTTGACCGACGCGCCGCCGTCGACGCGCAGCTCGGCGAGCGGCGCGACGCCGGCCGCGCGCGCGTCGCGGTCCATCGCCTGGAGCAGCGCGGCGCTCTGGAACGCGATCGAGTCGAGCGCGGCGCGCGCGAGGTGGGCGGCCGTCGTGCCGCGCGTGAGGCCGACGATGGTGCCGCGCGCCTCGCCCTGCCAGTAGGGGGCGCCGAGGCCCGTGAACGCCGGCACCATGACGACGCCGCCGCTGTCCGGGACGCTGCCCGCGAGCGCCTCGATCTCGGCGCTGTGGCGGATCAGGTCGAGGCCGTCGCGCAGCCACTGGACGACCGCGCCGCCGATGAACACGCTGCCCTCGAGCGCGTACTGCGCGGGCGCGGCGCTGCTTTGCGCGGCGCGCGTCGTGAGCAGGCCGTTCGCCGATTTCAGGGCCTCGGTGCCGCTGTGCATGAGCATGAAGCAGCCGGTGCCGTAGGTGTTCTTGGCGCGGCCCGGCGCACGCGCCTGCTGGCCGTACAGCGCGGCCTGCTGGTCGCCGGCGACGCCGCCGATCGCGACCGGCGCGCCGAAATGCTCGGCCAGGGTCGTGCCGTAGCGATGCGCGCTCGGGTGGACCTCGGGCAGCAGCGCCGCCGGGAGGTCGAACAGGCGCAGCAGCTCCGGGTCCCAGCGGCTCGCGTGGATGTCGTAGAGCAGGGTGCGCGACGCGTTGCTGACGTCGGTCGCGTGCACGGCACCGCCGGTCAGCTGCCACAGCAGCCACGTGTCGATCGTGCCGCAGGCGAGCTCGCCGGCCTCGGCGCGCGCGCGCGCGCCCGGCACCTGGTCGAGCAGCCAGCGCAGCTTGGTCGCCGAGAAATAGGCGTCGACGACGAGGCCGGTGCGCGCGCGGATCAGCTCGGCATGGCCTTCGCGGCGCAAGCGCGCGCAGTCGTCCTCGGTGCGGCGGTCCTGCCAGACCAGCGCCGGGTGCAGCGGCCGGCCGCTCGCGCGCTCCCACAGCACGACGGTCTCGCGCTGGTTGGTGATGCCGATCGCCGCGATGTCGGTGGCGGCGAGCCCGGCGCGCGCAAGCGCGTTGCGCGCGACCGCGAGCTGGGTCTGCCAGATCTCGAGCGGGTCGTGCTCGACCCAGCCCGGCTGCGGGTAGGACTGGCGGAATTCGAGCTGGGCGCTGGCCACGATGCGGCCGGCGAGGTCGAAGACGATGGCACGCGAACTGGACGTGCCCTGGTCGAGTGCGAGCAGGTGCGGCATGGAGTCAGTTTAGATCTGGATCGCGCCGCGCCGCGCGCCGCGCAAGTCCCTCGTGCTGCACAGATACGCGACAGGCAATCCCTAGGCGCCCGCCCTAGGCGTGGGCCGCCTCGGTCTGCATCGCGCGCAGGTTGACCGTGAACACCGAGCCCTGGCCCGGCGTGCTGCGCACGCTGATGCCTCCGCCCATCTGCTCGACGAGCAGCTTGACGATCGTCAGGCCCAGGCCCGTGCCGGGCTTCTGGGCGGTCGCGGCGAGGCGCTGGAAGGGCTGGAACAGGCGGCCGAGGTCGGCCTCGCTGATGCCGGCGCCTTCGTCGCTGACCGCGATCTCGACCCATTCGCCCTGCGGCAGCACGTCGAGCACGACGCGGCCGCCCGGGCGGTTGTACTTGCATGCGTTGCTGAGCAGGTTGGTCAGCACCTGGCCGAGGCGCTGCGGGTCGGCCCAGACGCGCACGCCGGCCGGCGCGCGCACCTCGAGGCGCGCGCCCGCGTCCTGCGCGTGGCCGACGTTGAGCGCGAGCGCCGTGCGGATCACGGGCTCGAGTTCGGTCGAGCCGCACTCGAGGCTGAAGCGGCCCGCGTCGATGCGGCTGATGTCGAGCACGTCGTCGACGAGGTGCAGCAGGTGCTTGCCGGCCGCGTTGATCATGCCGACGCGCTGGTGCTGCTGCGCGCTCAGGCGCTCGTCGGGGTCGATCGAGAGCAGCTCCGACAGGCCCAGCACCGCGTTCAGCGGTGTGCGCAGCTCGTGGCTCAGGCGCGACAGGAACTGCATGCGCGCCGACGCGACGCGCTCGGCCGTGAGCTTGTCGCTCGCGAGGCGCTCCTGGGCGACGCGCTCGCTCGCGTCGCGCGTGATGCCGACGAGGCGCAGCACGCCCGCGCCGGCATCGTGGACGGTGCCCGTGATCTCGACATAGCGCAGGCGCGGCGCGCCGTCGGGGCTGGTCGCACGCACGCGGAAACGGTGCGCGAGCGAGCCGCCCTCCGCGACGACCTCGTCGAGCGCGAGGCGCAGGCTGCGCGCGTCGGCGAGGTCGACGTGGCGGAACAGCTGCTCGCGGGCGATCACGAGGTCGTCGGCGCCGGCCTCGAAGCCGAAGGTCATGCAGGCGCGGCGGTCGAGGTGGACTTCGTCGGCTTCGGACCACCATTCGAAGACGCCCAGGCTGTCGCTGTCGGCGGCGAGCTGCCAGCGCCGGTTCGCCGAGCGCAGCGCGGCGGCGTCGCGGGCTTCGCGGCGCAGGCCGCGTGCGAGCACGAGCAGCGCGAACAGCGTGAGCACGGCGGTGCTCACCACGATCGTCGCGCTCAGGATGTCGAAGGCCGCGCGCGACGACGCGGCGAGCGCGGCGCTGAAGGTCTGCTCGAGCCCGACGAGCTCGTCCTCGACCCGGTCGAGCTCGTCGGCGAGCGCGGCGCGGCGCTCGCGCGCGGCGGCCGAGCCATGCTCCGCCTCGTTGACGGCGATCTGCAGCTGCTCGCCGATGCGCTGGATCCGCGCGATGCGGATGTCGCCCTGTTCCCAGGCCGCGATCGTCGGGCGCAGCAGCGGCGTCTCGCCGAACCAGCGGTACAGGTGGACCATCTGCGGCACGTCGTCGGCGGCGACGCCGCCGCGCATGAACGCGGCCGTGATCGCGTCGAGGTCGGGCGCGCGCGCCGCCATGAGCCGGCGCGCCTCGTGGTCGGCGAGCGGCACGTCGAGGTGGAGCTCGAAGTTCTTCAGGTGCTCGGCGCTGCCGGTGGCGCCGTAGGCGCGCAGCTCGCGCACGGCGATCGCGCGCGACTTCGACCACAGGCTCTCGCCGCCGACATAGGCGCGCGCGGCCGACAGCAGCGCCATGCCCTCGATGCAGAGCACGAGCACGAGCGCGTTGCCGAGCACGAGCGGCAGAACCATCGCGGGCCAACGCCGGCGCAGGCGCGGGTCCCCGGGCGTCGAGACGGTTGGGGCCATGATGCCAGCGAGTATGCGCGCCCCGTCCCATGGGCGGGCGATTCGCCTGTGCGCACTAGTTCGCGCCGCGCCCGACTGTCTCATTGCGTCGTGGACAAAGCGCAACGCCTTCGGGCCGTCACGCCGGCGCCGCTTCAGCGTGCGTCGCCGGGGTCGGCCGCGCGCGGCAGCGGCACATGTTGCGGCCTGGGCGGGAACAGCGCCTTGTGCATCAGGTGGCGCGCGAGCTGCAGCGGCGGCATGCGCTGCCAATGGCCGCGCAGGTACAGCAGGCGCGCGGCGAGCCGCGAGAAGCGGTCGGCCGCGCTGGCGTGCGGCGGGCGCAGTGCGCGCGCGTAGACGAAGTCGAGCAGCGGCACGGCGCGCTCGGCGGCGACCGCGGCGAAGGTCTCGGCCGGGATCGGCGTCGCGAACACGCGCCGGCAATGGCGCAGCGCGAGGCGCAGCGGCGTCGTCAGCTCGAGCCGGCGCGCGCGCGCGACGAGCGCCAGCCAGAACGCCGGCGCCGCGCCGAAATGGCGCAGCAGCAGGTCGAGGTCGGAGAGGTCGCGCAGCAGGTTGTCGACTTCGCCGTCGAAGAACAGGTGGGTCGCGCTGTGCAGCACCATGTCGGTCGGCGCGAGCACGGCCACGCCGGGCAGGTCGGGCAGGGCGACCGCAGCCTCGAACAGCAGGGCCGGGTCGGGGTGCAGGCGCGCGGTCGGCGGCAGGATCGTGTGGTGGACGTCGAGCGCCGTGCCGCGCTCCATATGGCGCATGGCCGGCAGCTCGTGCATCCACTCGCGGTAGTAGCGCTGGTCGTAGGCGTCGTGCACGGCGCCGATCCAGCCGGTCAGCAGCAGCGCCGACTCGGCCTCGCTGAGCCGCGCGCGCGGCACGAGGATGTCGACGTCGGCGAACACGCGGCCGAGCGACGCGGGCAGGCCGGCCGCGACGTAGGCCGCGCCCTTGAGCAGGAGCAGCGGCGTGCCGAGGCCGGCGAGCGTGTCGCGCAGCTTCGCGGTCTCGAAGCGCACCGACTGGTGCTGGCGCTCGGCCAGCACGGCGGCCGAGCGCAGGTGCACGAGCGCGGCCGGCAGCACCGCGTCGAGCAGGTCGGCGCGCGCGAGGATTGCGTGGAGGCGGCCGAGCAGGTTCGCGTGGCGCGCCTGGCGCACGAGCAGGTCCCATTGCGCGGGGCCGAGGCCGCGAATCCGCGCGGGCTCGCGCAGCACGTCGATCAGCAACACGGGCGCCATCATGCGGCGCCCTTCGGTCCGAGCGGCGCGAACGCGTCGAGCGCGGCGATCGCCTCGTCGAGCTCGCCGTACTCGAACTGCCAGGCCTCGCAGCGGTCGACGAGGCGGCCGAGCGCCTCGAAGCCGGTCGCGCCGAGCAGGTGGTAGTTCATCGCGTTCTCGGCCAGCTGCATGAAGGCCGCGCCGGGCTCGAGCGGCGTCAGGCGCGCGCTCGCCCCGGCGCGCCAGCGCGGCAGCACGATCCAGGCCGGCACGGCCGGCTCGGCGGCCGCGCGTACGCTCGCCGGCGGCGGCGCCATGAGCGCGACCGTGCCCTTGCTCGTGTCGTGCATCGGCCGGCTCAGCACCGCCTCGGGCGCGAAGCGCGCGATCACGCCGATCGAGTCGTTCTTGAGGTTGACCGGCCGCGTCGTGCCGTTCAGGTGCGCGGCGTCGTAGTCGACCAGCGTGAGCTCGTCCGAGAGCAGGCGCCAGCCGCGGTGCACGAGCGCCGCCGTCAGCGTGCTCTTGCCCGAGCCCGGCGGCGCCGGCAGGATCATCGCGCGGCCCGCGCGCGCGACGCAGGCCGCGTGGAGCACGAGCTGGTGGTGGCAGTAGGCGGTCACGCACCAGTTCAGGCCCCACTCGAGCATCGCGAGCGCCTGGCTGCGCGGCAGCGGCGAGAACGGCGTGACCGCGTCGACGCTGAACAGCGCCTGGGGGCGGATCCAGCGGCGCAGGCCGCCGCTCGACGCGACGCGGACGTGGAAGTCGATGAACGAATCGTCGGCCGCGACGAGCTCGTGCTCGGCGTACAGGCGCGCGAGCTCGGGGCCGACGGCCGCGATGTCGCTGCCGAAGCGGCACTGGAACGGCCCGGTCGCGACGCGCAGGCCGGGGCCGCGCAGCGCCTGCCCGAGCTCGCGGGCCGAGAGCTCGCCGACTTTCACGACGGACGCCGGGCCGCGATCAGGCGCGCGTCGACGAGTTCCGCGAGCGCCGTCTCGACGGCGCTCAGGCATTCGTGGTTCGACGACTCGGGCTCTTCGAGGTGCACGGCGCGGACGATCTCGGCCGTGCTGCACGCGCCGCGCTGGCGCTCGAGCAGCTCGACGATGAACACGCCGAGCGGCGAGAGCAGGCGGGTCGTGCCGCTATCGGCGTCGAACAGCAGGCGGCCGTCGGGCACGTCCTTGCTGAGCCGGCCCGCTGGCGGCGGCGCGAGGCTCCAGGGCCCGCTGGGCGACAGCACGGCCGGGCCCACGACTCAGGTGGCCTGGCCCGTCAGGTAGAGCAGGTAATTGTGGATCTGGGTCTGGTTCCAGGTGACGCCGGCTGTCGGGCTGTAGCTGCCCGCGCAATAGCCGTTCCAGACCGCCGCGATCGTCGAATAGTGCGGGAAGCCGGTGCTGCCGTCGAGGCTGCCGCTGCGCCAGCCCTCGAGGTAGCAGGCGGTCGCGAGCGCCTGAGGGTGCGAGTCGCCGAGGTTCAGGCAGGTGGCCAGCGGATGGTTCCCGTAGGTGCCGTTGGTCACCAGGCCGCAGCCCTTGGTGCCGCCGCCGCTCGCGCCGCCGAAGTGGTCGGTCGTGCGCCAGTTCGTCGAGTTGTAGCAAAGCGGGCTGCCGCTGCAGCGCCCGCTCCACCCCGACGGCGTCGAGGTCGGCTGGGTGCAGTTCTTCGCCCCGCCATGGCTGAGGTTGCCCGACACCGAGAAGCCCGAGGGCAGCTTGCAGTTGCAAGCGAGCACCGGGGTGCTCTTGAGCGCGAGCACGGCCGGCGCCGCGACGAGGCCGCCGCGCAGCAGGCGGCGGCGCGAGGGCTTCTCGAGCCCCGGACCCGGCTCGGGCGTCGGACGCGCGTCCGGCTTCTGGTTTTCGCTTCGGTTCATTTGGCCTTACCTCGGTTACAGGGCCCCGCTCGATCCTGTAAGCGGCTGCGTTGCAGGATTTAAAGCACAAATCACGCCAATACCCGGCCGGGCATCGCAAGTACCTGTATCCTAAGGAATATTCGTCCGGTCAGGAAGGCCGGACGGACACCTTGTTCGGGGGGCGTAAAGAATTCCGACATCTCGCTAGAGCGTCTTTGCGCCGAAAGTGTCGCAGTCGGCCGGGTCGCCGCGTGCCATGCCGCGCTTGAGCCAGTTCACGCGCTGCGCGCTCGTGCCATGGGTGAAGCTCTCGGGCACGACGGTGCCGCGCGCGTGGCGCTGCAGCGTGTCGTCGCCGATCTGGGCGGCGGCGTTGAGCGCGGCCTCGACGTCGCCCTGGCCGAGCCAGTGCTTGCTCTGCTCGGCGCGCGCGGCCCAGACGCCCGCGTAGCAGTCGGCCTGCAGCTCGAGGCGCACGCTGAGCGCGTTGTACTGGGTCTCGGACAGGCGCTGGCGCGCCGCGTCGACCTTGGCCGTCGTGCCCAGCAGGTTCTGGATATGGTGGCCGACCTCGTGGGCGACGACATAGGCGCGCGGGAACACGCCGGGCGCGCCGAGCTGGTGGTCGAGCGTGTCGAAGAAGTCGAGGTCGAGGTAGACCTTGCGGTCGCCCGGGCAGTAGAACGGCCCCATCGCGGCGGCGCCCATGCCGCAGGCGGTCGGGTACCGGCCGCGGAAGACCTCGAGCCGCGGCGGCGGGTATTTCTGGCCATGCTCGGCGAAGTAGGCGCCCCAGACGTCCTCGGTGCTCGCGAGCACGACGCGCACGAACTTGAACTCCTTGTCCTCGGTCTGGCCCGGGGCGGCTGGCCGCGGCGCGGGCGCGCTGAGTTGCGCGCCGCCGCCGCCCTGCATGAGGCCGAGCACGGTCAACGGGTTCAGGCCGAACAGCCAGGACACGAGCAGCGCGACGACGATGCCGCCGATGCCGACATGCCGCACGCCGATGCCGCCGCCGCCCGAGTCACCGCGGACGTCGTCGACGTTGTCGCTCTCGCGCTCGCCTTCCCATTGCATTGCCGACTCCTTGATGGCGTTCCGATACCCCAAGCATAGGGCCAGGCCCGGATCCCGTTCGCGGGGGAGCCGGCGGCACTCGACACGATCGCGCGCATCGGCCGGACCGCCGCGCGGAGACGGCCGCTTGCAGCTCAGAGCGCCTCGTCGAGCACCTCGACCCAATGGCGCACCGGCGTCGCCGTGCCCGACTGGAGATGCTGGATGCAGCCGATGTTCGCCGACACGATCACGGCGGCCTCGCGCGGCGCGAGCGCGGCGAGCTTGCGGTCGCGCAGCGCCGTCGCGAGCTCGGGTTGCAGCACCGCGTAGGTGCCGGCCGAGCCGCAGCATTGCTGGGCATCGGCGACGGCGAGCTCGACCTGGAAGCCGAGTTCGCGCAAGCCCCCCTCGACGCCGCCGCGCAGCTGCTGGCCATGCTGGAGCGTGCAGGGCGGGTGGTAGGCGAGCTTCGGGAATGCGCGGCGGAGCTTGGGGCGCAGCCGCGGCGCGAGCTCGGGCAGCAGCTCGGAGAGGTCGCGCGTGAGCGCGGTCACGCGCGCGGCCTTGGCCGCATAGGCCGGATCGTGGGCGAGCAGGCGGGCGTAGTCGCGCACCGTCACGCCGCAGCCCGACGCGTTCATCACGATCGCCTCGACCCGGCCGAGGCCCGTGAGGCCCTCGACGAGCGGCCACCACGCGTCGATATTGCGGCGCGCGTCGGCGAGCCCGCCGGCGTGGTCGGCGCCGTGCAGGCGGATCGCCCCGCAGCAGCCCGCGGCGTCGGCGACGAGGGTCTGGATGCCGGCCGCGTCGAGCACGCGCGCGGTCGCCGAGTTGATGTTCGGCGCGAGCGCCGGCTGCACGCAGCCGGTCAGCAGCAGCACCTTGCGCGGGTGGTGGCGTTGCGGCCACGCATGGGCGCGGCGCGGCGCGGCCGCCGGCACCTTGGCCTTGAGCGCCGCGGGCACGAGCGGGCGGAACCATTGGCCGAGGCGCAGCATCGGCGCGAACGCGCGCGAGCTCAGGCCCTCGCGCAGCAGCCAGCGCTTGAGGCGCTCGCCGCGCGGCCGCGCGACCTTGGCCTCGACGATGTCGCGGCCGATCTCGAGCAGCGCGCCGTACTGCACGCCCGACGGGCAGGTCGTCTCGCAGTTGCGGCAGCTCAGGCAGCGGTCGAGGTGCTGCTGCGTCGCGCGCGTCGGCGCCGCGCCCTCGAGCACCTGCTTCATCAGGTAGATGCGGCCGCGCGGGCCGTCGAGCTCGTCGCCGAGCAGCTGGTAGGTCGGGCAGGTCGCGGTGCAGAAGCCGCAGTGCACGCAGGCGCGCAGGATGGCCTCGGCGGCCTCGCCTTCGCGCGTGCCTTTGAATTCGGGCGAGAGTTGGACTTGCATGGCGCGGCGGTTCAGAGCTCGGGGTAGAGGCGGCCGGGGTTGAACACGCCGGCCGGGTCGAAGCGCGCCTTGAGCTCGCGATGGATCTTCATGAGCGGCGCGGCGAGCGGCGCGAACGCGCCGGCGCGCTTGTCGAGCGAACGGAAAAGCGTCGCGTGGCCGCCGGCCGCGGCCGCGAGCTCGCGCAGCCGCGCGGCCGGCAGCGGCGTGACGACCCAGCGCTGCGCGCCGCCCCACTCGACGAGCTGCTCGCCGGGCAGCTCGAGCGGCGCGGCGGTCTGCGGCAGCGCGAGCCGCCATAGCGCGGCGCCGCCCTGGACGGCGCGCGCGGCGCCGACGAAGAACTCGTCGGACTGGTCGCGCAGGCCGTCCCAGAACGGCGCGGCCATCGCCTCGGGAATGACGTCGCCGCCGAGCTCCGCGCAGGCCGCGTCGACGGCCGCGCGCGCGCCGGCCAGGCGCACGACGAGCGCGCCGTCCCACCAGGCGCTCGCGTTGATCGGCAGCGGCTCGCCGCCCCAGCGGTTCAGGCGCTCGAGCGCGGCGCGCTGGTCGAGGTCGAAGCGCAGCGTCGCGCGCGCCTTGGGCGCGGGCAGTACCTTGAGCGAAACCTCGGCGATCAGGCCCAGCACGCCGAGGCTGCCCGCGAGCAGGCGCGCGACGTCGTAGCCGGCGACGTTCTTGATCACCGTGCCGCCGAAGCGCAGCGCCTGGCCCCGGCCGTCGAGCAGCGTCGCGCCGAGCAGATGGTCGCGCAGCGACCCGCTGCTTGCGCGCGCCGGGCCCGACAGGCCGCTCGCGACCATGCCGCCGACCGTGCCGCGCGCGCCGAAGCGCGGCGGCTCGAACGGCAGGCATTGGCCTTCGGCCGCGAGCGCGGCCTCGAGCTCGGCGAGCGGCGTGCCCGCGCGGACCGTGACGACGAGCTCGCTCGGCTCGTAGCTCGCGATGCCGGCGAGTTCGGGCAGGGCGCCGAGCTCGAGCGGCTCGCCGCGCGGCGCCTCGCCGTAGAAGGCCTTGCTGCCGTGCCCGCGCAGCTCGAGCGGCTCGCGGCTCGCGGCGGCGGCGCGGATGCGTTCTTGCAGTGTTTCGAGCACTAGAACCTCGGCAGGTCGGGGTGCGGCAGCGCGCCGCCGCGCACGTGCATGCGGCCGTACTCGGCGCAGCGGTGCAGCGTCGGGATGACCTTGCCCGGGTTGAGCAGGCCGGCGGGGTCGAACGCGGCCTTCACGGCGAGCATCGCCTCGCGCTCCTCGGGCGCGAACTGCACGCACATGCTGTTGAGCTTCTCGACGCCGACGCCGTGCTCGCCGGTCACGGTGCCGCCGAGCGCGACGCTGGTCTCGAGGATGTCGGCGCCGAAGCGTTCGCAGCGCTCGAGCTGCTCGGGGTCGGCCGCGTCGAACAGGATCAGCGGGTGCAGATTGCCGTCGCCGGCGTGGAACACGTTGCAGCAGCGCAGGCCGTATTTCTGCTCCATCTGCGCGATCGCCTTGAGGAGGGCCGCGAGCTGCTTGCGCGGGATCGTCGAGTCCATGCACATGTAGTCGGGGCTGATGCGCCCCGAGGCCGGGAACGCGTTCTTGCGCCCGCTCCAGAAGCGCAGGCGCTGGGCCTCGTCGGCGCTGACCTCGCAGCGCGTCGCGCCGGCCGCGGCGAGCACGGCCTCCATGTGCGCGACCTCCTCGGCGACCTCCTCGGGCGTGCCGTCGCTCTCGCACAGCAGGATCGCCGCGGCGTCGAGGTCGTAGCCCGCGTGGACGAAGTCCTCGACCGCGGCGATCATCGGCCGGTCCATCATCTCGAGCCCGGCCGGAATGATGCCTGCGGCGATCACGGCCGCGACGGCCGCGCCGGCCTGTTCGACGTCGTCGAAGCTCGCCATGATGCAGCGCGCGAGCTGGGGCTTGGGCACGAGCCTGACCGTGACTTCGGTGATCACGGCGAGCATGCCCTCGCTGCCGACGACGGCCGCGAGCAGGTCGAGGCCCGGCGCGTCGAGCGCGCGGCCGCCGAACTCGACGGCCTCGCCGGCCATCGTGTAGCCGCGCACGGACAGCACGTTGTGCAGGGTCAGGCCGTACTTCAGGCAATGCACGCCGCCCGAGTTCTCGGCGACGTTGCCGCCGATCGTGCACGCGATCTGGCTGCTCGGGTCGGGCGCGTAGTAAAGGCCGTAGGGCGCCGCGGCCTCGGAGATCGCGAGGTTGCGCACGCCGCACTGGACCGTCGCGGTGCGCGCGAGCGCGTCGATCGCGACGATCTTGCGGAACTTCGCGAGCGCGAGCGTCACACCGGCCGCATTGGGCATCGCGCCGCCCGACAGGCCGGTGCCCGCGCCGCGCGCGACGACCGGCACCTGCAGCGCGTGGCAGGCGCGCAGCACGGCCGCGACCTGCGCCTCGGTCTCGGGCAGCGCGACCGCGAGCGGGCGCTCGCGGTAGGCCGTCAGGCCATCGCATTCGTAGGGCGTCGTGTCCTCGGACTGCCACAGCAGCGCGTGCGGCGGCAGCAGCGGCGCGAGGGCCTGCAGCACCTGCTGCTGCCGCGCGGCGCGACGGGCGGAATCGGCGGCCGGGTCTGTAGTGACGCTCATGGCGGCGACTTTAACTGCGCCGCCGCGCGCGCACGGGCGACCGAGGCGCGGTGGTCAGGCCTTGCGTTTGCGCGCGGCGGGTCGCGCGGCCGCCGTCTTCGCGGGCGCGGCCTTGGCCGTCGGCTGCGTCGCGGCCGTCGCCGCGCCGGCCATCGCGGCCATCTGCTCGGCGACCGGCGCGACGTCCTTCATCGCGTTGCTCGCCAGCTCGGTGAACTGCTGGCTCAGGGCGCCCCACCACTTGAGCGGGTCGACCGCCGCGGCGGCCGGGTCGGCCGGTGTGGCAGGCGCGGCCGTCTTGCCGCCCGCCGGCTTCGCGCGCGTCTTCGCTGCCGCCGGTGCTGCGGCCTTGGTCGCCTCGGCGGCCGGGCTCGGCGCCGGGGCGGCCGGCTTGACCTTGAGCGCCTCGCCGAGGTCGGCGAGCGGCACGTTCATGGTCTTCAGCGTCGCAAGCGTCATGCGCTGAACCTCGAGGGCCTGGACCGTCGTGCCGAGCATCTTCGCGTTCTGCTCGAGCCAGAACTGCACGGCGCGCAGCTCGTCGATGCGCTTGCCGAGCGCTTCGGGGTCGAGCGTCGGCGCGACCCACTGGCCGAAGCCGGGCAGCGCGCTGCCGGCGTTCTTGACCAGGCCCTGCATGAAGTCGAAGCCGGGAACGAATTTGGCGAACGGGTTCTCGGTCATGGCGCGGGTCTCCTTAGTGGTTCGGGGCCGTGGTCTGGGCCGGGACGCGGGTCACGACGAAGCCGAGCGCCTCGAGCTCTTGCGGCAGCGAATGCGCGCCGGTCATGTGCAGCGTGCCGACGACGGCGAGCAGCCGCTTGCCCTCGCCGTGCAGCGCGGCGATGCGCGCGGCGATCGGGCCGTTGCGGTCGTCGTTGAGGCGCCTGAACTCGGCGCGCTCGCGCTCGTTGCGCGCGCAGTCGCACCAGCTCGCGTAGTCGGCGAGGTCGGCGAGATTGCCCTGCGCCCAGTCGGCGCTCAGGCGACGCAGCTGGGTGACGGCCTGGCCGCGCTCGAGCTCGTCGAGGCCGTCGGCGAGCGAGGCCTCGAGCTCCTGCGGGTCGCGCGGCAGCAGCGCCGCCATCTGGACCTCGGGCGTCTCGAGCGAGACGACGGGCCGGCCGATGCCCTTGGCCATGCCGATCAGCACGAGGTCCTGGCCGAACTGCACGAACAGGCCTTCGCGCTGCGCGGCGATCAGGCTCAGCGTGCTCAGCGCCATGACCGGGTGCTGGTCGGCGAGCGCGCCGTCGGGCAGGCAGTCGGCGCGGGCCTGGGCGTCGAGGCGCTCCCGCAAGGCCGCCGGCAGCGTGCCGTCGAAATGCGCGGCGGCGAGGATCTGCTGCAGGATCGCCGGGTCGCTGATGTCGAGCTCGACGGCGAGCGTGTCGGTCGCGCGGATCGCGTCGCGCAGGTGCGGCCCCGGCGCGATCCATGCGGGCTTGCCGACGTGCAGGCTGCCGTAGAGCCACGAGGCATGGCCGTCGCGCTCGATGCGCCACAGCGCGCCGTGGTCCTGCGCGTGCGCGGCCCAGGCGGCGACCTGGTCGGGCGCGAGCTCGGGCGCCGGCGGCGGGCAGGCGGCGGCCGCCCGGGCGGCCTGGGCGCCCAGGGCGAAGGCGAGCGCGGCCGCGGCGGCGAAAAGGGGTTTGACGCTGGGCATCAGTGCTGGAATCCGATCGAACGCCGCGAGCGTACATCGGGTTTGCAGCGGTGCTCGGCTTCGAGCTGGGCGAGGAACTCGTCGGGCGTCAGCGGCTCGCCGAGGATTTCGACCTGCTGGCGCACCGCGGCGAAGTCGCCCGGCGTGAGCACGTCGAGGCGCGCGAGGCGCTCGCGCTGTTCGGCGTCCGGCGCGACGCCGGCCTCGCGCTCGAACATGGCCTCACGCTGCGCGGCGGTCAGCGCCTTGAAGCGGATCTTGAAGGCGAAGCGGCGCAGCGCGGCCTCGTCGAGCTCGTCGAACAGATTGGTCGTGCAGATGAACACGCCGTCGAAGCGCTCCATGCCCGCGAGCATCTCGTTGACCTCGGAGACCTCGTAGTTGCGCTCGGCCATGCGGCGGCTGCGCAGGAAGCTGTCGGCCTCGTCGAGCAGCAGCACGGCGCCCTCGGCGCTCGCGGCCTCGAACATGCGCGCCATGTTCTGCTCGGTCTCGCCGACGAACTTGCTTGCGAGGTCGCTCGCCTGGCGGATCATCAGCGGCCGCGACAGGGCCTGGGCGATATGCTCGGCGAGCGCCGTCTTGCCGCTGCCGGGCGGGCCGTAGAAGCACAGATTGCCGGCGCCGCGGCGGCGCAGCGCCTCGACGATGCGCGGCACCTCGAAGCGCGACTCGACGTTGAGCAGCTCGAGCGCGTACCGGGTGACGACGGGGCGCGCGCCGCGCTCGTGCCCGGTCTGGCCGAGCGCGCGGTCGGCGTTGAGCAGCTGGCGCTCGATCAGGCGCTCGGCGTCGGCGCCGTGGCCCGCGAGCCGGGCGAAGCGCACGGCCGTGCGGATCTGCGCGGGCGTCAGGCCGCGCCGCTCGGCGAGCCGCGCGGCGAAGTCGGCGCCGACCTCGACGCCCGCGAGCGCGCGCGTGACGAGGCCCAGGCGCGCGCCCGGCGGCGGCGACTTGAGCTCGAGGTGGTACTGGAAGCGGCGCCGGAACGCCGGGTCGATCTGCTCGATGCGGTTCGTGATCCAGATCACCGGCACCGGATTGGTCTCGAGGATCTGGTTGACCCAGGCCTTGCCGCTGACCGAGCCCGAGGCCGGCGCGTCGAGCGCCGCGTCGAGCCGCGCGATGAACTGGGCGGTGTCGGTCGACAGCGGCGGGAACACGTCCTCGACCTCGTCGAACAGCAGCGCGACGTTGCTGCTCGCCTTGAGGAAGACCTGACTGATCTGCAGCGAGCGGTAGCGGTCGCGGCCCGACAGCGAGTTGCCGTCGCGGTCGGCGTACTCGACCTCGTAGAGGTCGAGCCCGGCCGCGTGCGCGGCGACCTTGGCGAGCTCGGTCTTGCCGGTGCCCGGCGGGCCGTAGAGCAGCACGTTGACGCCGCATTCGTGGCGCGACACCGCGTTGCGCAGCAGGTCGCCGAGCAGCTCGAGGTCCTCGGCCGCGAAGTGGAAGTCGGCCGGCGCGAGCTCGCTCTTGGTGGCCGGGCGCGTGAACACGGCCATCAGGTCGCCGGGGCCCTGGTACTCGCGCATCAGCACCGGCGGCAGCTGGTCGCTGACCTTCATGAGATCCGCGAGGTCGGTGATGTTGTGCTCGGAGATGAGGTTCTCGACCATGCCGATGCGCTCGAGCCGCGAGCCGGCGCGCAGCGCCTCGGCGACCTCCTGCTCGTTGACGCCGGCGACCGCGGCGATCGCCGCGAAGGCCTCCTGCGCGGTGTTGACCTTGAACTCGACGAGCGCGCCGCGCAGCTCGCGCTGATAGCGCGCGAGCGTGCCGTAGAGCAGGATCGCGCGCTCGGCCGGGTTCAGCTGCAGCAGCGTGCCGAGCGCGTCGATGTTCTTCTCGACGAGCGTCGACTCGCGCTTGAGCTGGCGCTCGAGCCAGTCGCAGGTCGTCGCGAGCAGCGACATCATGTCCTTGGGCGCGTCCTTCGCGTATTCGTCGAGGTAGAAGAACAGCGTGGCCTCGGCGAACGGGCCGTTCCAGACGCCGAAGCGCTCGAGGAAGGCCTCGTCGGCGAGCTTGTCGTGGCCGGCCCAGCTGTCGTTGCCGACGCAGCGCGTCGCGAGATAGGTGCGCAGCCGCCCGAGCACGCGCACCGGCCAGACCAGGTGGCGGCCCGTGAACGACAGCAGGCCGTTGAAGTCGCGGCGCAGATTGAAGCGGCTCGCGTGGCGCACATGCAGCGTCAGCACGAACTGCGAGCACATGCGGTCGAGCACCGGCGCGTCGCGCAAGCCGGGCGAGGGCAGGACTCGCGTCGGGGCTCTGGCCTCGGCCAGACGCTTCACCATGGGGACCACTCCAGCAATCGGGTTGGACCCATCATTGCGCAGGGCTGCGCTCAGAACAAGATGCCGGACAGGGATTTTTTGGCGGAGCGCCCCCGTATCGAGGGGGCATTGTTGCGGCGCCGGCGCGCCTCAGTGCATGACGACGGGCTGGTTGCCCAGATTCGCGTAAGCTTCGATGAAATCGTCGATCTCCTCTTCCGAGGGTTCGCTTTCGATCAGGGCCGTCACGCCTTCCTCGAACTGCTTGGCGAGCGCGCCTTCGATGAAGATCTCCTTGCGCGCGAACTTGTCGACGATCTCGAACCCGCCGCGGCGCAGCTGCAGCTCGGGGTTGGCCTGCAGCAGCTCGGTCGGGCGCGCGGCCTCTACTTGCACGTCGAACTGGACGACGATGAAGCTGGGCGAGTTGTAGAGCATGTGCATGGCAGTTTCCTCTCAGGTCGGTAGCTGCGGCCGCAGTGCCGGACTTCAAGGGCAGGCGATGCAGGAAAGCGTGAACATCATCGCCGCCGGCCGTGAAGCTATGGTCTCAGAAGAAGTCCTTTTCCGAACCACCGAAACGCGTGGGTATGGAGCACAAACGGCACAAGGTCACGCGCGGTTGACTTCCTGCAATCCATATCGGCGGCAGGGGATTCGACGCCGATTCACGCGGCCCTTTTTTAACGCGCCGCTTCGACGGCATCGCACAATCCGGCGGTCGGCCGACTCCGGCCCTTTCGCCTGCATCATGAAACTCGCCAGCTATTCCGACGGATCGCGCGACGGCCAGCTCGTCGTCGTGTCGCGCGACCTGAGCCTTGCGCATTACGCGACCGGCATCGCCACGCGCCTGCAGCAGCTGCTCGACGACTGGGGCTTCATCTCGCCCCAGCTCGAGGATCTCTATACCCAGCTCAACCACGGCAAGCTGCGCCACGCGTTCGCGTTCGAGCCGCAGCGCTGCCTCGCGCCGCTGCCGCGCGCGAGCGCGTTCGCCGCGCCCGACTGGCTGCCCGGCGACGCCGCGCTCGGACCGCGCCAGGCCGCGCGCTTCGCCGACGCGTCGCTGGGTATCGAGGGCGAGGCCGGCTTCGCGGCGATCTGCGGCGACATCGCGGTCGGCGCCTCGGCCGCGGCCGGCCTCGAGGGCGTGCGCCTGCTCGCGCTGATGCAGCGCTGGCGCCTGCGCGAATGGCCCGACGCGGCGCCGCCGCCGGCGTTCGCGCCGGTCGCGGTGACGCCCGACGAACTCGGAGCGGCCTGGACCAAGGGCCGCGTCGACCTCGCCGTGCAGCGCCAGCGCAACGGCCGCCGCGTCGACGACGCACGCATCGACGCGGGCTTCGGCGCGGCGATCGCGCGGACCGCGCGCGCGCGCCGGCTCGGCGCCGGTACGATCGTCGGCATGGGCGCCGCGGAAGCGATCGCCGACACTTACCAGTTCGGCGACAGCCTGCGCGTCGAGGTCCGAGGCCTCGACGGGCAGACGGTGTTCGGCGCGATCGAGCAGGAGGTCGCGTCGCTGCGCGACGCGGCGCCTCGCGAGACCCCTGATGAGGAGAGGCAGAAAAATGCGTAGACGTTGGTTCCTGCTCGCGCCCTGCGGGCTTGCGATCGGCGCGCCGGCCCGGGCCGGCGTCAGCGAAACCGACGCGGCGAGCGGCATCCGCGCCGCGCTCGAGAAGGGTGCCGGCTACGCGGTCGACATGCTCGGCCGCCAGGACGGCTTTCTCGGCAACGCGGCCGTGCGCATCGACCTGCCCGAGTCGCTGCGCGGCCCAGCCAAGCTGCTGCGCGCGACCGGCCAGGGCGGCCGCATCGACGAGCTCGTCACGGCGCTGAACCGCGCCGCCGAGGCGGCGGTGCCGCAGGCGCGCACGTTGCTCGTCGGCGCGGTGCGCGACATGAGCGTCGAGGACGGCCTGCGCATCCTGCGTGGCGGCGACGACGCGGCGACGCGCTTCTTCGAGGCGAAGACGCGCGAGCCGCTCGGCGTGAAGTTCCTGCCCATCGTCCAGCAGGCCACGCACCGCGTCGCGCTCGCCGACAAGTACACCGCGGTCGCGGGCAAGGCCGCGGGCTTCGGCCTCGTCAGGCACGAGGACGCGAACATCGACGACTACGTGACCGGCAAGGCGCTCGACGGCCTGTACCTGATGATCGGCGAGCAGGAGAAGAAGATCCGCCAGGACCCGGCCGCGGCCGGCAGCGCGCTGCTCAAGAAGGTGTTCGGCGGCCTATGAGCGGGATGCTCGAGAAGCGCGCGGGCCTGTGGGACGCGGTCGCGCAAATGTCGCGCGAGTACCTGCCCTCGCCGGGGCTGATCCTGCAGGCGCCCGTCGGCGCGGCGATCGACGGCGTCGCCTACGGCGGCGAGCTGCAGGAACGCCAGCGTCGCACGCTGTATTGAGGCGCGATGTGCCGCCAGGCGGCCGAACATGGACAATACGCGCTGCATTGCATTTCACCCGTGTTCATGAACGAGAACCTGCCCGAGGGCCAACCCGTCGACCCGGCCGTGCCGCATGAGCCGGCTGGGCCGACCCAGCCCGCCGATGCGCTCGCCCACGCGAACGATGCCGGCGAGGGCGCTGCCGCCGCCGCCGAAGCAACCGATGCCTTCGATGCGGCCGATGACGCCGAGGCCGGCGCGGCGGACCTTGCGGCCGACGCCGCTGATACGGCCACCGAGCCTGCCGCGTCCGGCCCGGCCGCCTCGCCGGCCGAGGTCGGCGCCGCGCTCAAAGCCCTGTTCCCCGCGCTGTTCGGCGGCGGGCACAAGCCGCTGAAGCTGCGCATCCAGGCCGATATCCAACAGCGCGCGCCGGGCCGCTTCACCAAGGCCCAGCTGTCGGCGTTCTTCCGCCGCTACACGGGCGCGACCGGCTACCTGATCGCGCTGACCCGCGCCGAGCAGCGCGTCGACCTCGACGGCCAGCCGGCCGGCGCGGTCAGCGACGAGCACAAGACCGCCGCGCGCGAGGAGCTCAAGCGCCGCCGCGCGCTGCGCGAGGAGCGCGACGCCGCGATCGAGGGCGAGCGCCAGCGCCGCGCCCAGCTGCTGCGCGACTACGAGCGCACGACGCTGACGCTCGCGAACTTCTGCGCGCTCAAGGGCGTGACGCAAGAAGAGCTGCCGGCCCTGCTCGAGGTCGCGCGCAAGGAAGCGGCCGAGGCGCCGCCGCCGCGGCGCGACGACCGACCGCGCGGTCGGCCGGACGGGCGTGGCGATGGTCGCGGCGAAGGCCGTCGTGACGGCCGGCCCGGCGGTCGCCCGGGTGGCCGCCCCGAAGGCGGCCGCCCCGCAGGCCGCGCCGACGGCCGGCCGCAGGACGGTCGCGACCGTCCCGAGGGCGGCGGTGGTCGCTCCGATACGCGCCGTCGCGACGACGGCCAGCGCCCCGGCCCGCGCCCGAGCGCAGCGCCGAAGACGCCGCGCTAGGCCGCGTCGAAGCGGCCCGCGCCTCGGCGCGCGGGCCTGCTCACATCTGCTCCCACGGCAGGCCGTCGAAGCGCCAGCCGTTGATGCGGCCGCGCTGGAAGTTCGCGTCGGCGTCGCCCTCGAAGCCGTGGACCACGTTGACGATCTCGCCGCCGAAGCCGGCCGCCTCGAGCGCCTCGGCCGCGGCGAGCGTGCGCTGGCCCGAGCGGCAGATCAGCACGACCGGCCGGTCGCCGCCGGCCTCGCGCTTGAGCTGCGCGACGAAGCGCGCCGGGTCCGGCTGCATGTCGGGGTATTCGTACCAGGCGAGGTGGACCGCGCCGATCGGGTGGCCGACGTACAGGTACTCGAGTTCCATGCGCACGTCGACGAACAGCGCGTCGGGATGGGCGGCCAAATAGGCCGCGGCTTCGGTGGGATTCAGGTGCTTCATAGAATTGGGGCATGAACACGCATACCCCGGGTCCGGATCGACAGGCCCCCGCCTACACGCGCGGTGCCGCGTTGCCCGCCATTTTGCTGCAACGCATTGCCGTGCTCGACGGCGCGATGGGCACGATGATCCAGCGCTACAAGCTTGGCGAGGCCGATTTCCGCGGCGCGCGCTTCAAGGACCACGCCAAGGACCTCAAGGGCAATAACGACCTGCTCGTGCTGACCCGGCCCGACGTGATCACGGAGATCCACGAGCAGTACCTGGCCGCCGGCGCCGACATCATCGAGACCAACACCTTCGGCACGACGACAGTCGCGCAGGAGGACTACGGCCTCGCCGAGTACGCCTGCGAGATGAACGTCGCGGCGGCGCGGCTCGCGCGCGCGGCCTGCGACAAGTACAGCACGCCGGACAAGCCGCGCTTCGCGGCCGGCGCGCTCGGCCCGACGCCGCGCACCGCGTCGATCAGCCCCGACGTGAACGACCCGGGCGCGCGCAATATCGACTTCGACACGCTGCGCCAGGCCTACTACGAGCAGGCCAAGGCGCTGCTCGAGGGCGGCGTCGACCTGTTCCTCGTCGAGACCATCTTCGACACGCTCAACGCCAAGGCCGCGATCTTCGCGCTCGACGAGCTGATGGAGGACACGGGCGAACGGCTGCCCGTGATCGTCTCGGGCACCGTGACCGACGCGTCGGGCCGCATCCTGTCGGGCCAGACCGTCACGGCGTTCTGGCATTCGGTGCGCCACGCGCGGCCGCTCGCGATCGGCCTGAACTGCGCGCTCGGCGCGACGCTGATGCGGCCCTATGTCGAGGAGCTCGCGCGCGTCGCGGGCCCGACCGCCGTCAGCTGCTACCCGAACGCGGGCCTGCCCAACCCGATGAGCGACACCGGCTTCGACGAGACGCCCGAGGTCACGGGCCGGCTCGTCGGCGAATTCGCGGCCGCGGGCTTCCTGAACATCGCGGGCGGCTGCTGCGGCACGACGCCCGCGCACATCGCGGCGATCGCGAAGACCGTGTCGGCCTACCGGCCGCGGCCGAGCGGCGCGAAGTTCTTCAGCGCGCTGACCGCGGCGGCCTGACGCACGAGGGCGGCCGGGCGCGCTGGCTCAGCACAGCTCGAGCACGCGCTCGAGCGCGATCGCCTGCTTGACCTCGTGCGGCGCGAGGCTCGCCGCGACGCTGAGCGCACCCTGGCCGACCTGGCGCAGCTGCGGCTCGGCGTAGGCCTTCGCGTCGGCGCCGGCGAGCGCGGCGACGCCCGGCGCCATCGCGCGCGCGCCGCGCCGGCAGACCAGGCCGAGCTCGCCGTTGGCGAGGCGCACGAGCGTGCCGGGCGGGTACAGGCCGACGATCTTCACGAGCACGGCGCCGGCCGCGTCGGGCTTCATGGTCTCGTCGAGGTAGATCGCGCGCGTCGCCGCGGCGCCCGACTGCGCGCGCCGGCTCGCGCGCGGCGCGAGGCGCGCGCAGAAGACGTCGATGCGCTGGAGCAGCCGCGCGAGCTGGTGCGAGGGCGAGCGGCCCTCGAGCGGGCCCGGCTCGGCGTCGTGGTGCAGACAGACCGTCTCGAGCCACAGCGCGTCGCGCACGCCGCAGCGCTCGAGCAACTCCGCCGCGCGCACGCCGTGGTCGGCGATCGCGTCGCGCTGGCCCTCGCTCAGGCGCACCGGGTGGCTCGCGTGGTGGTCCTGCTCGGCCACGCTCGCGAGGTTCATGCTCAGCGCCGCGCGGGTGAGCGCGCCGCGCCAGTCCGCCGGCCATTCGAGCTGGTCGGCCGCGAGCCCGGCGAGCGCCGCGCACAGCAGCGCGTGGCGCGCGCTGTAGTGCGGGCGCTCCTGGCCCGCGTCGTAGATCAGCGCCGTGAGGGCGGCGTCGGCGTCGGCGCGCACGCGCGCGCAGAGCTCGTCGTGCAGGGCGTCGAAGCGCGCGAGAAAGCCTGCGTGCGCGCTCGCGTTCGCGGCCGCCGCGACGAGATCGTGGAAGCGCTGCTGGAACTCGGCAAACGGTTCGGCTGGCACGTAGAATCGGTCCGGCCCAAGGAGCGTTGCGACGGCTGAACGGCTGCCAGGCTTGGGCCGCAGGGTTGACGATCGCGTGGAAGCAGGTACTAACGCCGATTATCCACGGACCGCCGGCCGCCGCCCGCAACGACGCTCGCCGAACCATGCCCGCCATGGCCGCGGTGGGCCCGCGGCCGAAGGAACTGCCCTGCCGCCATGAATTCCGCCGCCACGCTGCCGCCGCCGCCGATGAGACTCTCGGGGCTCGAGCCCGTGCTGATCGAGCCCGGCACCCTGTTCGTCAATATCGGCGAACGCACCAACGTGACCGGCTCCAAGGCCTTTGCGCGGCTGGTCCTCGCGGGCCAGTTCGAGGACGCGGTCGCGGTCGCGCGCCAGCAGGTCGAGAACGGCGCCCAGGTCATCGACGTCAATATGGACGAGGCCATGCTCGACAGCCAGGCCGCGATGGTGCGCTTCCTGAACCTGCTCGCGTCCGAGCCCGACGTCGCGCGCGTGCCGATCATGATCGACAGCTCCAAGTGGGACGTCATCGAGGCCGGCCTCAAGTGCATCCAGGGCAAGGGCATCGTCAACTCGATCTCGCTCAAGGAAGGCGAGGCCGAGTTCAAGCGCCAGGCCAGGCTCGTGCGCCGCTACGGCGCCGCGGCCGTCGTGATGGCCTTCGACGAGACGGGCCAGGCCGACACCTACGCGCGCAAGGTCGAGATCTGCGCGCGGGCGTACAAGGTCCTCGTCGACGAGGTCGGCTTCCCGCCCGAGGACATCATCTTCGACCCGAACATCTTCGCGATCGCGACCGGCATCGAGGAGCACGACAACTACGCGGTCGACTTCATCGAGGCGACGCGCTGGATCAAGGCCAACCTGCCCGGCGCCAAGGTCAGCGGCGGCGTGTCCAACGTGTCGTTCAGCTTCCGCGGCAACGACCCGGTGCGCGAGGCGATCCACACGGTGTTCCTGTACCACGCGATCCGCGCCGGCATGGACATGGGCATCGTCAACGCGGGCATGGTCGGCGTCTACGACGAGCTCGACGCCGAGCTGCGCGAGCGCGTCGAGGACGTCGTGCTGAACCGCCGCAAGGACGCGGGCGAGCGCCTCGTCGAGATCGCCGACCGTGCGAAGGGCGCGGCCAAGGACGACTCGGCGCGCCTCGCGTGGCGCGCGGGCACGGTCGACGAGCGGCTGTCGCACGCCCTCGTCCACGGCATCACCGACTTCATCGTCGCCGACACCGAGGAATGCTGGCAGGCGATCCACGCGAAGGGCGGCCGGCCGCTGCACGTGATCGAGGGCCCGCTGATGGCCGGCATGAACGTCGTCGGCGACCTGTTCGGCGCCGGCAAGATGTTCCTGCCCCAGGTCGTCAAGAGCGCGCGCGTGATGAAGTCGGCCGTCGCCCACCTCGTGCCCTATATCGAGGAGGAGAAGCGCCAGCTCGCCGCGGCCGGCGCCGACGTGCGCTCCAAGGGCAAGATCATCATGGCTACGGTCAAGGGCGACGTCCACGACATCGGCAAGAACATCGTGACGGTGGTCCTGCAGTGCAACAACTACGAGGTCGTCAACATGGGCGTGATGGTGCCGGCCCAGGACATCCTGCGCAAGGCCAAGGAAGAAGGCGCCGACATCATCGGCCTGTCGGGCCTGATCACGCCGAGCCTCGAGGAGATGCAGCATGTCGCGGCCGAGATGCAGCGCGACGCGTATTTCCGCGGCCGCGCGATGCCGCTGCTGATCGGCGGCGCGACGACGAGCCGCGTGCACACGGCCGTCAAGATCGCGCCGCATTACGAAGGCCCGGTCGTCTACGTGCCCGACGCGTCGCGCTCGGTCGGCGTTTGCAGCGAGCTGCTCAGCGAGGAGCGCGCCGCCGGCTTCGTCGCCGAGCTGCGCGCCGACTACGACAAGGTGCGCGCGCTGCACGCGAACCGCAAGGCCACGCCGCTCGTGACGCTCGCCCAGGCGCGCGCGAACAAGCACGCGATCGACTGGACCGCGTACGCGCCGCCGGCGCCGCGCTTCATCGGCCGGCGCGTGCTGCGCAACGTCGACCTCGGCGAGCTCGTCCGCTATATCGACTGGGGCCCGTTCTTCCAGACCTGGGACCTCGCGGGCCCCTACCCGGCGATCCTCGACGACGCGGTCGTCGGCGAGCAGGCGCGCAAGGTCTTCGCCGACGCGCAGGCCATGCTCAAGCGCATCGTCGACGGCCGCTGGCTCCAGGCCCACGCGGTGTTCGGCCTGTGGCCGGCCGCGCAGGTCGACGACGACGACATCGCCGTCTACGCCGACGCGTCGCGCGGCGCGCGCCTGATGACCTGGCACGGCCTGCGCATGCAGTCCGAGCGGCCCGTGGTCGAGGGTGAGCTGCGCCCGAACCGCGCGCTCGCCGACTTCGTCGCGCCCGCGGGCGGCCCGGCCGACTACATCGGCCTGTTCGCCGTGACGGCCGGCCTCGGCGTCGAGAAGAAGGAGGCCGAGTTCCTCGCGGCCCACGACGACTACTCGGCGATCATGCTCAAGGCCCTGGCCGACCGCCTCGCCGAGGCGCTCGCCGAGCGCCTGCACGAGCGCGTGCGCACCGAGTTCTGGGGCTACGCCGAAGGCGAGGGCCTGAGCAAGGAGGCGCTGATCAAGGAGTCCTACCGCGGTATCCGGCCGGCCCCGGGCTACCCGGCCTGCCCCGACCACCTCGTCAAGCGCGACCTGTTCCGCGTGCTCGCGCCCGAAGAGATCGAAATGGGCCTGACCGACGCGATGGCGATGACGCCGGCCGCCGCGGTCAGCGGCTTCTACCTCGCCCACCCCGACGCGCAGTACTTCAACGTCGGCAAGATCGGCGAGGACCAGCTCGCCGACTGGGCGCGGCGCATGGGCCTGGACCTCGACGCGGCGCGGCGCGCGCTCGCGCCGCAGCTGAACTGAGGCGGCCGCGCTTGAGTTGAATCAAATAGTCTAGAAGGTGAAATCATTTTCTAGAATTCCGATTGCCTAAAATCGGGGCTGTCGCTAGACGGGAGCCCGACATGCTGGTCATCGAGACGACCATTACCCACGGCACGCTTCGCAGCCTGGTCGCGGCCGGTACGGCCCTCGGGGCCGAAGTCGTCGGCGCGGTCGATGGCTGGACCGTCGTCATCCACCATGGCCGGGTCAGCCAGACGCTGACCGCGCAGCGTGGCGAGCCGCGAAGCTTCCGCAAGTTCGAGACGGTCGTGGCCTATCTCAAGACGCTGGGCATCACCGAGCTGCGCGTCAAGACGGCCGGCTTCGTACCGGCTGACGCGGGCAGGAAGCCCGGCGACAAGCGCGGCGAGCTCGCGAGCGAGCGCATGAAGCGCGCCCACGAAGCCGCGGCCCACGACAAATGGTTCCGCGAGCAGGTCGAACAGGCGCTTGCCGAGGCCGACGCGCCGGATGCCGAGCCGTCGATTCCGCACGCCGAAGTCAAGAAGCGCATGGCCGCGCGACGTGCCGAACTGCTGACCCGGATGGGCCGAGACCGGTGAGCCGTCTGAGTTGGCGATGGCGGGCCGATCGTGATCTGGACGCCGCGATCGACCGCATTGCCCGCTACGACCTATTCAAGGCCTTTGCCCAGTTCGAGCGCATCCATACTCAGACCAACATGCTCTTGGAGCATCCCAAGCTCGGCCGGCCGGGGCGCGTGAAGGGCACGCGCGAGCTCGTGATCAGCGGCACGCCATTTGTCGTTGTCTATCGCCTGCCTGAACCGCAGCACATCGAGATTCTTCGCTTGCTGCATGGGTCCCACCGATGGCCCGAATGATCTGGCGCATTGCCTAATCCACCGCCCGCCGCAACTGCACCGCCTCGCCCATCTGCGCCGCGTCGATCGCCGCGGCGCCTGACAGGTCGGCGATCGTGCGCGCGACGCGCAGCACGCGGTGGTAGCTGCGCGCCGACCAGCCGAGGCGCGCGGCCGCGCGGTGCAGCAGCGCGAGCGCCGCGCGTTCGGCGCGCGCGTGGCGCTCGACGCCGGCCGACGTGAGCTGCGCGTTGCAGCAGCCCTGGCGCGCGAGCGCATGGGCGCGCGCCGCGGCCACCCGCGCGGCGACGACGGCGCTGGATGCGCCGTCGGGTGCGGCCTCGAGCGCCTCGCTCGGCTGCACCGGCACCTCGACGCGCAGGTCGATGCGATCGAGCAGCGGTCCCGATAACCGACCCAGGTAGCGCGCGACCTGGTCTGGCGTGCAGCGGCAGTCGCGTAGCGGGTTGCCGAGATGGCCGCAGGGGCAGGGGTTCATCGCCGCGACGAGCTGGAAGCGCGCCGGGAAC
>JAFAMW010000064.1 GCA_019232985.1 Roseateles sp. | reverse complement strand
TCCACCGGCTTCGGGCCCATCCAAACCTCGATTCAGTTTGCAAGGATTTGATATCGATTGGGCCGCAATCTTGCGATTCCCACTATCGGCAATCGCCCGGAAGTCCAGTGTTCATGCGGGTTGCGAGCGTTCTTCAGGGCCGACTACATGGCCTTCGTCAGCGCGAGCCCCTGCGCGAAGTACCTCGCGCGCTTCGACGAGGTCCTCGCCGAGCGGCTGCGCGGCGGCGCCGCGACGCGCGCGCTACAGGCCAACCTCGAGGCCTGGCAGCGTCAGGCGCCCACGCCGCCGTAGGCCGCCAGCGTTGATATCTTCTTGATGCCGCTTCTCGATAAATTGGCCCGATATTGAGATGCGGCGGCGCACCATAGACACCTGAGATCGCGCGCAGCCCCGAGGTTCCTACCCGGGATCTCAGCGGGTGCCAGCGCGGCGAATCCATCTATATCCAGGTGTCATATGCCATTCAACAAATCCACCCCGACATGGGCTCCCTATCTTCTCGGCACGGCGCTGGCCATCGGCGCGCTGTGGACGCAGGCGGCATGCGCCGCCGCCCCTGACGCGCAACCGCCGTTCGTCAAGCATCTGGACCATGGCCCGCGCGCCGACATCGGGCCGGCGCTGTACCAGCAGCGCATCGCCGAGTGGAAGGCCCGCACGGCCGCCCCGGTCGGCAAATAAGCCGCCCGCGCCCCGCCCCCCCCCAACAAATAGAACTCCGATCATGACCCAGGTTTTCCGCCGCACCCAGCGCGCGGCAACGGCCGCCGCCGTTCTCGGCGCCTGCGCGTTCGCGCCGCTCGCCCATGCGGTCGACGACAGCGTCGTCGCCCCTGCCACCGTCGCCCCCCAGTGCGACCCGTACAAGAACTACGCCTGCCTCGACGACTATCTCGGCAGCGGCTTCTGGCATCGCATCGCGAGCTACTACCAGCTCGAGATGGGCCAGAGCGGCAGCCCCGCCGACCCGAACGCGCCGGCGGCGCGGCGCGACGACTTCCCGCCGGCCGCGCAGTCGACCTCGCCGATGCCTTTCACCGAATGGCCTTACGGCGGCACGACCTCGCTCGGCGTCACGCGCCCGAACTCGGTCGACAGCCCCCTGATGACGGCGCTCGCCGACACCGGGCTCGGCAAGTGGATGGGCGACCATGACCTGCAGCTCTACGGCTGGGTCAACGTCGGCGGCAACCTCAGCACGAGCACCGTCAAGCCCGGCGGCAACGCGCCCGCCGCCTACCTGTACACGCCCAACACGGTCCAGCTCGACCAGGCGGTGCTGTACCTCGACCGCTTCCCCGACACCGTGCAGAAGGACCATATCGACTGGGGCCTGCGCCTGTCGGCGATCTACGGCGTCGACTACCGCTACACGACCGCCTACGGCATCGAGAGCAACCAGCTGCTCAAGAACAACAAGACCATGGGCTACGACTTCCCGATGGTCTACGGCGAGCTCTACATCCCGCAGGTCGCGCAGGGCCTGATGCTGCGCGTCGGCCGCTATATCTCGCTGCCCGACATCGAGGCGCAGCTCGCGCCGAACAACTACATGTATACGCACTCGATGACGTATACCTTCGACAACTACACCAACACCGGCATCCAGAGCTCGCTGGCGGTCGACAAGAACTGGATCCTGCAGCTGGGCCTGTCGGTCGGCACGGAGGCGGCGCCCAACCACCTGAACCAGACCGAGACCAACCCCTATCCGAACGTCAGCGGCAGCGTGTCCGGGCAGCCCGGCTACAACCCGCTGTACCCGGGCAAGACCTTCAAGGTCGACCCGGGCTCGATGCCGACGCTGACGCTGTGCGCGCGCTGGGATTCCGACGACGGCAGGACCGACGTCAACGCCTGCGCCAACGACGTCAACAAGGGCACCTACGGCTATAACAACCTGCAATGGTTCGGCCTGACCGCCTACCACCAGTTCAACGACCGCTGGCACCTGTCCTGGGAGGCCTACCACCTGTACCAGAACAAGGTCCCGAACGCGCTCAACAGCGACGTCCAGACCATCTACGCGAACGGCGGTTCGCCCTTCGCGTCGCAGTTCATGCCGTACAACGCGCCGAACCTCGCGACCTGCAGCAACGCGACGGTGCTGACGTGCCGCGCGGGCGCGACCGGCACGGTCGCCTACCTGAACTACTCGCCGAACCCGCTCGACAACTTCTCGATCCGGCCCGAGCTGTTCTGGGACCCGCAAGGCCAGCGCACCGGCGTCGTCGCGCATTTCGCGAACCTCGCGTTCGGCTGGCAGCATTGGTTCTCGCCGCAGATCGAGGTGCGCCCCGAGCTCGCCTACTATCATTCGTTCGGCGCGAACGCGTTCAACGGCAACTCGAACGCGGGCGTCGCGCCCAACAAGAGCAGCGAGCTGATTCTTTCCGGCGACGTGATCTTCCACTTCTGAACCCTGCTTGAGCCATGGCCGCACCGCGCCGTATCCTGTGCATCGAGGACGACCCCGAAACGGCCGGCCTCCTGAACGAGGATCTGTGCGAGCGCGGCTATGCCGTAAGCCATGCCCGGGACGGGCATGAAGGCCTGAGCGCGGTGCTGCGCGACCCGCCCGACCTGGTGCTTTGCGACATCAATCTGCCGGGCCTGTCCGGCTTCGAGTTGCTGGGCCGGCTCACGGCGCTCGCGCCGCGCCTGCGCGACGTCCCGTTCGTGTTCCTGACCGCGCTGCAGGATCGCGACAACGAGCTCAAGGGGCGGCGCCTCGGCGCCGACGACTACCTGACCAAGCCGATCGACTTCGAGATCCTCGCGACCGTCATCGAGGCGCGCCTGGCCGGCGTCGCGCGCATGGGCGTATGGCCGCGCAGCGTGACGCTGAGCGAGCGCGAGCTCGAGGTGCTGACCTGGTCGGCGCGCGGCAAGACCTCGGACGAGATCGCAATCATCCTCGGCCTGAGCAAGCGCACCGTCGACTTCCACATCGACAACGCGCGCAACAAGCTCGGCGTCACGACGCGCACCCAGGCCGTCGTCAAGGCCGTCGCGGGCCGCCTGATCGCGCTCTAGCCCGCGTGCGGCCCGGCACGGGCCGATTCGTATCGACAAATGATTGATGCCGACGCCGGCCTCGGGCCCGCGGCGGCATTAATCTTTTTTTTATTTTCCGTGGCCACAAATTAGCCACGTCTTTAGATGACGCGGTGCAACATATACACATCGAAGGCCATATAACCACCCGGAAGGCATTTTTAAAATGAATACGGAATACCACACCAACATGACACAAAACCCTGCATCACAGCACTCAGACAGGGCAAATGCCGGTGCACCGAAATGGTTTGCCACGGTCTTGGGCCTGGGCCTGGTGACGGCGGCCCTGTGGACGCCGGTCGCATTCGCCGGGAGCGACGCGCCGGCGGTACCGGCGACCGCACGGGACGACAGCGGCGCGCCGGCCCAGCAGCCCTTCGTCAAGCACCTCGACCATGGCCCGCACGCCGATATCTCGCCGGCCCTGTACCGCAAGCGCATCGCCGAATGGCGCACGCGCGTGGCGAGCACGGCGAGCGTCGGCGGCCGCTAGTCGGCCGACCGGCGGCGCACCCGCCCCACCCCCAGCGGCACCCACGCGGCGCCGGCCTCGCCGCGCGCGGCCGCGGCGCCCCTCCCATCCCACGACACGACTTCACGAACATGCCCTACCGTTCCAGCCCTGTCCGTCCAGTCACGCTGCTCGCCGCCTTGCTGGGCGCCTGCGCGCTCGCCCCGCACGCCTACGCTGCCGATGCCGCGGCGCCGCAGCCCTGCGACCCGTACAAGAATTTCGCCTGCCTCGACGACGCCCTCGGCACCGGCTTCTGGGAAAGGCTGAGCCGCTACTACGCACTCGAAATGGGCCAGCCCGGCGCCCCGGCCGACCCGAGCGCGCCGGCCGCACGCCGCGACGACTTCCCGCCGGCGGCCCAGAGCACGCCGCCGATGCCGTTCACCGAATGGCCTTACGGCGGCACGACCTCGCTCGGCGTGACCCGCCCGAACTCGGTCGACAGCCCGCTGATGACGGCGCTCGCGAACACCGATTTCGGCAAGGCCATGGCCGGCAACAACCTGCAGCTCTACGGCTGGGTCGACGTCGGCGCCAATATGAGCACGAGCAACGTGGCGCAGGGCGGCAACGCGCCGGCCGCCTATCTGTACAACCCCAACTCGATCCAGCTCGACCAGGCGGTCCTTTATCTGGACCGTTTCCCCGACACCGTGCAGAAGGACCATATCGACTGGGGGATGCGCCTGTCGGTCATTTACGGCGAGAACTATCGATACACGACGGCCTACGGCCTGCTGAGCCAGCAGCTGCTCAAATACAACCGCGAAAACGGCTGGGATTTTCCGATGCTGTACGGCGAGGTTTATTTCCCGCAGATCGCCCAGGGCCTGATGATTCGCGCCGGCCGATATATATCGCTGCCCGACATCGAGGCGCAGCTTGCGCCCAACAACTATATGTATACGCATTCGATGACGTATACCTTCGACAATTACACGAACACGGGCGTACAGAGTTCGCTGGCGCTGAACCGGAACTGGATCGTCCAGCTCGGCGTCTCGGTCGGCACCGAGGCGACCCCGAACCACCTGCACCAGACCGAGGCCAACCCCTACCCGAACGTCCCTGGCACGGGCCCGGGCCAACTCGGCTACAACCCGCTGTATCCGGGCAGCCGCTTCAAGGTCGACCCCGGCTCGATGCCCTCGCTGACGCTGTGCGGCCGCTGGAACTCCGACGACGGCAAGTCCGACCTCAACGCCTGCGCCAACGCGATCAACAAGGGCACCTACGGCTATAACAACCTGCAGTGGTTCGGCCTGACCGCCTACCACCAGCTCGACGAGCAATGGCATGTCTCGTTCGAGGCCTACCACCTGTACGAGCGCAAGGTCCCGAACGCGCTGAACGCCGACGTGCAGACGATCTACGCGCATGGCGGCGCGCCGTTCTCGTCGACCTTCATGCCCTACAACGCGCCGAACCTCGCGATCTGCGGCAATGCGAGCGCGCTGACCTGCACGGCCGGCGCGACCGGCGCGGTGGCCTACCTGAACTACTCCCCGAACCCGCTCGACAACTTCTCGATCCGCCCCGAGCTCTATTGGGACCCGCAGGGCCAGCGCACCGGCACGGCGACCCACTACACCAACCTCGCGTTCGGCTGGCAGCATTGGTTCTCCCCGCAGATCGAGGTGCGCCCCGAGATCGCCTACTACCGCTCGCACGGCGCCACGGCGTTCAACGGCAACTCGAACGCGGGGATCGCGCCGAACAAGGCCTACGAAACCATCGTCTCGGGCGACCTGATCTTCCACTTCTGAGCGACGGCCGACGCTGCCGCCATGACGACGTCCGACCCGACCCCATGCGACGCTGCACGCGGCGGGCTCAAGCCGGTCGCGCTGATCGTCGACGACGAGTCCAGCATCCGGCTGATCGTCAGGAAGGTGCTCGTGCAGGAGGGCTGGATCGTCCACGAGGCCGACACGGTTCGCCAGGGCCTGATCCAGGCCGGTACGCGCCGGCCCGACATGATCATCCTCGACCTGCGCCTGCCCGACGGCGAAGGCATCGCCTACATCAAAGACCTGCGCGCCTGGTCGGACGTGCCGATCCTGGTGCTGACCGCGCACGACTACGAGGACGAGAAGATCGCCGTGCTCGACGCCGGCGCCGACGACTATCTGGTCAAGCCCTTCGGCGTCGGCGAGCTCGCGGCGCGCGTGCGCGCCGCGCGGCGGCGCAGCCAGGCTGTCGCGACGACCCCGGCGCGCGCGCCGAAGGTCGCGTTCGGCGACGTCGCCGTCGACCTGATCGCCCGCCGCGTGACGCGCGCGGGCGTCGAGGTCCACCTGACGCCCGTCGAATACCGGCTGCTGATGGCCCTGAGCTCGCACGCGGGCAAGGTGATGACCCATGCCCAGCTGCTGACGTCGGTCTGGGGGCCGCGCCACGCGAACGACCGCCAGTACGTCCGCGTCTACATGACGAGCCTGCGCAAGAAGCTCGAACCCGACCCGGCCCAGCCGCGCCACCTGCTGACCGAATCGGCGGTCGGCTACCGACTCGCCCTCCAAGCCCATCGCGCCCCATGACGAAGCCCGCCCTCAAGCCGACGCCCGCCGCCGCGCCAGGCGTCGACGCCGGCGACGACGTCGCCAAGCCCGGCCTCAAGAGGCTGGCGCTCGAGCTGCGTCGCCAGGCGCGCGCGCTGACGACGCTTTCGGCGCGCGAATGCCGCGCGCTGCTGCAGGCCGCGGCCGTGCTCGAGCGCGTCGACCGCGGCCGCCGCCCGCCGCCGCTGTCCATCCCGGGGGCGCCGCTGTCGCTCGAGCAGGCCAAGACCATCGTCGCGATGCGCGGCAACTTCCTGACCCTGCAGACCGTCGCCGATCAGGTTGCGCTGATCGGCCTGATGCGCCCGGACCTGCTGCGCCGCCCGACCCACCGCATTGCGTCGCTCGCGGAGCTGCAGGACAGCTTCGGCGCGTCGCTCGATCAGCTTGCGACGGTGCTGGCCAGCCAGGCCGGCGAGGACTCGATCCACGCCGTCGTCCAGCAGGCCTGGCAGCGCTTCCAGCAGGTCAGGGATCGGCTGGAGACCACGCACCGGCCGCTCATCGACACGCTCACCGCGGCCGCCGCGGCAGCGGCGCCGGCGGCGGACGCGCGCGGCCTCGACTGACGCCGAACCATGATCCGCCTCCGCCTACTGCGTCAAGCGGCGCTGGCCGTCGGCCTCGCCGCCGCGACGCTGTCGGCTGCGCAGCGCGACGAAGCCCCGCCCGCGCCGGCCCGCGCCGGCACCTGGGTCGCCGCGCAGCTGCGCCGCTTCGCGCTGCCGCCCCGGCCCGACGCGGTCGCGCCGCGCCGCAGCGCGAAGGCCGCGCTCTTCGTCGCCGTGCCGGTCGAGGCGGCGACGCGCGACGCGCAGGGCCGCCTGACGGTCTTCGTCACGCGCGACGGGCGCACGTTCCGCGCGCGCACCGTGCAGGCGGCCGGCGCGCAGGCCGGCTACTACGCGCTCGTCGAGGGCCTCGGCGCGGGCGAGCGCGTCGCCTGCGACGGCGCGCCGCTGCGCGCGTCGCCAGCGCTCGCCGCCTCGGCCTCGCCCTGATCCTCGGCGAGGCCCAGCGGCAGGGTCAGGGTGAAGGTCGCGCCCTGCCCCGCCGTCGACTCGGCCTCGACCCGGCCGTGGTGGAGCTCGGCGACCATGCGGACCAGGTACAGCCCGATGCCCGTGCCGGCGATGCCGCCGACATTGCTGCCGCGCCGGTAGCACTGGAACAGCTCGGGCAGGTCCTGCGCCGCGATGCCGATGCCGCGGTCGATCACCCGGACGACGAGGTGCTCGGCGTCGCCATGCGCCTCGACGCGCACTTCGCTGCCCGGCGCCGAGTACTTGAGCGCGTTCGACAGCAGGTTGCCGAGCGCCTGCTGCAGCAGGTGCAGGTCGCCGACGATGGTCGCCGGCATCTGGCGGAAGTTCTCGACGATCGCGGCGCCGCGCGTGATTTCGCGCTGCAGCTGGCAGGCCTCGTGCAGCAGGCGCGTCGCGTGGATGCGCTGCGCGCTGAAATGCAGGACCTCCTCGCCGTTGGCCAGGCGCGTCGAGCTCAGCAGGCTTTCCATCACCTGGGTCATGCGCAGCACGGCCGCGCGGATCTTGCGCGCGCGCTCCTCGATCAGCTCGGGCCGCAGGGTGTCCTTGAGCTTGACGAAGCGTTGCGCATGGCCGTCGACGATGGTCAGCGGCGTGCGGAACTCGTGCGACACCATCGACACGAAGTTGCGCTGCATCGCCGTGAGCCGCTGCTCCTGCGACAGGCGTTCCTCGAGCTGGACGGCCTGCTGGCGCAGGCCCTGCTGGATCTGGCCGAGCTCGATCACGTAATTGCGGAAGATCGCCACGGCCTGCGCCATCTCGCCGACCTCGCCGCGCCAGCCCGACCCGATCGAGATGTCGGTACGCCCGTCGGCCAGGGCTCGCAGGGTGGCGGCGAGCGTCGTCAGAGGACGCGCGATCGAGCGATGGATGTAGAGCATCAACAGCGCCACGGCGACGATCGCCAGCACCAGCGCCGCGCCCATATAGCGCTGGGCGGTCGCGTAGGCGCTCGCCGCGTGGTCGCTCGCCGCGGCGGCCGCGGCGACGCTGCGCGAGGTCAGCTCGCCGAGCGTGTCGCTCGCCGCGTCGTAGACCTGGCGCGACTCGCCCAGGAAGCGGTCCTGCGCGCCCGCGATCTTGCGGCCGGCCGCGCGCCGCGCGACCGCGTCGGCCTCCTCGAGGTAGCGGCGCCACTGCGCCTTGAAGCGCGCGTAGAGGGCGAGCTCGAAGTCGCTGTGCTGGAGCCCTTCGTACTCGCGCATCGCGGCGTCGACCTGGCGCAGCAGGTCCTTGCGCTCGGCGTCGAGGTTGCCGGCCACGCCGGCCGACGCCGCGATCAGGAGGCTGGCCTCGGCCGCCCGGTAGTCGGACGTGAAGTTGTTGAGGTCGCCGAGCGTGCGCAGGCTCTGCAGCCAATGGTCGCGCACCGAGACCGAGGCATCGTTGACGTCGCGCAGCGTCGCGATGCTGAGCAGGCCGACGCCGCCCAGCAGCAGCAGGCAGCCGGCGATCACGGCCGTCAGCTGCGCGCGCAGGGTTTTGAGCGAGAACATCGGGCCTATCGTAGGGCCACGCGGCCGGCGGCCATGCTCACTCCTTGAACGACTGGCTCACCGGCACATGCGCGCGCGGCCGCGCCGTGCCGCTCAGGACCGCCTGCAGCGCGGGCACGACGACGAGCAGCAGGACCGACCCGAGCGCGAGGCCGCCGACCACGACCGTCGCGAGCGGGCGCTGTACCTGGCTGCCGACGCCGTGCGACAGCGCGGCCGGGAGCAGGCCGATGCAGGCCGCGAGCGCCGTCATCAAGAGCGGCCGCATGCGCTGCTCGGACGCCTGGCGCAGCGCCTCGAGGTTGTCCATGCCCTTGCGGCGCAGGTGGTTGCAGTACGTGATCACGAGGATGCGGTCCATCACCGAGACGCCGAACAGCGAGATGAAGCCGATCGCCGCCGAGATGCTGAAGGGCTGGCCCGTGACGAACAGCGCGACGACGCCGCCCGCGACCGCGAACGGGATGCCGGCCAGCGCGAGCAGGCTGTCGCGCAGGTCGTTGAACAGGCCGTAGAGCAGCACCAGGATCAGCAGCAGGCTCAAGGGCACGATGACGGCGAGCCGCTCCTGCGCGAGCTTGAGGTCCTCGAACTCGCCGGCCCAGACGATGCGGTAGCCGGTCGGCAGCTTGACGTTGCGCGCGATGCGCTGCTGGGCCTCGGCCACCGTGCTGCCGAGGTCGCGCCCGCGCACGCTGAACTTGATCGGGATCAGGCGCTGCGAGGCATCGTGGTAGATGTAGGCGGCGCCCGTGTCGAGCGTGATCGTGGCCAGTTCCCTGAGCGGGATATAGGCGGTCGCGCCGCTCGGCGTCTGGTAGCCGACCTTGATGTTCGAGATGTGCTCGATCGAGTCGCGGAACTGCGGGGCCGCGCGCACGGTCAGGTTGAACTGACGATCGCCTTCGAGGACGGTCGACGCGACGACGCCGCCCGTCGCCGCCTGGATCACGCTGTTCACGTCGCCGGTGTTCAGGCCGTAGCGGGACGCCTTGTCGCGGTCGATCTTGATGTTGAGGTTGGGCTGGCCGAGCACGCGGAAGATGCCGAGGTCGGCGACGCCCTGGACCTGCTTCATCTCGTCCTGGACCTGCCCGGCGAGCTGCTCGAGCACCTGCAGGTTCGGGCCGATGATCTTGACCGAGTTCGCGCCCTTGACGCCCGAGATCGCCTCCTCGACGTTATCCTGGATGTACTGCGAGAAGTTGAAGCCCACGCCGGGCAGCGCGTCGTTGAACTCCTTCTGCAGCTTTTCGGTCAGCTGCTCCTTGGTCTCGCCGTCGGGCCATTGGTCGTAGGGCTTGAGCGGGACGAAGAGCTCGACGTTCGAGAACGGCGACGCGTCGCTGCCGTTGTCGGGGCGGCCATGCTGCGAAACGACCGTGACGACCTCGGGATGGCGCAGCAGGATCTCGCGCATCTTGCGCGTCGCCTCGGTGCCGGCGTCGAGCGACATCGTCATCGGCATCGACGCGCGGATCCAGTAGTTGCCCTCCTCGAGCGCCGGCAGGAACTCGGAGCCGAGGTGCGCGGCGAGCCCCCCGCACAGCAGCAGGAACGCGCCGCCGAGCGCGAGCACCGTCTTGCGCCGCGCGAGCGCCCAGTCGAGCACCGGCGTGTAGACGCGGCGCAGCCAGCGCACGAGAAAGGTCTCGGCCTCCTCGACGTGGGCCGGCAGCAGCAGCGAAGCGAGGACCGGCGTGACGGTGAAGGTCGCGAGCAGCGCGCCGGCCAGCGCGTAGCCGTAGGTGCGCGACATCGGGCCGAAGATCTGGCCCTCGACGCCCTGCATCGTGAACAGCGGCACGAACGCAGCGACCGTGATCAGCGTCGAGAACAGCACGGCGCGGTCGACCTGCAGCGCGCTGATCAGGATCACGCGCATGCGGTTGGTCCAGGTGTTCGGGCCGTTCAGCGCCGGCACGGTCGGGTCGCTGCCGAACTGGCCCTCGGCGAGGTCGGCGAGCAGCTCGTTGCGCTGCGGCCGGTCGAGCTGGAAGTTGCGGAAGACGTTCTCGACCAGGATCACCGCCGAGTCGACGATGATGCCGAAGTCGACCGCGCCGATCGACAGCAGGTTCGCGTCCTCGCCGCGCAGCACCAGGACGATGATGCTGAACATCAGCGCGAACGGGATGTTCACGCCGACGATGATCGCCGTGCGCAGATTGCCGAGGAACAGCCACTGGATCAGGAAGACCAGCAGGCAGCCGAACGCGAGGTTGTGGAACACCGTGTGCGTCGTCAGGTGCACGAGCGCGCTGCGGTCGTAGTAGGGCACGATCTTGACGCCCGGCGGCAGCGTGCCGTCGCGGTTCATCAGGTCGACCTCGGCCTGGACCTTGGGCAGCATGTCGCTGGTGTGCTCGGTGCGGCTCATCACGACGATCGACGCGGCGACGTCGTCGTCTTCGTCGCGCCCGGCGATGCCCAGGCGCGGCACGTTGCCGATGCGGACCTTGGCGACGTCGCCGACGCGGATCGGCACGCCGCCCACCTGCGCGAGCACGACCTTCTCGATGTCGTCGACGCGGCGGCCCTTGGTCAGGTCATCGGCGCCGCCGCTGTCGATCAGGCCGACGCCGCGGATATTGACCGACTGCTCGCCGATCGCCAGCTCGCGGCCGCCGACGTTGACGTTCGAATTGCCGAGCGCGCCGATCAGCTGCGGGACCGTGATCCCATGGGCCTGCAGCTTGTTGAGGTCGGCCTCGACGTCGAACTCCTTGGTCGTGCCGCCCCAGCTGTTGACCTGCACGATGCCGGGGATCGTCGACAGGCGGCGCAGCACGATCCAGTCCTGCACCGTGCGCAGATTGGTCAGGCCGAAGTTCTTCGGGCCGACGACCTGGTAGCGGTAGATCTCGCCGGTCAGGCTCGACTGCTGGATCTGCGGGACCTGGTTGCCGGGCAGGCTGACGTTCTGCTGCAGCATCAGCGCCGCCTGCGTGTAGGCGAAGTGGTAGTCGACGCCGTACTTGAAGGTCACGCGCACGAAGCTCAGGCCGTAGAACGAGGTCGAGCGGATGCTCGCGATGCCCGGCGTCGCGTACAGGCCCATCTCCATCGGGATCGTGTAGTAGCGCTCCATCTCCTCGGCCGACATGCCGGGGGCCTGCGCCGTGATCTCGAGGATCACCGGGGCCGGGTTCGGATAGGCCTCGACGTTCAGGCGCATCAGCGCGAACACGCCGGCGCCGATGAACACGAGCAGGCCGAGCAGGACGATGGTGCGACGCGTCAACCCGAACGCGAGCAGGTTTTTCAACATGGCGTGTCTTTCGACGAGATGGGCAGGGTCGTGCGGCATGCCGTGCGGCGCCGGACCGCCCCGTTTTCGGGGTGGCTCAGGATCCGGCGTTGCCGTTGAGGATGTTGCTGAGCAGGATGGCGCCCTTGGTGACGACGAGCTCGCCCGGGGCCAGGCCGTCGAGCACCTGGTGCACGCCGTCCTGCTGCAGGCCGAGGCGGACCGCGCGGCGCGTGAAGCGGCGCCGGTCGCTCGTCACCCAGATCGAGAAGCTGCCGTCGCCCTCGCGCACCACGCCGTCGAGCGGGACGGCCGTCGAGCTGACCGGCCGGTCGGCGGCGATGTCGAAGGTCGCGAGCATGCCGGGGCGCAGCTCGTGGCGCGTGTCGTCGAGTTCGGCGCGCACGATCAGGGTGTGGAGCGTCGGGTCGACCGTCGCGCCGAGCACGGCGATGCGCGCGTCGAACACGCGGCCCGGGAACGCGTTGACCTGCACGCGCATCGCCTGGCCGGCGTGGAAGGCCGGGCTGTCGGTCTCCGCGACGTTCGCGATCAGCCAGAGCTTGGAGACATCGGCCACGGTGTACGGCGCCGGCGTCGCGCCGGGCTGGACGAGCAGGCCGGGCTGCGCGGCGCGCGCGGTCACGCGGCCGTCGATCGGGCTCGCGACGACGAGCACGGGGTCGATGCGGCGGTGCGCGACGATCGCGTCGATCTCCGGCGCCGACTTGCCGAACACGCGCACGGCCTCGCGCGCCGACTTGAGGCTCGCGTCCGCGGCCATCTGGTCCGACACGGCCTGCTCGTAGTCCTTGTCGGCGAGGCCCTGGACGCGGCGCAGGTCGTCGGCGCGCTTGAGCGCCGTCGTGGTCAGCTCGAACGCGCCGGCCGCGGCAATCAGGCCCGACTCGGCGTTCACGAGGTCCGGGCTGTCGATCGTGTACAGGGCCTGGCCCCTGCGGACCCGGTCGCCGATCTCGGCCAGGGGCTTGATGATCTTGCCCTGGTAGTTCGAAAACACCGGCACGGCGAGGTTCTCGTCGAAGTCGATGCTGCCGACGGCCGCGTAATGCGCGACGAACTCGCGGCGCCCGGCCGGCGCCACGCTGATCGCGCGCGCCTGCTCGTCGCTGAGCCCGACCTGGTCGGCCGGCAGCGTGGCGCTGGCGGCGCCGCGTGGCGGCATGGCCTGCGCGAGGGTCATCGCGTGCACCCATCGCTGGCTGCCCCAGTAGACGGCGATGCCGACGCCCAGGGCGATGACGCCAAAACCGACGAGCGCCGGGCGCAAGCTTCGAATCCAGTGACCATCCATCGCGGCGACCTCGTGCGCAAACTGAAGTGGAACTGGCAAAAGTTTGTGCGACGCACCATGCGCGGTCTACTGTGAGAAGTCGCAGCAGACCGCGGCGCGGGCCGCTTCCTAGAATCGTTTCGACTCGATGCCGGAATGCCTCCAGGAGCGTGATTTGCAGACCCAAGCCTTGCGCCAACGCCAGCCCTCGATCGGACGCCCAGCGATCCGCGTCGCCGTGCTCTCGAGCTGCCTAGCGCTGTGCGCCTGCGCCGTCGGCCCCGACTTCCAGGCGCCGCAAAAGCCGGCGGGCGCCGGCTACGCGGTCGGTACCGCGGGCGCGGACCTGCGCGCCGGCACGGCGGCCGACGCGCAGCGTTTCGTCATGGGCCGCGACGTCCCGTTCGCGTGGTGGGAGCAGTTCCAGTCGCCCAAGCTCGACGCGCTCGTGGCGCGCGCGCTCAGGGCCAACCCGGTCGTCCCGGCCGCCGAGGCCGCGCTCCGGCAGGCCCAGGAATACGCGAGCGCCCAAAGCGGCTACTTCTATCCGAGCGTCGGCCTGGGCTTGAGCGCGCAGCGCCAGAAGGCGGCCGTCGACAGCGGCTCGCCGGGCATCTACGCGCTGTTCACGTCGCAGCTCACGCTGGCCTACACGCCGGACCTGTTCGGCGCGAACCGGCGCCAGGTCGAGGCGCTGCAGGCCGAGGCCGACATGCAGCGCTTCCAGAACGAGGCGACCTACGTCACGCTCGTCGACAACCTCGTCGCGGCCGTGATCCAGGCGGCCTCGCTGCGCGACCAGATCGACGCGACCCGGGCCCTGATCGGGCAGAACCACGAGGGCCTGCGCGTGCTGCGCGACCAGGTCCGCCTCGGCTACGCAATGGGCATCGACCTCGCGACGCAGGAGCAGGCCACGGCCCAGGCCGAGGCCGCGCTGCCGCCGCTCGACAAGCAGTACCAGCAGACCCTCGACCTGGTTCGCGCGCTGTGCGGCGCGCTGCCCAACGAGGATCTCGACGTCGACCTGCACCTCGCCGACCTGCACCTGCCGCAGGAACTGCCGCTGAGCCTGCCGGCCGACCTGCTCGACCAGCGCCCCGACGTCCGCGCCGCGGCCGCGCAGTTGCACGCGGCCAGCGCCAAGGTCGGCGTCGCCGTGGCCGCGCGCATCCCGCAGCTGACCATTTCGGGCGCGGCCGGCGGCTCGGCCTACGAGTTCTCGCGGATGTTCAAGTCGGGCGGCCCGATGTGGAACATGCTCGCGGGCCTGACCCAGCCGGTCTTCGACGGCGGCACGCTGCGGCACGAGCAGCGCGCGGCCGAGCAGGGGCTGGCCCAGGCCCGCGCGCAATACGAAAGCGCGGTGGTCGCGGCCTTCCAGAACCTCGCCGACACCCTGCACGCGATCCGCGCCGACGCCGCCGCGCTCGACAGCACGGCGCGCGCCGAACAGGCCGCCGCACGCATCCGCGACCTGACGAGCGCGCAACAGCAGCGCGGCTACGTCAGCCTGCTGGGCCTGCTGCAGGCGCAGGAAAACTACGAGCAGGCGCACCTCGCCCTGCTGCAGGCGCAGACCAATCGCCTCGGCGACACGGCCGCGCTGTTCCAGGCCCTCGGCGGCGGCTGGTGGCATCGAGCGTCTTGATTTCGACGGCGGGCGGTCGCGGCACAATCGCAGCCAGGGGACCCCAGAGCATGCGCGTCGTGAAGCATGCCGAGCCACGAGATCGGAATGCGAGCCTTCGTCGCGGCGCTCATCGCGCTGAGCCTATCGGTCGCGCACGCCGCCGACTTCACGCTGGTGGTGGACCGCAGCACCGAGATGCCCTGGGCGGCGTTTCGCGACGGCGTGCCCGTCGACGGCATCCACCGCGACATCGGCGCGGCGCTCGCCGAGCGCCTGGGCCGCACGGCCCGCTTCGTCGTGCTGCCACGCCGGCGCGTGCCGCGCGCGCTCGAGAGCGGCGAGGCGGACGCCGTCTGCGTGCTGCTCCCGGCCTGGCTGCCGGGCCCGTTCCAATGGACCGAGCCCTTCGTCGATAACGCCGACGTCGTACTGACCGCGCGCAGCGTGCCCGCGCCGGCCGACATCGCGGCGCTCGCGGGCGAGCCGGTCGGCACGATCAACGGCTTCGCCTACCCGGCGCTCGAGCAGGCCCTCGGCGCGGCCTTCGTGCGCGACGACGCGCCCGACGCGCGCACGAACCTTCGCAAGCTCGAGCTCGGCCACCTCAAGCATGTCGTCACGAACCAGCGCTACCTCGAGTACCAGCTGCGCCGCCAGCCGCTCGCCGTGCCGGTCTACGTGCCGCTGCTGGTCTCGCGCCAGCAACTCGGCTGCGCGATCTCGCCGCGCGCGCCGTTCGTGCTGGCCGACGTCAACCGCGCGATCGCGGACCTCGTCAGGAGCGGCGCGCTGCAGCGCATCCTGGCGAAGTACCGCTGAGAGAATCGCGGGATACCGCGACCGCTCTACGGGGAGGAGCCAGCCATGTTTCGCAATCTGTCCGTACGGAGCGGTCTGCTCCTGGTCCTGGCCGTCTTCACGGCCGCGCTGATGGTCGCGATCGGCGTGGGCTGGGCCGGCACGCGGTCCGGCGTCCAGGCCTTCGAGAGCCAGCTGGCCTTCAACGACGCGATGCTGGCGCTCAAGCAGGCCGAAATCCGCATGTGGGACAACCGCGTGGCCCTCGCCGTGGCCCACCGCAACCTGCTGCGCGGCGACGCGAAGCCGAGCATCCGCAGCCAGACCGAGCGCGCCGACAAGGCCATGTCCGACGCGCAGGCGATCCTCGAAAAAGTCGTCGCCGCCGTGCCCGCGTCGCGGCCCGACGACCGGCAGACCGCCGCGGCGATGCTCGACGCGTTCAAGGCCTACGACGTACTCGTGCGCCGCGGCGGCGCGAGCCTGGCCGACGCGGACGGCGCCGACTACAGCGGCAACGACATCGTCAACCAGCGCAACCGCCTGCTCGCCGAGATGGAGGGCCTGATGAAGAAGCTGTTCGCGTCGGCCGAATCGCGCAGCCAGGCCCTGCACGGGCAGACCGTCGGCATGCAGCGCGCGGCCGAGGGCGTCGCGGCCGTGCTCGTCGTGCTCGGCCTCGGCATGCTCGCCGGCTGCTGGTGGTTCATCCATCGCCAGATCGTCGCGCCGCTGCGGGAGGCCGGCAGCGTGCTCGAGCGCGTCGCCGAGGGCGACCTGACCCAGCGCGTGCCGCTGCGCTCGAACGACGAGATCGGCCGGCTGCTCGCGTCGCTGGGCACGATGCAGGAGGGACTGGTCCGCATGGTCGTGCAGGTGCGCCAGGGCGTGCAGGAAATCAGCACGGGCGCCCGGGAGATCGCGCTCGGCAACTCGGATCTCAGCGGCCGCACCGAGCGGCAGGCCGCGTCGCTCGAGCAGACGGCCGCGAGCATGGACCAGCTGTCGTCGACCGTGAAGCAGAACGCCGACAACGCGCGCCAGGCCAACCAGCTCGCCGTGGGCAGCATGACGGTCGCACAGCGCGGCGGCACGGCCGTCGACGACGTGGTCGCGACCATGCAGGCGATCGCGGACAGCTCGCGCAGGATCGCCGAAATCGTCAACGTGATCGACTCGATCGCGTTTCAGACCAATATCCTCGCCCTGAACGCGGCCGTCGAGGCGGCGCGCGCGGGCGAGCAGGGCCGCGGCTTCGCGGTCGTCGCCGGCGAGGTGCGCGCGCTCGCGCAGCGCTCGGCGACGGCGGCCAAGGAGATCAAGTCGCTGATCGGCGATTCGACCGAAAAGGTCGGCGCCGGCTCGGATCAGGTCGGGCGCGCCGGCACGACGATGCGCGAGATCGTCGCGTCGGTGCAGCGCGTAACCGACATCATGGGCGAGATCACCGCGGCGTCGCAGGAGCAGGCGGCGGGCATCGACCAGGTCAACCAGGCCATCGTGCAGATGGACCAGGCGACGCAGCAGAACGCCGCGCTGGTCGAGCAGGCCGCCGCCGCCGCCGCTTCGCTCGAGACCCAGACCCGGCAGCTCCAGCAGGCGGTCGCGCAGTTCCGCGTGCCGGCCGCGGCCGGCTGAACGAGCCCGGTTCGGGCGTCGCCGGACGGCGGGGCCGCGAGAAGCAACCCCGCCTGTCGCGCCGGCACCGGCCGTGCCGCTTCGATGCGCCGCCGCCGCGCTACCGGCCTTCGGGCTGCCGCTCGCCGTGCCACCCGGCACGTTGGGCTTGGTCGAATGCGCGCTCTTGCGCCCGCCCTTGCATCGGAGCCGGAAAAGGGGATCGGGGTTCTGAAGCCATCGCCTCAGAACCCCGATTAATACTGGTGCCGGTGAAAGGAGTCGAACCCTCGACCTTCGCATTACGAATGCGCTGCTCTACCAACTGAGCTACACCGGCGTCCTCACGCAACTCTATTGAGTTGTCGTTAGCCGACTATTCTAGCAGTAAATTTTGCCGTGACGCAAAGTTCCGGCCCGCGATCGTCCGGCGCGCCAGAATGGTCCCGCGCACAAGAACAGCCATCCCCCTGCTCCGCCGGAGCGCCGAGGAGGAGCCGCCAGGCCCTGCGCGCTGTCATTGCCCTCGCCACCTCGAGCCGTTCATGCGCAAGCAGCTGCCGCGGCCGACCAGCCGGTGCGCACGACGACGCCGGTCGCAGTGCCCGAGAGCGGCGCGCGCCGCCTCAGCGCGCCGCGAGCAGCACGCCCGCGCAGTCGCCGAAGCCGATGCGCGGCCCGTCGCCGCGCTGCGCGTAGGCGCGCAGGATCACGGCGTCGCCGTCCTCGACGAACGCGCGCGTCTCGCCGTTCGGCAGCTTGATGGGCTTCTTGCCGCCCTCGCCGAGCTCGAGCAGCGAGCCGGCCTCGGCCGGCGTCGGCCCCGACAAGGTGCCCGTGCCGAGCAGGTCGCCCGGCTGCAGATTGCAGCCGTTGCTCGTGTGGTGCGTGAGCAGCTGCGCGAGGGTCCAGTAGGCGTCGCGGTAGTTCGACGCCGAGAGCCGCACGGCGGCCTCGCCCGCCGCGCGCATCCGCGCGGTCTGCAGCCAGACCTCGACCTGCAGGTCGAACGCGCCGTGCGCGCGGTTCGCGGCCGAGTCGAGGTAGGGCAGCGGCTGCGGGTCCGCGGCCGATCGCTCGAACGCGCAGCGATACGGCGCGAGCGCGTCGAGCGTGACGACCCAGGGCGAGACCGTCGAGCCGAAGTTCTTCGCGAGGAAGGGCCCGAGCGGCTGGTACTCCCAGCCCTGCAGGTCGCGCGCCGACCAGTCGTTGAGCAGCGTCAGGCCGAACAGATGGTCCTCGGCCGCGGCGATGGGCACCGGCGTGCCGAGTTCGTTGCCGCCCGCGACGAGCGCGCCGAGCTCGAGCTCGTAGTCGACGCGGCGGCTCGGCGCGAAGCGCGGCGCCGCGTCGTCGGGGCCCTTGAGCTGGCCGCTCGGCCGGTGCAGCGCGGTGCCGCTCGCGACGAGGCTCGACGCGCGGCCGTGGTAGCCGATCGGCACCCATTTGTAGTTCGGCAGCAGCGGGTTGTCGGGGCGGAACATGCGGCCCACGGCGGTCGCGTGGTGGATGCTCGTGTAGAAGTCGGTGTAGTCGCCGATCGCGCAGGGCAGGCCCAGCTCGGCGTCGCGCTGGGCGAGCAGGCAGCCCGCGAGCGCGGCCTGCTGCGCGCTGCCCGCGCGCAGCGCGCCGAACAGCGCGGCGCGCAGCGCGCGGCGCTCGGCCGCGGGGCGCGCCATGAAGCGGTTCAGGTCGCCGTGGGCCAGCGCGTCGAGCGAGACGCGCAGCGGCGTGTCCCAGCGGCCGCGCGCGGCGGCCCGGGCGAGGTCGAGAATCTGGTCGCCGATCGCGACGCCGATGCGCCAGGCTTCGTCGTGGCCCGCGCGGCGGAAACGCCCGTAGGGCAGGTTCTGGACCGGGAATTCGCAGCCGGCCGCGTTGGCCGATTCGACCCAGGAACGCGCGGCGGCGTCGTGCGTCGCGTCGAGTGGGATGTCGCTCATCGCGCTCATTGGTAGTGGTCCTCGAGGTCGCGCCAGCAGTCGGCGTAGCTTGTGTCGAGCAGGCCGCCGTTCAGTGCGAACGCCGTCGGCGCGAGGCGCCAGCGCGTCTCGAACATGAAAGCCAGCGTGTGCTCGAGCTTGTGCGGCGCGAGCGACGCGGCGCTCGCCTTCGCGAACGCCTCGGCGTCGGGGCCGTGCGGCACCATCGCGTTGTGCAGGCTCGCGCCGCCGGGCTTGAAGCCCGCGGGCTTGGCGTCGTACTGACCGTGCACGAGGCCCATGAACTCGCTCATCACGTTGCGGTGGTACCAGGGCGGGCGGAAGGTGTCCTCGGCGACCATCCAGCGCGGCGGAAAGATCACGAAGTCGACGTTGGCCCAGCCCGGCGTGTCGCTCGGGCTCGTGAGCACCGTGAAGATGCTCGGGTCGGGATGGTCGTAGCTGACCGTGTTGACGGTCATGAAGCGCGCGGTGTCGTACTTGCAGGGCACGAGATTGCCGTGCCAGGCGACGACGTCGAACGGCGTGTGGTCCTGCGCCGCGCGCCACAGCCGGCCGCCGAACTTCTTGACGATCTCGTAGGCGCCGGGCTCCGCCTCGAACCCTGCGGAACCGGGAGTCGCGTCCTCGACGGCTGCGACGGGCACGAGAAAGTCGCGCGCGTTCGCGAGCCCGTTCGAGCCGATCGGGCCGAGCTCGGGCAGGCGCAGCGCGGCGCCGTAGTTCTCGCACACATAGCCGCGCGACGGCCCGTCGACCTCGACCTTGAACGCCATGCCGCGCGGCACGACGGCGATCTCGCCGGGCGCGACCTCGAGCCGGCCGAGCTCGGTCACGAGGCGCAGCGCGCCCTGCTGCGGCACGATCAGCAGTTCGCCGTCGGCGTCGACGAACGCGCGCCGGCCCATGCCGCGGTTGCACAGGTACAGGTGGGCGGCCATGCCGTGCTGGGCGTCGGGGTCGCCGTTCACGCACAGCGTGCGCAGGCCCTCGACGAAGTCGGTCGGCGCGGCCGGGATCGGCGCGGGCGCCCAGCGCAGCGGGTCGGGCGGTGCGGCCTCGCCCTGCGCCGCGCCGCTTTTCAGCCAGGGCTGCTCGAACGGCGCGTACGCGCCGACGACCACGGCCGGCCGGCGCCGGTACAGCCACGTGCGCAGGTTCGCGGCGCGCGGCGCCGTGAACGCGGTGCCCGACAGCTGCTCGGCGTACAGCCCGTGGGCGACGCGCTGCGGGCTGTTGCGCCCGACCGGCAGCGCGCCCGCGCGCGCCTCGCTCACGTGCTCGTTGCCGAAGCCGCTCAGGTATCGAAGGGGTCCGCTCATTGCCTGTCTCCGCGTTTTCGTCGTATTCTATGATTTCAAATCAATTCGTGCATGACGAATAACAAGCCTATCAAGCCCGCGCGCGCGCCGCGCGGCATCCAGAGCGTCGAGGTCGGCGGGCGCCTGCTGCTCGCGCTCGTCGAGCGGGGCCGCGCGATGGCGCTCAAGGACCTCGCGGCCGCTGCCGGCATGACGGCGGCCAAGGCGCACCCCTACCTCGTGAGCTTCGGCAAGCTGGGCCTCGTCGAGCAGGACGAAGCGGGCGCGCGCTACGGCCTCGGGCCGCTCGCCGTGCAGCTGGGCCTGATCGCGCTGCAGCAGGTCGACCCGCTGCGTCTCGCGAGCGAACGCGCCGAGGCGCTCGCCGCGGCGCTCGGCCACACGGTCGCGATCGTGGTCTGGGGCGACAAGGGGCCGACCGTCGTTCGCGTCGCCGAGGCGCCGAGCCCGGTCCACATCACGATGCGCCACGGCGCGGTCATGAGCCTGCGCGACACCGCGTCGGGCCGCGTGTTCGCCGCGCAGATGGACGCACCCGCGCTGCGCGCGGCGCTCAAGCAGGCCGGCGAACGCCACGCGCTCGACGCCGACTACGAGGCCCTGCTCGGGGCCGTGCGCGCGGACGGGCTCGCGAGCACGCGCGACACGGTCGTGCGCGGCGTCGCCGCGCTCGCCGCGCCGGTGTTCGACGCCAAGGGGGGGGTGCTGCTGTGCCTGACCGCGATCGGCCCGAGCGGGCATCTCGATCTCGACGTACGCGGCGCGGTCGGCAGCGCGCTGCGCGCAGCCGCGGCTGAGCTCGCGCGTGCGATCGGCCCGCGTTAGGCCGGCAGCGTCAGGAGACGGCGGGGACGGCCGGCACGGCGCTCACTGCTTGAGGCGACGCAGCAGCGTCTCTTCCTCGGCAGCGCTGTAGAAGAACGGATAAAGCATGCGCGTCGTCGACGCGAGCTCGGGACGGCCGCCCAGGCTCGCGATCAGCGAGCGACCCGCGTGCATGTCCATGCTCATCAGCACGGCCGGCGCGCCGACGAGCGGGTTCTCGCGCACGTCTGAGCGTACCGTGAAGCCGAGCATGCGGCGGTAGAACGCGACGTGGCGAGGGTTGACCTCGATCACGACCATGTCGCAGCCGCCGAGGCGGTGGCCGTGCAGGTAGGCCAGGTGGAACAGTCGCGCAAGCACGCGCTTGTTGTCGCGCACCTCGTCGTCCATGGCCAGGCGCGTGAACTCGCACAGCACGCGGCCTTCGGCGCGCAAGGTGGCGAGCTCGGGCGCGAAGCAGGTCTCGGCGTTGAAGCCGCGCGGCGAGGGGAAGCGCACCGCGATCGTCCCGACCACGCGCTCACCCTGGCTCGCCGAGCAGACCGTCAGCGCGTCCTCGCGCAGCGCGCTGAGGCGGGTGCACTTGTAGCCGCGCCCTGCGTAACGACGATCGACCAGGGCGCCGACGGCCTCTGCCTGAGCGTGTTCAAGCCTGTGCGCGACATCGGTAATCGAATCCAGCGCCAGTCCGGCGGCTGCAGTCGGCACATCGTTGAACACATCGACATCCATTGAGACCCCTAACACAGTCGGCTGTTCGCCGGAACTCCCTCTAGTTGGGGACGGAGTCTAACGAACAACTGGGTGGAAACGGCCCGGCAAAAACCTTTCGAAACGTTTTTTGCGCGCCGTCTCATGCCTATGGTTTCGACCGTGTCGCGGCGGCTCTGAACCGGAAAATCGTTACCAGTAACAAAGTCGCCGACCCCTCCGCGGGGTCGGCGACTTTGCGTGACAGAACGGTGACGGTTCGAGCCTCAGGCGGCCTGCCTGGCGGCGCCCTGGCGCGACGCGAGGCGCTGCATATTGCCCATCGACAGGCGGTGCATCTCGATCACCGAGAGCAGGCCGAGGCGGAACAGCTCGACGACCTTCGCGTCGGGCAGTTCGGCGAACTTCTTCTCGTCGATCGCGAGGAAGCCGTCGACCTCGAGCTTGCCGCCTTCGGCGAAGCTGGCCTCGAAGCGCATGTCGGTCAGCAGGTCTTCCTGCACGAGCTTCTCGCAGATCAGGCGGGTACGCTCGGCCTCCTGCTCGAAGTTCTCGAGGAACTGGCGCGCGTTGTCGAGGAACTCGGTCGGCGTGCCGTCTTCGCCGATCAGTTGCTGGCCCTCGGTCTCGTTGAAGCCGGGCCAGCTCGCGTCGAAGCACACGGCGACCTGGTCGCTACCGGCCTCCATGCGCGCCATCGCGAACGGGTAGCGGCGCAGATAGGCCGGCACGTAGGCGCCGGTCCACTGGTCGCCGCTAACGAACAGGTTCGAGCCCTGCTTGAGGCCCAGCGCCGCGACCGGCGCGACGGTCGGCTTCGCGCCGGCCTTGGGCGGCTCGCCGACGCGCACGAACACGATCGGGTATTCCTTGCAGGCTTCGGGGAACTCGGCGACGGTCAGGAACATCGAGTTCTGATTCGCCGCGTGCGGCGCGACGGCGATGTCCGTGCGCAGCTTGAGCTTCTTGTGCTGGTTGCGGTCCAGCGGGACCATGCTGCCGTAAAGCGGCGGATTGCTCATTCTTCAACTCCATCATCGGCCAGCCGGCTGGCCAGCACTTTGTCAACACGCTTGCCGTCGAGGTCGACGACCTCGAACCTCCAAGCATTCCACTCCACCACATCGGCCGTTCGCGGCAAACGCCCGAGCAGCAGCATCACCATGCCGGCCAGGGTGTTGTAGCGCCCACGGTCCTCTTCGGGCAGCTCTTTCAGGCCCAGGCGGTCCTTCAGCTCGGTCGCGGGAATCAGGCCGTCGAACAGCCAGCTCCCGTCCTCGCGTCGCACCGCCCAGGCGTCGCCGTCGCTGGGCGCCGAAAACTCGCCCGCGATCGCCTCGAGCACGTCGCGCGAGGAGATCACCCCCTGCACCTCGCCGTACTCGTCCACCACGAACACCAGCGCCGCCACGACGGCGCGGAAATGTTCGAGCAACTCCAGGCCCGACAGCGTCTCGGGCACGTAGACCGGCGGCTCGAGTCCGTCGCCGAGCGCGAGCGGCCGCCCCTCGAGCGCGCGCGCGAGCAACTCGGGCGCGGACGCGAGACCGAGCACGTCGCCGAGCCCGCCGCGGCACACAGGGTAGCGCGAGTAACCATGCGCCTTGATGACGGCCAGCACCTGCGCGGGGCCGTCGTCGACGTCGAGCCAGGCGATCTCGGCGCGCGGGATCATCATCGAGCCGATCAGGCGCTCGTCGAGACGGAACACGTTGCGCACCATCTGGTGCTCGTGCGCCTCGATCACGCCGGCGTCGAGGCCCTCCTCGAGGCTCGCGGCGATCTCTTCTTCCGTCACGCCGCGCTGGCCGCGGCCGCGCAGGCCGAGCAGGCCCAGCACGGCCTCGGTCAGGAAGGTCAGCAGGCGCACGAGCGGGCGCACGACCAGCGAGATCAGCTCCATCGGCGGTGCGACGAGGCGCGCGACGGTCTCGGGGAACATCTGGCCGATGCGCTTGGGCACGAGCTCGCCGAACACGATGGTCAGCATCGTCACGATCGTCACGACGAGCGCCGTCGCGCCGCCCTCGGCGACGCGCTGGCTCAACTGGAAGGTCGCGATCAGCCAGCGCGACAGCGGGCCGGAGAACGCGGCGTCGCCGACGATGCCGTTGAGCACCGGGATCAGCGTGATGCCGATCTGCACGGTCGAGAGGAACTTGGTCGGGTTCTCGTGCAGCCTGAGCGCGAGCGCGGCGCCCGCGTCGCCGCCCTCGATCAGGACCTGCAGGCGCGCCTTGCGCGCGGCGGTCAACGCCATTTCCGACATCGCGAACCAGCCGTTGAGCAGAATCAGGAAGAGAACGAACGCGGTGTCCATGGCGGGCGCCGGCGGCGGCGGGTACAGGCGGCGCCGGTGCAAACCCGAAGAACGCCGCAGGAGATGACGAAAGGCCGCAAGCGTAGCAGAAGGTCTTTGCGGCACCAGCCGCACAATCCCGGCCATGAACTACCTCGTCGGCGACGTCCAGGGCTGTTGCCCGGCGCTCGAACAGCTGCTCGCCAAGCTCGATTTCTCGCCCTCGCGCGACCATATCGTGCTGCTCGGCGACCTCGTCAACCGCGGCCCGGCCTCGCTCGCGACGCTGCGTCGGCTGATGGCCCTCGGCGGCGCGGCGACCTGCCTGCTCGGCAACCACGACCTGCACCTGCTCGCGGCCGCGCACGGCGTGCGCCCGGCCCACCGCGGCGACACGCTCGGCGACATCCTCGCCGCGCCGGACCGCGCAGCCCTGCTCGACTGGCTGCGCGCGCAGCCCATGGCGGCCACGCTCGACGGCTGGCTGCTCGTCCACGCGGGCGTGCTGCCGGCCTGGAGCGCGGCCCAGACGCTCGTGCTCGCGGCCGAGGTCGAAGCCGTGCTGCGCGGCGCCGACCTGGCCGCGTTCCTGCACGAGATGTACGGCAACGCGCCCGACCGCTGGGACGAATCGCTGCGCGGCAGCGCGCGGCTGCGCTGCATCGTCAACGCGCTGACCCGACTGCGCTTTTGCACGCCCGACGGCCGCATGGATTTCGCGACCAAGGACGGCGCCGCGAACGCGCCCGCCGGCTACCTGCCCTGGTTCGACGTACCGGGCCGCGCGAGCGCGGGCACGCCGATCGCGTTCGGCCATTGGTCGACGCTGGGCCTGGTCCAGCGCCCCGACCTGCTCGCGCTCGACACCGGCTGCGTCTGGGGTGGGCAGCTGAGTGCAGCGCGGCTCGAGGGCGGGCGCGTGGCCGAGGTGATCCAGGTCGGGTGCGAGCAGGCGCAGCGGCCGGGCGAATAGAATTGCGCCCTCCAGGAAGCGTGGCCGAGTGGTTTAAGGCACTGGTCTTGCTCAATCGACGCCCCTGGGCGGCGATTGCGCCGGAGTTCATATCGCGCGGCGATGTGAACGCAGGCAAAACCAGCCTTGACGGGCGAGTAGACGATGGAAGCGTGGCCGAGTGGTTTAAGGCACTGGTCTTGAAAACCAGCGACGGGGTGACCCGTCCGTGGGTTCGAATCCCACCGCTTCCGCCAGGTTTGCACACCACGACGGCGCACATCCGGGCGCCCCACCCCGAAGGTACAGTCAAGCCCTGCCCCCGCATATCGGCAAGGAGCTGCTTCATGGAACTCGAGATCGGCAAGAAGCCCGCCGCCTGGATGCCCGTGCTGATGTCGCTCGGCGCGCTCGCGATGGTCGCGCTGCAGCTCGCGATCTACGGCGTCAAGCCCGAAGCCGACGAAGGCGCGTTCGCCCATCTGTGGCAGCTGCTGATGGTCGCCCAGCTCCCCGTGATCGCACTCTTCGCCTACCGCTGGCTGCGCCGCGCGCCGCGCCAGACCCTGACGGTGCTCGCGGCCCAGGGGCTCGCGCTCGTGACGGCGGCGCTGCCGGTTTTCCTGCTCGGCTGGTGAGCCATCCGGCTCGCGACGCGTTGCCGATGAGGCGCTGGCTGCTGGCGACGCTGGGCCTGCTGGCGTCGCTCCACGGCGGCGGCGCGCGCGCCGCCGACACCATGCACTGGCTGCTGATCGACTTCCCGCCCTACTCGATGCCCGAGGCGGCTTCGGGCCGCCCCGGCGACGGCGCCGTGGACCGGCTGCTCGAGCAGGTCGTCGCGGCCTGGCCCGACGCCGCGAAGCATGCGTTCACGGTCGCCAACACGCGGCGCGTCTGGCGCTCGATCGAGGCCGGCGAGCCGGCCTGCCACACCGGTGCGCTGCACAGGCCCGAGCGCGAGCGCCAGGCGTATCTGAGCGATGTCTTCATGCCCAGTTCGGGCGCTGGCTGACGCCCGAGACCCGGCAGCATTTCGCCAAGGACTTCGACGAGTTCTACCGGACCCTGCCGGCACGCCCGGCCGACGCGCGCTGACGCCCCTCAGCGCGACGCGAGCACCAGCGCGACCGTCCCGCCCGCCCCGCCCGGCCGGCGCAGATGCACGGTGAACAGGCCCGTCGCGGCGTCCCGATCCACGGCCGTCACCTCGGCGCCCTCGGCTTTTGCGCTGACGCCCGACGCCGCGTAGCCCGAGACCGCGAGCTCGGTCTCCTTGGCCGTGAACGCGAGCGTGAGCCGCGCCGCGCCGTCGACGATCTGGTACGCGGCCACGCGCGTGCGCCCCATCGCCGCGAACTTGCCGAGGTCGCCGAACACCGCGATGCCGGCCGCCGAGACCGGCGCGACGATGCGATAGGCCGAGGCCGTCGGGCCGGCCACGCCGCCCTGGATCGCGGTCTGCGCGTCGGCCAGAGCGAGCGCGCCGGTCTCCGGGTCGAGCACCGCGACGCGGCCGTCGCCGAAGCCGAGCTCGGCCGGTGCGATCGCGAACCCGGTCGCGCCCTTGCCCGGCGCGTCGGCGAACGCGAGCAGGTAGGCCGTCGCGCCGGCCTCGTGGCGCGTGAACGCGGCCGCGACGATCGGCGCGCCGCTGCGCGTCGCCTGGCTCAGGTAGCTGCGGTCGAGCGGGCTCAGCGGCGCGTCGGGCTTGACGATGACGCCGTCGGCGCGCACGGCCTTGAAGATATTCGCCTTGTCGAGCCCTTCGAAGCCGTCGCCGACGCCGACCGGCCCGCCCGACAGCACCGCGAAGCGCATCGCGGCGGCGTCGCCCGACGGGAACACGTCGGTCGCGGGCCAGGCACCGAGCTCGTGGATGAAGCGCGCGTTGAACGCGAGCTGGGTCCAGCGGTCGCGCGTCAGGCCGTCGACGGCGGCGCGGATCGTCGTCAGGTTCGGGTACTCGACGCCCTGCAGCATGTGCAGCGGGTAGGCCATGCAATATTGCATCGTCAGGCCATGGGCCTGCATGGCCTTGGCCATGCCGCCGAGGAACGCGTCGCCCAGGCCCGGCGCGCTATGCAGCTCGGGCGAGTATTTGTAGGTCGCGTCGAGCCAGTCCTGCAGATAGACCGCGATGCCGTTGCTCGCCGCGTAGGTCGCGAGCTCCTCCCAATAGCCGGGGTCGACGGCGGCGACGCCCGAGATCCGGTAGCGCTCGCGATAAGGGCTGTCCTTGTCGATGAAGCGGTTGTGGGCGAGGAAGGGCAGCTGCACGCGCTCGTGGAACGCGGCCATGCCCTTGGGGAACACGCCCGGATGGGCGCGCCACACGAGCAGGCCGCCGTAGCGGTTCCAGTCCTGGTCGGGCAGCGCCGGGTTCTTGATCCGGCCGATCTGCTCGTGCGGGTTCCACGCGCTCTTCGAGTACCACCAGCTGTCGAGCTGCAGATAGCCGAACGGGATGCCGGCCTTGCGGCTGCGCTCGACGAAGCGCACGAGCGAGTCCTCGTAGTTCAGCCCGTCGTCGTAGTGGTAGTAGTAATGGCCGCCCGCGTTGTCGGTCAGCTCGCCGAGCGAGCGCAGCGTCGCGTCGGCGTCGGGCGCGGCCGGCTTGCGGCCGTACAGCGCGCGCAGGGCCTGGCCCCAGGCCGCGTACGCGCTGCCGACGCCCGGCCCCGCGGCGACGAGGCTGCTCGCCGTGAAGCCCGGCGCGAGCGTGTGGACCTCGGGGTTCAGGCCGACCGCGACGCGCGTGCGCGCGTCGCCGTGCATGCTCGCGAGAAAGAAGTCCGAGGCCGGCGAGACGATCAGCGCCGGCCCGGCCTCGTTGAACAGCAGCCACGGCGTCGCGACGTCCTGCGCCGCGTCGAAGATCGGCGGCGCGAAGTTCAGCTGCTGGTGCGACATCGAATGCAGGCCCGCAGGGATGTCGGTGAAGTCGGGGAAGGTCGTGCGGCCCGACGCGTCCGCGTCGACGACGCGCCAGCTGAACAGCAGCGCGCGCGCGCCGCCGGGCGCCGGCGCGACGCTCGCCTCGAGGCCCTGGCCGAGCAGGAAATGCAGGGCCCCGTCGACCGCGGTGACCGTCGTCGTGCGCCGCAGCACGCGCCCGCCGAAATGGAGCTCGCCGGCATCGACCGCGTACGCGCCGGTCGTGTCGTCGATCGAGAACACCAGGCCGTCGGCGTCGACCTCGTAGCGCGTCGCGTGCGCGGCCGGCGCGGCGAAGATCGACAGGCACACGAGCGACAGGCCGAACCAGGGTTTCATGACGGGGACCTCGAGCGTTGTCTAGCGTGGTGCGTCGAACTGCGCCGCAAAGCGCTGCCGCGCCGCGGGTGTCATCTGGTAGCCGGTCTCCCGGCGCAACAGGGCCGCACCCTCGGGCGAGGACAGGATGGTATCGACCCGCCGGATCACGGCCTGGCCCCAGGGCGTGCGCGGGCACGCGACGCCCGCGTAGCCGGGCGTGTTCGCGCCCAGGATCGGCACGCCGACGAGCGCCCCCGGACCCGTGCTGCGCCGGCCGAGCTCCACGTCGATCTCGAGCACGACGCTGTAGTCGAGCCGGCCGAGCGCGACCATCGCCGGAATGCTGCTGCCGAAGTCGTTCGCCGCGTAGGTGCTGAGCCCGCCGCTGCCCGGCGCCGCACGGACCTGGCCGTCGACGAAGCTGCCGTAGCTGCGGTCGCTGACGACGGCGCCGCGCAGAGCCCTGTCGGCGAACAGGCGCGCGAGGTCGACCTCGCCGGCCGCGTCGCGCGGCAGGGCCGCGAGCTTGTCGCGGCGGACCACCACGACCGGCGGCGCGACGAGCAGCGCGTCCCTGAAATAGGCCAGGCGCTCGCGCTCGGGCGTATGCGCGAACGCGAGCACGCAGGCCTGCTCGCCTTCGGTCAGCGTCTTGACCGCGCGCAGCGCGTTGGCCGTGACGACGCCGTGGTCGACGCCGGGCCAGCGGGTTTCGATGAACGCTGCCAGGCGCAGCGAGAACGGCTCGCGCTCGAGCGCCAGGCCGGGTCGCTCACTCGGCGCGCCCGAGATCCAGGTGATGCGACTGACCGGCGGGCTGGCCGGCTGCGCGCGCGCAGCCGCGCACAGGCAGGCCGCGAGCACGCCCAGAATCACCGCGCGCCCGGCCCGCTTCATGCAGCCTGGGCCAGCGCGCGGGCGGGAATCTGCAGGGAATTGCAATGCCGCTTCACGGGGTCGGATTGTCCACCGTTTGCCGGAACGCCGAGGGCGGCCGCCCGCCGCGCCGCCGGAACGCGCGCCGGAAGTTCGCGACGTCGGCGTAGCCGAGCGCGGCCGCGATCGCGTCGACGCTGAGCGCGCCGGCCTGCAGGTGGTGCAGCGCGAGCGAGTGCCGGACCTCGGCGAGCAGCGCGCCGAACGACGTGCCCTCGCCGACGAGGCGCCGGTGCAGGGTGCGCGGCGTCAGGTGCAGCAGGCGCGCCGTGGTCGGCAGCGACGGAAAGCCCGAGGTGCCCTTGTCGAGCAGCAGCCGGCGCACGCGCGACGCGAGCGCGTTGCGCTCGGTCAGCCGGTTCAGCTCGTCGGCGCAGGCTTCGGCGGCCGTGCGGAACGCGTCGACGTCGAGCGCGCGCAGCGGCTGGTCGAACAAGGCGAGCGACAGGGTCACGCTCGCACGCGCACGCCGGTAGCGGATCGGGCAGCCGACGATGTCACGCGCGAGCCCGGCGTACTCGGGCGCCCCGAACGGGAACGCGACTTCGACGACGGGGCGCAGCGGCAGCGCGAGGAACTCGAGGATGTTCTTCAGCGCGAGCACGATCGCCTCGAGCACCGAGCGGCGGATCTCGCCGAGCGGCACGCGCTCGTCGAGCAGCAGCAGCACCGACGCGCCGCCGACCTCGTGGCGCACCGTCACGAACGGCGTGCGCAGGCTCAGGTACTGCTCGATCAGCGCGACGACCTGGCGCAGCGTCGCGCAATGCTGGGCCGCGAAGCCGAGCATGCCGTGGGTGTGGACGACCAGGCGCTGCCCCACGAGCAGGCCGAGCGCGGGTTCGTCCGCGAGCGCGAGCGCGTCGCTGACGAGCGCGCCGAACACCGCGAGCGGCAGCGCGTCGCCGGGTTCGTCGAGCTGCGCGCGCGACAGGCCGCGCCGCGCGAGCCAGGCCCCGGCGTCGAGGCCGAGGTCGTCGAGCTGCTCGGCCATCTGGCGCAGGTAGTCGGCCGGCTGGGCGAGGTCGGACGAGCGCCTATCCATGCAAGCACCATAGCTTGCGCCAGCAGTTTGTCAATAAATGACCTCCCGCCCGCGGACCTCGCTGCCTAGCATTCGCTCAGCTCGAACCTGCCTCGAAATCAAAGGTCCACCCCATGTTCCGCTCCGCTCCGCCCAAGGCGTCGCACACGGCATCGATCAACGGCCGGCGCATCGACGTCCAGTCCCGCGAAACCCTGCTCGCGGCCGCGCTGCGCCAGGGCGTGCCCCTGCCCTTCAGCTGCCGCGTCGGCGGCTGCGGCACGTGCAAGTGCCGGCTCGTCGGCGGCGAGGTGCGCGAGCTGACCGAGACCGGCTACATCCTGTCCGAGGCCGAGCTCGCGCAGGGCGGCATCCTCGCGTGCCAGAGCGTGCCGCTCGGCGATGTCGCGATCGAGGTCGACCTCGCGGCGGCGCCGCAGCGGCGCAGCATCGCGGGGCGCGTGACCGGCCAGCGGCGCCTGACCCACGACATCACGGCGCTCGAGGTCCAGCTCGACCAGGGCCTGCCCTACCGTGCGGGCCAGTACGCGCAGTTGAGCCTCGGCGCGCTGCCGGGCGTGAGCCGCAACTACTCGTTCGCGACGCCGACGCGCGCCGACGCGTGCGTGCGCTTCCTCGTGCGCCGCGTTCCGCAGGGTCGCTTCTCGACGCTCGTGAACGAGACGGACCTCGTCGGCGAAACCGTCCAGATCGAAGGCCCGCACGGCGACTTCTGGCTGCGCGCAAGCGACGCGCCGCTGCTGCTCGTCGGCGGCGGCAGCGGGCTCGCGCCGCTGCTCGCGATGCTGCACGACGCGCTCGACACGGGCCAGGACGCGCGCGCCGCGACGCTGCTGTTCGGCGCGCGCGCGCCGCGCGACCTCTACGCGCTCGACGAGCTCGACGCGATCGCGCGGCGCTGGCGCGGCGGCCTGCGCGTCGTCCCGGTGCTGTCCGAGGCCGCCGCCGACGCGAGCTGGCATGGCGCGCGCGGCCTCGTGACCGAAGCCATCGCCGCCCATCTGCCGCCCGGCGCCGTGGCCTATCTATGCGGCCCGCCGGCGATGGTCGACGCCGCGGTCGCGGCGCTCGCCGCGCAAGGCGTCGCGCGCGAACGGATCCACGCCGACCGCTTTCTGACCGCGCCCCTCGACGCAGCGGCGCCGGCCGCCGCGGATGCCGCGCCGGCCGCGCGCACGCCGACCCGCGCGCCGACGCGCAGCGCGGCCGACGCCGGGCTGCTCGACTACCTGAAGTTCTTCCTGTTCCACGCGATCGGGCTCGCGAGCGCCGCCGCGCTGTTCGCCGGCGGCGCCTCGATCAGCGCGGCATTCGTCGCGACGCTGCTGTTCTACATCGTCGGCGACGCGGTCTGCGGCGACGACGTGACGACGCCGCGCTTCAGGCACCCGGGCGTCCTCACGCTGCAGCTGTGGGCCGCGCTGCCGCTGCTCGCGCTGATCGTGTTCGCGGGCGTCTGGGCCGTGAGCCCCGGCGACCCGCTCGGCGCCGGCGCCTGGCTCGGTGCGCTAACCGGCTTCGACCTGCTCGGCGCGAAGGCCGCGACGCAGGGCGTGCACCGCGTGTCGGCCGTGCTGCTGACGGGCCTGATGATCGGCATGATCGGCACGATCCCGGCGCACGAACTCACGCACCGGACCTGGGACCGCGTCTCGCTTGCGATCGGCCGCGCGCTGCTCGCGTTCAGCTTCGACACGATCTTCTCGATCGAGCATGTCTACGGCCACCACCGCAGCGTCGCGTGCGTCGGTGACCCCGCGACGGCGCCGCGCGGCCGCAACGCCTACGCGCATATCGTGATCTCGACGCTGCGCGGCAATCTGAGCGCCTGGCATATCGAGGCGCAGCGCCTGCAGCGCAAGGGCCTGCCGCGGCTGTCCTGGCACAACGCGGTGCTGCGCGGCCATGGCCTGAGCCTCTTGCTCGTCGCGCTCGCCGGCGCGCTCGGCGGCTGGCAGGGCGCCGTCTTCTTCTGCTTTAGCGGGCTGTGGGGCAAGGCGCTGCTCGAGATCGTCAACTACATGGAGCATTACGGCATGGTGCGCGCGCCGACCACGCCGGTCCAGCCGCGCCATTCGTGGAACACCAACCGCCGCCTGAGCTCGTGGAGCATGTTCAACCTGACGCGCCACTCGCACCACCACGCCCAGGGCGAGATCCCCTACCAGGACCTCAAGCCCTTCCCCGACGCGCCGATGATGGTCGGCGGCTACCTGACGACGCTCGTCGTCGCGATGATCCCGCCGCTGTGGCACCGCCTGATGACGCCGCGCGTGCTCGACTGGGACCGCCGCTTCGCGAGCCCCGACGAACGCGAGCTCGCGGCCGCGGCGAACCGGCGCAGCGGCGTCGCCGCGCTCGTCGCGGCCAGCAACATCACGATCAAAGGCTGAGGACCGGCGACATGAGCAAGCATCCCGAATCATTCGACTACATCGTCGTCGGCGGCGGCTCGGCCGGCGCCGTGCTCGCGAGCCGGCTATCCGAGGACGCGGCCGCGTCCATGTGCCTGGTCGAGGCCGGCGGCGCCGGCGACTCGGTGTTCATCCGCGCGCCGCTCGGCTTCGCCGCGTCGGCGCGGCTCGGCATGAACTCGCGGCACTACGAGTCCGAGCCGCAGCCGGGCCTCGGCGGGCGGCGCAGCTTCCAGCCGCGCGGCAAGACGCTCGGCGGCTCGTCGGCGATCAACGCGATGGTCTACACGCGCGGCAACCCGCGCGACTACGACGCCTGGGCCGCCGCCGGCAACCCGGGCTGGTCCTTCGCCGACGTGCTGCCTTACTTCCGCCGCGCCGAGCACAGCGAATGCTTCGGCGAGACCGAGTTCCACGGCGGCGCCGGGCCGCTCAACGTCGCCTGGCTGCGCAGCCCGAGCCCGCTCGGCGAGGCCTTTCTGCGCGCGTGCGAGCAGGCCGGCGTGCCGCGCAACCCCGACTACAACGGGGCCACGCAGTTCGGCGCGTCGCCGGCCCAGGTTACGCAGCGCGACGGCGAGCGCCACAGCGCCGCGGCCGCCTACCTCGACCCCTACCGCCGCCGCGCCAACCTCACGGTGCTGACCGAGACGCAGACGCTGCGCATCGGCTTCGAGGGCCGGCGCGCGACCGGCGTCGAGGTCCGCGACGCACACGGCCAGCGCCGCCTGCACGCGCGCCGCGAGGTCATTGTCAGCGCCGGCGCCTACGGCTCGCCGCAGCTGCTGATGCTCTCGGGCGTCGGCCCGCAGGCCGAGCTGCAGGCGCATGGCATCGCCGTGCAGCACGAACTGCGCGGCGTCGGCGCCAATCTGCACGACCACCCGACCTCGGTGCTGATCTGGCGCAGCGCGCGGCGCGACGCGACGCTGGGCCTGTCGCCGGGCGGCGGCCTCGACATGCTGCGCGCCGTGCGGCAGTGGCGGCGCGAGCGCCGCGGCTGGCTCACGACCAACGTCGCCGAGGTCCAGGCCTTCGTCTCGACCGAGGGCCGGCCCGACTACCCCGACATCCAGCTCGCGCTGTGCACGGCGATCGTCGACGACCATACGCGCAAGGCGCATTGGGGCCATGGCTACACCGTCCACGCGACGCTGATGCGGCCGTACAGCCGCGGCCGCCTGACGCTGCGCAGCGCCGACCCGGACGCCGCCCCGCGCATCGACGCGGCGCTGCTCAGCGACCCGCGCGACGTCGACGCGCTCGCGGCCGGCATGCGCCTCGCCCACGGCATCGGCCAGCAGTCGGCGCTGAGCCCCTACCGCGGCGCGATGCTCTACCCGTTCGAGCGCGACGAGCGCGCGGCCGTCGAGGCCTTTCTCGCGCGCCATTCCGACACCGAGTACCACCCGGTCGGCACCTGCCGCATGGGCCCCGCGCAGGACCCCGACGCGGTCGTCGACGCGAGCCTGCGCGTGCACGGCCTCGAGGGCCTGCGCGTCGTCGACGCGTCGGTGATGCCGCAGGTCGTCAGCGGCAATACCAACGCGCCGACGATCATGATCGCCGAGAAGGCCGCGGACCTGATCCGGCGCGGCTGAGGCGGGCGCGGCAGCGCGCGGCATCGGTTAGGCTCCGGCCATGCCGCGCCTGACCCAGCTCCTCGTGATCGACCCGCAGAACGATTTCTGCGACCTGCCCGCGGCGGCCGGCCGCGCCCCGGCGCTGCCGGTCGCCGGCGCCGACGCCGACCTGCGGCGCGTCGCCGCGCTGATCGACGCGGCCGGCGCCGCGATCGACGCGATCACGGTCACGCTCGACACGCACCAGCGCGTCGACATCGCCCACCCGCCGTTCTGGCAACAGGCCGACGGCAGCGAGGTCGCGCCGTTCACGACGATCACGGCCGCGCAGCTGCGCGCGGGCGCCTTCCGGCCGCGCGACCCGGCCGCCCTGCCGCGCGCGCAAGCCTACGTCGACGCGCTCGAGGCGCGCGGCCGCTACACGCTGATGGTCTGGCCCGTGCATTGCGAGATCGGCGGCTGGGGCCAGCAGGTCCACGCCGGGCTCGCCGCGGCCTGCGCGCGCTGGACCGCCGCCCAGGGCCGACGCGTCGTCGAGGTCACGAAGGGCGAGAACCCCTGGACCGAGCATTACAGCGCCGTGCAGGCCGAGGTGCCGCTCGCCGGCGACGCCGGGACGCAGCTCAACACGGCGCTGATCGCCGCGCTCGACCGCGCCGAGCTGCTCCTGATCGCCGGCGAGGCCGGCAGCCATTGCGTGCGCGCGACGACCGAGCACATCGTCGACCACCTGCCCGGCGGCCGCCTCGAGCGCGTCGTGCTGCTGACCGACTGCATGAGCCCGGTGCCCGGCTTCGAGGCCCAGCAGCGCGACTTCCTCGCGGCGATGCAGGCGCGCGGCGTGCGCCTGACGACGGCCGCCGAGGCGCTGGCGCTGCTGCAGGCCCGCTGACAAGCCCGGCGCCGCCGTGCCGCGACAATCGCCCCATGACCCCGATCATCCGCAGCCTGCTCGAGACCGACCTCTACAAGTTCTCGATGTGGCAGGCCATGCTGCACCGCCACCCGCAGGCGCACGCCGAATACCGCTTCGCGTGCCGCAACGAGCCCGCGTTCCCGCTCGCCGAGCTGATCCCCGGGATCGACGCGCAGCTCGACCACCTGTGCTCGCTCGCGTTCACCGAGGACGAGCTCGCCTACCTCGCCGGCCTGCGCTACATCAAGTCCGACTTCGTCGACTTCCTGCGCATCTTCCGCTTCCAGCGCCGCTTCGTCGAGGTGCGCGCGGCCGGTACGGGGCTCGAGATCGTCGCGCGCGGCCCGCAGGTCCACGTGATGGCCTTCGAGGTCTTCGTGCTCGCGATCGTCAACGAGCTCTACTTCCGCCGCTTCGACCCGGCCGCCGCGCTCGCCGAGGGCCGTGCGCGCCTGCAGGCCAAGATCGCCCAGGTGCGCGCGTTCGGCGCCGAGCCGCCGCGGCGCCACCCCTTCGAGTTCTTCGACTTCGGCCTGCGCCGGCGCTTCTCGGGCGCCTGGCACGAGGAGGTCGTCGCGACGCTGCAGCGCGAGCTGCCGGGCATCTTCCGCGGCACGTCCAACGTCTATATCGCGCGCAGGCTCGGCCTCGTCGCGATCGGCACGATGGCGCACGAGTACCTGCAGACCTACCAGGCGCTCAACGTGCGGCTGCGCGACTTCCAGAAGCACGCGCTCGAGAACTGGGTCCAGGAGTACCGCGGCGACCTCGGCATCGCGCTGACCGACGTGGTCGGCATGGACGCCTTCCTCGCCGACTTCGACCTCTACTTCGCGAAGCTCTTCGACGGCCTGCGCCACGACTCGGGCGACCCGGTCGTGTGGGGCGAGAAGGCGCTCGCCCATTACGAGAAGCTGCGCATCAACGCGAACACCAAGCGCCTGGTGTTCTCCGACGGCCTCAAGCTCGAGACCGCGTTCGCGCTGTACCGCCATTTCGCCGACCGCACCCAGCTCGGCTTCGGCATCGGCACCTCGCTGAGCAACGACGTGGGCCTGCAGCCGATCAATATCGTGATGAAGCTCGTCGTCTGCAACGGCCAGGCCGTCGCGAAGCTCTCCGATTCGCCGGGCAAGACCATGTGCACCGACGAGACCTTCCTCGCCTACCTGCGCCAGGTCTTCGGGGTCAAGGCATGAGGCGCGCGCGCCTGCGTCGGCTCGCGCCGCACGCGCTGAGCGCCTTGGCCGCCCTGAGCGTCTGCGCGCCGCCGCCGGCCGCAGCCGACCCGGTGCCGGCCTCGGCGCTGCCGTTCACCGGCGATGTCGGCCTCGGCGTGTCGACGACGCTGCCCGCGCCGCGCGGCGCACGCACGCGCGTCGATGCGATCCCCTATCTCGACATCGAGGCCGGCCGCATGTTCGTGCGCGTCGACACCTTCGGCCTGAAGACGCTCGCGCTCGGCGACGGCACGCTCGACCTGGTCGGCCAGTACCGCACCGACGGCTACACGGGCCCGGGGCTCGCGAGCCGCGCCGACGCCGTGCCGCTGGGCTTGGGCACGCTGCAGGTCACGCCCTGGGGCGGCGTGCTCGTCAACGCGCTGCACGACTTCGGCGCGTCGCGCGGCCAGCTGTTCGAGGCCAGCTACTTCCCCGAGTTCGACTTCGGGCCCCTGAGCCTGAACCCCGAGATCGGCGTCGAATGGCAGTCGGCCAACTACACGCGCTATTACTTCGGCGCGAACCGGGCCGCGACCAGCCCGGTCGCGGGGCTGCTCGCGCAGCTCCAGATCAGCGGCCCCTGGTATCTGACCGCCTACGCCCACGCGACCTGGCTCGACAGCGGCATGCGCCGCGGCGCGACGACGGCGCTGCGCGCGCGCACCTTCAGCGACTTCGTCGCGCTGTCCTACCGCTTCTGACGCTGCCAAGGGCCGGGCGCCGGCGGCGCTCAGGCCATCAGTTCGCGCAGCGGCAGGTAGCCGACCGTATCGCCGGGCGCGATCGCCTGGTGCGGCGGGTTGTCGACGAGGCCGTCGCCCCACACGGCCGAGGTCAGCACACCCGAGCCCTGGTTCGCGAACAGCTCGACGCCGCCGGCCTCGTTCAGGCGCACGCGCAGGAACTCGCGGCGCGCGTCGGGACGCGGCCACGCGAAGTCGGCGCGCAGCGCGTAGCGCGTCGGCGCGAGCTTGGTCGCGCCGAGCAGGCGCAGCAGCAGCGGGCGCACGAGCATCACGAAGGTGATCAGGCTCGACACCGGGTTGCCGGGCAGGCCGACGAAGCAGGCGTCGCCGACGCGACCGAAGGCGAGCGGCTTGCCGGGCTTGATCGCGACGCGCCAGAGCTCGAGACGGCCCTCGGCCTCGACGGCCGGGCGCAGGTGGTCTTCCTCGCCGACCGAAACGCCGCCCGAGGTCACGATCACGTCGGCGCGCGCCGCGGCGTCGCGCAGCGCCGCGCGCGTCGCGTCGAGGCGGTCGGGCACGATGCCGAGGTCGACGACCGCGCAGCCGAGGCCCTCGAGCAGCGCGCGCAGCGTGTAGCGGTTCGAGTTGTAGATTGCGCCGGGCTTGAGCGGCTCGCCCGGCATCTGGAGTTCGTCGCCGGTCGAGAACAGCGCGACGCGCAGCGGCTGCGCGACGTCGAGCTGCGCCGCGCCGACCGTCGCCGCGAGACCCAGCGAAGCCGCGTCGAGCCGGTGGCCCGCCGCGAGCACGGTGCTGCCCGCGCGCACGTCCTCGCCGCGGCGGCGCACATGCTGGCCCGGCCGCGGCGCGACGCTCACGCGCACGCCCGCGTCGTCGACCTCGCAATGCTCCTGCATCACGACGATGTCGGCGCCCACGGGCACCGGCGCGCCGGTGAAGATGCGCGCGCAGGTGCCGGCCGCGAGCGGCTGCGGCAGGCTGCCGGCCGGCACGCGCTGGCTGACCGGGAGCGCTTGCCCTGCATCGAGGTCCGCGAAGCGCAGCGCGTAGCCGTCCATCGCCGAGTTGTCGAGCGGCGGCACGTCGAGCGTCGAGACCAGGTCGGCCGCGAGCACGCGGCCCAGGCACGCGGCCGTCGGCCGCGTCTCGACGCGGCCGAGCGGCGCGACCGCGCCGAGCAGGCGCTCGAGCGCGGCCTCGAAGGAAAGCAGTTCAGACATGCGTGCGAATGTACTGCTTGACGCGTTCGACGTCGGCGGGCAGCACATTCACGCGGCGCGGCAGCGCCTCGAGTTCCTCGAGCCCGGCCGGGCGCGGCGGCTCGACGCCGACGGCCTCGCGGATCGTCGCGGCGAACTTCGCGGGCAGCGCGGTCTCGAGCACGAGCATGGTCGTGCCGGGCTCGTGGGTCTCGAGCGCGACCTTGAGGCCGTCGGCCGTGTGCGGGTCGATCAGCACGCCGTGGGCGTCCCAGCAGGACTTGATCGTCGCGAGCCGGTCGGCGTGGGTCGAGCGGCCCGACGCGAAGCCGAAGTCGGCCTGGATGCGCGCATGCGTGGCCGCGTCGAGCTCGAAGCCGCCGCCCGCGAACAGCGTGCGCGTGCGCGCCGCGTCGCGTCCGACCAGGTCGAACACGAAGCGCTCGAAGTTGCTCGCCTTGGAAATGTCCATCGACGGGCTCGAGGTCTCGTGGGTCTCGGCGGCCGGGCGCGGCCGGTAGCGGCCGGTTCGGAAGAACTCGTCGAGCACGTCGTTCTCGTTCGTCGCGACGACGAGGCGCGCGATCGGCAGGCCCATCATGCGCGCGACATGGCCGGCGCAGACGTTGCCGAAGTTGCCCGAGGGGACGCAGAAAGAGACCCGCGGCCACTCAGCGAGGTCCGACGGCGCCGGGCCGCCCCAAGCCGGAGCGGCCCCCTCGGGGGGCGGCGAAGCGAAGCGCAGACCGGGGGCCTGGTCAATGGCCTGGAAGTAGCCGGCGAAGTAATAGACCACCTGCGCGAGCAGGCGCGCCCAGTTGATCGAGTTGACCGTGCCGATGCGCAGCTCGCGCTTGAACGCGAGGTCGCTGGAGACCGCCTTGACGATGTCCTGGCAGTCGTCGAACACGCCGTCGACCGCGAGGTTGTGGATGTTCGCGTCCTGCAGGCTGAACATCTGCGCCTGCTGGAACGGGCTCATGCGGCCGTTCGGCGAGAGCATGAACACGTTGACGCCCTGCTTGCCGCGCATCGCGTACTCGGCCGCGCTGCCGGTGTCGCCGCTCGTCGCGCCGAGGATGTTCAGGGTCTCGCCGCGGCGCGCGAGCTCGTACTCGAACAGCTGGCCGAGCAGTTGCATCGCCATGTCCTTGAACGCGAGCGTCGGCCCGTTCGACAGCGCCTCGAGCGCGATGCCGTCGCCGAGCGGCTTCAGCGGCACGATCTCCGCCGTGCCGAAGACCTCGGCCGTGTAGGTGCGCGCGGAGATCGCGCGCAGGTCGGCGGCCGGGATGTCGTCGATGTACAGCGCGAGGATCTCGAACGCGAGCTCGGCGTAGCTCAAGCCACGCCAGCGCGCGAGCGTCGCCGCGTCGATGCGCGGGTAGGCCTCGGGCAGGTAGAGGCCGCCGTCGGGCGCGAGGCCCTCGAGCAGGATCTCGCTGAAACGGCGCGGCGTCGCGTCGCCGCGGGTGCTCAGGTACTTCACGCGAGCTCTTCCTTGCGCAGCTTGACGATGGGGGCGAGCACGGTCGCGAGCGCCTGCATCTTGGCGAGCGCCTCGTTCATGCGGCCCTCGCGCGTCTCGTGGGTCAGGATCACGAGGTCGGTCTGCCGCTCGCCTTCGGCGGACTCTCGCTGCAGCACCGCGTCGATCGAGATGTCGTGCTCGGCGAGGATGGTCGTGATGCTCGACAGCACGCCGGCCTCGTCGGCCACCTGCAGGCGCAGGTAGAAGCTCGTCTGCACCGCGTCCATCGGCAGGATCGGCGTGTCGCTGATCGCGTCGGGGCGGAACGCGAGGTGGGGCACGCGGTGCTCGGGGTCGGCCGTGGCGAGGCGCGTGATGTCGACGAGGTCGGCGACGACGGCCGAGGCGGTCGGCTCGGCGCCCGCGCCCTTGCCGTAGTAAAGCGTCGTGCCGACCGCGTCGGCCTGGACGACGACCGCGTTCATCGCGCCCTCGACGTTCGCGATCAGGCGGTTCGCCGGGATCAGCGTCGGGTGCACGCGCAGCTCGATGCCCCCCGCGCCGCCAGGCGCGGCTTTGAGATCGTCGCGGCGCCGCGCGATGCCGAGCAGCTTGATGCGGTAGCCGAGCTGCTCGGCGTACTTGATGTCGGCGGCCTGCAGCTTGGTGATGCCCTCGACATGGGCGCGGTCGAACTGCACGGGGATGCCGAACGCGATCGCCGACATGATCGTCGCCTTGTGCGCGGCGTCGACGCCCTCGATGTCGAAGGTCGGGTCGGCTTCGGCGTAGCCGAGGCGCTGGGCCTCCTTGAGCACGACGCCGAAATCCAGGCCCTTGCCGCGCATCTCCGACAGGATGAAGTTGGTCGTGCCGTTGATGATGCCGGCGATCCACTCGATGCGGTTCGCGGTCAGGCCCTCGCGCAGCGCCTTGATGATCGGGATGCCGCCGGCCACGGCGGCCTCGAACGCGACGACGACGCCCTTGGCGTGGGCGGCCGCGAAGATCTCGCTGCCGTGCACCGCGAGCAGCGCCTTGTTCGCCGTGACCACATGCTTGCCGGCCGCGATCGCGTCGAGCACGAGCGTGCGCGCGACGCCGTAGCCGCCGATCAGCTCGACGACGATGTCGATCTCGGGGTTCGCGATGATCTCGCGCGCGTCGGCGAACACCGGGCAGGCGTCGCCGACGATCTTGCGCGCGCGCTCGACGTCGAGGTCGGCGACCGCGGCGATCTCGATCGCGCGGCCCGCACGGCCACGGATCTCGTCCTGGTTGCGGCGCAGCACGTTGAAGGTGCCGCCACCGACGGTGCCGATGCCGAGGAGGCCGACTTTGATTGCTTGCATGGCTGAGACTTAGGAAGTGGCGGGTTAGCTGGCGTGACGCTTGCGGTAGCCGCCGAGGAAGCGCTCGATGCGGCCGATCGCCTCGCGCAGGTCGTCGACGTTGGGCAGGAACACGAGGCGGAAATGGTCGGGCGCGCCCCAGTTGAAGCCGGTGCCCTGGACGATCAGCACCTTCTCCTCGGCGAGCAGCTCGTAGGCGAACTGCTGGTCGTCGGCGATCGGGTAGAGCCTGGGGTCGAGGCGCGGGAACATGTACAGCGCGGCCTTGGGCTTGACGACGCTGACGCCGGGGATCTGCGTGAGCAGCTCGTAGGCGAGGTCGCGCTGGCGGCACAGCCGGCCGCCCGGCGCGACGAGGTCCTTGATGCTCTGGTAGCCGCCGAGCGCGGTCTGGATCGCGAGCTGGCCCGGCGTGTTCGAGCACAGGCGCAGCGAGGCCAGCATGTTCAGGCCCTCGATGTAGTCGCGCGCATGGCGCTTTTCGCCCGACACGACCATCCAGCCCGCGCGGTAGCCGCAGCTGCGGTAGTTCTTGGACAGGCCGTTGAAGGTCACGAACAGCACGTCGTCGGCGAGCGAGGCCATGCTCGTGTGGACGTTGCCGTCGTAGAGCGTCTTGTCGTAGATCTCGTCGGCCAGGATGATCAGCTCGTGCTGGCGCGCGATCTCGATGATCTCGAGCAGCACGCTGTTCGGGTAGAGCGCGCCGGTCGGGTTGTTCGGGTTGCAGACCATGATCGCCCGGGTCCGCGGCGTGATCTTCGCGCGGATGTCGGCGACGTCGGGCATCCAGTCGGCCTGCTCGTCGCAGACGTAGTGGACGGGCTTGCCGCCCGACAGGCCAACGACGGCCGTGTACAGCGGGAAGTCGGGCGCCGGGATCAGCACCTCGTCGCCGTCGTTGACGAGCGCGCTGATCGCCATCTGGATCAGCTCGGACGCGCCGTTGCCGAGGTAGACGTCGTCGACGCTGACGCCCTTGACGCCTTTCTCCTGGCTGTAGTGGACGATCGCCTTGCGCGGCGCGAACAGGCCCTTGGAATCCGTATAGCCGGACGCCGTGGACAGGTTGCGTATCATGTCCTGGACGATCTCGTCGGGCGGCTCGAGGCCGAAGGCCGCGACGTTGCCGATGTTCAGCTTGATGATCTTCTGCCCTTCCTCCTCCATCGCGCGCGCCTTGTCGAGCACGGGTCCGCGGATGTCGTAGGAGACGTTGGCCAGCTTGGCTGACTTGGCGATGGGCTTCAAGAGAGGGGCTCCGGCGAGTTCGAGGTTGGCGTGAGCCGACGGTTTTAACACAGGGGGCGCGGCGAGCGCCTCGCCCCAGACGAAGCGAAGCTCCATGAAATTTCAACTCGACCAGCAGCTCGGCGGCAATACCGTCTCGCGCGTCGAACCCGGTTGCGCGTGGGTCAACGGCCGGCCCTGGCAGCGCAGCGTGCTCGTGCCCTGGCAGGGCGACACGCAGGCCTGGGCGCCCACGCGCTTCGAGGACCTCGCGGCCGAGCATTTCGAGCAGATCCTCGCGCTCAGGCCCGAGCTCGTGATCCTCGGCAGCGGCGCGAAGCTGCGCTTCGTCCCGCCGGCGCTGTACCGTGGCCTGATCGGCGCGCGCATCGGCGTCGAGACCATGGACTTCGCGGCGGCCTGCCGCACCTACAACGTGCTCGCGGCCGAGGGGCGCGCGGTGCTCGCGGCGCTGCTGATCGAGGCCTGAGCGCCGCCAATGCGGCGGCCGGGGCGGGCAAAGCCTTTCCCCTTATAATGCTAGGCTATCGGCCGGACGTCAGGACCGATCCGGCCGACCTCGGGCCGGGCGGAACAGGCTGCAACCGGACGGAATTCACGCAATTCACGAAACGCCACATGACGCCAGCGCTCAACAAACCCCTCCCGGATATTGAAGCTCTTGCCACCGGCGGCACCAAGATCACGCCTCAGAGTTTCCAGGGTCGGTCGGTCGTACTCTACTTCTACCCGAAGGACCATACGCCGGGCTGCACGACCGAAGCCATGCAGTTCCGCGACCGCCACAAGGACTTCGTCAAGGCCGGCGCCGTCGTGTTCGGCGTGTCGCGCGACAACATGCTCTCGCACGAGAAGTTCAAGCAGGCGCTCGAACTCCCGTTCGAGCTGATCGCCGACACCGAGGAAAAGCTCTGCCACATGTTCGGCGTGGTCAAGAACAAGATCATGTACGGCAAGAAGGTCAAGGGCATCGAGCGCTCGACCTTCCTGATCGACCCGAGCGGCGTGCTGCGCGCCGAGTGGCGCGGCATCAAGGTCGCCGGCCATGTCGACGAGGTCCTCAAGGCCGTCAAGGCGCTCCAGAAGGAAGCCGCTTGACGGCGTGATGACGCCGCGCACGCGCTGTTGCAAGCGCGTTGCACCAAGGGGCTTGCGGATGTGCATAATCGGCGCCATGCCCGAACGCAGTATCGAAGCTCCCGAACCGAAAAGCCGCACAAGGACTTGTGCGGCTTTTTGCTTTTCTGGGGGCGCGGCGGGCACCCTCCCCTGTCTGACCTCACTGCACACATGCCACTGCCCAAAGCCCCGAGCAAGCGCGCCAGTCGCCTAGAGTCCTCCGCCTTTGCCACCCAGTTGGCGGTCAGCAAACCGAAGGCCTCGACCAAAGCGTCGAGCCCGCGTCCCGATCCTTCCGACGACATCGCAGCGCCGCATGGTGCGCCGCTGCTCAAGCTCGCCGCGAGTTCGCCGGCCGCCGGCGCGCCGCTGCCGGCGCTGTACAAACCGGCCGTGCGCCCGGCCGTCAGCGCCGTGCCGCCGGTCGCCGCGCCCGCGGCGAGCGTCGCCGCGAAGTCCGCGCGCAAGCCCGTCAAGCGCGCGGCGCCGGGCGTCGCCAAGCTCTTCGTGCTCGACACCAACGTGCTGATGCACGACCCGATGAGCCTGTTCCGCTTCGAGGAACACGACGTCTACCTGCCGATGATCACGCTCGAGGAGCTCGACGGGCACAAGAAGGGCATGACCGAGGTCGCGCGCAACGTGCGCCAGGTCAGCCGCGAGCTCGACGCGCTCGCCGCCTCGCTCGCGAGCAGCAGCGTCGAGGAGATGAGCAAGGGCCTCGCGCTCGACGGCACCGGCCACCGCGAGGCTGGCGGCAAGCTGTTCTTCCAGACCCAGCTCGTCGAGATGCCGCTGCCCCAGGGCCTGCCGCAGGGCAAGGCCGACAACCAGATCCTCGGCGTCGTCCAGGCGCTCAAGAACCAATACCCGGGCCGCGAAGTCGTGCTGGTGTCCAAGGACATCAATATGCGCATCAAGGCCCGCGCGCTGGGCCTCGCGGCCGAGGACTACCGCAACGACAAGACGCTCGAGGACTCGGACCTGCTCTACAACGGCGTGCAGGCCCTGCCCGCCGACTTCTGGGAGCGCCATGGCAAGACCATGGAGAGCTGGAGCCAGGGCGGCACGACCTTCTACCGCATCAGCGGGCCGCTCGTGCCCTCGCTGCTGATCAACGAGTTCGTCTACCTCGAGGCGCCCGGCGCGACGCCGCTGTACGCGAAGGTGCTCGAGATCACCGGCAAGACCGCGGTGCTGCGCACGCTCAAGGACTACGGCAACCAGAAGCACAGCGTCTGGGGCGTGACGGCGCGCAACCGCGAGCAGAACTTCGCGCTGAACCTGCTGCTCGACCCCGAGTGCGACTTCGTCACCCTGACCGGCACGGCCGGCACCGGCAAGACCCTGCTCACGCTCGCGGCCGGCCTGTCGCAGGTGCTCGACGAGCGTCGCTACACCGAGATCATCGTCACGCGCGTGACCGTGCCGGTCGGCGAGGACATCGGCTTCCTGCCCGGCACCGAAGAGGAAAAGATGAGCCCCTGGATGGGCGCGCTCGACGACAACCTCGAGGTGCTCGCGCGCGGCGACACGACGGCCGGCGAATGGGGCCGCGCGGCGACCAACGACCTCGTGCGCAGCAAGATCAAGATCAAGAGCCTGAACTTCATGCGCGGGCGCACCTTCCTGAACAAGTTCGTGATCATCGACGAGGCGCAGAACCTCACGCCCAAGCAGATGAAGACGCTCGTCACGCGCGCGGGCCCGGGCACTAAGATCGTCTGCCTGGGCAATCTGTCGCAGATCGACACACCCTACCTGACCGAGGGCAGTTCGGGCCTGACCTACGCGGTCGACAAGTTCAAGGGCTGGGCCCATTCGGGCCATATCACGCTCGCGCGCGGCGAACGCTCGCGCCTCGCCGACTTCGCCTCGGACGTGCTGTGATGGGGGCGACGCTGTTCCGTGACGCTGTACGTATCCGATCTTGACGGCACCCTGCTGAACCGCGAGGCCGCGCTCTCGCCGGCGACGCGCGAGGGCCTCGCGCGCCTGCTCGACGAGGGCCTGCAGTTCACGGTCGCGAGCGCGCGCCACGTGGTCTCGATCCGCCAGATCGTCGCGGGCCTGCCGCTGCGCCTGCCCGTGATCTCGTCGAATGGCGCCTACCTGAGCGACGCGCTCACGGGCCGCCACGAGCTCGTCAACGCGATGGACCCGGCGCTCGCCGGCGCGCTGCACGAGCTCGTCGCGCGCCACGGCTTCGCGCCCTTCGTGCTCACGCATGGCCCCAAGGGCGACCAGCTGTTCTACGAGCGCATCGACAACGAGGGCCAGCGCCGCTTCGTCGAGGAGCGCCAGCGCAACGGCGACCCGCGGCTGCGCCACGCCGAGCGCATCGCCGACGTGCTCGGCGACCCGGCCGTGACCTTCATGGTGATCGGCGCGCACGCGCCGCTCGCGGCGCTGCGCGACGCGGTCGCCGAGCTCTGCGGCGACGCGGTCGAGATGCACCTCGCCGAGGACCTCTACATGCCGGGCTGGCCCTGGCTTAACATCCACGACCGGCGCGCGAGCAAGGCCCAGGCGATCCGCACGCTGGTCCAGCGCTACGGCCTCGCCGAGCGCGAGCTCGTCGCGTTCGGCGACCATGTGAACGACCTCAGCATGCTGCGCGCGGCCGACCGCGCGATCGCGGTCGGCAACGCGATCGAGGCGGTGCGCGCGAGCGCGCACCACGTGATCGGCGACCACACCGAGGACAGCGTACTGCGCTTCCTCGAAGCGGATTTCAAAGCCGCCCCTCGCCCAGCCCCGCGGCGCTGAACGCGCACGGGGCTGGTCGGTCCCCCGAGGGGACGACGGCGCCTGCGGCGTCGAGCCGCTGGCGCCGCCCGGGGGGGCCGGCTTGGGGCGGCCCGGCGCTCGGCCCGAAGGCCCTCCGCTATCAGGCAGCGGGTTTGGCCAGCTGGCCGAGCAGGCCGCCGAGGCTGCCGAGGTCGGGCAGCTGGCCGTTCGGCGACAGGTGGTCGACGATATGCGGCAGCCATTGGCTCAGCTGCGCGCTCGCGACCTCCGGCGTCGTGCCCGCGTGCTGGGCGAGCTGGGCGATCAGGCCGCCCGCGCCGCCGAGCGCCTGATTGATCTCGTCGGGCGAGATCTGACGGTTCGTCTCGGCCGACAGCCACGACGCGACATGGTCGCCGAGGCCGTTGGCCTGGAGCTGCTGGAGCACGCCGCCGAGGCCGCCCTGGACCGAGCCGCTGCCCAGCACCGTGCTGATCATGCCGACCCACGGCGAGCCGGCCTGCGCCTGCTGACCGCCCATCGCCTGCGACGCCGCGCCGAGCAGCGAATCCAACAATCCCATCGAGAACTCCTTGGTGTTGATAATGATGCAGCCGGCCTGGCCGCCCGCGGATGCTAGTCCTCCGCGAGCCCATGCGGCGTGACGGCCGCGTGCGGCGTGTCGTCGCGCAGCTGCGCGAAGATGAAGGCCGCGAGCATCGCCATCAGCCCGACCGACACGAAGGTCCAGTGGAACGCGGGCATCAGGTCGACGCCCTGCGTCGAGCGGCCGACCGGTACGCCCGAGTACAGCAGCAGGAACAGGCTCGAGCTCGCGACGCCGAGGCTCATCGACAGCTGCATCACGACGGTCAGCAGGCTGTTGCCGCTGCTCGCGCGCGGCGCGTCGAGCGCGCCCAGCGTCAGCGTGTTCATGGCCGTGAACTGCAGCGAGTTGAAGACGCCGTAGACGATCAGCTGGGCGCCGAGCCGCCACGGCGACGCGTCGCGCTCGATCAGCGCGAAGCTCGCGATCAGCGCGCCGACGAGCACGGTGTTCCAGACCAGCACGCGGCGGTAGCCGACGCGCTGGATCAGCTGGGTCGCAAGCGTCTTGGTCAGCATCGCGCCGACGACCGAGGGCACCATGAACAGGCCGGCCGTGCTCGGCGCAAGACCGAGGCCCAGCTGCAGGAACAGCGGCATCAGGAACGGCGTCGCACCGCTGCCCAGGCGCGCGAACACATTGCCGAGCAGGCCGATGCGGTAGTTCGGGATCGTGAACAGCGAGAGCTCGAACAGCGGCCGCGGCGTGCGCGCCGCGTGCAGCCAGTAGGCCGCGAGCAGCGCCGCACCGGCCGCCAGGCTCATCACCGAGATCGCCGTCGACACCATGTGCTCGCCCAAGCCCTGGAGCGCGAGCGAGCTCAGCACGAGGCCGCCGCTGAACAGCGCGAAGCCGGCCCAGTCGAACGCGTAGGCCGCGATGCCGCGGATCTGCGGCATGAAGCGCAGCGCCGCGAGCACGCCGACCGCGCCGACCGGCAGGTTGATCAGGAAGATCCAGTGCCAGGACAGGTACTCGGACAGGAAGCCGCCGAGCGCCGGGCCCAGCAGCGGGCCGACCAGGCTCGGGATCGCGATGAAGCTCATGACCGGCAGGAAGGCGTCGCCGGGGAACGCGCGCAGCACCGCGAGGCGCCCGACCGGCACGAGCATCGCGCCGCCGACGCCCTGCAGCACGCGCGCGGCGACCAGCAGGCGCAGGCTCGGGCTCCACGCGCAGGCGGCCGAGCCCGCGCTGAACAGCACGATCGCGAGCACGAACACGCGGCGCGTGCCGAAGCGGTCGCCAAGCCAGCCCGAGGCCGGGATCAGCATCGCGACCGTGAGCAGGTAGGCGACGACGGCGCCCTGCATGCGCAGCGGGCTCTCGCCGAGCGCGGCGGCCATGCTCGGCAGCGCCGTGTTCAGGATCGTCACGTCGAGCGCCTGCATGAAAAAGCCGACTGCGACGACCCAGGGCAGGAAACGGCGCGTCGCCGGGTCGAGGGTGACGAGCGGGGCATCGGACGGCATGACCCGCCGATTCTCGCGGCCAGCCCGGCCCGTGACGGCGTGGAACCGGCCCCGCGGACAAAAAAAAGCCCACCCAGCTTGGCTTGGGGTGGGCTCGATAAAGTCTGTAACGACTTGAGGATTCACGAGCAGCGGCACTCAATCGCTGCAGGCCGTAGCATGCGCCCGCCCCCCGCCGGACGCCAAGGAACTTGTTCACGCTCTGACACGACTTTTGGATCCTGCCGCCCGGGCACGGGACGGACGTCGCGGCCGCTTTGTGGTCCAATAGCGCCTGGCCTGTAAAACCAAGGACTTACCCGCGGTTCTTACCGGCTTTACGCGCTCTTGGCTTGACGCTTTGTTCGGCAGCCCCGTAGATTGCGCCCCGAACGTCATGCCCATCCAGCGACAACAGCCCTTCTCTGCCCTTGCCCTGCTCGTCCGGCCCCAGGCCTGGCTGTGCGGTCTGTGCGCGGCCGGCTGCCTGCTCGCCCAGGCGCAGACGGGCGCGGCCCAGCCGCCCGCCGGCATGGTCACCGGCGCCTACGGCCAGAGCCTGATGCACGCGGCCGCCGACAAGCCGGCCGCCGCCGCGACGCCGGCCGCCACGGGCGGTAGCGCCGACGCGGTCAGCCGCTTCCTCGCCGACAAGGGCCTGCTCGTCAAGGCGCAGGCTGGCGGCGACGGCCGTCTGCTCGACTCGGTGCGCGACTCGGCGTCCGAGCTCGTGCTGTCGGCGATGAACTTCCTCGGCGTGCGTTACACGCACGGCGGTAACTCGATCGAGAACGGCTTCGACTGCAGCGGCTTCACGCGCTACATCTTCGAAAAGAGCCTGGGCCTCGTGCTGCCGCGCCGCGCCGACGAGCAGGCGCGCCTCTCGAGCCTGCTGCCGATCAAGCAGACCGACCTCAAGCCCGGCGACCTGGTGTTCTTCAACACCATGCGCGCGACCTTCTCCCACGTCGGCATCTACGTCGGCGAGGGCAAGTTCATCCACGCGCCGCGCACCGGCGCGGCGATCCGCGTCGAGGACATGCGCGACGCCTACTGGGCCAAGCGCTTCACCGGCGCACGCCGCGCGGTCGAGGCCGACGCCGCGGCGCCCGAGCAGGACGCCGGCGTCCGCTGACCCGCTTCATTCGACGAAGGCGGCGCGGTCGTCCGGCGCGACCTCGCGCGTCAACAGGTCCCGGTAAAAGCCGCTGCGGCGCAGCTCGGCACCGGCGTCGCGCAGGCGCGCGCGGCAGGCCTTGGGCAGGCGGCGGCTGACGTAGAAACCCTCGTCGGTGGGTTCGGCGAGTTGGGCGTCGACGATGCGCACCATGCCGACGTGGCCTTCGTCGGCGAGCGTCGGGGAGAAGAACACCGGCGGGCCGAAGATCGCGTCCGCGCGGTGCGCCTTGAGCATGCGCACGGCGGCGAGGTGGTCGCCGACGATCTCGAGCCGGCCCGCCTGCTGGAGCGCGGCGCGGATGCGGGCCCAGCGCGCGCCGAATTCCTGGCTGCGCACCACGATCACGCGCAGGTCGCTCGCGAGCATGGCCGCCTCGGAGTCGGGGACCCGGGCGGCGTCCTTGCGCAGGATCAGCATCGCCTTCATGCGGCCCATCACGACGAGTTCAGCGTAGGCGTCGCGCTCGGACGCGCGCGTTGCCATCGGCACGACGTCGACGTTGCCGCCGCGCAGCTCGGAGAACGCACGCACGCGCGGCATCCATTGCTGGGCCATCTCGACCCGTGCACGCCGGCCCCATTCGGCCACCAGGGCGTCGAGCACATGCCGGGCCGGCGTCGTATCGACCTGGCGCGCGTCCGGCATCGACGACATCGCGACGCGCAGCGGCCCCGCGCAGGGCGGTCCGGGCGCGGCGACGCCGAGGCGCGGCGACGCCGAGGCGCGGGGCGCAAATCAGAAGTGCGGCGCAGAGCGCCGAGGCGCGTAGCATCGGGTGATGATAGGGGGCGGCGGCGGCGCGACGCGCGCCGATGCCGAGCCGAAAAACACTCGAAAGGCCGTCGCAAGCGAGCCGTTCGACGCGGCTCAGCCTGCGCGTGCGGGCGCGACCGTCGCGCCCTCGACGCGGTGCTTCGCGAGGCTCGCCGCGACGAAGCCGCTGCGCTTCATCGCCTCGACGAAGTCGCCGAGCCAGGCCTGCGCGTCGGCACGGCCCTTGGGCACGGCCATCGCCTGCTCGATTGCCATGAAGCGGCCCGGCAGCAGGCGCAGCGCGGGCGCAGCACCGCCGGCCGCCGCGAGCCGGCGCATGTCCGCCTCGAGCTGCTGCTTGACGCCGGCCGCGACCTCGTAATGCTCGGCGAGGAACAGGTCCGTGACGGCCGGCGAGGTCGGCGCGCGCACGAGGCTCGCGTGCGCGATCGCGCGCGTCAGGTAGAGGTCGTAGGCGCTGCCGCGGCCGACGACGATGCGCGTGCCCGCGCGGTCGACCTCCTCGTTGCGCTGCAGCGGCGAATCGGCGCGCACGAGGTAGGCGCCCTCGATGATCACGTAGGGCGCCGTGTAGTCCATGTCGGCGCCGCGCACCGGGTCGATCGCGACGAACGCGAGGTCGACCGTCCGCGCCTTGACGGCCTCGACGACCTTGCCGGCCGCGTCGAACTCGATCAGCTCGAGCGCGAGCCCGAGGCGCTGCGCGGCCTCGCGCGCGAGGTCGACCGACACGCCGAGCGGCGCGCCCGGGCGCTCGCCGCGGCACGCGAGGATCGGGTTGCCGAGGTTGATCGCCGCGCGCAACCGGCCCGTCGCGCCGAGCTCGGCCGCGGCCGCGCCGCGCAGCGCGTCGGGGCCGCCGCCGCCCGCGTCGGCGCCGGCCGGCAACAACAGCGAGGCGAGGCCCGCCGCGCACAGCTGGCGGCGGTCCGGGTGGTGGGGGAAACGGCCACTCGTCAACATCGCAGGCTCCTCGGGAGCCTGGAGTGTGCCGGCCGCGGCGCCGCTGTCAACCGCAGCGCCGCGACGCCGCGACAGGCTCAGCCGGCGCGCTTCGCGACGAGCGTCAGGATGTCGTAGCTCGCGACGAGCTCGCCGCGCTGGTTCATGACCTGCACGTCCCAGGCGACGACGCCTTGCGGCGGCTGGTCGGGCCGCTTATTCGACGATTCAGCGCGGTCGATCCGCCGCTTGCACGTCAGGCGCGCCTGGATCGTGTCGCCGATCGCGACCGGGTTCACGAAGCGCAGCGTGTCGATCCCGTAGTTCGCGAGCACCGGGCCCGGCGCCGGCGACACGAACAGCCCGGCCGCCGCCGACAGCACGAAATAGCCATGCGCGATGCGCTGGCCGAACTGCGTGTCCTTCGCGGCGATCGCGTCGAAGTGCATGTAGAAGTAGTCGCCCGAAACGCCGCCGAAGTTCACGATGTCGGCCTCGGACACCGTGCGCCGATGCGTGAGCAACGAGTCGCCGACCGCGACGTCCTCGAAATGCTTGCGGAACGGATGGACCGCCTCCTCGCGCACCGCCGCGCCGCGCTGGTACTCGCCGGTGATCGCCGTGAGCATGGTCGGCGAGCCCTGCACCGCGCAGCGCTGCAGGTAATGCTTGACGGCGCGGATGCCGCCGAGCTCCTCGCCGCCGCCCGCGCGGCCCGGGCCGCCATGCTTGAGCGCGGGCATCGGCGAGCCATGGCCGGTCGACTCCTTCGCGGCCTCGCGGTCGAGCACGTGGATGCGGCCGTGCAGCGCGCCTGCGTGCAGCACGGCCTGGGCGGCGAGCGCCGGCGTGTGCGTGACGACCGAGGCGACGAGGCTGCCGCGGCCCTTGGCCGCGAGCGCGAGCGCGGCGTCGAAGTCCTCGTAGGGCATCAGCGTCGACACCGGGCCGAAGGCCTCGAGCGCGTGGACGCGCTCGTTCGCGAAGCCGTCGCGGCACAGCAGCAGGGTCGGCGCGAAGAACGCGCCTTCGGCGACGCCGTCGCCGAGCGGCGCGAAGCCGTCGCGCGCCGACAGCAGCACCTCCAGGCCCTCGCTCAATTGCGCGACGCGCTCGCTCACGTCGCGTTGCTGCTCGGCGGACGCGAGCGCGCCCATGCGCACGCCTTCGACGCCCGGGTCGCCGACCTTGATCGCGGCGAGCCGCGCGCGCAGCTTCCCGGCGACCGCGTCGAGGTGGCGCGCGGGCACGATAGCGCGGCGGATCGCCGTGCATTTCTGGCCGGCCTTGGCGCTCATCTCGCGCGCGACCTCGCGCACGAAGAGCTCGAACTCGGGGTCGTCGGGCGTCACGTCGGGCGCGAGGATCGCGCAGTTCAGGCTGTCGGCCTCGGCGTTGAACGGCACGCTGCGCGCAACGAGGTTGCGGTTCACGCGCAGGCGCGCGGCCGTGTCGGCCGATCCCGTGAACGTGACGACGTCGGTCTCCTCGAGGCGGTCGAGCAGGTCGCCCGAGCTGCCGACGACGAGCTGCAGCGCCCCCGCGGGCAACAGGCCCGACTCGCGCATCAGGCGCACGCAGGCCTCGGCCACGTAGCTCGTGCTGCTCGCGGGCTTGACGATCGCGGGCATGCCCGCGATGAAGCTCGGCGCGAACTTCTCGAGCATGCCCCAGATCGGGAAGTTGAACGCGTTGATATGGACCGCGACGCCGCGCTTGGGCACGAGCACATGCGAGCCGAGGAACTGGCCCTCGCGGCCCAGCGCGACGGCCGGGCCCTCGTGCGCGACATTGCTCGACGGCAGCTCGCGCCGGCCCGTGCTCGCGTACGCGTACAGCGTGCCGATGCCGCCCTCGACGTCGATCCAGGAGTCGGCGCGCGTCGCGCCGGTATGCGCCGAGATCGCGTAGAGCTGCTCCTTGCGCTCCATCAGCCAGGCCGCGAGCGCCTTGAGCCGCGCGGCGCGCTGCTGGAAGTCGAGCGCGAGCAGCGCGGGCAGAGCCGTGCCGCGCGCGTAGTGCAGCGCCGCGCCGAAGTCGGGCGCCTCGGCGTGCAGGTGCGCGACCGGGCGGCCGTTGACGGCGCTGCGCAGCAGCGCGGCCGGCGCGGCGCCGACCCAGCGGTCGGCGATCAGGCTCTGGAGCGTGGGGGTGGACGTGTTCATGCGGTGGTCTTGGTGGGGGTCGCGACGGCGTGCAGGCCGCCGAAGAACAGGTCGGCGACGATGGTCGCGATCGCGTCGTGGCTGAGCTCGCCGTCGGGGCGCAGCCAGGTGAAGGTCCAGTTGATCATGCCGAACAGCAGCATGGTCAGCGGCTTGTCGAGCCGCGCGGTCGCGAGCTCGGGGCGCACGGCGCGCAGCGCGTCGGCGAACGCGGCGACGACGCCGCGCTCGAGCGCAAGCAGGCGCTCGCGCTCGGGCTCGGGCAGGAAGCGCAGGTCCTCGGTCAGCACGCGGTGCTCGTGCTGGGCCTGGCCGTAGCCGGCGACGAAGCGCTCGATCAGCGCGCGCAGCTTCGCGTCGGGGCCCAGGCCCGCGGCGTCGACCTCGGCGACGAGCGTCGCGAGCTCGGCGAGGCGCTGTTCGCAGATCTGCACGAGCAGCTGCTGCTTGTCGCGCACATAGTGGTAGAGCGTCGGTTTCGTGACCGCGCAGGCCTCGGCGACCTCGTTCATCGAGGCCGCCGCGAAACCCTTGAGCGCGAACAGGCGCGCGGCGGCGGCGAGGATCTGCGCGCGCGTCGCGTCGTAGTCGGGGGCGCGGGGGCGGGCCATGTCTTCTCTTCAGCGCTCGTCGAAGGAGACGACCACGCGCTCGGTCAGCGGGTGGGCCTGGCAGGACAGCACGAAGCCGGCGGCGACCTCGTCGCGGTCGAGCGCGAAGTTGCGGTCCATGCGCACCCGGCCCTCGAGCACCTTGCAGCGGCAGGTCGAGCACACGCCGCTGCGGCACGAGAACGGCAGCTCGAGGCCCGCGCGCAGCGCCGCGTCGAGCAGGCTGGGGTCGGTCTTCGCGAACGGCACGCTGCGGCTCAGGCCGTCGCGCACGACGGTGATGCTCGCGGCGTCGGCGTCGCCGGGGCGGACCTCGTGCGGCGCCGCGCGGCCGCTGCGCATCTCGGGCGTGCCGAAGCGCTCGACATGGATCGCCTCGGCCGCGACGCCGGCCGCGCGCAGCGCGGCCTCGGCCGCGTCGTTCAGCGCGTGCGGGCCGCAGACATAGGCGGCGTCGACGCCGGCGGCCGGCACGAGCGTGCGCAGGAACAGGGCGAGCTTGGCGGCGTCGAGCCGGCCCGCCTGCAGCGGCGCGTCGACCTGCTCGCGCGAGAACACCGGGTGGACCGCGAGCCGCGTGAGGTAGCGGTTCTTGAGGTCCTCGATCTCCTCCTTGAACATCGTCGACGCGAGCGTGCGGTTGCCGTAGAGCAGCGTGAAGCGCGAGCGCGGCTCGTTCGCGAGCAGGGTCTTCATGATCGCGAGGATCGGCGTGATGCCCGCGCCGCCGGCGATGCCGAGCACATGGCGCGGCGCCGCGGCCGCGCGCAGCGTGAAGCGGCCCTGCGGCGGGAACACCTCGATCGTCTGGCCCGGCCGCAGCGCCGCGTGGACCCAGTTCGAGAATGCGCCGCCGTCGACGCGGCGCACGCCGACGCGCAGCGCGCCCTCCCCGGGGGCCGCGCAGATCGAGTACGAGCGGCGCAGGTCCTGGCCGTCGACCAAGGCGCGCAGCGTCAGGTACTGGCCGGCCTCGAAGCGAAAGGTCTCGCGCAGCGCGGGCGGCACGTCGAAGCGCAGCACGACGGCGTCCTCGCCGTCGGCGCGCGCTTCGCTGACGCTCAGCGGATGAAAGTGCAAGCTGCTCATGTCAATGGCTCAACGAAACTAGGGTATTCGGGCCGGCACCGGGCCACTCCCAAGCCGGCCCGCCTGAGCCGGCCTGCGGCTCGACGCCGCGGGCCGGTTCGTCCCCCCGGGGGAGCGAGCCCGCACCGATCGAGCGCCTGCGCGCTCGAGCGCGGCTGGCGAGCGCCGAACGGCATGCTTGCCGGTCGGCCGACTGGGCTGGCCCGCGTTCAGCGCGGCGAGACCGGGCGAGGGGCTCCATCTCAGATCGGCTTGAAGTATTCGAAAGGTTCGCCGCAGGCGCGGCAGCGGTACAGCGACTTGCACGCGGTCGAGCCGAAGGCCGACAGGCGCTCGGTCTGCGTGGCCGCGCAGCGCGGACACGCGACGCGGGGATGGAAGCGCAGCACCGCCTCGCTCGCGGGTCCCGGCGGCGCGATGCCGTAGTCGCGCAGCTTGCGGCGGCCGTCGGCGCTGATCCAGTCGGTCGTCCAGGCCGGCGCGCGCTGCAGCGTCACGCTCACGCGGCCGAACGGCGCGAGCGCCGCGCGCACGTCGGCCTCGATCGCCTCGGTCGCCGGGCAGCCCGAGTAGGTCGGCGTGAGCACGACCGCGACGCCGTCGGCGGTCTCCTCGAGGCCGCGCACGATGCCGAGGTCGACGAGCGTCAGCGCGGGCACCTCGGGGTCGAGCACGGCCGCCAGCGCGTCCCAGGCCGCGGCAAGGCGTGGCGACGGGGCTTGGGCGACGGCGCTCACCACCGGCCTCCCGGATACGCGCGCTGCAGGTACTGCAGCGTCGTCAGCAGATGGCCCATGTGTTCGCTGTGCACGCCGACGCGGCCCCGGCTCAGGAAGCGGCTCGTCGGCGGTTCGCGCAGGCCCGCCTCGGCGAGCAGCGGCGTCATGAACGCGGCCCAGGGTTCGCGCAGCTCGGCCCAGCTCGGCCCGAGCCCGGCCGCGACGGCCGCCGCGTCGACCGCGTCGGTGTCGAACAGCTCGTTGCAGTAGGGCCAGAGCTCGTCGACCGCGGCCTGCATGCGCGCCGTCGACTCGGGCGTGCCGTCGCCGAGCCGCACGACCCAGTCGGCCGCGTGACGCTGGTGGTAGGCGGCCTCCTTCGCGGCCTTGGCCGCGATCGCGGCGAGCTCGGCGTCGCTCGAGCGCTCGAGGCCCTGCCAGAGCAGCCGCAGCCAGGTCGCGACGGCCGCGTTGCGCGACTGCGCGAACGCGAAGTCGCCGCGCGGCAGCTCGACGATGACCGGGTTCAGGTAGGCGCGCTCCTCGCGCAGGAACGCGAGCTGGTCCTCGTCGTGGCCCTGGCCGTCGAGCGCGGCCGCGCGGCTCAGCAGCGCGCGCGCCTGGCCGAGCAGGTCGAGCGCGAGGTTGGACATCGCGATGTCCTCCTCGAGGATGGGCCCGTGGCCCGACCATTCGGCGAGGCGCTGGGCGAGGATCAGGCAGGCGTCGCCGACGCGCAGCAGGTAGCGGACGTCGGCGCCGGCGCCGACCTGGATCGAAGCAGTCTGGCTCATCACATATGGTCCACTTCGGCGGGCAGCGTGTAGAAGCTCGGGTGGCGGTAGACCTTGTCGGCCATCGGGTCGAACAGCATCGGCTTGTCGCCCGGGTCGGACGCCGTGATCGCACTCGACGGCACGACCCACAGGCTCACGCCCTCCTGGCGGCGTGTATAGACCTCGCGCGCGAGCTGCAGCGCCAGCGCCGCGTCGGCGGCGTGCAGGCTGCCGCAATGCTTGTGGTCGAGGCCCGCCTTCGGGCGGACAAAAACCTCCCAGAGCGGCCATTCGTTTTGAGTGGTGTCCTTGCTCATGCGGCTTGTTCCTTTGTTGCTTGCTTGCGCGCGTGGGCGAGCGCGGCCTCGCGCACCCAGGCGCCCTCGTCCCAGGCCTTGACGCGCGCGGCGAGGCGCTCGCGGTTGCACGGGCCGTCGCCGGCGATCACGCGCCAGAACTCGTCCCAGTCGATGCGGCCGAAGTCGTGGGCCTCGCGCGCGGCGTTCCACTTGAGCTCGGGGTCGGGCAGCGTGACGCCGAGCAGCTCGGCCTGCGGCACGCAGGCGTCGACGAACTTCTGGCGCAGCTGGTCGTTCGTGATGCGCTTGATGCCCCAGCGGATCGACTGCTCGGAGTTCGGCGAATCCTTGTCCTCGGGGCCGAACATCATCAGCGACGGCCACCACCAGCGGTCCACCGCGTCCTGGACCATCGCGCGCTGCGCGTCGCTGCCCTGCTGCATCATCGTCAGGAGCGACTCGTAGCCCTGGCGCTGGTGGAAGCTCTCCTCGCGGCACACGCGGATCATCGCGCGCGCATAGGGCGCGTACGAGCAGCGGCACAGCGGCACCTGGTTCATGATCGCCGCGCCGTCGACGAGCCAGCCGATCACGCCGACGTCGGCCCAGGACAGCGTCGGGTAGCTGAAGATCGAGCTGTATTTGGCGCGGCCCGTATGCAGCGCGTCGAGCATCTGGTCGCGGCTCGTGCCGAGCGTCTCGGCGGCCGCGTACAGATAGAGCCCGTGGCCGGCCTCGTCCTGGACCTTGGCAAGCAGGATCGCCTTGCGCTTGAGCGTCGGCGCGCGCGTGATCCAGTTGCCCTCGGGCAGCATGCCGACGATCTCGGAATGCGCGTGCTGGCTGATCTGGCGCACCAGGGTCTTGCGGTAATGCGCGGGCATCCAGTCCTTGGCCTCGATGAACTCGCCGGCCGCGATACGCGCGTCGAATGCGGCCTCCTGGGCCGCGTCCTCGGCCGGCGAACTCGCGTTCTGCGGGCCGATGCTCAGGGCTTGGGTGTACATGGCTAGGCCTCTTCTTTCTTCATTGCTTCGTGTGGCGCAGGTCGACGACGCGCCGCGCCTTGCCGACCAGCGTGCGCTCGATCGAATCGGGCGCGCCGACCGTCACCCGCGTGCTCACGCCGTACAGGTCCTTGATGCGCGCCTGCAGCGCGCTGCCGAGCGCGGCCGCGTCGCCGCCGGCGCCCGCGCGCAGCTCGCAGCGCACCTCGACCGCGTCGAGGTGGCCGTCGCGCGCGACGACGAGCTGGTACTGCCCCGACAGCGCCGGCTGCTGAAGCACGAGCGCCTCGATCTGGCTCGGGAACAGGTTGACGCCGCGGATGATCAGCATGTCGTCGCTGCGCCCGACGATCTTGTCGATGCGCCGCATGCTGCGCGCGGTCGGCGGCAGCAGGCGCGTGAGGTCGCGCGTGCGGTAGCGGATCACCGGCATCGCCTCCCTGGTCAAGGAGGTGAACACGAGCTCGCCCTCGGCGCCGTCGGGCAGCACGGCGCCGGTCTCGGGGTCGACGATCTCGGGGTAGAAGCAGTCCTCCCAGACGACCGGGCCGTCCTGGCTCTCCACGCATTCGCTCGCGACGCCCGGGCCCATCAGCTCGGACAGGCCGTAGATGTCGACGGCCCGGATGCCCGCGCGCGCCTCGATCTCGGCGCGCATCGCCTCGGTCCAGGGCTCGGCGCCGAAGATGCCGCAGCGCAGGCCCTGGGCGCGCGGGTCCAGGCCCCGGCGCTCGAAGGCCTCGATCAGCACCTGCATATAGCTCGGCGTGACCATGATCAGGTCGGGCCGGAAGTCCTTGATGAGCTGCACCTGCTTCTCGGTCTGGCCGCCCGACATCGGCACGACCGTGCAGCCGAGGCGCTCGGCGCCGTAATGCGCGCCGAGCCCGCCCGTGAACAGGCCGTAGCCGTAGGCGATGTGGACCAGGTCGCCCGCGCGGCCGCCGGCCGCCGCGATCGAGCGCGCGACGAGGTCGGCCCAGACGTCGATATCGCGCTTCGTGTAGCCGACGACGGTGGGCTTGCCCGTCGTGCCGCTCGACGCGTGGATGCGCGCGAGCCGCTCGCGCGGCACCGCGAACATCCCGAACGGGTAGTTCGCGCGCAGCTCGGCCTTGCCCATGAACGGGAAGCGCGCGAGGTCTTCGAGCCGTTTGAGGTCGCCCGGGTGGACGCCGCGCGCGTCGAAGGCCGCACGGTAATGCGGCACGTTCTCGTAGGCATGGGCGAGCGACCAGCGCAGGCGCTCGAGCTGCAGCGCCGCGATCTCGTCCCGGCTCGCGAGCTCGATCGCGTGCAGCGCCGTGGCGCTCATCGGTCGGTGAAGCGCGGCGCGCGCTTGTCCACGAAGGCCGCGACGCCCTCGGCGTAGTCGGCGCGGAAGCCCGCCTGGCTCTGCGCCGTGACCTCGAGCTCGAGCCCGCGGTCGAAGTCGACGAGCTGGCCGGCGTCCATCAGCCGGCGCGTCTCGGCCATCGCGCGGACCGAGCCCGCGGCCAGGCGTGCGGCCAGCTCGCCGACGACCGTGCCGAGCTCGGCGTCCGGCACGCAGCGGTGAATCAGCCCGATGCGCTCGGCCTCGCGCGCGGCCAGCTTGTCGCCGAGCAGCGCGAGCTCGAGCGCCTTCGCCCGGCCGACCAGGCGCGGCAGCAGCCAGCTGCCGCCGCAGTCGGGGATCAGGCCGATCTTGGCGAAGGCCTGGATGAAGCTCGCGCCCTCGGCCGCGACGACGAGGTCGCAGCCGAGCGCGAGGCTCGCGCCCGCGCCGGCCGCGACGCCGTTGACGGCCGCAATCACCGGCACCGGCATCGCGCGCAGGGCGCGCGCGAGCGGCACGTAGTACTGGGCGACGACATGGCCCATGTCCTTGGGCGGCGCGGCCGGGTCGTCGAAGGCGGGCGCGACGAGCGGGTCCTTGAGGTCCTGGCCGACGCAGAACGCCCGGCCCGCGCCGCTCAGCACGACGCAACGCACCGTCGCGTCGGCCGCCGCGGCCTCGAAGGCCTCGCGCAGCTGCACGAGCAGCGCGCAGGTGCAGGCGTTGAGCTGCGCCGGACGCGCAAGCCGCAGCGTGCGCACCGCGCCCGCCTGCGCCTGCTCGATCAGGGTGTCATGCATGTCGCCCGCCTCAATTCATTTACCGACCGGTCGGTAAATAATAAGAGCGGCGTCGGCACGATGCAACAGGGGTCTTGACCCGGGTTTGTATCGATCGCGAAACAAATGCCGGGCCCACGGCAAAAGAAGGCGCGGGGGCGGCAACAGCAGGCGGAATAAACCCGTCTTTTCGGGCCATTTGATCCAGGCCCGGGCATCTAGATTGTCGGCAATTCCAGCTGTTTCTTGAGCCCGGCATGCCCACCCCCTCCACGCTACTGACGACCCCGGTGAGCCAATGGTCGGCCCAGGCCATCAGCGCGTTGGGCACGGCCGACTGGCTCGACATCAGCGACGCCCAGATCGCGCAGCTCACGAGCGTGCAGGTCGCGGCGATCTCCGTCAACGCGTGGTCGGTGATCACGCCCGAGCAGGTGTCGTCGTTCGCCGTGTCCGGCGTGCCCGGCATCAACGCGCGCGCGATGCCGCACCTGTCGAGCGACCAGTTCGGCGCGCTCAGCAACGACCAGGTCGGCGCGCTGACGACCCAGGGCCTGCACGCGATGACGAGCGCGCAGGCGCCCGCGCTCAACGACGGCACGCTGACGGCGCTGAACACCACGCAGATCGCGTCGATCGGCGCCGGCGCGATCGGCGCGCTGACGACCGACCAGATCGCCGGCCTGAGCGCCGGCCATGTGGCGGACCTCTCGACGGTCCAGATCGTCGTGCTGAACACCGACCAGATCGGCGCGCTCGGCGACGACGCGGTCAGCGCGCTGTCGACGACGGCCGTGCACGCGCTGACGACGACGCAGGTCACCGGCCTGCAGACCCAGCAGGAGCAGGCGCTGACGACCGACCAGACCGGCGCGCTCACGGGCACCCAGCTCTCGGCGTTCAACAGCGTCCAGCTCGGCGCCCTGAGCACCGACCAGATCGACGCGCTCGCGACGATCTCCTTGCACAACATGGGCAGCCTCGGCGTCGCCGGCCTCAGCGGCGACCAGATCGGCGCGCTCAACGACGGTCAGGTCGCCGCGCTGTCGACGTCCGCGGTCTCGGGTCTGTCGCAGACCCAGGTCCAGGAACTCACGCCGCAGCAGGTCTCCGACCTCACGAGCGCGCAGGTCGCCGCGCTCGGCACCGCGCTGATGAGCGCGCTGAGCATCGCGGACATGCAGGTGCTCAACAGCGCCCAGCTGCGCGGCCTCACCAGCGCGCAGGTCGGCGGCTTGAGCGTCAGCCAGGTCGACGCGCTCGGCGACGACCAGCTCGCGGCGCTCGCCTCGCGCCAGCTCGTCGGCCTGACGAGCGACCAGATCGTCAGCCTGACGTTCGACCAGGTCGACGCGCTGAGCAGCTTCGCGATGCACGGCATGACGTCGCTGCAGCTCCAGGCCTTCACGCCCGACCAGATCAATGCGCTGCAGGCGTCGCAGCTCGCGGGCTTCAGCTCGCTGCAGCTGCGCGGCATGTCCGACGCCGCGATCGAGGCGATCAACCCGGGCCAGATGGGCCTGCTCACCGCGCCCCAGCTCAACGGCCTGACGAGCCACCAGTTCAGCCTGCTCTCGGCCGACCAGCTCAGCGGCCTGCAGACGCTGACGCTGTACGGCCTCGCGTCGATGGAGGCCGCGGGCCTGACGGCGAGCCAGGTCGCGTCGCTGTCGGCGGAGCAGCTGATCGCGCTGAGCACGCAGGCCGTGCGTGCGCTGTCGCCGGGCCTGCTCGCCCAGCTCGACCCGAGCGTCGTCGCGAACTTCGGCAGCCAGCAGATCGCCGCGATGACGACCGCGCAGATCGCCGCGCTCGGCGACGCGGCCGTGCAGTCGCTGAACGGCACGCAGATCTACGGCCTCACGAGCACCCAGCTCCAGCACATGAGCGTCGACGCGATCGCGTCGATGACGGCCGGCCAGTTCAACATGCTGATCTCGAGCCAGGTCCTCGGCCTGAGCACGGTGGCGATCGCGGCCCTGCCCGACAACCTCGTCAACGCGCTGAGCAGCCTCGCGTTGTACGGCCTGACGACCGTGCAATGGGCGGCGATGTCGGCCGAACAGGTCGGCTCGATCGACCCGAACCAGATCGTCGGCATGAACTCGGCCCAGCTGCGCGCGCTGCCCGACTCGCTGCTCGAGGCGCTCACGCCGGGCCAGGTCAGCGTGCTGTCGGCGATTCAGCTCAACGGCCTGTCCTCGCACCAGTTCGCGCTGCTCTCGGACGACCAGATCGGCAGCCTGAGTTCGATCGCGCTGCACTCGCTGATCTCGGTGTCGGCCGCGGCGATGTCGGCCGACCAGGTCGCCGCGCTGAGCGCGCCGCAGTTCGGCGCACTCAGCACGCAGGCGATCCACGCGTTCTCGACCGACATCCTGAACATCCTGAGCGGCGACCAGATCAGCGCGCTGACGGTCAACCAGATCCAGGGCATGGCGACGGCCCAGCTCTCAGGCTGGGCGGCGGGCCAGGTCGACATGCTGTCGACCCAGCAGCTGACCTCGCTGACGAGCCTGCAGTTCGCCCACCTGTCGAGCGACGCGCTCGTCGGCCTCGGCGACGACCAGCTCTCGGCGCTGATGAGCCGTCAGATCGCCGGCCTGACGAGCGTCCAGCTCGAGATGTTCGCGCCGAACCAGATCGCCGACCTCGCGCCGTCGGTGATCCACGGCCTGACGACGGTCCAGCTCGCCGGCATCGACGGCGCGGACTTCGCGGCATTCGGCTCGGCCCAGATCGGCGCGATGACGAGCCTGCAGTTCCGCACGCTCAGCGACGCGATCATCGGCTCGCTGCAGGAGCCGCAGCTGCAGGCGCTCGAATCGATCCAGATGTCGGGCTTCTCGAGCCACCAGATCCAGCTGCTCAGCATCGACCAGATCGGCGAGATCGGCACGGACGCGCTCGCGGGCCTGACGAGCACGGCCGCGGCCGCGCTGAGCGCGAGCCAGCTCGCGTCGCTGACGGCCGACCAGATCGGCGCTTTGAGCACCCAGGCGATCCACGGCCTTTCGGCCGGCCTCGTCGGCGCGCTCGACCCGGTCCAGCTCGCCGCGCTGAGCACGGTCCAGCTCGCCGCGCTGACGACGACGCAGTTCACGGCGCTCGGTGCCGACGCGATGATCGCGTTCAGCACCGACCAGATCGGCGCGCTCACGAGCGCCCAGTTCACGCACCTGAGCGCGGCCGCCGTCGCGACGCTCGACGACGACCAGATCGGCGCGCTGACGGCGCGCCAGATCACCGGCGCCGGCACGGTCCAGATCGCGGCGATGTCGCCCGAGCAGCTGTCCTTCCTGACGCCGGCCGCGCTCGCCGCGATGAGCACGGCGCAGATCGCCGCGATCTCGCTCGGCGGCATCGAGCTGATGAGCTCGACGCAGATCGGCAACCTGACCGCCGCCCAATGGCGCTCGCTCAGCGACCCCGTGATCTCGACGCTCAGCGTCGACCAGATCGCGGCCGTCACGAACACCCAGCTGGCGGTGATCAATTCGCACCAGTTGTCGCTGCTGAGCCCCGACCAGTTCGCGGCGCTGTCGACGCTCGCGCTGCGCGGGCTCTCGCCCGGCCTCGTCGGCGACATCAGCCTGTCGCAGATCGGCAGCATGCTGCCCGCGCAGGTCCAGGGCCTGAGCGGCTCGATCGTCTCGAACTTGACGAGCGACCAGATCGCCGCGCTCGACGGCGACCAGATCGCCGCGCTCGGCATCAACGTCGCAAACCTCAGCGCGAGCCAGGTCGCGTCGCTGAGCGGCGGCGTGCTCGGGATGTTCTCCGGCACCGAGCTCGGCGCACTGACGGCCGGCCAGGTCAGCAAGCTCAGCACGAGCGCGCTCGCGAGCTTGAGCGTCGACCAGATCGCCGCGCTCGGCCAGCACCAGCTCGCCGGCCTGACGAGCGCGCAGATCATGGCGCTGTCGCCGGCCCAGGTCGGCTCGTTCGCGTCGAGCGCGATCGCGGCGCTGTCGATCGCGCAGATCGGCGCGTTCAGCAGCGACCAGCTCAACGCGCTGTCGCCGGTCGAGATCCAGGGCCTCAGCGTGTCGCAGCTGCACGCGCTGCCGCTCGCGGCGCTGCAGGGCCTCAGCAACACCCAGCTGAACGCGCTCACGAGCACCCAGCTCGGCGCGCTGACCGGGCAGCAGTTCGACGCGCTGACGCCCGCGCAGATCGGCGTGCTGCAGAGCGGCGCGATGGCCGCGCTCAGCGCGGTCGAGGCGGCCGAGCTGACGCCGGCGCAGATCCAGGCGCTCACGGTCGTGCAGCTCAACGCGCTGTCGACCCAGGCCGCGCACGCGCTGTCGGTCGCCCAGCTGCAGTCGCTGAGCACCGACCAGGCCGCGTCGCTGAACACGGCGGCCGTCGCGGTGCTCACGAGCACCCAGTTCAACGCGCTCGACATGGTCCATGTCCAGGCGCTGACGACCCAGCAGGTCGCGAACCTGTCGAGCGCCGTGATGCTCGGCCTCGGCACGGCCAACCTCGGCATGCTCGCCGACGGCCAGTGGGCCGGCGTCGGCGCAGCCCAGCTGCACGGCATGGGCACCCAGCAGTTCGCCGCGCTGACGAGCAACGAGGTCGCCGCGCTGACGACGGCCGCGCTGAACAGCCTCTCGACCCAGCAATGGGCGGCGCTTGGCGCGACCCAGCTGCACGGCCTCGGCACCGACGCGGTCGCGGCGCTCGCCGACACGCAGGTCGGCGCGATCGGCACGCAGCAGGTCGGCCTGCTGTCGACCGATCAGATCGCCGCGCTGACCGGCCACGAGCTCGCCGTGCTCACGACGGTGCAGCTGCAGGCCTTCTCGAACACCCAGCTCGCAGCCGTCAGCACGACGGCGATCGCGAGCCTGACGAGCCTCGAGTACGCGTCGCTGAACTCGAGCCAGGTCGCCGTGCTCGACACCGCCGACATGGCCGCGCTGAGCGGTGCCGTGGTCGCGTCGCTGACGAGCCAGCAGGTCCAGATGCTCAGCGGCACGCAGCTCGCCGCGATCAACTCGATCGCGATCGAGGCGCTCGCGAGCGGCGTCGTCGCGGCCCTGTCGACCGCCCAGGTCGCCGCGCTCGCGACCGTCGAGCTCGCCCAGTTCAGCAGCGCCCAGCTGTCGGCGATGACGACGACCGAGCTGCACGCGCTGACGACCGACGAGACCGGCGCGCTGTCGGGCATGGCCGTCGCCGCGCTGACGACCCTGCAGCTCGACGCGCTCGGCACGGCCGGCATGGCCGCGTTCAACACCAGCGTGTTCGCGGCGCTGTCGAGCAACGCGCTCGCCGAGCTGACCGCCCACGCGCTGCCCTATATCGGCACGGCCCAGGTCGCCGCGCTCACCCAGACCCAGGCCTACGGACTCGGTACGGCCGAGCTCGCCGTGTGGTCGAGCGACCAGATTTCGGCGCTGTCGCCCGACGCGCTGCATGCGCTGAACACCCTGCAGTTCGCGGCCCTGGACCCGGTCCAGCTCGGCTTCCTCGGCACCAACCAGATCGTCGCGCTGACGACCCAGGACATCGTGCTGCTGAGCACGACGACGCTTGCCGGGCTCGACGCCCAGCAGGTGGCAATCCTCAGCGGCGAGCAGACCCAGGTGCTGACGACGGCGCAGCTGCTCGCGATCTCGCCCGACAGCCTCAGCGGCATGTCGACGACGGCGCTGCACGCGCTCACGCCGGCGCTGTTCGGCACGCTCTCGTCGGTCCAGGTCGAGGCGCTGACCGACGCGCAGGTCGCGTCGCTCGACCCGAGCCAGCTCAAGGCGATCACGCCCGTCGCGCTGCACGCGATGAGCGCCGAGCAGATGGCCCAGCTCAGCGTCGGCCAGCTGCAGGCGCTGAGCACCGCGCAGATGGCGATGCTGATGCCGCAGCAGCTCGAGGCGTTCACGACGCTCGAGATCGCGACGCTCAGCGGCGCCCAGCTGGGCGCGCTCGGGCCCTCGCAGTTCTCGACCTTCAGCCCCGAGCAGATCGCGGCGATCTCGCCGTTCCACCTGAGCGGCCTGGGCACCGACGTGATCGGCTCGCTGAGCGCCGAGCAGCTCGGCGGCCTGACGGCCGGCCAGCTGCTCGACCTCACGGCGCAGCAGCTCTCCGCCCTCAGCGCGGCGCAGATGCGCGGCCTCAGCGCCGACGCGCTGCACGCGCTCGCGCCGAATCAGTTCGCCGGTTTCAGCCCCGCGCAGATCGCCGCGCTGAGCCCCGACCAGATCAGCTACACGACCTACGACACCTCGCAGATCGCGATCCTCCAGCAGGAAGGCCTGGGCTCGCTGACGAGCGCCGACCTGTCCTCGCTCGGCACGATCCAGGTGCCGATCCTCACGAACGCCCAGCTCGACACGCTGACGACCGCGCACATGCTCGCGCTCGAGCCGGCCCAGCTCGAGGCGCTCACGCCCTCGCAGGTCGCGAGCCTGAACTCGCAGCAGATCGACGTGCTGTCGGGCAGCCACCTCGCGCTGTTCAGCACCGCGCAGATCGCCGCGATCGACGTTACGGCCGTCGCGAACCTCTCGAGCGCCCAGCTCAACGCGCTCGGCACGGCCGACATCGCCGCGCTCACGCAGGCGCAGATCGCGTCGATGGGAACGGCCGAGCTCGCGTCGATGGACATGACGCACGCGGCCGCGTTCACCGGCACGCAGCGCGCGGCGATGACGCCCGACCAGCTCGCCGCGCTGCCCGCCGCGTCGCCGCTCGTGCTCGACCTGTCGGGCATCGGCGTGCAGACCGTCGGCGTCTCGCACGGCGTGAGCTTCGACATCAACAACACCGGCCAGGCCAGCCATATCGGCTGGGTCGGCGCCGGCACGGGACTGCTCGTGCTCAACGACGACAACGGCCGGCTCGTCAACGGCAGCCAGCTGTTCGGGACCGCGACCAGGCTGCCCGACGGCGCGCTCGCGAACAACGGCTTCCAGGCCCTCGCCGCGCTCGACACCAACCACGACGGCAAGATCACGGCCGCCGACGCCGAATGGTCGGAGCTCGCGGTCTGGGTCGCCGACGGCAGCAACGGCGCCGGCCACATGGTCAGCCTCGCGTCGCTCGGTATCACGGCCCTGGACCTCAATGCCACGGCGAGCCAGCAGACCCAGAACGGCAACCTGATCGGCCTCGTCGGCAGCTACGAAACCGCGAGCGGCACGCACGAGATGGCCGACGTCTGGTTCGCGCAAAGCGGCAGCGCGAGCGCGTCGACGGTGACGTCGGACGCGACGAGCTCGGGCAGCGCCCTGCCCCACCTCGGCGACCTGCTGCAGGGCCCGAGCGGCTCGGCGCTGTCGAGCGTGCATGCGGCGAGCGTGGGCACCGGCACGGCAACCGGTTCGGACGCGCATACGGCCGCCTACGCGCACGGCCTGCTGCACCGCACCGACGAGCAACACCCCTGGAGCCAGATCCTGATCTAGGGACCCTCTGCAAAACCCCGGTGGGCCGCGGCGGGCCTTGGCGGGATGCTGGGCAAGGCGCGAGCCGCCGGCCTGACTCGCGTCAGGTCAAGGCTCGCAACGCCGCCCAGCGCCCGCCAAGACCCGCCCCGAAGGGTTCGGGCGATAACAGGCCCGCGCGGGCGTTGCAGCGCTCGGCTGTCGGGCCACCAGCCCGACCTTCGCGCTGCGCCTACGCGCCGGCCTGTTCTCGCGCGAACGCGACCCACGGGGGTTTTGCAGAGGGTCCCTAGGGCCGAGGCACAATCGCGGTCTATGACCGCCCCGCTCCAGGACAGCCTTGACCGCCCCCTGCGCGACCTGCGCATCTCGGTCACGGATCGCTGCAACTTCCGCTGCGGCTACTGCATGCCCAAGGCGGTCTTCGGCAAGGACTACCGCTTCCTGCCCCACGCCGAGCTGCTGAGCTTCGAGGAGATCGAGCGGCTCGCGCGGCGCTTCGTCGCGCTCGGCGTCGCGAAGATCCGCCTGACCGGCGGCGAGCCGCTGCTGCGCCGCGGCATCGAGGAGCTCGTCGCGATGCTCGCGGCGCTGCGCCGCCCCGACGGCGCGCCGCTCGACCTCACGCTGACGACCAACGCCTCGCTGCTCGCGCGCAAGGCCGCCGCGCTCAAGGCGGCCGGCCTGCGCCGCGTGACCGTGAGCCTCGACGCGCTCGACGACGCGGTGTTCCGGCGCATGAACGACGCCGACTTTCCGGTCGCCGACGTGCTCGAGGGCATCGCCGCCGCGCAGGCCGTCGGGCTCGCGCCGCTGAAGGTCAACATGGTCGTCAAGCGCGGCGTCAACGACGACCAGATCCTGCCGATGGCGCGGCACTTCCACGGCCGCGGCGTCGCGCTGCGCTTCATCGAATACATGGACGTCGGCGAGACGAACGGCTGGCGCCGCGACGAGGTCCTGCCCTCGCACGAGGTGCTCGCGCGGCTGCGCGGCGAGTTCGCGCTCGAGCCCGTCGCCGCGGCCGACCCGGGCGAGACCGCCGAGCGTTTCGTCCATGCCGACGGCGGCGGCGAGCTCGGCCTGATCTCGAGCGTCAGCCGGCCGTTCTGCGGCGACTGCAACCGCGCCCGCCTGTCGACCGAGGGCCGGCTCTACACCTGCTTGTTCGCCGGCCAGGGCACCGACCTGCGCGGGCCGCTGCGCGCGGGCGCCGATGACGCGGCGCTCGACGCCGCGATCGCGGCGCCGTGGCGGCACCGCGCCGATCGCTACTCCGAGCTGCGCAGCGCGGGGCGCGCGCCGGTCACCGAGAAGCGCATCGAGATGCACTACATCGGCGGTTGAGCGATGACGCCCGCGGCCACGACGATCGCGCGCGACGACATCACCGGCCTCGTGCTCGCGGGCGGCCAGGGCCGGCGCATGGGCGGCCTCGACAAGGGCCTGCAGGACTACGCGGGGCGCCCGCTCGTCGCCCACGCGATCGAGCGGCTCGCGCCGCAGGTCGGGCCGCTGCTGATCAGCGCGAACCGCCACCTCGACGCCTACGCGGGCTTCGGCCACCCGGTGCTCGCCGACGCGACGGCCGACTTCGCCGGCCCGCTCGCGGGCCTGCTCGAGGGCCTGCGCGCGGCGCCGACACGCTGGCTGCTGTGCGTGCCCTGCGACGTGCCGGCGCTGCCGCTCGACCTCGGCGCGCAGCTCGCCGCGGTCCTGCGCAGCCAGGGCGGCCGCGCCGCCTTCGCGGTCGACGCCGACGGGCGCGCCCAGCCCCTATTCGCGCTGCTCGACCGCGGCCTGCGCGAACCGCTCGCGCTCGCGCTGCAGCGCGGCGAGCGCCGCGTGCTCGGCTGGCTGCGCGACCTGGGCGCGGGCACGGCGAGCTTCGCCGCGCGCGACGCGTTCCGCAACCTCAACACCCGCGCCGAGCTCGCGTGGCCCGGGCTCGAGCTGCGCGAGATGGTCGACGCCGACCTCGCCGGCTACAAGGCGCTGCGCGACGCGACCCTGCTGGCGAGCCCGGGCGCGTTCGTGTCGGAGGCCGCGACCGAGCTGCGCCGCAGCGCCGCGAGCTACGCCGGACGGCTCGCGGGCGGCGCCCTGGGCGCCTGCCTGTTCAGCCTCGTGGCGGCCCGCGCATCCGTGCCGCCGGGCAACACCGGCGTGTCCGGCGAACTGCTCGGCGCCGTCACGCTCGAGCGCGAGACGCGCGGCCGCAAGCGCCATATCGCGCACCTCGTCGGCATGATGGTCGCGCCCGACGCGCAGCGCCGCGGCATCGGCGCGAGCCTGCTCGACGCGGCGCTCGCGCGCCTGCGGCGCTGCGACGGCATCGAGATCGTCACGCTGTCGGTCACGAGCAGCAACGCGGCCGCGATCGCGCTGTACGCGCGGCGCGGCTTCGTCCGCTACGGCCGGCTGCCGCGCGCATTGCGCATCGCCGCCGGGCAGTACGAGGACCAGGACCTGATGCAGCTCGGGCTCTAGCTCGAAGCGCGCCGCGATGAGGACAAACACGGCATTCGGTCGGATTTGTCAGCCCGGACGCGCTAGCATCGGCATGTTCGCCAGACGGAGTGCCCCATGAGCGCCAGCGCCTTTCGCCCCGCCATCGACCTGATGGTGCAATACGCCAGCTACCACCGCGATCGCCGCAATATCGCCACGCATTTCGTCGGCATCCCCCTGATCGTGTTCGCGATCGGCGTGCTGCTCGCGCGCGCGCAGTTCGGCGTCCAGGGCGTGACGCTGTCGGCCGCCTGGCTCGCCTGGGCCGCATCGGCGCTGTGGTACCTGAGCCGCGGCCAGTTCGTGCTCGGCCTCGCGACCAGCCTCGTCAACGCCGCGCTGATGGCGCTCGCGCAGCCGCTCGCCCAGGGCTCCCTGGGCGGCTGGCTCGGCTGGGGCCTCGGCAGCTTCGGCGTCGGCTGGGTGATCCAGTTCGTCGGCCATTACTACGAAGGCCGCAAGCCGGCCTTCGTCGACGACCTCGTCGGCCTGCTTGTCGGCCCGATGTTCGTCGTCGGCGAGGCGCTGTTCGCGCTCGGCTGGGGTGCGCCCATGCTCGCCGAGATCGAGCGCCGCGCCGGCCCGACCCATCTGCGCGACCTCGCCCACCCGATCGCATGAGCGCCCGCACGGCCGCTCCGAAGGGCGCTCACTCCCGCTCGGCGGGACAGCGCGTAGCGCGAAGGGTGCCCCAGTGAACCCGGAAGCAGCGCGCGCCCGCCGATGACGACCGTCCTCGTGATGGGCGCCGGCACGGTCGGCTGCTACCTCGGCGGCCTGCTCGCCGCCGCGGGCGCCCATGTCCATTTCGTCGGCCGCCCGCGCGTGCTCGACGCGCTCGCGACCGAGGGCCTGCGCGTCAGCGACCTCGAGGGCCGCAGCGTCCAGCTGCCAGCCGAGACCCTGCACCTGCACGACGCGCCGCCCGTGGGGCTCGCACCCGACGTCACGCTGCTGTGCGTGAAAAGCGGCGCGACAGCCGACGCGGCGCTGGGCCTGCAGCGCACGCTGCTGCCGGGCAGCCTCGTCGTGTCGATGCAGAACGGCATCGGCAACGCCGAGCGCGGCCAGGGCGTCGCGCCCGAGCTCGACTGGCGCGCTGGCATGGTGCCGTTCAACGTCGCCGAGATCGGCCCCGGGCGCTTCCACCGCGGCACCGGCGGCGCGCTCGCGGTCCAGGCCCGGGCCGGCGACCACGCGATCAACGAGCTCGCGGCGCTGCTGCGCAGCCAGGGCATCGCGCTCGAGACCCACGCCGACCTGCTCGCCGTGCAATGGGGCAAGCTCGTGCTGAACCTCAACAACCCGGTCAACGCGCTGTCGGGCCGGCCGCTGCGCGCCCAGCTCGTCGAGGCCGGCTACCGGCGCTGCGTGGCGGCGCTGCAGGCCGAGGCGCTCGACGTGCTCGACGCGGCCGGGCAGCGCGCGGCCGCCGTCACGCCGCTCGCGCCGCGCCGCCTCGTGAACCTGCTGCGCATGCCGACGCCGGTCTTCCGCCTCGTCGCGCGGTCCATGCTGCGCATCGACGCGAAGGCGCGCTCGAGCATGGCCGACGACCTCGCGCTGGGCCGCCCGACCGAGGTCGACGCGCTGTGCGGCGAAGTCGTTCGCCTCGCCCACCGCCACGGCCGCCAGGCGCCGCTGAACGCGCGCATGCTCACGCTCGTGCAGGCTTGGCCGCTGTCGCCCCAGCCCTACGGGCCGCGCGAGCTCGAAGAGGCGCTAGGCCTGGTCTGAGCCGCCCCAATCGCCGATCGCGCCCGCGGCCGAGCGCACTCTAGGCGCGCCCGCGCGCGCCGGCGTGCCGAGCGCGATCCAGCCGAGCAGCGTCTCGCCGGGCCCGCAGAAGGCCGCGACAAGGCCCGGGTCGCGCGCCTTGTGGCCGCTCAGCAGCTTGCCGCCGAAGCCGAGCAGGTGGACGGCGTTCATGAAGTTCGCGAGCGCGCCGCCGACGGCCGCCCATTGCTCGTGCGCGGGCACCTCGGGGTGCCCAGCGTCGATGCGCGCGATCACGGCCAGGGTCAGCGGCGCGCGGCGCGCGCGCTCGGCGTCGAGCGCGACGCCGGCCTCGTCCTTGCCGGCGCGGCGCGCGGCCGCCGCGAACAGCGTCGCGAGCCGCTCGCGCGCGGCGCCGCGCACGAGCGCGAGCCGCCACGGCCGCAGGCCGCCATGGTCGGGCGCGCGCAGCGCGGCCGCGACCATCTGCGCGAGCGCCGCGTCGTCGGGTGCGGGTTCGACAAGATGCCGTGGCCCGACGGAATGGCGCCCGACCAGCTCGTCAAGCGCGGCCCGGCTCATGTGCCCTTGGAAATCGTGATGTTCGGGAACTTCGCCGAATAGTCCCTGGCCTGCTGCGCGATCGTCACGGCGACGCGGCGCGCGATCGCCTTGTACGTCGCGGCGACCTCGCCGTCGGGTTCGGCGACGACGGTCGGATTCCCCGCGTCGGCCTGGGCGCGGATGCTCATCGCGAGCGGCAGCGCGCCGAGGTAGGCGAGGCCGTACTGCGCGGCCATGGCGCGGCCGCCGTCGGCGCCGAAGATATGTTCGACGTGGCCGCAGTTCGTGCACACGTGGACGGCCATGTTCTCGACGACGCCGAGCACCGGCACGCCGACTTTCTCGAACATCTTCAGGCCTTTTTTCGCGTCGATCAGCGCGAGGTCCTGCGGCGTCGTGACGATCACGGCGCCGGTCACGGGCACGCGCTGGGCGAGCGTGAGCTGGATGTCGCCGGTACCCGGCGGCAGGTCGACGATCAGGTAGTCGAGGTCCTGCCAGCGCGTCTGGCGCAGCAGCTGCTCGAGCGCCTGCGTGGCCATCGGGCCGCGCCAGATCATCGCCTGGTCGGCGTCGACCAGAAAGCCGATCGACATCAGCTGCAGGCCATGGGCGAGCTTGGGCTCCATGGTCTTGCCGTCGGCGCTGTCGGGCGCGCCGCTCGCGCCGAGCAGCAGCGGCATGCTCGGGCCGTAGATGTCGGCGTCGAGCACGCCGACGCGCGCGCCTTCCGCCGCGAGTGCGAGCGCGAGGTTCGCGGCCGTCGTGCTCTTGCCCACGCCGCCCTTGCCCGAGGCCACGGCGACGATGTTCTTGACGCCCGGCAGCAGCTGGACGCCGCGCTGCACCGCGTGGGCCTCGATGCGACTCGTCACGGCCACGTCGGCGCGCGCGACGCCGGGCACAGCCTGGGCCGCTGCGGCGAGGCGTGCGCGCAGGCCCTCGACCAGGCTCGCGGCCGGGTAGCCGAGCTCTACCTCGAAGGTCACGACGTCGCCGGCGATGCGGAGGTTCTTGAGCTGGCGGGTCGAGACGAAGTCGAGACCCGTCTCGGGGTCGGTGACGGCCTGCAGCGCTTGCCGCAGGCCGGATTCGGTAATGGCGGTCATGATCCCGCCAGTCTAGGGCCTATTTGCCCTACGGGGCTGACCGCGCCGTAGGGCAAATAGGCCCTGCATCAGTCGGAGGCCGGTCCGCGCAGGGGTTTGATCGAGCGGCCCGTCGGCAGCGCCTTGAGGAACTTGAAGCTGCCGGTCGCGTGCGCGCACAACTCGCCCGCGGCGTTGCGCACGGCGCCCTCGCAGAAGGCCATCGTCGTCGTGCGCTCGAGCAGGCGGCCGGTCGCGACGAGCCGGCCCTCGCCCGGGCGCATGAAGCTCGTCTTCATCTCGATCGTGACGACGCCGCGGTCCATGTCGACGACGCTCTCGCCGCGGCTGCGCGCCGCGTGCGCCATCGCCACGTCGAGCAGCGTCATCACGAGGCCGCCATGCGCGACCGACCAGGCGTTCAGCTGCTCGGGCCGCAGCGCGACGGCGAGCTCGGCCTCGCCCGCGCCGAGCCGCACGAGCTCGAAGCCGAGCGCCTCGACGAAGGGGATATGGACCGGGAACTCCATGCGCCTCAGCCGCGCCGCGCGCGCAGCCAGATCAGCAGCACGCCCGCGGCCGCCGCGACGCCGCCGCCGGCGAGCAGCCAGCCCGCGACCTCGACGCCCTGCGGCTCGCGCCGCATGAACAGGCCCAGGCTCACGGCGAGCAGGCCGCCGTAGACGAGGATCCAGACCCAGCGCTCCATCGTCGTCTTGCTCATGCGACCGGCTCCTTAAAGCACTTCGAACACGCCGGCCGCGCCCATGCCGCCGCCGATGCACATGGTCACGCAGACGCGCTTGGCGCCGCGCCGGCGGCCCTCGATCAGCGCGTGGCCGGTCAGGCGCTGGCCCGACACGCCATAAGGGTGGCCGACCGCGATCGCGCCGCCGTTCACGTTGAGCCGGTCCAGCGGGATGCCGAGCGTCTCGGCGCAGTACAGCACCTGGACGGCGAAGGCCTCGTTGAGCTCCCACAGGTCGATGTCCGAGACCTTGAGGCCGAGCCTGGCGAGCACCTTGGGCACCGCGTAGACCGGGCCGATGCCCATGACCTCGGGCTCGCAGCCCGCGACCGCGAAGCCGAGGAAGCGGCCGAGCGGCTTCAGGCCATGCTTCTCGGCGTACTGCTCGCTCGCGACCACGCAGGCGCCCGCGCCGTCGCTGAACTGGCTTGCGTTGCCGGCCGCGATCACGCCGCCGGGCACGGCCGGGCGGATGTTCTTGATCGAGTCGTAGGTCGTGCCTTCGCGCAGGCCCTCGTCGGCGCTGACGGTCACCTCGCGGCTGATCAGGCCGATGGTCTTGTCGACCGCGCCCATCGTGACCTTGATCGGCGCGATCTCGTCGGCAAACAGCCCGGCGGCCTGGGCCGCGCAGGCCTTCTGCTGGCTCGCCGCGCCGTATTCGTCCATGCGCTCGCGCGAGATGCCGTAGCGGCGCGCGACCTCTTCGGCCGTCTGCAGCATGCTCCAGTAGATGCCGGGGCGCTGCTTGGCGAGCCAGGGGTCGCTCATCATGTGGTGGTTGAGCTCCTGCTGGACGCAGGAGATGCTCTCGACGCCGCCGGCGACGAACAGCTCGCCCTCGCCCGCGACGATGCGCTGCGCGGCGAGCGCGATCGTCTGCAGGCCGCTCGAGCAGAAACGGTTGACCGTCATGCCGGCGACGCTGTCGGGCAGGCCGGCGCGGATCGCGATCTGGCGCGCGACGTTGCCGCCGGTCGTGCCCTCGGGCAGCGCGCAGCCGATCAGCAGGTCTTCGACGTCCTCGCCGCGCACGCCGGCGCGGTCGACCGCGGCGCGCACGGCGTGGGCGCCCAGCGTCGCGCCGTGGGTCATGTTGAACGACCCCTTCCAGCTCTTGGCCAGCGGGGTGCGTGCGGTGGAAACGATCAGGGCTTTGCTCATGATGGGAATCCTGTGAGGTGTCTCAGACCAGCGGCTTGCCTTCGGCGAGCAGGCGCTCGAGCAGCGGCGCGGGCTGCCAGAACGCCGCGTCGTCGTTCGGGTTGCGCGCGAAGCGGCGCATCGTCTGCACGACGTTGAACAGGCCGTAGGTGTCGGCGTAGCACATCGGGCCGCCGCGCCACAGCGGGAAGCCGTAGCCGGTCAGGTAGACCATGTCGACGTCCGACGCGCGCTGCGCGATGCCCTCGTCGAGCAGGCGCGCGCCCTCGTTGACGAGCGCGAACACGAGGCGGTGGACGATCTCGTCGGCGTCGATCTCGCGCGGCGCGATGCCCAGCGACGCGCGGTGCGCCTCGAGCATGTCGGCGACGACCTTGGACGGCAGCGCGTCGCGCTTGCCCGGCTGGTAGTCGTACCAGCCCGCGCCGGTCTTCTGGCCGAAGCGGCCGAGCTCGCAGAGCTTGTCGGCCGACTTCGAGTACTTCATGTCGGGCTTCTCGAAGTAGCGGCGCTTGCGGATCGCCCAGCCGATGTCGTTGCCGGCGAGGTCGCTCATGCGGAACGGGCCCATCGGGAAGCCGAAGGTCTCGAGCGCCTGGTCGATCAGCTCGGGGCTCGCGCCCTCGTCGAGCAGGAAGCCGGCCTGGCGGAAGTAATGCTCGATCATGCGGTTGCCGATGAAGCCGTCGCACACGCCCGAGACCACGGCGGTCTTGCGGATCTTCTTCGCGAGGTCCATGCAGGTCGCGAGCACGTCCTTGGCCGTCGCGGCACCGCGCACGACCTCGAGCAGCTTCATCACGTTGGCCGGGCTGAAGAAATGCAGGCCCAGCACGTCGCCGGGACGCTGGGTGAACGCGGCGATGCGGTCGATGTCCAGCGTCGAGGTGTTCGACGCGAGGATCGCGCCGGGCCTGGCGACCTCGTCGAGGCGGCGGAACACCTGCTCCTTGACGCCCAGGTCCTCGAACACGGCTTCGATGATCAGGTCGGCGTCGCCAAGGCCGGCGTAGTCGAGCGTCGGCGTGAGCAGGGCCATGCGCTCGGCGAGCTTCTCGGGCTTGAGCTTGCCCTTCTTGACCTGGGCCTCGTAGTTGCCGCGGATCGTCGCGAGGCCGCGGTCGAGCGCGTCCTGCCTGGTTTCCAGGATCGTGACCGGCAGGCCCGCGTTGAGGAAGTTCATCGCGATGCCGCCGCCCATCGTGCCCGCGCCGATCACGCCGACGCGCGCGATCTGGCGGCGCGGCGTGTCCTCGGGCACGTCGGCAATCTTGCCCGCGGCGCGCTCGCCGAAGAAGGCGTGGCGCAGCGCCTTGGACTCGGGCGTCAGCATCAGGTGGGCGAAGCCCTCGCGCTCGGCGCGCAGGCCCTCCTCGAACGGCTTCCTGACGGCGCCGGCGACGGCCTCGAGCGCGCGCAGCGGCGCCGGGAAGTTCTTCGCCTGCGCGCCGACCATATTGCGCGCGAACTGGAAGTAGGCGTCGGGGTTCGGGTGGCGCGCCTTGAGGTCGCGCACCTTGGGCAGAGGGCGCACGCTCGCGACTTCGTTCGCGAACGCGACGGCCGCGTCGACCACGTCGGCATCGACGATGCGGTCGAACAGCTTCTGTCCCGGCGCCATCGCGAGCATCTCGGCCGGCACGGCCTCGCCGCTGACGATCATGTTCAGCGCGGGCTCGACGCCGAGCGCGCGCGGCAGGCGCTGGGTGCCGCCGGCGCCCGGCAGCAGGCCGAGCTTGACCTCGGGCAGCGCGACCTTGGTGCCCTTCTGGGCGACGCGGTAATGGCAGCCGAGCGAGATCTCGAGGCCGCCGCCCATGCACACGGTGTGGATCGCCGCGACGACCGGCTTGCTGCATTGCTCGACGAGGCTGATCAGGCTCAGCAGGTTCGGCTCGGCGAGCGCCTTCGGGCTGCCGAACTCCTTGATGTCGGCGCCGCCCGAGAAGGCCTTGCCCGCGCCGGTCAGCACGATCGCCGCGACCGCCGCGTCGGCCTCGGCGCGCGCGACGCCGTCGGCCACGGCGCGCCGCGTCGCGAGCCCCAGGCCGTTGACGGGCGGGTTGTCCAGGGTGATCACGGCGACGGCGCCGCGGGTTTCGTAATGAGCTGTCATGGCGGTCCTTGAGCAGCGCGCGAACGAAAATTCGCACGATCGTTCGATTCTAGGCAGGCCCGAGTGGTCACCCCTGTCACGGGTGCGACAGGGCTCGGGTAAGCCCGCGGTCGGGCGACCTCAGCGCCCGCGCGTGACGACGCGGTTGCGCCCGCTCGTCTTGGCCTCGTAGACGGCCTCGTCGGCGAGCTTGAACAGCTGGTCGTAGCCCATGATGCCCGACGCGCCCTGGGCGGACACGCCGATGCTCGCCGTGAGCGGGATCGAGCAGGGCTCGAGCTCGCGCAGGTCGATCAGCAGGCGCTCGGCGCGCTGCGTCGCCGCGGGCTGCGGGCAGTCGGGCAGCAGGATCACGAACTCCTCGCCGCCGAAGCGCGCGGCGACGTCGCCCTGGCGGCAGTCCTTCTGCAGCAGCTGGCCGACGCTCGCGAGCACCTTGTCGCCGACGTCGTGGCCGTAGGTGTCGTTGATCCTCTTGAAATGGTCGAGGTCGACCATCATCACGGCGAGCGGGCGCTGCTGGCGGTCGGCGTTCGCGAACAGCTGGGTCGAGACCTCGGCCAGGTAATGACGGTTGTACAGGCCCGTCAGCGCGTCGCGGATCGAGCGCTCGCGCAGCTCGCGGCGCTGCGCCTGGACCTGGTCGAACAGCTGCTTGCTCGTGATCAGGTTGCTGACGCGCGCGATGAACTCCTCCTCGACGACGGGCTTGGCGACGTAGTCGTTCGCGCCGATCTTGAGCATCTCGATCTTGCGCGCCGCGTCGTCGAGCGCCGACAGGCCGAGGATGGGCACGCGCGCGACCTCGCCCTCCATCGAGCGCACCGCGCGCGTGACGCCGAGGCCCGTGACCTGGCCCGCGAGCACGATGTCGCAGACGATCAGGTCGTAGCTGTTCTTGGCGATCGCCTCGAGCGCGGCCTCGCCGGTGTCGAAGCGGTCGACCTCGAGCGACATCTTGTCGAGCATGTAGGCGAGCAGCTCGCTCGTCGTCGGGCTGTCCTCGACGAGCATCACGCGGCCGCGCAGCTGGCGCTGCATGCGCGAGATGTAGGCGCGCAGCGACTCGTGCAGCTCGGCGATCTTGGTCTTGCGGAACAGCTCGGTCACGCCCGCGTCGAGCGCGCGCTGCGTGAGCAGGCGGCTGTCGTCGGACGTCAGCATCAGGATGGGCAGCAGCCGGTGCGCGGCCTGGGCGCGGATGCGCCGCGCGATCTCCAGGCCGCTCTGGTCGGGCAGGTGCAGGTCGAGCACGAGCAGGTCGAAGCGCTTGTCGCGCAGCGCCTCCATACCGGCCGCGCCGGTCGCGACACTGATCATGCCGAAGCCCAGCTGCTCCAGCGTGTGCTGGATCATCTGGCGGAAAACCGGCGAGTCCTCGACGATCAATGCGTTCATCGCTTTTCTCCCTGGGCGGCGAAGGTCAGGCCGGCGGCGTCGCCGAGCTGGCCGTCGGCGGCGTCGAGCGCCGCGACCGTCGTGACGCCGAATTGGTCGGGGTCGGCCTCGGCCGCCGCGCGCGCGGGTGCGAGGCCCAGCGCGCGGCGCAGGCGCGGCGCGATCTCGGCGAGCGCCACGACCTCGGCCACCGCGCCGAGCCGGATCGCCGCCTCGGGCATGCCGTCGATCACGCAGCTCGCGGGGCTTTGCGCGAGCGTCAGCGCGCCCGCGCGGCGCAGCTCGAGCAGGCCGGTCGCGCCGTCGCCGCCCATGCCGGTCAGCACGAGGCCGATCGCGCGCGCGCCGCATTCGCGCGCGATCGCCGCGAACAGCGGCGTCGCCGCAGGCCGGTGGCGGTCGACCGGCTCGCCGTCCGACAGCCGCGCGTACAGCCGCGTGCCGCTCGCCGCGACGAGCAGGTGGTGCTCGTCGGGCGCGAAATAGACGCGCCCCGCCTCGAGCTCCGCGCCGTCGGCCGCAATGCCGCAAGGCAGCCGGCAGCGCGAGCCGAGCCACTCGACCATGCCGGGCAGGAAGCCCTTGGAAATATGCTGGACGACGAGCACCGGCACCGGCAGCTCGACCGGCAGGCCGCCGAGCACGGCCGCGAGCGCAAGCGGCCCGCCCGTCGACGCGGCGACCGCGAGCAGGCGCGGCGCGGCGGGGTCGCGCGCCGGCGCGTCCGCCGGGCGCGCGCGCCGGCGCCGCACGAGCTTCGCGCCGGCCATCGCCTGCAGCAGTTCGGCGAGCTCGCGCGCGCGCGCGTCGGCGCGCGGGTCGCCGAGCTGCGGCGGACTGCCGTAGACGGCGACCGCCCCGAGCTCGAGCGCGCGGAACGGCGTCTGCGCGTCGGCGCGGTCCTGCGCCGAGCCGACCAGCACGATCGGCGTCGGCAGCTCCTCCATGATGCGGCGCGTCGTCTCGACGCCGCCCGGGTCGTCGGGCAGGCGCGGCGCGAGCGCGATCACGTCGGGGCGCAGCGCGTGGACCAGGCGCAGCGCCTCGGCGCCGTCGCTCGCATGGCCGACCACGCGCAGCCCGGCCTGCGCGTCGAGCATGCTCTTGAGCAGCAGCGCGACGGGCAGCGCGTTCTCGACGATCAGGACGCGGATCATGGTTCGACGGCTCCCTCCAGCCGGGCCCCGGTGGCCCGCCCGCGCCGGCGCTCAGACCAGCTGGCGCACGACGTCGAGCAGGGCCCGGGATTCATAGTCACTCTTGACAATATACGCATTCGCGCCGACCTCGATGCCGCGGCGCCGGTCGGCCTCCTTCGCGAGCGAGGTCACGATGATGACCGGCAGCTCGGCGTGCGCGGCGCTCGCGCGGATGCGCGCGGTCAGCGCGAAGCCGTCGAGGCGCGGCATTTCGACGTCGGTGATCACGAGCGCGAAGCCGCCGCGCCCGAGCGCCTCCCAGCCGGCCTCGCCGTCGGTCGCGACGCTGACCCGGTAGCCTTGCGACTCGAGCATGTTCTTCTCCAGCGTGCGCGTCGTGATCGAGTCGTCGACGACGAGCACATGCGGCCGCTCGGCGCCGCGCGGCTCCTCGGCCGCGTCGGCCAGGGCGCGCCCGCCGGCGTGGCGCGCCGCGTCGATCAGCTCGTCGACGTTGAGCACCATCACGACCTCGCCGCCGCCGGTCAGCGTCGCGCCGCTGATGTTCGGCACCGCGTGCAGCGGCGGCGGCAGGCGCCGGATCACGATCTCGCGCTCGCCGACGACCTCGTCGACGATGAACGCGACGCGATGGCCGCCGCGCGCGAGCACGACGACCGGCGCGCGCTCCTCGCGCCGGCGCGCGCGCTGCGGCAGCTGCAGCGCCGCGGCGAGGTCGCGCAGCGGCACCGGGTGGCCGTCGACGAGCAGCGCCTGGCTCGCCGCGACGTCGCGCACGAGCTCGGGCGCGGTCTCGTCGATATGGTCGACCGAGGTCGACGGCACCATCAGCGTCTCGCCGCCGGCGCGCAGCTGCAGGCCGCGCTCCATCGCGAGCGTCAGCGGCAGCTCGAGCGTGAAGCGCGTGCCCTGCCCGGGCCGCGTCGTCACACCGACCGAGCCCTTGAGGCGGCGCAGGTTCGCCTTGACGACGTCGAGGCCGACGCCGCGGCCCGAGATGTCGCTGACGAACTGCTTGCTCGAGAATCCGGGCAGGAAGATCAGCTCGAGCCGCGCCTGTTCGTCCATGCGCGCGAGCCGCGCGGCGTCGACGAGCTGGCGCGCGCGCGCGACCTCGGCGATGCGCTCGGCGCGCATGCCGCCGCCGTCGTCGTGGACCTCGATCACGATGCGCCCGCCGACGCTCGCGACGTCGAGTCCGATATGCCCCTGCTCCGGCTTGCCGGCCGCGCGGCGCGCCTCGGGCGTCTCGATGCCGTGGTCGACGGCGTTGCGCAGCAGGTGCGTGAGCGGGTCGCGCAGGCCGTCGAGCACCGCACGGTCGACTTCGATCTGGTCGCCGCGGATGTCGAGTTCGACCGCCTTGCCGAGTTCGCGGCCGAGGTCGCGCACCATGCGCACGAGCGGCCGCAGCACGTTCGCCACCGGCACGAGCTGCATGAGCCGGACCTCGTTCTGCAGGCCCAGCGCCGCATGGCCGGCGCGCGACAGGGTGCCGCGCATCGCCTGGGCCAGGCCGCTGACCTGGCGCCGCAGCGCGCCGAGCTCGGGCAGGCCATCGTCGAGCGCCGTGCGCGCCTCGCTGCCGAACCCCAGCGGCTGGCCGCGCCGGCCGCGCGGGCGCAGCGCGCCGAGGCGCGCCTCGAGCTTGCCGAGGCGCAGGCCCAGGGCCTGCAGGACCTGGACCTGCTCGCTCATCGCGATGCGGGCGAGCTGGAGGTCGTCGCTGATCGCGGCGACGCGCTGCAGGCGCTGCGCGGGCACGCGCACGGCCTCGGTCGGCTCGGCCCCGCGCGGCGCGGCGGCCTCGGACGCGTCGGCAGCGACGCCGACCGTCTCGGGAACGGCCGCCGCGACCTCGTGCGTTTCGCCGCCGGCGGCCGGCGGCGGTGCACCGCCCGGCGCCGGCCCGTCGAGCAGCGCGTCGTGAGCGGCCCCGTCGCCGCGCCGCGCGGCGCCGCGCGCCGCGACCGCCTTGAGCTCGGCGACGAGGCCGAGCTGCTGCCGCGCGACGACGGCCTCGTCGGCCGCGAGCGCGAGGTCGCGCAGGCCGTCGACGGCCTTGAGCGCGAGGTCGACGAGCGCGCCGTCGAGCTCGAGCAGGCCGCCGCGCAGGTCCTGGAACACCGACTCGAGGTGGTGGGCGAGCTCGGCCACGCCGTGCGCCTCGATGCCGCGCGCCGCGCCCTTGAGGTTGTGGGCGCTGCGGAACACGCTGTTGAGCACGTCGGCGCGCGCCTCGCCGTCGAGGCCGCGCTCGAGCTCGAGCAGGCCGTCGCTCATGCTCTGGTGATGCTCGGCGAGTTCGGCCCGGAAGGTCTCTCTCAGCAGGCTCAGGAATTTCGGATCGAGGCTCATCGCCGCGCACGCCCAGGCTTACTCGTCGTGCAGGTAGCTGCGCACGCTGTCGCGCATCTCGCTGGCGAGCACGCGCAGGCGCTCGGCACGGTCGCGTGTCGCGGCGGTCGACTCGACCGACTGGCGCGTCGCCATATTGATCTCGCGCATGGCCGTCGCGATCTGGTCGATGCCGATGCCCTTCTGGCGCACCGCCGTGACGATCTGCTGGCTGGACACCGCGGCCTCGCGGATCGCCTCGGTCAGGCTCTGCATCGAGCCGCCGAGCTGCTGGATCAGCTGGGTGCCGCGGTCGACGCCCTTGCTGCCCTCCTCGGTCACCATCACGGCCTTGTCGGTCGCGCGCTGGATGTCCTGCAGGATCGCGTTGACCTGCACGGTCGCCTGCTGCGACTGCTCGGCGAGCTCCTTGACCTCGGCCGCGACGACGGCGAAGCCGCGCCCCGCGTCGCCGGCCTTCGCGGCCTCGATCGACGCGTTCAGCGACAGCATCTTGAGCTGCTGGGCGAGGCCGTTGACGGTGGCCGTGATCTCGCCGATCTGGTGGGTCTGCTCGGACAGCGCGAGGATCTTGTCGGCGATGTCGTTGACCTGGGTGCGCACGAGCTCCATGTCGGCGACGGCGCGCGCGACGATCTCGGCGCCGCGCTCGCCCTCGGAGCGCGTGCGCTCGGCCGTCGCGCCGAGCGCCTCGGCCTTCTCCTGGGTCTGGCGCGAGATCGCGCGGATCTCCTCGAGCGTGCTCGTCGTCTCGTTGATCGCGGCGGCCTGCTCGCTCGTCGCCGCCGACTGCACGCTGACCGCCTCGAGCATGTCGCCGACGACGGTGGACAGGCCCTGGCCGGCCTTGCTCGTGCGCTGCGTCATCTCGCGCAGGCTCGTCGTCATCTCGTTCAGGCGCACACCGAGGCGCGCCAGGTCGGGGTCGCTCGGCAGCTCGACGCGCGCGCCGAGGTGGCCGAGCGCGACGCGGTCGACGAATGCCGTGTAGTCGTGCAGCGCGCCGCTGAGCTCGGCCGTGACGCCGTGGAAGTAGGTGTCGAGCACGAGCTGCGAGTCGAGCGCGACGATCTTGTACAGCGCCTCGAGCTTGCGCGCCGCGCGCGAGCGGTCCCAGAAATGGTGCTGCAGGATCAGCGGCACGATCATGCGCGTGTACAGCGCGTAGCCGCCGAGAAACCATTGCGGCCCGAGGCCGATGCGCGTGTGCACGACGCCGATCACGAGGCGGTGCTGGCAATAGGCCTCGCCGTATTCGCCGCCGAACATCTCGGCGAGGTAGGTGCGCTGCTTGGTCTTGAGCCGCTCGACGCTCGAGCCGGCGTCCCGGATGATGTTGAGCAGCTGGCTGTGGTTCGAGATGTTCGCGTAGAACGCGTCGACGATGCGCACGACATGCGGTTCGACGATCGGCCAGGTATCCCTGAGCTCGGCGGCGTCGGTCGGCGTGAAGCCGACGAAGCGCATGCGCTCCTCGCGGTCGGCCGCGCTCAGCGAGAAGGTCTGGCGAGGGGGTTTCTTTTCTTCGCTTTGCATGGTGCGGTCTCCTTCACGTGGCGCAGATGTCGGCGAGAATTTTTTCGATGTCGAGCAGCGTCACGCGCCCCTGCAGCAGGCCCAGCGCGTGGCGGCCCGACGCGGCCGACGGCACCGGCACGAGCGTCTCGGCGTCGTACTCGGCCATGCCGATCAGCGTGTCGACGCGCAGGCCCAGCGTCGCGGCGCCGGTGCTCACGACGACGAGGTCCTGGGTCGCCGGCGCGACGGCGTCGACGGCCTCGTCGACGACGCCGAGGTAGCGCCGCAGGTCGACGACGGGCAGCATCTGGCCGCGCCGGTTCACGACGCCGGCGATCGCCGCCGGCGCACCGGGAACGCGCGCGATGCTCGCGACCGTCACGACCTCGTCGACCCATTCGCCGGGCGCGCCGTATTCCTCGTAGCGGCCGAGGCGGAAATGGATGTAGGGCGCGAGCGCACGCGGCGCCGCGGCATCGGCACGCCGCGCGAGCTCGGCCGCGCGCTCGGCCAGCTGCGCGCGCGCGGCGGGGTCGGCGTCGAGCGCGCGCATCGGGTCGGGGCGCGCGCTAGCCGTTGGCTTCGACTTGGGCATGCAGCTCCATTTCGTTCGCGATGATCGCGGCAAGGCGCGCGTAGCTGAGGCCGCCCGGCGCCGGCGCCGCGCCGGGCTCGCGCCGGGCGAGCTCGAGCGCGTTGCGCAGGCTGCGCAGGCCGCGCGCCTGCTGCCCGGTGCGCAGCAGCAGCAGCGCCATCTGGTGGTGCGCCTCGATGTTGTCGGGCGCTAGGTAGAGCGTGCGGCGGAACGCGTCGAGCGCGGCCGCGTCGTCACCGCGCTCGGCGCTGAGCAGCGCGCGCAGGAAATGCAGCGCGGGGTCGGTCGGCGCGCGCTCGAGCGCCTGCGTGCAGCACGCGAGCGCCTCTTCCTGCCGGCCGAGGTTGCCGAGCGCGAGCGCGAGCAGGCGCGCGGCCGCGGCGTCGGGCGGCGCCGCGCCCGCGCTCGCCGCGCGCGCGGCGACGTCGGCCCAGCGACCGGCGGCGGCGAGTGCGTCCAGGTCGGCCCAGGCCGGGGCGGCCGCCGGCGTCGGTGCCTCGGGCGGCGCGGCGGCGGCGCTCGGGTTCGACACGGCGAACGCGGCGGGCGGCGCAGCCGGCACGGGCGGCTGCAACTCGACCGCGAGCAGCGGCTTGCGGTAGTAGCACATCGCGCCGCGCTGCACGGTCACGAGCCCGTCGATATGGGGGTCGACGATGTCCGACGCGCCGAGCAGCAGCACGCCGTCGGGGGCGAGCGCCTGCGTCATGCGCGCGAGGATGCGGCGCGCGCGCGCCGGGTCGAAGTAGACGAATACGTTGCGGCACAGGATCACGTCGAAGTCGTGCAGGCCGTCGACGATCGACGGGAAGCCCCCGGCCGCGAGGTTCAGGTAGCGGAACGTCGCGAGCGCGCGCAGCTCGGCGCGCAGCCGCACGCCGCCGCCCGGCGCGGCCTCGAAGCAGCGCTCGCGCCGTGCCGCGTCGACGCCGCGCAGCGACCAGTTCGTGTACTCGCCGGCCTCGGCGCGGCGCAGCGCCGCGGCGTTGATGTCAGTGCCGACGAGGTGCAGGCGCCAGTCGCGCCGCGCCGCGGCCGCGCCGCCCAGCGCGTCGGTGATCAGCAGCGCGACCGAGTACAGCTCCTGGCCGGCCGAGCAGGCCGCGCTCCAGACGCGCAGCGCGCGCGCGCCGTGGCGGCGCTGCTCGACGAGGCGCGGGATCAGCTCGTCGCGCAACGCGTCCATCTGCGCGGTGTCGCGGAAGAAGAAGCTCTCACCGACGGTCAGCCGCTCGATGAAGAACTCGAGCAGCGCGTCGCCGTCGCGCGCGGCCGCGAACGCCGCACACAGCGCGTGCACGTCGGCGCTGCCGAAGCGGGCCAGCGCCGCGGCGGCGGTCGCGGCGAGGTTGTCGAGCTGGTGGGCGTGGACGAGCAGCCCGAGCCGCGCCTCGACGAGCGCCTGGAGCCGGCCGAGGTCGGCGGCGGCGGCCGTCATGCGGGGTTCGCCTCGGCCGCGGCCAGCTGGTCGAGCTGCAGGCCGTCGCAGACCGCGTCGAGGTCGAGCATGAAGACGAGCCGGTCGGCCTCCTCGAAGACCGCGAGGAAGGGCCCGCGCCCGTCGCGCACGACGTCGGTCGCGCGGCGCAGGCCCTGCTGGTCGACGCGGCTCACGCCGTGCACGGCCGCGACGACGATCGCGCAGCGCCGGCCGCGATGGCGGCACAGCAGCACCGGCGTGTCGAGGTCGTAGTCGAACGCCGGGTTCGCGAGGCGCAGGCACAGGTCGATCGCCGGCACGATCTCGCCGCCGAGGTTGAGCAGCCCGACGATATGGTCGGGGCCCGCGGGAATGGCCTGGCGCGCCGCGAGCGGCAGGACCCGCTCGACATGCTCGAGCGGCAGGCACAGCTGGACGCCCGGCACTTCGAAGCGCAGCATCGGCAGCGCCGGGCCGCTGCGCGGCCGCTGGCGTCGCTCGCCCCCGTCAGGCAGGAGATTTTGGTACATCGATCTCGTCCTTGCGGCGCGCGTCACCGCCGCGGTGCTCGTCGAGAATACCGCGGTTGACGGCCCGGTGATTCGCGCCGCGGCCAGAATAGCTTGCGGCAAGCGGGCAAGCCTGTGAAGCGTCCGCTTGCCGCGACGTCAAGCCCCAAATCGGAGGACATGTGAGCGACGAGATGGATCATCCCTACCCCCTGGCCAAGAGCGACGCCGAGTACCGCGCCGCGCTCGACCCGCTGCAATACCAGGTCACGCGCCACGCGGCGACCGAGCGCGCGTTCACCGGCAAGTACTGGGACCACTGGGCGCCCGGCCGCTACAACTGCGTCGGCTGCGGCACGCCGCTGTTCGAGGCCGACACCAAGTTCGACGCCGGCTGCGGCTGGCCCAGCTATTCGGCCGCCGTCAACGCCGAGGTCGTCGAGCGCATCGTCGACCGCAGCCACGGCATGGTGCGCATCGAGGTGCGCTGCAACAACTGCGGCTCGCACCTCGGCCATGTGTTTCCCGACGGGCCCGACCCCACGGGTGAGCGCTTCTGCATCAACTCGGCGGCGCTAGACTTCGAGTCTCGCAAGTGATTTTTCGGCGCCGTGGCGCCCCTGCATGAAGCTCCTGCTCGACTTTCTCCCGCTGCTGCTGTTCTTCGTCGCGTTCAAGTACGGCGACGGCCACCAGGACTGGGCCGCCGCGTTCGCCAGCCAGCATTTCGGCTTCATGGTCTCGGGCGGCAAGGTCGGCCCCGAGGAGGCGCCGGTGCTGCTCGCGACGCTCGTGATCATGGCGGCGACGCTGATCCAGGCCCTCGTGATCAAGCTGCGCGGCCAGAAGATCGACCTGATGCTGTGGATCAGCCTGGCCCTGGTCATGGTGCTCGGCGGCCTGACGATCTGGCTGCACGACGACACCTTCATCAAGTGGAAGCCGACCGGCATGTACTGGGGTTCGGCGCTCGTGTTCTGGGCCTCGGCGCAGTTCTTCGGCCGCAACCTGATCCAGAGCATGCTCGGCGACGAGCTCGAGCTGCCGGTTCAGGCCTGGCGCGTGCTGAACCGCGCGTGGGTCGGCTTCTTCGCCGCGATGGGCGTGCTCAACCTCTACGTCGCCTACCATTTTTCGCGCTCGACCTGGGTCGACTTCAAGGCCTTCGGCTCGACCGGCCTGATCGTGCTGTTCACGATCGCCCAGGGCTTCTACCTGAGCCGCGTGCTCGACGCGACCGAGAAGGCCGCGGCGGCGGAGCAACATCATGAGCGGTGAACGCGCGGCCCTGATCGAGGCACGCCTGCGCGCGGCGCTCGAGCCGACCGAGCTCGCCGTGACCGACGACAGCGCGGCCCACGCGGGCCATGCCGGCGCGCGCGAAGGCGGCCATTACACCGCAAGAATCGTCGCGGCGCGATTTACAGGCCTTCACAGGGTGGCTCGACACCGCCTCGTATATCATGCGCTCGCCGATCTGATGCAGTCCGGCATCCACGCCCTCGCGATCGACGCGCGGGCCCCGGGTGAAGACTGAGCCGGATCAAGGCACCAGGCAGTACCGTCACGCGCCGATTCGGCGCCATTTTTTTACCCGCTTGCCCACCCAATCCCCATGAAGAAGCTTGTGCTCGCCGCGGCCATCGCGGCCTTCTGTGCCACCGCCGGCGCGCAGAACATCACCACCGTCAACGGCAAGCCCGTGCCCAAGGCAGGCTACGACCTGCTGCTCGACCAGATCAAGAAGAGCGGCCAGGCCGACTCGCCCGAGCTCGAGGCCCGCGTCAAGGACGAGGTCGTGATGCGCGCGATCTTCATGCAGGAAGCCGAGAAGCACGGCATCCCGCAGACGGCCGACTTCAAGGCCCAGATGGAACTCGCGCGCCAGACGCTGCTGATTCGCGCGCTGATGGCCGACTACCAGAAGAAGAACCCGGTCACCGACGCCGAGGCGCAGGCCGAGTACGACCGCGTCAAGGCGGCCAGCGGCGGCACCGAGTACAAGGCGCGCCACATCCTTGTCGACAACGAGGACGCGGCCAAGGCCATCATCGCCAAGATCAAGGGCGGCGCGAAGTTCGAGGACATCGCGAGCAAGGAATCGAAGGACCCGGGCTCGGCCGCGCAGGGCGGCGAGCTCGACTGGGCCAACGGCAACAGCTACGTGCCCGAGTTCACCGCGGCGCTCGCCAAGCTGCAAAAGGGCCAGATGACCGACGAACCGGTGCAGACCAAGTTCGGCTGGCATGTGATCATGCTCGAGGACACGCGCGCCGCGACCTTCCCCGCCTTCGACGCCGTCAAGGAGCAGGTCAAGCAACGCCTCGGCCAGCAGAAAATCACCGACTACGAAGAGTCCCTGCGCAAGACCGCGAAGACCGACTACAAGTTCAGCGACAGCCACTGAGCTGCCCGAACGGTGCAACAGAGCCCGCCACCCGGCGGGCTTTCTTTATGGGGCGGCGAGCCGCCCCGCTTCGATCCTGAGCTGGCGCTCGCAGCGCTGCGCGATCTGCACATCGTGGGTCACGAGCACGAGCGTCGTGCCGGCCTCGCGGTTGAGCTCGAACATCAGCGCCATGATCTGCGCGCCGGTCGCGAAGTCGAGGCTGCCGGTCGGCTCGTCGGCGAGCAGCAGCGCGGGCTGCAGCACGAACGCGCGCGCGAGGGCGACGCGCTGCTGCTCGCCGCCCGACAGCACGCGCGGGTAATGGCCGAGCCGCTCGCCGAGGCCGACGCGCGCGAGCATCGCGCGTGCGAGTTCGCGCGCGCGCGGCTCGCCGCGCAGCTCGAGCGGCAGCATCACGTTCTCGAGCGCCGTGAGGTTGGGCAGCAGCTGGAAGCTCTGGAACACGAAGCCGATCTCGGCGCCGCGCACGGCCGCGCGCGCGTCCTCGTCGAGCGCGAACAGGTCCTGGCCGCGCAGCCGCACGGTGCCGCTGCTCGGCCGGTCCAGGCCCGCGAGTATCGTCAGCAGCGTGCTCTTGCCCGAGCCCGACGCGCCGACGATCGCGACCGACTCGCGCGCGGCGAGCGCGAACGAGAGCTCGTGGAGAATCGTCAGCGCGCCGCCGGCATCGGCAACGGTCTTGGTGACGGCATCGACTTCGATCAGGGAATTGGAAGAGGACAGCATGGATTCAGGACGGCGTCAGGCGTTGCGCCACTTTAGCCTGCTCGGGCTGCTCGGCCTGGCGACGCGCGCGGACGCGGCGCCGGCGCGACGCATCGTCGTCGTCGGCGACAGCCTGTCGGCCGAGTACGGGCTCGCGCGCGGCCAGGGCTGGGTCGCGCTGCTCGGCGCGAAGCTCGCGGCCGAGAAGCCCGGCTGGAAGGCGCTCAACGCAAGCATCAGCGGCGACACGACGGCCGGCGGCCGTGCGCGCCTTCCTGCCCTGCTCGCGGCGAGCCCGCGGCCGGCGATCGTCGTGATCGCGCTCGGCGGCAACGACATGCTGCGCGGCCTGCCGCTCGAGGCCTCGCGCGCCAACCTCGTCGCGATGGTCGAGGCCGCGCAGCAGGCCGGCGCGAAGGTCGTGCTCGTCGGCATGCAGGTGCCGCCGAACTTCGGGGCGCGCTACGTCGGCGCGTTCACGGCGATGTACGCGGAGCTCGCGCGCAGTCACCGTTGCGCGCTCGTGCCCTTCCTGCTCGAGGGTGTCGCGGACCGGCCCGACGCCGACGACTGGTTCCAGGCCGACCGCATCCACCCGATCGCGCGCGCCCATCCGATCATGCTCGGCAACGTCTGGGCCGTGCTCAAGCCCTTGCTGTAGTCAGCGATCGTTTTGCGCCGCTGGCGGCGCTAACTCCGCTGGTCAGCGATCGTTCTCTTTCTTGCGGTCGTCGTGGCGGCGATCGTCGTCGCGCTGCTGCTGCGAGCCGCGGTTCTGCTGCGCCTGCTGAGGCTGTTGCTGCGGCTGGGCCTGTGGCTGCTGGCGCGCAGGCTGGGCCTGCGACTGGAACTGCGGCGGCTGGGCAGGCTGCGCCTGCGGCCGATCGCGCCAGGCCTCGCGCTCGGCCTGCTGCTGGCGCTGCGCCTGCTGCTCCTGCTGTTGCTGCTGCTGGATCTGCTCCTGGCGGCGCGCGGCCCATTCGTCCTGGCGCTGCTGCTCTTGCTGTTGCCGCTGCAGCTGCTCTTGCTGACGCTGCGGGTCCGGACGAGGGTCTTGGCGCGCAGGCATCGGCTGCTGCTGCTGCGGCTGTGGTTGTTGTTGCGGACGGCCGCCGAAGGCCGCGTCGTCGCGGCGCGGGTCGCGGCCCGCGTTCCAGCGATCGTCGCGCTGCTGCTGCTGCTGCTGCTGCTGCGGCTGCTGCGGACGCGCGAAGTTCGGGTTGTTCGCCGCCGGCTGCGGCCCCATCATCGGCTGGCCCATGCCGGCGCGCGGATTGTTGCCGCCGCGGTTCGCCGGCGCCGCGCCGACGTTGACGCGCTCGACGTAGACGTCGCTGTGGCGGTAGCTCGGCACGAAGGCCTGGCGCGGTGCAAGAGGCACCCAACCGGTGCGCGGCGGCGGGCGGCCGCGGTCGAAGCTCAGGCCGACGCTCACGCTGACGCCGACGCTCGGGCCACCGCCCCAGGCGACCAGCGCGGGCGCGTAGACCGGGTGGCGCACATAGGTGCCCGGGGCCCAGCACCAGCGGCCATGCCATTCGACCCAGCGGCCGTAGTGGAACGGCGCGAAGCCCCAGGGCGCGTCGTCGACCCAGGTCCAGCCCCACAGGCGCGTCCAGACCCAATGGCCGTAGCGGTACGGCGCCCAGTCGACGGCGACGACGGCCGGCACCCAGACCGGGCCGTAGTCGGGGCTCTGGTCCCAGGCGCCGTAGCGGTCGAGATCTTCGGCGCCGGTCATCTCGGGCGACACATAGCCCTGGGCGAAGCCCGTGCTCTCGAGGTCGCCCTCCTGGCGCGACTGGTCGTAGACGAAGGCGCCGAAGCCGTCGTTTGCGAGCGGCTGGCGCTCGGCGCGCTGGCCGCCCGCGGCCCACCAGACCTCGAGCTGCTCGCCGGCCTCGACCCAGCTCGGGCCCGAATCGCGGTAGGACTCGAAGCGCAGCCGGCCGCGCTGGGTGCGCAGCAGCGCGCCGCGGTCGAGCTGGGCGACGCGGTACAGGCCGTCGCGCTCGGGCACGGCCTGGCCCTGCTGGGTGATCACGCGCAGGTCGCCGACGTCGACGCCCGCGCGCAGGCGCACGCCGAGGTCGCCGCGCGTGAGCTCGACGCTGATCGCGCCCTCGTCGAGGCGCGGCAGGCCGAACTCGGCGCGCGAATCGACGTAGACGCTGGTCGGGCCGATGCGCAGCACGAGCCGCGAGGCGTCGTCGGTGCGCACATGGTCGCCCTGTGCGACGGTCTGGTTGCGCAGCAGCTGGACCCATTCATGCGCCTCCTCGTCGTAGACCCAGGCCGTGCCGACGACGTTGGCGACGCGCGCGACCCGCGCGGGCGGGTCGCCGGGCACGCCGGGCTCGGATTGCGGCTGGGCCTGGGCCGTGCCGGCCAGGGCGATCAGCAGGCCGAAGGCCAGCCGGCGCCAGGCGGCGCGGCTGGTGGATGCGGGTTTCGCGGCGGTCGTCATGCGGGTCTCCGGATGCCCCGATCCAACGCGGACCGCGGGCCGGCCGCCGACGCGCGCGTCGACGGCTTACAAAGCGTTTCAGTCAGGACATGGAAATCGGGCCGTCAGTCGTCTTGAACGTCGAGGCCCGGGAACAGCACCGAGGTGAAGCCGAAGCGGCCGAAGTCGCGTACGCGCATCGGGTACAGCAGGCCGTCGAGGTGGTCGCATTCATGCTGGACGACGCGCGCGTGAAAGCCCTCGGCCTCGCGCTCGATCGCGCGGCCGTCGAGGTCGAAGCCGCCGTAGCGGATGCGCGCGTGGCGCGGCACCATGCCGCGCAGGCCGGGCACCGACAGGCAGCCCTCCCAGCCCTCCTCCAGCGCCGCGTCGAGCACCTCGATGCGCGGGTTCACGAGCACGGTCTGCGGCACGGCCCCGGCCTGCGGGTAGCGCTCGTTGCGCTCGAAGCCGAAGATCACGACGCGCAGGTCGACGCCGATCTGCGGCGCCGCGAGGCCCGCGCCGCGGGCCGCGGCCATGGTCTCGAACATGTCGGCGACGAGCTCGCGCAGCTCGAGCGTGCCGAAGGCTTCGACGGGCTGGGCGACGCGCAGCAGGCGCGCGTCGCCCATCTTGAGAATTTCGCGGACAGTCATCGGGGCGGAGGAATCGGCTAATCTGCCGGCCATTATGGAGACATTGCAGCTGCCCGATTTCGTGACGGCGCTCGGCCACGGCGTCTACGCGGTCGACACCGGCTTCACGCGCGAGCATTTCGACGCCGCCTACCTGCTCGTCGAGGACGATCGCGCGGCGTTTATCGACACGGGCACGAACTTCAGCGTGCCGCGCCTGCTCGCGGCGCTCGATGCGGTAGGCCTCGAGCCGGAGGCCGTCGACTGGGTGATCCCGACCCATGTCCACCTCGACCACGCCGGCGGCGTCGGCCTGCTGATGCAGTCGCTGCCGAACGCACGCCTGCTGTGCCACCCGCGCGGCCTGCGCCACATGATCGACCCGAAGGTGCTGTACATGAGCGCGCGCTCGGTCTACGGCGACGCCGAGATGCGGCGCGCCTACGGCCGGCTCGTGCCCGTGCCGGCCGAGCGCGGCGCGCCGAGCTTCGACGGCCAGGTGATCCGCCTCGCCGGCCGCGAGCTGCTGCTGCTCGACACGCCGGGCCACGCGCGCCACCACCATTGCATCTGGGACGCGCGCAGCCGCGGCTGGTTCAGCGGCGACACCTTCGGCCTGTCCTACCGCGAGTTCGACGGCGCGGCCGGGCCCTGGATCCTGCCGACGAGCACGCCGGTGCAGTTCGAGCCCGAGGCGCTGCAGGCGTCGATCGCGCGCCTGCTCAGCTACGCGCCCGAATCGATGTACCTCACGCATTACCACCGCGTCGGCGACGCGGCGCGGCTCGGCGCGCTGCTGCATGCGCAGATCGACCAGATGGTCGAGCTCGCGCTGATGCTGCGCGAGGTCGCGAACCGCCACGAGCGCCTCAAGGCCGGCCTGCAATGGCTCTACCTCGAGGGCCTGCACGCGCATGGCTGCGAGCTCGCGCCCGAACAGCAGCTGCGCCTGCTCGCGCTCGACATCGAGCTCAACGCCCAGGGGCTGGGCATCTGGCTCGACAAACGACCTTAGGGGTCGAGCCCGAGCTCCTGGATCTTGCGCGTGATCGTGTTGCGGCCGATGCCGAGGCGCTGCGCGGCCTCGATGCGGCGGCCGCGCGTGACGTCGAGCGCGGTCAGGATCAGGCTCGCCTCGAAACGCCGCGTGAGCGCGTCCCATACCTCGGGTTCGCCGGCCTGCAGCATGCGGCGCGCCTCGCGCGCCATCTCGGCGAGCCAGGCCTCGGCCGCGGCGCCCGCCGCACCGGCGGGCAGCGGCGGCAGCGGCGCGACCGCACCGGGCGCGTCGGCCGACGCCGCGGCGCCCGGCTCGCCGGCATGGGCCGGCGGCGCCGCGAGCATTTCCTGCGGCAGGTCCTTGGGCTCGACGAGCTGGCTCGGCGCCATCACGGTCAGCCAGTGGCAGACGTTCTCGAGCTGGCGCACGTTGCCGGGGAACTCGAAGCTCGCGAGCCGCGCGACGGCGGCGTCGGACAGGCGTTTGGGCTCGACGCCGAGCTCGGTCGCGCTGCGCTGCAGGAAATGGCGCGCGAGCATCGGGATGTCCTCGCGGCGCTCGCGCAGCGCCGGCAGGCGCAGGCGGATCACGTTGAGGCGGTGGAACAGGTCCTCGCGGAACGCGCCCTGGCGCACGCGCTCCTCGAGGTTCTGGTGCGTCGCCGCGATCACGCGCACGTTCGCGCGCAGCGGGCTGTGGCCGCCGACGCGGTAGAACTGGCCGTCCGACAGCACGCGCAGCAGGCGCGTCTGCAGGTCGAACGGCATGTCGCCGATCTCGTCGAGGAACAGCGTGCCGCCGTCGGCCTGCTCGAAGCGGCCGCGCCGAGTCGCCTGCGCGCCCGTGAACGCGCCGCGCTCGTGGCCGAACAGCTCGCTCTCGAGCAGGTCCTTGGGGATCGCCGCCGTGTTGATCGCGACGAACGGCCCGCCCGCGCGCGGGCTGTGCTTGTGCAGCGCGCGCGCGACGAGCTCCTTGCCGCTGCCCGACTCGCCGGTGATCAGGACCGTCACGTGGCTCTGGCTGAGGCGGCCGATCGCGCGGAACACGTCCTGCATCGCCGGGGCCTGGCCGAGCATCTCGGGCACCTGGGCCGCGGCCTCCTCGGCGACGTCCTCGCGCAGGCTCTCCTCCTGCGCGCGGCGGATCAGCTCGACCGCGCGCGGCAGGTCGAAGGGCTTGGGCAGGTATTCGAACGCGCCGCCCTGGAAGGCCGACACGGCGCTGTCGAGGTCCGAGTAGGCCGTCATGATGATGACGGGCAGGCCGGGCAGGCGCTCCCTGACCTTGGCGAGCAGCTCGAGGCCCGAGCCGCCCGGCATGCGGATGTCGGAGACCAGCACCTGCGGGCTGTCCTCGTCGAGCGCGGCGAGCAGTTCGGGCGCGCTCGCGAAGCTGCGCACCGGCATGCCCTCGCGGCTCAAGGCCTTCTCGAGCACGAAGCGAATGGAGTGATCGTCGTCGACAACCCAGATCGATTTCATTCAGGGGCTCCCCTTTGACGCAGCGCTGGCGCCGCCACCTTGTGAGCGGCAGGGCCGGTTCCCGCTAGGGCAAAGGCAGGGTGATTCGGAAACTGGTCCGGCCGGGCTCGCTGTCGCAGTCGATCATGCCTTGGTGTTGTTGCACGATCGACTGCGACAGCGTGAGTCCGAGGCCCGTGCCCCCATCGCGTCCCGACACGAGCGGGAAGAAGATGCGGTCGCGGATCTCGGCCGGGATACCCGGGCCGTTGTCCTCCACATGCAATTCCAATGCCAGGCGCCAGCGCTGCTTGCCGATCGTGACCTGGCGCGCGACGCGCGTGCGCAGCATGATGCGCGCGTCGCCGGCGCCGATGCGCGCGGCGCAGGCCTGGGCAGCGTTCTGGACGATGTTCAGGACGGCCTGGATCAGTTGCTCGCGGTCGCCGCGGAAGTCGGGCAGCGAGGTGTCGTAGTCGCGGTCGACGACGAGGCCGCGCGGGTGCTCGGCCTGGATCACGGCGCGCACGCGCTCGCACAGCTCGTGGACGTTGACGTCGCCGATCACGGCGGCGCGGCGGTGCGGCGCGAGCAGGCGGTCGACGAGCGACTGCAGGCGGTCGACCTCGTGGATGATGACCTGCGTGTACTCGCCGAGCTCGGGCGCGTCGAGCTCCATCGCGAGCAGCTGGGCCGCGCCGCGGATGCCGCCGAGCGGGTTCTTGATCTCGTGCGCGAGGTTGCGCGTGAGCTCCTTGGTCGCCTGGACCTGGTCGAGGTTGCGCTCCTCGCGGTCCTGGCGCGTCGCCTGGGTGTTCTCGATCAGCTCGACGAGCACCGCGGCGACGACGCCGCCGCGCTGCTCCATCTGCGAGACCAGCACATGGACCTCGAGCGGCTCATCGTGGGAGCGCCCGCCGAAGCGCAACAGCGCGTCGAGGCGGCTGCTCGAGTAGGCGTTGCGCGCGACGCCCTCGACGGTCTCGCGCAGGCGCTGCGCGTCGGCGAACCAGTCGAACAGATTGCTGCGCCGGATCGCGCGGCGCGACAGGCCCAGGGTGTTCTCGAAGGCCTCGTTCGCGAACACGCATTCGCCGTCGACGCGCACGACGGCGACCATCGTGCTCAGCCAGTCGAGCGCGGCGAATTGGGGGTCGGGGGTTTCGTCGCTGCTGGTCATGCGGGTCGGGCTCGTAATCGCACACGGCGGCCACGCCGCGGCCCCGCGCGCGGGGAGAAGAGGTTGCGCGCGAGGCGCTCAGGGCAGCTTGGCGATCTCGCGCTTGATCGCGTCGACGTCGGCCTGCTGGCGCGTGACGTTGGCCTTGAGGTCGGCGACGCGGTCGAGGTATTTCTGGTAGTTGCGCGCCTCGTCGCCGAGGCGCTGGGCCGCGCCGCTGTCGTAGTCGGACTGGGCCTGGGCGAGGCGCGCCTGGGCCTGGGCGAGTTCGTCCTGGAGCACGCGGTGACGGTCGTCGTCGCGCTGGCGCTGCTGGTTCGGGTCGACGCGGCCTTCACCGCTGCTGCCCCGGTCGGCGCCGCTGCCGGGACGCGCGGGCCGCGCCGACTGCACGATCGTGATCGGCGTGCCCTCGATCGTGCGGCAACCCTTTTCCTGCGCCTCCTTGGCGCTCAGGCCGTCGGTGTAGAGCACCGGCGGACCCGGGCAGCGGTAGACCGTTCCCTGGGCCTCGGCGGCCGCGGGCAAGAGCGCGAGCAGTCCGAGCGCCAGAGCGTAGCGTTGCATCAGCATGCCGGGATTGTGGCGCATCCGCGTGAAGGAAAAAACAAAGGGACGGCCGCAGCCGTCCCTCCGAGGTCAGCAGGCCGTGGCCTGTTGCCATGACACGCTTTACAGGGTGTAGTACATGTCGAACTCGACCGGGTGGGTCGCCATGCGGAAGCGCGTGACTTCCTGCATCTTCAGGTCGATGTAGGCGTCGATATAGGCGTCGGTGAACACGCCGCCCTTGGTCAGGAACGCGCGGTCCTTGTCGAGGTAGTCGAGCGCCTGGTCGAGGCTGTGGCAGACGGTCGGGATCTTCGCGTCTTCCTCGGGCGGCAGGTGGTACAGGTCCTTGGTCGCGGCTTCGCCCGGGTGGATCTTGTTCTCGACGCCGTCGAGACCGGCCATCAGCATGGCCGAGAAGCCCAGGTAGGGGTTGCACAGGGGATCCGGGAAGCGCGCTTCGATGCGGCGGCCCTTCGGGTTCGCGACGTAGGGGATGCGGATCGAGGCCGAGCGGTTGCGCGAGCTGTAGGCGAGCTTGACCGGGGCTTCGAAGCCGGGCACGAGGCGCTTGTAGCTGTTCGTGCCGGGGTTGGTGATCGCGTTCAGCGCGCGCGCGTGCTTGATGATGCCGCCGATGTAGTACAGCGCGAAGTCGCTGAGGCCCGCGTAGCCGTCGCCGGCGAACAGGTTCTTGCCGTCCTTCCAGACCGACTGGTGCACGTGCATGCCCGAGCCGTTGTCGCCGACGATCGGCTTCGGCATGAAGGTCGCGGTCTTGCCGTAGGCATGGGCGACGTTCTGGATCACGTACTTCTGCAGCTGCAGCCAGTCGGCGCGCTGGACCAGCGAGCTGAACTTCGTGCCGATTTCCATCTGGCCCGCGTTCGCGACTTCGTGGTGGTGGACTTCGACCGGGATGCCCATCTGCTCGAGGATCAGGCACATCTCCGAGCGCAGGTCCTGGCCCGAGTCGACCGGCGGGGTCGGGAAGTAGCCGCCCTTGACGGTCGGACGGTAGCCGCTGTTGCCGTGCTCGTATTCCTTGCCGGTGTTCCAGGCGGCCTCCTCGGACTCGATCTTGAAGAAGGAGCCGGACATGTCGTTGCCCCAGCGGATCGAGTCGAAGATGAAGAACTCGGGCTCGGGACCGAAGAACGCGGTGTCGCCCAGGCCGCTGCTCTTCAGGTAGGCCTCGGCGCGCTTCGCGAGCGAGCGCGGGTCGCGCTCGTAGGCCTTGCCGTCGCCGGGCTCGACCACGTCGCAGGTCAGGATCAGCGTCGGTTCTTCGAAGAAGGGGTCGATATTGGCCGTGTTCGGGTCCGGCATCAGCAGCATGTCGGAGGCTTCGATGCCCTTCCAGCCGGCGATCGACGAGCCGTCGAACGCGTGACCCGAAATGAACTTGTCTTCGTCGAAATGCGAAACCGGCACGGACACGTGCTGTTCCTTGCCACGGGTATCGGTGAAGCGGAAGTCAACGAACTTGACTTCGTTGTCCTTCACCAGGCTCATCACATCGGCGACGGTCTTGGCCATCAAAAGCT
>JAFAMW010000055.1 GCA_019232985.1 Roseateles sp. | reverse complement strand
CACGAGGGTCGGGTCGCAGACGATCAGCCCGGAGCCGCGCAGCGGCTTGACCGAGACGATGTTGAAGTTGGTCGGGACGACGATCTCGCGCAGGAAGGCGCTGTACTTCTGGACCTTGATGCCGCCGATCGCGACCTCGGGGCTCTTTCGGATGAAGTTGAACAGCCCGACGCGGATATTGCGCGCGAACCGTTCGTTGATGATCTCCATCGTGGGCATGCGCCCACGCACGATGCGTTCCTGGCTCGCGAGGTTGTAGTCGCGTATGCCGCCGACCTGCTCCTCTTCGGCCTCGAGCTTCTGGCTCTCGCCTGTGATGCCCTGGAGCAGGGCATCGACTTCGTCTTGCGAGAGGATTTGCTGGTTCATGGCGTGGCGGTCCGGTCGGGCGTCACTGGACGATGAAGCTCGAGAACAGCACCTGCGCGATCGGGCTCTCGCTCGCGTGCTTCTTCTTCTTTTTCTTGGCCGGCGGCGCGGCGTCGCTCGCGGCCGCTTCCTCGTCGAAGTCGTCCTCGATGCCCATCGCGATATTGGCCTGGTGCTTGACCTCTTCGGCGAGCTTTTCCTTGCCCTCGACGCTCAGCAGGTCGGCCGAGGTCTTGTGCGACAGCAGCACGAGGACGTTCGAGCGGATCGCCGGCAGGTAGGCCTTGATGTCGTCGCCCGCGTGGGCGTCGGTGACCTGCAGCGTCACGCCGATCTGGGCGAAACGGTCGACCTCCTTGTCGGCGAGGTTGACCGTGAACGGGTCGAGCGGCACGAACACCGGCGGCTCGCCGGACTTCTTCTTGGGCTGGGTCGCGGCGGGCGTGTCGTCGCCGCCGGCGTCCTCGGCCTTGGCCTTGTTCGACAGGTACATCATCAGCCCGACGCCGCCGATCACGAGGACGAGCGCGACCGCACCACCGATGATGATGAGTTTCTTCATGCCGCCCCCGCTCTTGGGGGCATCGGCTGCTGGGGCCGCTGTGGCCATCGGGAACTCCTGTTTAGCTGAGGCTTATTCTCGGTGGTTTCAGGCGCTCAGGCGTAAAGGTCGAGCACGCCCTGGGCCGCGCGCGCGGGGGCCGCGGCCACGGTACTCGTGGTGGCCGCTGTGCCGCCGACACCGGCCACGCCGCTCTGGCCGGAGCCGCTGCCGCCGCCGTTGTTGCCGGCGTTGCCGCCCTGGCCGCTGTTCTGCTGGAACACGCCGCCGCCGCTCAGCGTCAGGCCCGACGAGGCGAGCGCTGCGGCGAGCTGCGGCAGGCTTTGCTCGAGGACCTGGCGCGTGTCGGCCTGGGCCGCGTGGAAGCTGACCTGGGTCTGCTGGCCCTCGACCGCGATATGCACGGACACCGGGCCCATATTGGCCGGGTTCAGCTGGAGCTGGGCCTGCTGGACGCCGTCGGTCGCGAGCACGGTGACCTTGGCCGCGAGCTCGGTGCCGAAGCCCGGGTCGTCGAGCGGCTGGGCCAGCGTGACCGGCAGCGGCGTCGCCGCGTCGCCGGTGGCGCTCGATCCGCTCGCGCTGCCGCTCGCATTGAGGCTCGCGAGGGCCTGGGCGCTCGCCGCGGCGTCGACGCCGCCGGTGCCGGCCGCGAGCGGCGTCGCGAGCTTGAGCGCCTGGGCGAAGTCGCTCGTCGCCGGGGCCGCGCTGTTCGCGGCGACGGCGGCGGCCAAGTTCGCGGTGTTCGTCGCGTTCTGCGCGGCGAGCTGTGCGGCGTCGGCGCCCTGGCCGGCCTGGCTCGCGGCAGGCTGATTCGCCGCGCTGCTGTCGATCTGGGCCTGGCGCGACTGCGTGCTCGTCTTCGCGTCGGCGGCCTGGGCGCTCGCCTTCGCGTCGCTCGCGGTCGCGCTCGTGTCGGCGGCCGCGCTCTTGACGGTATGCGCGGCCTGGTTCGCGGCCTGCGTTTGCGCCTGGGCCTGGGCCGGCGTCGTGCCGGCCTGGGCGTTAGTCTTGTTCGCGTCGGCCTTGTCGTCCTTGGCCGACTTGGTCTTGCGCGGCGTCGCGGTCGCGCTCGTTGCGTCGCTCGGGTCGGTGCTGCTCGCGGCGTCGGTGCTCGCGGTTTCGCTGGTGTCGACGGCCGGCTGCTGCGCCGCACGCGCGGCCTGCAGCGCCTGTTCGCGCTGGGTCGCCGACCGGGTGGTGTTGCTGCCGCTCGCGTCGCTCGACGCGTTGTCCGACGGCGCGCTCGGCGCAGGGGCGGACGCCTGGGTCGGCGCGACGTTGATCGGCAGCGCGCCGGTCTGGCCCGCGTCGAACTGGCTCAGCAGGTTCGAGAAGTCGCTCGCGAGGCTGGCGCCGAGGTCGGCGACCGAAGCAGACGGGGCGCCGGCCGCGCCGCGCGCGATCGCCGCGCTCGCCGCGGCGTCGAGGGGGGTGGTGGCGACGGTCGAGACAGAGGTCATGGCAGCATTCCTTGGGGCGCGCGCTGGCGCGCGAGTCGGGCGGCGAGTTCGTCGCTGAGCTTCTGGTCCTGGCGCGCGGCGATGCGCTCGATCTCGGCGCGGCGGCGCGCCATGAGCTTGGCGATCGAGGCGACGCGCATCTCGAGCGCGGCGACGCGCTCGCGCGCGCCGGCGACGCGCTGCTCGGCCTGCGCGGCGCGCTGGCCCTGGCTCTCGATCGCCTCGCCGAGGCGGCCGGAGAAGTCCTGGTAGCAGCGCATGATCTCCATCGTGCCGCCGCTCTTGAACTGGCCGCTCCAGCGCTGGTCGTACTCGCCGCGGTATTGAAGCAGCGAGTCCGCCTGGCCGCGCGCGGCGCGCGCGCGCTGCAGGACCTCGACCAGCGCCCGCTGGGCCTGGTCGCGCTCGGCCTCGGCCTGCTCGAGCAGGACCTGGAGGGTGTGCAGGGCGGCGCTCATCGCTGCTGACTCCGGTGTTCCTCGTTCAACCCATCAGATCGGTCAGCCGCTCCACGCTCGGCGCCAGCGGCGCCGCTTCGTGCATGTCCTGCTGCAGCAGGCGGACCATTTCCGGGTGCATGCGCACGGCCAGATCCAGGTCGGGGTCATGCCCCGGGGCGTAGGCGCCGAGCTGGATCAGGTCGCGAGCTCGGTTGTATTTGGCCAGAAGCTGGCGGAAGCGACGCGCGGATTCGACCTGCTTTTGCGGCGCTACATTCGTCATCACCCGGGAGATCGAGCGCTCGACGTCGATCGCCGGGTAATGGCCGGCCTCGGCGAGCTCGCGCGACAAGGTGATATGGCCGTCGAGGATGCCGCGCGCGGCGTCGGCGATCGGGTCCTGCAGATCGTCGCCCTCGGACAGCACGGTGTAGAAGGCCGTGATCGAGCCGCCCCCGGGCAGGCCGTTGCCGCTGCGCTCGACGAGCTGGGGCAGCTTGGCGAAGCAGCTCGGCGGGTAGCCCTTGGTCGCCGGCGGCTCGCCGATCGCCAGCGCGATCTCGCGCTGCGCCATCGCGTAGCGCGTCAGCGAGTCCATCAGCAGCAGCACGTTGAGGCCGCGGTCGCGGAAATGCTCGGCGATCGCGGTCGCGTAATGCGCGCCCTGCAGGCGCTCGAGCGGCGGCGCATCGGCGGGTGCGGCGACGACGACCGAGCGGCTCCGTCCGTCCTCGCCGAGGATGTCCTCGATGAACTCCTTGACCTCGCGGCCGCGTTCGCCGATCAGGCCGACGACGATCACGTCGGCCTGGGTGTAGCGCGCCATCATGCCGAGCAGGATGGACTTGCCGACGCCGGTGCCCGCAAAAAGGCCCAGGCGCTGGCCGCGCCCGACCGTCAGCACGGTGTTGATCGCGCGCACGCCGGTGTCGAGCGGGGTGCGCACCGGGTCGCGGTCCATCGCGTTGATCGGGCGGCGCACCATCGGCTCGGCGTGGACGTCGGCGAGCGGGCCGTGGCGGTCGAGCGGGTGGCCCTGCGAGTCGACGACGCGGCCGAGCAGGCCGTCGCCCATGGGCAGGTGCAGGCCGCGGTCGCTGTCGCGCCGCCACGGGTGATTCGGCTGGCCGAGCTGGGGCGCCTGCAGCGCCTGGGCGCGCGGCACGACGATCGCGCCGCTCGCGAGGCCCTGGACCTCGTCGGTCGGCATCAGGAACGCGCGCTCGCCCGAGAAGCCGACGACCTCGGCGTTCACCGGCTTGAGGCCGCGCCGCGGATTCGAGCCCGAGCTCGGCATGCGGATCTCGCAGACCGAGCCGACCGGCACGTTCACGCCGGTGGCCTCGAGCACGAGGCCGGCGACGCGCACGAGCTTGCCGCGCGCCTCGAGCGGCGGGCCGTTGCCCGACAGCGCCTGCAGGTCGGCGAGGAAGTGCGACCAGCGTTGTTGACGCTCGTTCACGATCAGCCCTGTTCCGTGGGCGAGGATCCGCGCCGGTCCTGCCAGACCGCGGTCTGGCCGAGGCTCGCGCAGGCGAGCTGCCAGCGCGCGGGCAGGCTCGCGTCGACGCTGCCGAGGTCGGAGTCGACGGTGCAGCCGCCGCGCACGATCTCGGGGTCGGGCAGGACCTGGGCGTCGCGCGCGCGCAGCTCGGCGCCCGCGCCCTCGAGCACGAGCGGGTGGTCGTCGGGATGGACGCGCACGCGCACATGGCGCGCCGCGAGCTGCAGCGCCTCGACGGCGTCGTGCGCGACCTGGGCGATCAGCTCGGGGCGCGTCTGCAGTTCGCTGCGCACGACCTGGCGCGCGAGCTCGACCGCGCAGCGCGTGAGCGTCAGGGCCATCTGCTCCTCGAGGGCCCTGAAGTCGGCGTCGAAGCTCTTGACGAGGCCGCCGAGCTGGCTCGAGAGCTGACGCGTGAAGCTCTGCTTGAACGCGTCGAGCGCGGCGAGGCCGTCGCGGTAGCCATCCTGGTAGCCGGCCTGGCGCGCATCCTTGAGCAGCTCCTCGACGCTGGGCGGCGGCGGCTCGGGCGGCGCGACCGGAGCGGGTGCGGCGGCCGGCGGCGGCGGCGCGCTGATCGGCGGGCGCGCGACCGGCGGGCCGTTCAGCGCGCCCGGCGTCCAGGCCGTGACGCCCGACAGCTCCTCGCTCGGGATGAAGCGCGCGTAGGACGAGCGGCGCTCGCCGGTCTGGCGGCGCTCGGGTTCGGGGACCTGGCGGATCGGCTTGATCATGCGACAACCATCCGTTCAGGTTCAGACGAAGGCGTCGTCGCCGCCGGAGACCAGCACGATCTGGCCCTCGTCGACGAGGCGGCGCACGATCTTGAGCATTTCCTTCTGCTCGCCCTCGACCTCCGACAGGCGCACCGGGCCGCGCGACTCGAGGTCCTCGCGCAGCGTCTCGGCCGCGCGCTGCGACATATTGCGGAAGACCTTCTCGCGCAGTTCGGCGCTTGCGCCCTTGAGCGCCATCAGCAGCGACTCGGTCTGGACTTCCTTGAGGACGGCCTGGATGTCGCGGTCCGACAGCTTCTCGAGGTCGTCGAAGGTGAACATGTTGTCCATGATCTTCTGGGCGAGCTCGGCGTCGGCCTCGCGGATGTAGTCGAGCACCGAGGTCTCGATGCTCGAGCCCAGCATGTTGATGATCTCGGCCGCGGTCTTGACGCCGCCGAGATTGGACTTCTTCATGCGCTCGCCGCCGGCGAGGATCTGGCTCATGACCTCGTTGAGGTCCTTGAGCGCCATCGGCTGGATGCCGTCGAGCGTGGCGATGCGCACCAGCACTTCGTTGCGCTGGCGCTCGGTGAACGCGCGCAGCACCTGGCTGGTCTGGTCGAAGTCGAGGTGGGAGAGGATCGCCGCGATGATCTGCGGATGTTCGTTGCGCAGCAGCTCGGCGACCGAGACCGCGTCCATCCACTTGAGGCTCTCGATCGACGAGACGTCGCTGCCCTGCAGGATGCGGTCGAGCAGCAGGTTGGCCTTGTCCTCGCCGAGCGCCTTGCGCAGCACCGAGCGCACGTATTCGTCGGTGTCGCTGACGAGCGTGCTGTGCGTCTCGGCGACCGCGTCGAAGCGCTCGAGCACGTCCTCGACCTGGTGGCGCGGCACGACCTTGAGCTTGGCGATGGTCTCGCCGAGGCGCTGGACTTCCTTGGGCTGCAGGTGCTTGAAGACCTCGGCGGCTTCCTCCTCGCCGAGCGACATCAGCAGGATGGCTGCATCTTCAACGCCTTTGTCGTCCATGGTCGGGATCCCGTGCCTGTAGACCCGAAATTATGCGACTTCCTCGCCGCTGACCCAGGAGCGCACAATATTCGCGACGGCGACCGGGTTGTCGCGGGCGAGCGTGCGCGCGCGGTCGAGGCGCTCGCTATTGACCGGCGTCTCGACGCGCGGCATGCCGCCGAGCTCGTTTTCGTCGTCGACGAGCTCGTCGACGCTGCCTTCGGCGGCGGCCGCCGCGGCGTCTTCGGGCGGGCGCACGGCGCGCAGGGCCGGGCGCACGAGGCCGAACACGGCGATCAACGCGATCGCGACGAGCGCGAGCGGCACGGCGAGCGTGCGCAGCAGGTCCTGGATCTCGGGCTGCTTCCACAGCGGCAGGTCGGCTTCCTTGTTCTGGTCGGGCAGGAAGGGCGCGCTGACGATGCGCACCGAGTCGCCGCGGTCGGCGTTGAAGCCGAGGGCTTCCTTGACGAGCCCGTCGAGCTTGTCGAGCTCGGCCTGCGAGAGCGGCTCGTTGGTCGTCTTGCCCTTGGGGTCGGTGATCTGGTGGTAGTTGACGACGACGGCCGCGTTCAGGCGGCGCACGTCGCCGACCGCGTCGCGCGTGACGCGCACGGTCTTGTCGAGCTCGTAGTTGGTCGTCGCGTCGTGGCGCGAGCTGTTCTGGCCCGAGCCGCCGGTCTGGGCCGCCTGCAGCGGCGCCGACGCGCCGTTGATCGGCGCGGTCGCGGGCACGGGCGGGGTGTTGCTCGACGCGCCGGGGATGCCCGTCGCCTGGGCCGGCGAGGCGTTGCTCGAGTCGCTGATCTGGGCGCTGCGCACGGCGGCCGTCGTGCCCTGGCCCTGGTTGGGCTTGTAGGACTCGGCGGTGGACTCGACCTGGTTGAAGTCCACGTCGGCCGTGACGGTCGAGCGCAGGTTGTTGCGGCCGAGCACGGGCTCGAGCAGGTCCTGGATGCGCTTGTTGTACGCCGCCTCGACCTGCTGCTTGTAGCGCAGCTGTTCGCTGTCGAGACCGCCAGCCTTGTCGTCGCCGTTGCGCGAGAGCAGGGCGCCGGTCTGGTCGACGACGCTGACGTCGGCCGGCGCGAGCTCGGGCACCGAGCTCGACACGAGGTGGACGATGCCGGCGATCTGGTCGCGGTCGAGCGTGCGGCCGCCCCGCAGGGTGAGCATGACCGAGGCACTGGGCTTTTGCTGCTCGCGGAAGAAGCCGTTGCTCTGCGGCATCGCGAGGTGCACGCGCGCGTCGGCGACGTCGGACATCGCGGTGATCGTGCGCGTGAGCTCGCCCTCGAGCGCGCGCTGGAAGTTCATGCGCTCGCTGAACTGGGTCTGGCCGATCGGCGCCTTGTCGAGCAGCTCGAAGCCGACCGTCGAGCCGCGCGGCAGGCCTTGCGACGCGAGCTTCATGCGCAGGTCGTAGACCTGGCCGGCGGGCACGAGGATGATGCCGCCCGGCTCGTTGCGGTAGGGCACGTTCATCTGGCTCAGCTGGGCGATCACGGCGCCGCCGTCCTTGTCGGACAGGCCTGTGAACAGCGGCCGGTAGTCGCCCTGGCTCGTGTACAGCGTGAGCGCGAGCACGGCCGCGGCGAACAGCGCGAGGCCGGCGCCCATCATGAGCTTGCTGCGGTTGGGCATCGCGGCGAAGCGTGCGGCGAAGCCCTGCACGCCGTTCGGCAGGGTGGGCTGGGGCGCGTTCAGCGGCACGGGCGGGGTGCCGGGGGTGATCGGGGCGAGGGCAGTGTCCATGGGCAGGGTGGGCGTGGTTCGCCTGGTTGCGGCCGATTATTCGGGTTCGCCCGGCTCAAGAATGGTCGGATCAGGCCGACGAAGCCCGCGCAGTTCGAACCATTGCGGGGGCTGACGCGCGCTTAAGCTGCCGGACATCATGAACGTCCAGCTGCGTCCCTTCGACTTCGCCCAGGCCCTGGCCAAGGCCGGCATTGCGCCGACCAGCCCGGCGAATGGCGCCGCGGGCGGCACGAGCGGCACGGGCGCGACCAGCGGCTCGAGCTTCGGCACCGCGATGGCCGACGCGCTGAAGAACGTCAGCGACGCGCAGAACCAGGCGAGCGACATGTCGCGCGCGGTCCAGCTCGACGACCCGAACGTGAGCCTCGAATCGACGATGGTCGCGATCCAGAAGGCCCAGATCGGTTTCCAGGCCGCGATTCAGGTGCGGAATCGGCTGGTTTCGGCGTATTCCGACATCATGAATATGCAGGTCTAAGCACTGCGGAGAGGACTGCGCCAGGGGCGGCGGCGTCCGGCCCCTGCGCTCATCGCCCCTCGCTGTGCGAGGGGTCCCCTGCGGTACTCGGTCCATGGGGCCGTCGTGCAACTCGCTTCGCGCCCTGCGGGCGCTGCGCTCAAACAGGCACGCCGAGTCAGTTTACGAGGCGCGCTGACGCGCGCTGCCCCACGGCCCTGCGCTCCTCGGCTCAGCTAAGGGGCCCGCCGCCGCCGCCCCTGGCGCAGTCCCGAGCGCTTGGCACACGCTAGTGCGCCGTCACCGAACAAGCCCCGAGGCTCGCGCGGGACTCTCAATCGGTACCGCCGTTGACCGGATTGGACAGCGCAAAACAGTCGGTCGCCCGGGTTGGGCCGCTACGCGTGCTTTCGACCC
>JAFAMW010000052.1 GCA_019232985.1 Roseateles sp. | reverse complement strand
GCCCGGGCACGTATTCAAGTTCGAGTCGATCGGCTTGTCCACGGCAATCCAGGGCTGTGTCGCAATCTGACGGATGGTGTCAGTGAACTGAAGATTGATTGCGGTCCAGGCTATCGCGTCTATTTCACCGAGCGCGGCGGGGTCCTGATCGTGCTTCTGGCTGGCGGCGACAAGTCGTCCCAGAACAAGGACATCCAACGGGCCATTGCGCTTGCGAAGAACCTTTAGGAGCGGCGGACATGACCAATGCAGCAGGTACCAAGGTCGCCAAGACCAAAACGATTGCCTACGACGTTGCAGAACAACTGCGCACGCCGGAAGAGATGGCCGCGTACCTTGACGCCTGGCTGATCGAGGCTCCCGATGACGCCGCGGGAATCGCGCGCGCACTGGGCGACATTGCGCGGGCAAAGGGCATGACCCAGGTGGCGCGAGACGCAGGTCTGAGTCGAGAGAGTCTGTACAAGGCGCTCGGAGAAAACGGCAACCCGAGCTTTGCAACCATCTTGAAGGTGGCCCGCGCGCTTGGTGTTCAGTTGCACGCACAAGCGGCTTGATGATCCTGCTCGCCGGGCGGGACGTGCGAACTTCTAACTCACGACACTAGGGTCTCCGTAGCGTTAACAGGCCCTGGTGTGTGCCGAGCACACGGGACTGCGGCAGGGCCGGCCGCGGCCGCCCCTGGCGCAGTCCTCTCCGCAGTACCTGCTAAGACAAACAGAGATGCCGCCCTGACGCCGATGGAGCTACCGGCCAGGGTTTTGGCAGCCAAGGACCCCAGCGCCGACCGCTTTGGCCGTCACGCTGCGCGCCGCGCATCCCTACAGTGCGGCCATCGCATCAAGCGGCGCCGCCGAGCGCCGTCCGTCCGTGTCCCTCCAAGCCTCGCCGCCCCATGTGCTCGCCGTCGACCTCGGCACCTCCGGTTGCAAGACCGCGCTGGTGTCGCAGCGCGGCGAGATCGTTGCGTGGGCGTTCCGTCCGGTCGCGACACGCATCGTCGCGGGCGCGGGCGCCGAGCAGGAGCCCGAGGACTGGTGGCAGGCGCTTGTGGCGACCGCGCGCGAGGTCGTCGCGGGCGCCGGCGTGCCGCCCGAGGCCGTCGTCGCCGTGTGCTGCTCGACCCAGGGCGAGGGCACGATCGCCGTCGACGCGGCCGACCGCGCGCTGCTGCCCGCGCTGACCTGGCGCGACATGCGCGGCAGCGCGCTGATCCGCGCGCGCTCGCGCGGCTGGCTCAACGTCGCCGGCTACGACGTCTTCAAGCTGCAGCGCTGGCTGCGCCTGTGCGGCGGCGCGCCGAGCCTCTCCGGCAAGGACCCGGCCGCGCACATGCTGTGGGTGCGCGAGCAGCACCCCGAGGTCTACGCGCGCACGCACAAATTCCTCAACGTGCTCGACTACCTGAACCTGCGCCTGAGCGGGCGCTGCGTCGCGACCTCGGACTCGATCCTCACGTCCTGGGTCACCGACAACCGTCGCCTCGACGCGATCCGCTACGACGCCGGCCTGGTCGCCGCGAGCGGCGTCGACGCCACCAAGTTCCCCGAGATTGTGCGCTGCACCGACGTGATCGGCACGCTGCGGCCCGAGGTCGCCGCGGCGATCGGCCTCGCGCCGACGACGCGCGTCGTCGCGGGCTCGATCGACAACACGGCGGCGGCCATCGGCGCGGGCACGCTCGCCGACGGCGCCGCGCACCTGTACCTCGGCACCTCGAGCTGGATCGGCGCGCACCTGCCGCACAAGCGCACCGACGTGCGCGCGGGCATCGCCTCCGTGCCTTGCGCCTTGCCCGACAAATACCTGATGGTCGCGATGCAGACCAACGCGGGCAGCAACCTGAGCTTCCTGAAGGAGAAGCTGCTGTACCACGCCGACGAGCTGCGCGCGGGCGACACGCCCGAGCATGTCTACGCGCTGCTCGACCGCGTCGCCGAGCGCGTGCCGGCCGGCGCCGACGGCCTGCTCTACCAGCCCTGGCTGATGGGCGAGCGCAGCCCGGTCGACGAGCGCAGCCTGCGCGCGGGGCTGTTCAACCTGTCGCTCGCGCATTCGCGCGAGACCCTCGTGCGCGCGTTCTTCGAGGGCGTCGCGCTGAACACGCGCTGGCTGCAGGCCCCCGTCGAGCGCTTCCTCGGCCAGCCGCTCGCCGAGCTCACCGTGCTCGGCGGCGGCGCGACCTCCGCCGTCTGGTGCCAGATCTTCGCCGACGTGCTCGGCGTGACGATCCGCCAGCTCGAGGCGCCGATGCAGGCCAACGCGATCGGCGCGGCGACGATCGCCTTCGTCGGCCTCGGCCTGCTCGACTTCGCGACGGCCGCGCGCCAGACCCGCTACCGCCGTTCGTTCGAGCCGATCGCCGCGCACCGCGCGGTCTACGCCGAGCGCTACGCGACCTTTCTCGAGCTTTACCGGCGCCTCGCGCCGCTGTACCGCCGCGTCAACGGAGGCGTCAATCCATGAGCAGCAGCTTCCTCGCCGAGCGCCAGGCCGTCGTCGACGTCTGCCTGCGCCTCGCCGACGCCGGCTACCTCGCGGGCACCGGCGGCAACGTCGCGCTGCGCGTCGACGCCGAACATTTCGCGGTCACGCCGTCGGCGGCCGACTACTACGCGACGACGCCCGCGCAGATCGCCGTGCTGCGCCTCGACACGCTGGCCCAGGTCGCGGGCGAGCTGCCGCCCTCGGTCGAGAGCGGCCTGCACGCGACGCTGCTGCGTGCGCGCCCCGCCCGGCCGGCCAGCGTGCACACGCACCAGCCGATCGCGAGCGCCGTCGCGCTGACCGGCCGCGCGCTGCCGCTGCGCGCGGCTGCCGACATGGCCGACCTCGGGCCGAGCGTCGAGGTCGTGCCTTACGCGCCCTCGGGCACGGGCCTGCTCGTGCGCGCGCTGCGCCGCCGCCTGCGGCCCGGCTGCCACGCCTACCTGCTGCGCAACCACGGCCTCGTGTGCAGCGCCGCGAGCCTGGCCGACGCGGCGCGTCTGCTCGGCCGCATCGAGACCGCGGCCGCGGCCTGGCTGCTCGAGCAGGGCCGCACGAACGCACCCCAGGGCCCGCTGCGCCCCTTCGTCGAGGCGGCGCTCGCGCCGCGGCTCGCCACTTCACCGGACTGAACGCCATGGACCGCCATCCCGCCCCCCTGAACACCGCGCCCGCCGCCGAATACGGCATCGGCGCCTGGCCCGACACCGACGCGCTGTACGCGCGCCTCGGCGCGCTGCTCAAACAGCCGCCGCGCGCGATCAAGCGCGAGCACATGGCCGAGGTGCTCGCGCATTTCGACCGGCACTGCGCGCGCAGCAAGCAGCTCGCCGAGCGCGCGCGCGACGTGATCCCGGGCGGCGTGCAGCACAACCTTGCGTTCAACCACCCGTTCCCGCTCGCGATCGACCGTGCCGACGGTGCGCATCTGTGGGACGTCGACGGCAACCGCTATATCGACTTCCTGCAGGCCGGCGGCCCGACCCTGCTCGGCAGCAACTACGCGCCGGTGCGCGCCAAGGTCCAGCAGCTGATCGAGCATTGCGGCCCGGTCACCGGCATGGCCCACGAATACGAGGTCAAGCTCGCCGAGCTGATCCGCACGCATATGCCGGCCGTCGAGATGTTCCGCATGCTGGGCTCCGGCACCGAGGGCGTGATGGCCGCGATCCGGCTCGCGCGCGCCTACACGGGCCGGCGCCAGGTCATCAAGATCGGCGGCGCGTACCACGGCTGGAGCGACCAGATGGTCTACGGCATGCGCGTGCCGGGCACGGGCCGGCGCGAGGCCGTCGGCATCCCGCGCTCGAGCACCGCGGCGACCCAGGAATGCTTCCCGAACGACCTCGACGCGCTGCGCCGCAAGCTCTGGCTGAACCGCCTGCGCGGCGGCACCGCGGCCGTGATCGTCGAGCCGCTGGGCCCCGAGAGCGGCACGCGGCCCGCGCACAAGGACTACAACGCCGGCGTGCGCAAGCTCTGCGACGAGTTCGGCGCGCTGCTCGTGTTCGACGAGGTCGTCAGCGGCTTCCGCGTCGGCATGGGCGGGGCCCAGGGCTATTTCGGCGTGAAGCCCGACCTCACGGTGTTCGGCAAATGCCTGACCGGCGGCTACCTGATGGCCGGCGGCGTCGGCGGGCGGCGCGAGGTGATGATGCTGCTCGCGGGCGGCATCGGCACCACCTCGAAGCGCGCGTTCGTCGGCGGCACGCTGTCGGCGAACCCGCTGTCCTGCGTGGCCGGCTACTACGCGATCGAGGCGATGGCCGCGACGCGCGCGCCGGTGCTCGCGGGCCGCGCGGGCGACCGCCTGTGCCGCGGCCTCGGCGAGATCATCGACCGCCTCGGCCTGCCCTACGTCGTCTACAACCAGGGCTCGGTCGTGCACCTGCAGACCTCGGCCGTGCTGCTGCTGAGCATGCGCAACCCGATCAAGCTGATGCGCGAGGCGAACGAGCGCAAGCACCTGATGGAGGAGATGGGCGCCGCCTATATGGCGCACGGCATCGTCACGCTCGCCGGCAGCCGGCTCTACACGAGCATGGCCGATACCGACGAGGTGATCGACGAGGCGCTGAACCGCTTCGAGACCGTCTTGCGCATGGTGTGACGGCGATGAGCGCGACCGACCCCGCCCAGACCCTGCTCGCGGCCGCCGCGCGGCTCGCCGCCAAGGGCCTGCTCCGCCCCGGCGACAGCCTGTCGTGCCGCCTGCCGGCGAGCGCCGAGATGTTGTGGCTCGTGCATGACGAGGCGGGCGCCGCGCCGCGCCGCGTCGGGTTCGCCGGCGCCGAGCCGGTGCCGCCGACGCACCGCGCCGCCTACGTCGAGCGCGCCGACGTCGGCGCGGTGCTGCTCGCGCGCCTGCCCTGGGCCGCCGCGCTGCACGGCGCGGGCGCGACGCTGACCGGCGTGTTCGACGAGCAACTGCGCCACCTCGGCGCGCAGGTCGCGCCGCTCGGCGCCGGTGCGGCGCTGGGCGACGGCGCGAACGCCTACCTGACGCGCGACGGCGCGCTGTGCCTGGGCATGACGCTCGAGCGCCTCGTGTTCAACGCCGAGCTGCTCGAGAAATGCGCGCAGGCCTACGCGCTCGCGCTGGCTAGCGGCAACCCGGTGCGCCGCATCCCCTGGCTCGTGCGCCACATCGCGACCGGGCGCCTCAAGCGCGACCAGCGCCGCGCGGCCGAGCACCACGCGCGCGGCGAGGCCGCGCCGCGCGTCGCCGGCTACTGAAGCGCGGCGCGCGGCCGCTGCACGGGTTCGCCGCACTTGCCTAAGCGGCAATGGTAGCGCTACATTGTCGTCCGAACAAAGCGTCGAGCGGCCCGTGAGCCGATTCGGCAACGACGGAGACGACGGCTTGAACGCAGCGAATTCTCGGGTCCCGCTGGAAGTACAAAAGATAGCGTTACCATTCAAGGCGGGGGCCTAGCGTGGACGCGGCCCTCGAAGCAGGCCGGCGCGGCGGCCGGCGCTGGGCGATCTGCGCCTTGCTGTTCGCCGCGACGGCGATCAACTACCTCGACCGCAACGCGCTGTCGGTGCTCAAGACGAGCCTGCAGCGGCCGCTCGCCGACGGGGGTTTGAGCTTGAGCGACGCCGACTACGGCTGGATCACCTTCGCGTTCACGCTCGCCTACGCGGCGTTCCCGCCGCTCGTCGGCGCGTTCATCGACCGCGTCGGCGTCAAGCGCAGCCTCGCGGTCGCGCTGCTCGGCTGGTCGCTGATGTCGGCGGCCCATGGCCTCGTCGCGACGGCGCTGGGCCTCGTGATCGTGCGCTTCCTGCTCGGTGCGGCCGAGGCCGCGAACTTCCCCGCCGCGATCAAGGCCGTCGCGATGTGGTTCCCGCAGCGGGAGCGCGCGCTCGCGACCGGGCTGTTCAACGCGGGCACGGCCCTGGGCATCGTCGCGTCGCCGCTGACGGTCTGGCTCGCGCTGCGCTACGGCTGGCAGGCCGCGTTCGTCGCGATCGGCGCGGCCGGCGTGGTCTGGCTCGCGGTCTGGTTGCGCGGCTTCGCCGTGCCCGAGCAGGACCCGCGCGTGTCGGCCGCCGAGCTCGCCCATATCCACGACGGGCGCGGCGCGCCGGCCGAGGCCTTGCGCCTGCGCTGGACCGCGCTGCTGCGCTACCGCGAGATCTGGCCCTTCCTGATCGCGAAGCTGCTGACCGACCCGGTCTGGTGGTTCTTCCTGTTCTGGCTGCCGTCCTACCTTGAGCGCGAACGCGGCCGCAACCCGCTCGAGAGCGCGGGCCTCGTCGCGCTGATCTACCTGGGCTCGAGCCTGGGCTCGATCGCCGGCGGCTGGCTGTCCGGGCACCTGACACGGCGCGGCTGGCAGGTCGGGCGCGCGCGCATGACGACGATGCTGATCGTCGCGGCCTGCATGCCGGCGTCCGTCCTCGCCTATTACACGCAGAGCTTCGGCGCCTGCGTCGCGCTGATCGCGCTCGCGACGGCCGGCCACCAGGCCTGGTCGGCGAACCTGCTGACGAGCGCGACCGACCTGTTCCCCGCGCGCGTGTCGGGCGCCGTCGTCGGGCTCGGCTCGACGGCCGGCGCGATCGGCGGCATGTTCGTCGCGCTGCTCGCGGCGCTCGCCGTGCAGTGGACGGGCACGCAGCAGTGGGTGTTCGTCTACGCCGGGCTCATGCACCTGAGCAGCCTCGCGCTGTTCTGGCTGTGGTTCCGCGGCCGCTTCGAGCCCGTGTCGCTCGACCCGGGCCCCGACCTTGCCCGGCCGCACCGCGGCCTGCTCGGCGCCGGCGCGCTGCTGTTGCTCGCGGGCCTCGTGCTGGCCTGGTCGATCGGTGCCCATTGGGCCGCCTGCGTCGCTGCGGCGAGCCTCGCCGGCGCGGCCCAGGCGCTGACCGCGGCGCTCGGCGTCGCGCTGATCGGCGCCGCGCTCGTCCATGCAGGGCTGCCGCAAGGCCGCATCGCCGCGCCTTCGCCACCCCCTGCCATTTCCTGACCGGGCTTTCGCCCCAATCAAGCCGATGCAAACCGAAGAACTCACCCTCGCCGCCAAGGCCCTGCGCCTGCTCGCCGCCGACGCCGTCCAGCAGGCCAACTCCGGCCACCCGGGCATGCCGATGGGCATGGCCGACATCGCCGCCGTGCTGTGGTCGCGCCACCTGCGCCACAACCCGGCCGACCCGCACTGGCCGAACCGCGACCGCTTCGTGCTGTCGAACGGCCATGGCTCGATGCTGCTCTACGGCCTGCTGCACCTGAGCGGCTACGCCTTGCCGATCGAGGAACTCAAGGCCTTCCGCCAGCTCCACAGCCGCACGCCGGGCCACCCCGAGGTCGGCCTGACGCCGGGCGTCGAGACGACGACCGGGCCGCTCGGCCAGGGCCTCGCGAACGGCGTCGGCATGGCGCTCGCCGAGGCGCTGCTCGCGGCCGAGTTCAACACGCCCGAGCACGCGATCGTCGACCACCGCACCTATGTGTTCTGCGGCGACGGCTGCCTGATGGAAGGCATTTCGCACGAGGCCGCGTCGCTCGCCGCGACCTGGGCCTTGAGCAAGCTGATCGTGCTCTACGACGACAACGGCATCTCGATCGACGGCGACGTCAAGGGCTGGTTCGGCGACGACACGCCCGCGCGCTTCGCGGCCTACGGCTGGCGCGTGCTGCGCGGCGTCGACGGTCACGACTTCGCCTCGATCGACGCGGCGCTGCGCCTGGCCGAGGACGACGCCGGCCGCCCGACCCTGATCTGCCTGCGCACCGAGATCGGCCATGGCGCGCCGACCAAGGCCGGCCACCACGAGGTCCACGGCGCGCCGCTCGGCGCAGCCGAGGTCGCGGCGCTGCGCGAGAAGCTCGACTGGCCTTACGCGCCGTTTGTCGTGCCCGACGCCGCGCGCGTGGTGCTCGACGCGCGCGAACGCGGCGCGGCCGCGCAGGCGCAATGGCAGGCGCTGTTCGAGCGCTACCGCGCGGCCGACCCGGCCCGCGCGGCCGAGTTCGAGCGCCGCGTGAGCGGCGAGCTGCCGCACGGCTTCGACGCGGCCTGCGCCGAGATGCTCGCCGCGACGGTCGCGCGCGCCGAGACGATCGCGTCGCGCAAGGCATCCCAGAACAGCATCGCGCTGCTCGCCGCGCAGCTGCCCGAGCTCGTCGGCGGCTCGGCCGACCTCGCGCCGTCGAACCTCACGCAATGGCCGGGCCACCGCCCGGTCGCGCGCGCCGCGGCCGGCGGCAACTATCTGCACTACGGCGTGCGCGAATTCGGCATGGCCGCGATCCAGAGCGGCCTGCGCCTGCACGGCGGCCACCGGCCGTTCGCGGGCACCTTCCTGATGTTCTCGGAGTACGCGCGCAACGCGATTCGCATGGCCGCGCTGATGCGCGTGAACGCGGTCTACGTGTTCACGCACGACTCGATCGGCCTCGGCGAGGACGGGCCGACGCACCAGCCAGTCGAGCAGCTCGCGTCGCTGCGCCTCGTGCCCAACCTCGACGTCTGGCGCCCCGGCGACGCGGTCGAGACGCTCGTCGCGTGGCAGACCGCGATCCGTCACCGCGACACGCCGACCTGCCTCGTGCTGTCGCGCCAGAACCTCGCCCACCAGGCGCGCGACGCGGCGACGCTCGCGGCGATCGAGCGCGGCGGCTATGTGCTCGTGCGGGAAGCCGCGGACCGTGCGCTGCAGCTCGTGCTGATCGCGACGGGCTCGGAGCTCGCGCTCGCGGTCGACGCGCAGCGCCAGCTCGCCGCGCAGGGCGTCAACGCGCGCGTCGTGTCCATGCCGTCCTGCTTCGTGTTCGAGCAGCAGAGCCCCGTGTGGCGCCAGGAAGTGCTGCCGCCGGGCGTGCCGCGCGTCGCCGTCGAGGCCGGCGTGACGGCCGGCTGGCGCCAGTACGTGGGCCTCGAGGGCAAGGTCGTCGGCATCGACACCTTCGGCGAATCGGCGCCGGCGGGCGCCTTGGCCAAGCACTTCGGCATCACGACGGACGCCGTCGTCGCGGCCGCGCTCGGCTGCCTCTGATCGCGTCGCGATAGGCAAAAAGGGCTGGCCCGCAAGCGCAGGCCGGCCCTTTCGTCGTTCAGCGCTTAGAGCGGCAGGTAGTCGAAATACGCGTAGTCGGCCGGGCGCGCGGCGCCCGAGGTGTCGAACGCGAGCATGCCGATGAAGGCGCCCGTGAACGACGCGTGCGGGCCGCGGCCGCCCTCGTCGGACACGACGCTCGCGTCGAGCGGCGCGCCGGCCGCGACCCAGCCCGCGCCGACGTCGTAGAGGAACTGCAGGCTCGCGCCGCGCACCTCGGCCGCGAGCTTGACCGGCCCTTGCGCGGGCAGGTCGATCAGCGGCGCGAAGACCATGCGGCAGTCGGGCCAGTCGCCGACGCAGGACATCACGCTGAGCACCCGGCCGCGCCGCTCGTCCAGCGTCACCGCAGCGAAGTGGAACTTGTTGCGGTTGTAGTAATGCGTGAGGCCGGCGGCCTGCTGGTAGCTCGTCGGGTCGAACGCGACGCTCGTCTCGGCGCGGAAGGCATGGTCCTCCTGGCGGCGCGCGACCAGGCTTTGCTCGAAGTAGCTGCCGACCGACTCGCGGCCGAACAGGCGCAGGCCCGCGTCGCCGAGAGCGAACAGGCGCTCGTGCTGCGGCGTGCGCAGCCACTGGAAGTCGAGCGGAAGGGTCCTCGCGGCGCGGAAGTCGTGGTGCACGCGGTCGCGCGGCAGGGTCGCGGCGCCGCTCGGCGCGGGCACCTCGAGCTGCGGCACGACGCCGCCGCCGGCGAGGTAGAGCCAGTCGTCGTCGCGCCACTCGCAGCGCTGGATGCAGGTCTCGCGGCCGAGCGCCGAAAAGGGCTCGCCCCTCGGGCCCGGCAGCGGCCGGCCGCTCAGGTGCGTGTGATAAGTGAGGCCCTCGGGCGTGTCGACGATCTGGCCGTGGCCCGAGCGCTGCAGCGGCGCGCCGGGCGCGTCCTTGGACGTGATCGGGTGCACCAGCGGGTGCTGCTCGTACGGGCCCCACAGCGAGCGCGAGCGCGCCATCGTCACGACATGCTCGTAGGAGGTTCCGCCCTCGGCCGTCGTCAGGTAGTACCAGCCCTTGCGCTTGTGCAGGTGCGGGCCCTCGACGAGGCCATGGTCGCTGCCGCGGTAGATGTTCTTGACCGGGCCGACGAGGCGGCGCGTCTCGGGATCCCATTCCTGCAGCAGGATGCCGTCGAAGGACGGGTGGGGGGCGTTGCCGCCGGGGGCTTCGTCGCGGTAGTTCCAGATCATGTTGAGGAACCACTTGCGGCCGTCGTCGTCGTGGAACAGCGAGGGGTCGAAGCCCGACGAGTTCACGTAGACCGGGTCGCTCCACGGCCCCTCGATGCTCGGCGCCGTCACGATGTAGTTGTGCGCGTCCTTGAAGTTGCCGTCGAAGCGCTTGACGTCGGTGTAGACGAGCCAGAACAGGCCGTCGGCGTAGGACAGGCAGGGCGCCCAGACGCCGCAGGAGTCGGGGTTGCCGCGCATGTCGAGCTGGGCCGCGCGGTTCAGCGGGCGCGTGACGAGGCGCCAGTTCGCGAGGTCGGTCGAATGGTGGATCTGCACGCCCGGGTACCACTCGAAAGTGGAGGTCGCGATGTAGTAGTCTGCGCCGTTGCTGCAGATGCTCGGGTCCGGGTTGAAGCCCGGCAGGATCGGATTGCGGATCATGGATGGGGGTGGGGCGCTTCAGCGGCCGTAAGAGGGTTTCTTGGGGTCGTAGACGAAGTCGGGCACGAGGTAACGCATCGCCATCGCGTCGTCGCGCGCGCTGCCTCCGACCTTTTTGTAGAGCTCGTGCGCGGCCGCGATGCGGTCCAGGTCGGGCTCGACACCAAGGCCTGGCTTGTCGGGCACGGCGACCATACCACCGCGGATCTGCAGCGGCTCGCGCGTGAGGCGTTCTTCGCCCTCCTGCCAGATCCAGTGCGTGTCGATCGCCGTGATCTGCCCGGGCGCGGCGGCCGCGACATGGGTGAACATCGCGAGCGAAACGTCGAAGTGGTTGTTCGAATGCGAGCCCCAGGTCAGGCCCCAGTCGGCGCACAGCTGGGCCAGGCGCACGCTGCCCTGCAGGGTCCAGAAATGCGGGTCGGCGAGCGGGATGTCGACGGCGCCGAGCAGGTGGCTGTGGCCCATCTGGCGCCAGTCGGTCGCGACCATGTTCGTCGCCGTCGCGATGCCGGTCGCGCGGCGGAACTCGGCCATGACCTCGCGGCCCGAGTAGCCGGCCTCGGGGCCGCAGGGGTCCTCGGCGTAGGCGAGCACGTCGCCGCGGCCCTTGCACAGCGCGATCGCCTCGGCGAGCGACCAGGCGCCGTTCGGGTCGAGCGTCACGCGCGAGTGGGTCGGGAAGCGGTTTTTTACGGCCGTGACCGCGGCGATCTCGTCCTCGCCGCGCATCACGCCGCCCTTGAGCTTGAAGTCGCGAAAGCCGTAGCGCTCGGCCGCCGCGCTCGCCTGGTCGGCGATCGCCTCGGCCGTCATCGCGGCCTGGTGGCGCGCCGCGTACCAGCCACGGCCGTCGCCCGAGCGCTCGAGGTAGGGCAGGTCGGTGCGCGTGCGGTCGCCGATATAGAACAGGTAGGCGAGCATCGGCGCGGCGTCGCGCTGCTGGCCCGCGCCGAGCAGCTCGCAGACCGGCACGCCGAGGTGCTGGCCGAGCAGGTCGAGCAGCGCGGCCTCGACGGCCGTGATCACGTTGTCGAGGCGCAGGTTGATCTCGTGCGGCTGGCGCAGCACGGCCTGCTCGGCCGCGCTCGTGACCTGGTGCGCCGGGCCGGCCTGGCCGCCGACGAGGCTCGCGCGGATCTTGTTCAGCGTCGCGTTGACGCGGCCGACCTTGCTGCCGACGACGAGCGGCACGCTGCGCTCGAGCGCGCGCAGGATGCCGTCGCCGCCGGGCACCTCGCCGATGCCGGTGTGGCCGGCGCTGTCCTCGAGCAGCACGAGGTTGCGGATGAAGAAGGGGGCGTGGGCGCCGCAAAGGTTCAGCAGCATGCTGTCGCGCCCAGCGACCGGGATCACGCGCATCGCCGTGATGACCGGACTGTCTCCTGAGGCCATGAAGGCTCCTGTTCGTTCTTGGTGACGCCCGGCCTGGGAACAACCCCGAGGCGGGCGGCTACCGTGCACCGTAAGATGCGTAAAAAAGATAGCGCTACCATTTTGGAGTGATTCATGGAGACACGTCAATACAGGGCTTGCCCCGGCCCGCTGCGGCGCGGTATCGCGCTGGTCCTCGCGGCGGCACTGGGCAGCGCGGCGGTGCAAGCCGCCGCCCTGGCCGATAACGAGCACTGGGTCAGCGCCTGGGGCAGCGCCCAGATGGTGCCCGACGGCGGCAATCTGCTGCCCGACGCGCAGTGGCGCGACACCAGCCTGCGCGAGATCGTGCGCGTGTCGCTGCCGGCCCATGTGCTGCGCGTGCGCGTCAGCAACGCGTTCGGCGTGACGCCGCTCGAACTCGACGCGGCGTCGGTGGGCCTGGCCCAGCGCGCGGGCGACCCGGCGCTGCAGCCGGGCTCGGTGCGCGCGCTGCGCTTCAACGGCGAGACCCACGTGATGGTGCCGGCCGGCGCCGAGTACCTGAGCGACCCGGTCGAGCTCGACGCGCGCGCGGGCGCCGACCTTGCCGTGAGCCTGCATTTCCTCGGCGAGCCCGCGCGCCAGACCGGCCACCCGGGCGCGCGCGCGAAGACCTTCCTCGTCCACGGCAACCAGGTCATGGTCGAGCAGTGGAGCGGCGCAGATTCGGTCGAGCGCTGGTACGCGCTCGCCGACGTCGAGGTGCGTGCGCCACGCGGCGTCGGCGCGCTCGTCGCGATCGGCGACTCGATCACCGACGGCCATGGCGTCGCGACCGACAGCAATACGCGCTGGACCGACCTGCTGGCCGAGCGCCTGCAGCGCGAGCATGCGCCGGCGATGGGCATCGTCAACAACGGCATCGGCGGCGGCCGGCTGCTGCGCGACGGGCTCGGGCCCAACCTCGAGTCGCGCGTCGAGCGCGACCTGCTCACGCGCGCGGGCGTGACCCACGCGGTCGTGCTGATCGGCGTGAACGACCTCGGCAACCTGCACCGCAACGGCGGCGAGGGCCCGGCCGAGCGCGCGCGCCTCGTCGCCGACCTCGAGCTCGGCCTCGTGCAGCTCGTCGAGCGCGCGCACGCGGCCGGCATCTGCGTGATCGGCGGCACCGTGACGCCCTATATGGGCAGCGACTACTACCGGCCCGACGCCGCGAACGAGGCCGACCGCCAGCAGCTCAACGCCTGGATCCGCACGAGCGGCCGCTTCGACGCCGTCGCCGACTTCGACGCCGCGACGCGCGACCCCGCCCACCCCGACACCCTGTCGAAGGCGGCTGACCTCGGCGACGGCCTGCACCCGGGCCTCGCGGGTCGCCAGGCGCTCGCCGACGCGCTGCCGCTCGACGCGTTGCGCAGCTGCAAGTGGCAGACGCGACCGTGAGGGCGGTGATGATGAAGCGCCGCAGCCTCCTGATCGCCGCGGGCCTCGGCGCCGCCGGCCCGTTCGCCGCGCACGCGGGCGCGCCGGCCGGCGACGCCCCGAGCGGCCCTGCGACCTATGCCAACCCGGTGCTGCCGGGCTTCCACCCGGACCCGAGCGTGTGCCGCGTCGGCGACGACTACTACCTCGCGACGAGCAGCTTCGAGTTCTTCCCGGGCGTGCCTATCCACCACAGCCGCGACCTCGTCAACTGGCGCCTGATCGGCCATGCGCTGACGCGCGAGAGCCAGCTGCCGCTGCAGGGCCAGGCCGCGAGCAAGGGCATCTTCGCGCCCTCGCTGCGCTGGCACGCGGGCCGCTTCTACCTGGTGACGACGAATATCGACGGGGGCGGCAACTTCTACGTGACGGCCGAGCACCCGGCCGGGCCGTGGAGCGAGCCGGTCTGGCTGCACGAGCCGACCTTCGGCATGGACCCGTCGCTGCTGTTCGACGACGACGGCCACGTCTACTACACGCGCCACGGCGGCGGCCGCAACGGCGGCGTCTACCAGGCCGAGCTCGACCTCGCGAGCGGCAAGCTCAAGGCCGACGCGAAGCTGATCTGGCCGGGCACCGGCGGTATCTGGCCCGAAGGCCCGCACCTGTACAAGCGCGAGGGCTGGCACTACCTGCTGATCTCCGAGGGCGGCACGAGCTGGGAGCATTCGCTGACGATGGCGCGCTCGCGCTCGCCCTGGGGACCGTTCGAGCCGCACCCGGACAACCCGATCCTCACGCACCGCCACCGTCCCGAGGAGCCTCTGCAGATGGTCGGCCACGCCGACCTCGTGCAGGCCGCGAACGGCCGCTGGTGGCTCGTGATGCTCGGCACGCGGCCGGTCGCGCGCAACACGCCGCTGGGCCGCGAGACCCTGCTCGCCCCGGCCGAATGGGACGCGCGCGGCTGGCTCGTCGTCAATCGGGGGCGGCCGATCCGGCCGGAGATGGACGGGACCGGCCTGCCGCCGCGCCACCCGTGGCCGGCCGCGCCGGTGCGCGACGACTTCGCGGCGGCGTCGCTCGGGCTCGAGTGGAACTTTCTGCGCACCGCGGCCGCGGGCCTGTGGTCGCTCGCCGAGCGCCCGGGCTGGCTGCGCCTGAAGGGCACGGCGGCGACCTTGAACGACATCGCGACGCCGGCCTTCGTCGGCCGGCGCCAGACCGCGCTGCGCGAGCGCGCGGCGACGCTCGTCGAGTTCGTGCCGCAGGCCGCGGGGCAGGAGGCCGGGCTCGCGCTGCGCCGCGACGAGGCGCACCATGTGCGGCTGCGCGTCGTCGGCGACGGTGGCGCTGCGGCGTTGCGCCGCGTCGAGCTGGTCCGCGGCCTCGACGGCAAGGAGACGGTGCTTGGCAGTGCCGCCTTGCCTGCCGGTGCCGTGCAGCTCGAGGTCCAGGCCTTGCCCGACCGCTACGAGTTCGCGGCCGCGGGCGCTGGCCAGGCGCTCGCGCGCGTCGGGCCGAGCGTGCCGGTCGCCGACCTGTCCGTGCCCGGCAGCTTCACCGGCACTTATTACGGTCTCTATGCGAGCGGACCCGGCGCGATGCCGCCGGCCGATTTCGACTGGTTCGACCAGCAGACGCCGGCCGGCTGAGGCCGCGTCGAGGCCGTTGTTCATTCAAGAAAGTTCCGGCATGAAGTACCCGACCCCGGCCCGGCTGGCCGCGCTCGCCGCGCTGGCCCTGGCCCCGCTGCTGGCGCTGGCGGCCCCGGCCGCCGCGGCCGAGCTGCCGCACCTGCGCCGCCAGGGCGACGCGACCCAGCTGATCGTCGACGGCCAGCCCTATCTCGCGCGCGGCGGCGAGCTCGGCAATTCGAGCGCCGAGCCCGGCTATCTAGAGCCGTTCTGGCCCAAGCTGCGCTCGCTGAACCTCAACACCGTGGTCACGCCGGTGTACTGGAACCTGCTCGAGCCCGAGGAAGGAAAATTCGACTTCGCGAGCATCGAGGGCCTGCTCGAGGGCGCGCGCGCGAACGGCATGCACCTCGTGCTGCTGTGGTTCGGCACCTGGAAGAACAGCATGTCCTGCTACGCACCCGACTGGGTCAAGCGCGACACCGAGCGCTTCCCGCGCGCGCGCGACGCGAGCGGCGCGAGCCTCGAGATCCTCACGCCGTTCGCGCCGGCCGGCCGCGCGGCCGACATGCGCGCGTTCGGCGCGCTGATGCGCCACCTGCGCGAGGTCGACGCCGCGCACACGGTGATCCTCGTCCAGGTCGAGAACGAGATCGGCATGATCCCGAGCGCGCGCGACCATAGCGCGGCGGCCGAGCAGGCCTGGGCCGCGCCGGTGCCGGCGGCGCTGATGGACGCGCTGGTCAAACACCGCGAAACGCTCGCGCCCGAGCTGCGCGCGCTGTGGGACGCGGCCGGCGGCCGCCGCAGCGGCAACTGGGCCGAGGTCTTCGGCACGAGCCCGGCCGCCGAGGAGGTCTTCATGGCCTGGTTCTTCGCGCGCTATACCGACGCCGTCGCCGCGGCCGGCAAGCAGGCGCTCGCGCTGCCGATGTACGCGAACGCCGCGCTGATCCGCCCGGGCTACCAGCCGGGCCAGTACCCGAGCGCCGGGCCGCTGCCGCACTTGATCGACGTCTGGCGCGCGGGCGCGCCGACGCTGGACTTCATCGCGCCCGACATCTACTTCCCGAACTTCGTCCACTGGACGGACCTGTATGCGCGCGCGGGCAACCCGCTGTTCATCCCCGAGGCGCTGCGCAGCGTCGACGCGGCCGCGAACGCGCTCTACGCGTTCGGCGCGCGCAACGCGATCGGCTTCAGCCCGTTCGCGATCGAGTCGAGCGACGGCCCCGGCGCGCGCTACCTCGCGAGCAGCTTCGAGCTCGTGCGCGAGCTCACGCCGCTGATCGCGGCGCGCCAGGGCCTCGGCGGCACGCTCGGCTTCCTGCAGGAGGCGCCCGAGAGCACGCAGCCGCAGCAGCAGCGGCTCGGCCACTGGAGCGTCGACGCGAGCTTCGAGCGCAACGCGCCGCCCGAGCTCGCCGACGGCCTCGCGGTCGTGATCGGCACCGAGAACTCGGCGCTCGCAGGCGACCACCGCAGCGGCGCGGCGCCGGCCGGCGGCCTCGCGATCCAGCTCGGCGACGACGAGCTGCTCGTCGCGGGCATCGGCATCACGCTGACCTTCGCGAGCATCGAGGCCGGCTGGCAGACCGGCCTGCTCAGCGTCGAGGAGGGGCGCTACGACGAGAACGGCCGGTGGCAGCATCTGCGCTGGCTCAATGGCGACCAGACCCACCAGGGCCGCCATGTGCGGCTCGAGCCCGGCCGCTTCACGATCCAGCGCGTCAAGCTCTACCGTTATCACTGAGAACCGGCATGAAGTCTTTCTGCAGTATTCGCCGCCACGCCCGACAGCTGCTCGGCGGGCTGGTCCTCGCGCTGTTCTGCGGCGCTGCCGCGGCGCTGCCGACGCCAGTCTGGACCAGCGAGCAGGCCTCGCCCGGCGCCGTCGCCCTGATCAAGGCCGGCCATGCGACGCCGCTCTATGTCGCGAACGAGGACTGGCCGGCCGTGCGCCGCGCGGTCGGCGACCTGCGGCAGGACTTTGCGCATGTCGGCGGTCACGCGCCCGCGGTCGCCGCGGCGCCAACCGGCGCGCAGACCGACGCCGTGATCGTCGGCACGCTCGGCCATAGCGCGCTGATCGACGCGCTCGTTGCCGCCGGCAAGCTCGACGCGGCCGCGTTGCGCGGCCGCTGGGAGGGCTTCGCGATCGCGACCGTCGACGCGCCGCTGCCCGGCATCGCCCGCGCGCTCGTGATCGCCGGCAGCGATATGCGCGGCACGATCTACGGCGTCTACGAGCTCTCGCAGCAGATCGGCGTGTCGCCCTGGGTCTGGTGGGCCGACGTGCCCGTGCAGCTGCATGCGACGCTGTACGCGCCGGCGGGGCTGCGCGCGAACGACGCGCCGGTCGTGCAGTACCGCGGCATCTTCCTCAACGACGAGCAGCCGGCGCTGAGCGGCTGGGTGCAGGAGCATTACGGCAAGTACGACCACCGCTTCTATGCGCGCCTGTTCGAGCTGATCCTGCGCCTGCGCGGCAACTACCTGTGGCCGGCGATGTGGGGCGCGTCCTTCTTCGCCGACGACCCCGAGAACGGCGCGACCGCGGCGGCCTACGGCGTCGTGATCGGCACCTCGCACCACGAGCCGCTGATGCGGGCCCATAACGAGTGGGACGCGCGGACCATGGGACCCTGGGACTACGCGAAGAACGGCGCGGCGCTGCGCGAGTTCTGGGCCGGTGGCCTCAGGCAGTCGCGCGACGCCGAGCGCGTGATCACGGTCGGCATGCGCGGCGACGGCGACGAGCCGATGTCGGCGGCCAACGACATCCCGCTGCTCGAGCGCATCGTCGCCGACCAGCGCAAGATCATCGCGGGCGAGCCCGACGCGGCGACGGCGCCGCAGGTCTGGGCGCTGTACAAGGAGGTGCAGAGCTACTACGAGCAGGGCATGCGCGTGCCCGACGACGTGACGCTGCTGTGGAGCGACGACAACTGGGGCCACCTGCGCCGCCTGCCGACGCCCGACGAGCGCCGGCGCAAGGGCGGCGCCGGCATCTACTACCACCTCGACTACGTCGGCGGGCCGCGCGACTACAAATGGCTCAACGTCACGCCGCTGCCGAAGATCCGCGAGCAGATGGCGCTCGCCGCCCAGACCGGCGCGACGAAGATGTGGATCGTCAACGTCGGCGACCTCAAGCCCATGGAGGTGCCGACCGAGTTCTTCCTGAGCCTGGCCTGGAACCCCGCGGCGATCCCGGCCGACGGCGTCGACGCGTGGCTCAGGCAATGGGCCGCGCGCGAGTTCGGCGCGCAGCACGCCGACGCGATCGCCGCGATGGTCGCCGCGTACGCGCATTACAACGGCCGTCGCAAGCCCGAGCTGCTGAGCCCCGACACCTACAGCCTCGCGAACTACCGCGAGGCCGAGACCGTCGCGGGCGACTACCGCCGCCTCGCCGAGCGCGCCGAGGCGCTCTACAGGACGCTCCCGCACGAACAGCGCGACGCGTTCTTCGAGCTCGTGCTCTACCCGGTCGAGGCCTGCGCGACCGTCAACGAGATCGAGGTCGCGGTCGCGCTGAACCGCTTCTACGCGCGCCAGGGCCGCGCGAGCGCGAACGCCGAGGGCGAGCGCGCGCGCCGCCTGTTCGCCGCGGACGCCGAGTGGACGCGGCGCTACAACCGCGAGCTCGCGGGCGGCAAATGGAACCACCAGATGGACCAGACCCATCTCGGCTACTACGCCTGGTCCGACCCGCCGCTGAACGCGCTGCCGCCGATCACCGAGGTCCAGCCGCACGAGGGCGCCGACATGGCCGTTGCGGTCGAGGGCGACGCGCAGCCGAGCAGCTGGAGTTCGTTCGGCCGTGGCGCGCGCGAGCTTGCGCTGCCGGCGTTAGACGCGTTCGAGGCGGGCCGCACGCGCCGTATCGAGGTGTTCAACCGCGGCACCGCGCCGTTCAAGTTCACGGCCAGCGCGAGCGCGCCCTGGGTCACCTTGAGCAGCAGCAGCGGCACCGTGACGGGCCAGCAGGCGATCGAGGTCGGCGTGCGCTGGGCCGAGGTGCCGGCCGACGCGCACGAGGCGCGCGTGACGCTGGCCGGCGACGACGGCCGGCGCTTTGTCGTGCGCGCGCCGCTGGTCGCGCGGCGCGCGAGCGCCGGGCTCACGGGCTTTGTCGAAACGGGCGGCGTGGTCGCGATCGAGGCCGAGCACTACGACGCGGCCGTCGCACCGTCGGGCCGCGCGTGGACGACCGTCCCGGGCCTGGGCGGCACGCTGTCGGGCGTCAGCGCAGGGCCCGTCACGGCGGCCGGCGCGAGCGAGCCCGACATGCACCTCGACTACCGCGTGAACCTGTTCGAGGCGGGCACGGTCAAGGTCGTCGCGACGCTCGCGCCGACGCAGGCGTTCTTCCCCGGCCATGGCCTGCGCTTCGCCGTGTCCTTCGACGACGCGGCCCCGCAGATCGTCGACATGCACGCCGACCGATCCGAAGCGCATTGGGACCAGAGCGTGATGGACGAAGCCGTGCGCTTCACGACGACGCATGCCATCGCAAGCCCCGGCGCCCATGTGCTGAAGTTCTGGGCGCTCGATCCGGGCGTCGTCGTGACTCGATTGGTCGTCGACGCAGGCGGGCTCGAGCCGAGCTACCTCGGGCCGCCGGAGAGCCCGCGGCTTGAGTTGAAAGACTGATCGGTAGGCGTCCAGCAAACAGGACTGCGCCACGGGCGGCCGTGGCCGGCGCCTGCCGCAGTCCCGAGTGTCAGAGCCGCGGTCGGGCAGCCGGCAGCCTCAAGTCCGCGCCGGCATCCCCTTGATCGCCGCCGCCACCGCCTCGCGCAGCGGCTTCGCGCGGTAATGCGCGTCGTAAGGGCAGGGCCGCGGCGGCTTGCCGTCGGCGTGGTGGGCTTCCTGGCGCCCCTGCAGCCAGCTCGTGTTGTCGGTCAGGCCCCAGAACAGGAAGTCGGTCAGGTTCGTGTAGCTGAAGGTCAGGTCGAGATAGGCCTTCGTCAGCGCGGCCGCACCGGCGTCGCGCGCGGCCATGTCGCCGGGCAGCTGGCGGTCGTTCACGTCGAATTCGGTGACCAGCAGCTGCAGGCCCATCGCGCTGACCTCGTCGAGGAACCGGCGCCATTCGCGCTCGGGCACCGCGCCGTCGCCCGCGTCGTCCCAGGGGCCGATATGGCTTTGCAGGCCCAGCGCGTCGACCGGCGTGCCGCGCGCCTTCAGCGCCGCGAGCAGCTTGAGCACGCCCGCGCGGTGCTTGGCGCTGCCGGTGTCCCAGCGCATGTAGTCGTTGTAGACGAGCTGGGCCTTGGGCGCGCCCGTGCGCGCTAGGCGGAAGCAGTAGTCGAGCTGCTCGACCGCACCGCCCATCGCCCGCGTGAGCACGGTGTCGCGGGTCTCGCCGGTCTCCGGGTCGACGGCCTCGTTGACGACGTCCCAGCTGTAGACCTGCTCGCTGTAGCGCGCGCACATGCTCGTGATGCGCTCGGTCAGCAGCTGCTCGGCGACGGCCGGGCCGGCACCGAAATCGGTCTCGACGACCCAGCGCGGCAGCCACTTGGTCGGTTGCCAGACCAGGCAATGACCGCGCTTTCGCAGCCCCTGCTCGCTGCCCCACGCGAAGATCGCGTCGGCCGCGCCGTAATGGTGGGCGCCCGCGCGCGGCGAGACAAACTGCCACTTGCACTCGTTTTCCGTCACGAGCGTGCCGCACTCGCGCGCCATCAGCGCGCGGTAGCGCGGGTCGCGGAAGGTCTTCGCGCCGATCGCGTTGCCGACGCGCAGGCCCTTGGCCGCGCCGAGCGTCTTGAGGCCGGGCGCCTCGGCCGCGACCTCGTCCGCATGCGCGAAGGCAGAGGGGAGCAGGGCGCCGGCGAGCAGGGCGGCGATGTCGCGCCGCGTGAGCGCGAACCGGTTTTGAGAATGCTTCAAGGGCTTGTCTCCGTGGCGCCGCTGGTTTTTTGATCGATCGGCGGCCGAAATGTAGCGCTACCATTTCGAATCTGGCAAGGATTAAAAGCAGGACCGATGGAGACAAGACAGAAGTGGTTCAAGGCGGTGCTGGGCCTCGCGCTGGCCCTGCCGCTGCTGGCGTCCGGCCAGCCGGGCCAGCCCGGCGAGGACGGCTACGACCTGTGGCTGCGCTACCGCGCGCTGCCCGCCGCCGCGCGCGCCGAGCTGCTCGCGCACAGCCGCAGCCTGGTCGGCCCGACGCAGGACTCGCCGATGCTCGAGGCCGCCGCGGGCGAGATCGAGCGTGGCGTCGCGCAGATGGGCGGTCGCGCGCCGGCACGCGCGCAGGCGATCTCCTCCGACGGCGCGCTCGTGCTTGCGACGCCGGCGAGCCTGCCCGCGCTCGCGTCGCTCGGCCTGCCGCTCGCCGCGCTGGGCCCCGAGGGCTACGCGCTGCGCTCGACGCGGCTCGACGGCCACGCCATCACGCTGATCGCCGCCAACACCGAGCGCGGCCTGCTCTACGGCAGCTTCGTGTGGCTGCGCGCGGTGCAGCTCGGCGCCGACCTCGCCCACCTCGACGAGCAGTCGGCGCCCAAGGTCCGGTGGCGCATGCTCGACCATTGGGACAACCTCGACCGCACGGTCGAGCGCGGCTACGCGGGCCTGTCGATCTGGGACTGGGCCGCGCTGCCGGGCGGGCCGCGCGAGCGCTACGTCGACTACGCGCGCGCGAACGCGTCGCTGGGCATCAACGCGGCCGTGCTCAACAACGTGAACACGCGCGCCGAGATGCTGACCGCGCCGTGGCTGTTCAAGGTCGCCGCGCTCGCCGACGTGCTGCGACCCTACGGCATCCGCGTGTTCGTGTCGGCGCGCTTCTCGGCGCCGCTCGAGATCGGCGGCCTGCCGACGGCCGACCCGCTCGACCCGCGCGTGCGCGCGTGGTGGCGCGCCAAGGCCGACGAGATCTACCGCCTGATCCCTGACTTCGGCGGCTTCCTGGTCAAGGCCAACTCCGAGGGCGAGCCGGGGCCGCGCGACTACGGCCGCAGCCATATGGACGGCGCGAACATGCTTGCCGACGCGCTCGCGCCGCACCGCGGCCTCGTGATCTGGCGCGCGTTCGTCTACTCCGAGAAGGACGCCGACGACCGCGCGAAGCAGGCGTATACCGAGTTCGTCCCCGGCGACGGCAAGTTCGCGGCCAATGTCGTCGTACAAGTCAAGAACGGCCCGATCGACTTCCAGCCGCGCGAACCCTTCCATCCGCTGTTCGGCGCGATGCCGCACACCAACCTCGGGCTCGAGTTCGAGATCACCAAGGAATACCTGGGCTTCTCGACGCACCTCGCCTACCTGGGCCCGCTGTTCGAGGAGGTGCTGCGCGCCGACACCCACCAGGCGCCCGGGGCGACGGTGGCGCGCATCGTCGACGGCGCGCAATACGGCGACGGCCGCCCGACCTTGATCGCCGGCGTCGCGAACATCGGCACCGACCGCAACTGGTGCGGCTCGCAGTTCGACCAGGCCAACTGGTACGTGTTCGGCCGGCTCGCCTGGGACCCGGAGCTCTCGGCCGAGGCGGTCGCGCGCGAATGGGCCGCGCGCACCTTCGGCCACGCGCCCGGCGTCGTCGACGCGATCGCGCAGATCATGATGGGCTCGCGCGAAGCGGTCGTCGACTACATGACGCCCCTGGGCCTCGCCCACCTGATGGGCACGAGCCACCATTACGGCCCCGCGCCCTGGGTCGCCGAGCTCGCGCGGCCCGAGTGGAACCCGGTCTATTACCACCGTGCCGACGCCGACGGCATCGGCTTCGACCGCGGCGCGAGCGGCAGCGGCGCGGTCGCGCAGTACGCGCCGTACTGGGCCAGGCGCTGGGGCGACGCCGCGACGACGCCGCCCGAGCTGCTGCTGTGGTTCCACCATGTCGGCTGGGACGAGCGCCCGGCCGCGTTCGGCGACGGCCGCACGGTCTGGGAGGAGCTCGTGCACCGCTACGACGCGGGCGTCGCCGCCGTCGTCGCGATGCGGCGCGCGTGGGACGCGCTCGCGCCCGCGATCGATCCGCGCCGCCACGCCGAGGTCGCGAGCTTTCTGGCGGTCCAGGAGCGCGAGGCGCGCTGGTGGCGCGACGCCTGCGTCGCGTATTTCCAGTCGCTCAACCACCGCGCGCTGCCAGCCGGGGTGGTCGCGCCCGCCGCGACGCTCGAGCAGTACCGCGCGATGAAGTTCAGCTTCGCCGCCGGACGCGGCGGCTAGCCGCAGGTCGCATCGCGCCTCGCGGCGCACCGACGGGCGCAGCCATGTAGCTGGGTCGTTGCTTTTCGGTGCGATCTGCCCGCTATCCGGGAATGTATTGATTGGCGCCAAAAATGTTGTACGACAACATACGAGTGGTTGCGCTACCAATTGCTCGAAGAGCGTTGCAACGGTTTGTTGATCAAGTGGCCGGAATCGGCCCGATACAGGAGACAAGACATGCCTCAAGTCCATACGCCGCGGCGCGGCGCCTGGCGGCGCCACGCCGCCCTGAGCACGACGCTGCTGGCCGGCCTGATCGCCCAGGCCTACGCGCAGGACGCCGCCACGCCGCCGGCCCCGGCCGACTCCGCAGCGACGTCGAGCGACGCGTCGACGCAAAAGCTCGACACGGTCGTCGTGAACGGCTTTACGGCCTCGCTGGCCTCGGCCGCGAAGGACAAGCGCAACGCGACGGGCTTCGTCGACGTGGTCTCGGCCGAAAGCATCGGCAAGTTCCCCGACGCGAACATCGCCGAATCGCTGGCCCGCGTGCCGGGCGTCCAGGTCAGCCGTGACATCACGGGCGAGGGCGTCAACATCCAGGTGCGCGGCCTCGGCACGAGCTTCACGAAGCTCACGCTGAACGGCTCGTCGATCGCGGTCGCCTCGGCGAGCCTCGACGCGCAGAACACCAACCGCGAGGTCGACCTCGACCTGATGCCGGCCGACCTGTTCTCCAAGCTGACCGTCTACAAGAGCCCGACCGCGAACCTGCTCGAAGGCGGCAGCTCGGGCACCGTCGACATGCGCAGCGTGCGCGCGTTCGACGACCCGGGCAAGCGCCTGATCGTGCAGCTCGCGGGCACGGACAACACCGTCGCGGGCAAGTGGGGCAACAAGGGCACGATCGTCGCGTCCGACACCTGGAACGGCACGTTCGGCGCGCTCGTCGGCCTGTCGTTCGCGAACAACCAGGTCCGCACGACCGGCTTCGAGAGCGTCGGCTGGACCAACCCGAACCTGTCGGCCGCGCAGAGCAGCTCGGCGACGCGCAACAACACCGGCGGCGGCAACTGGACGATCCCCGCGACCGTGCCGGCCACGGCCGGCAACGGCCTGACCGCCGGCGCGACGATCAACCAGGCCTTCCTGCTCGCGAACAACCCGGGCGCGACGATCACGCAGATCGACAACGGGCTCGTGCCGCGCCTCGCGCGCAATATGGACGAGACGGGCACGCGCGACCGCCTGAGCGCCGTGCTGAACTTCGAGTACCGCCCGAGCGCCGACCTGCACTTCTACGTCGACTCGCTCGCCGCGCAGAAGAAGAACAATCTGCAGCGCGTCGACATGGACTGGGCGCTGCGCAACGGCGCCGAGATCCCGCTCAACGTCAAGGCCGACGGCAGCTGCGAGAGCGGCTGCGTCGTGACGCAGGGCACCTACGCGAACAGCTCGTTCTTCCTCGAATTCCGCCCGGTCATCGAGACCACCCGGCTCTACAACATCAACCCGGGCCTCGAGTGGAAGATCAACGACAAGTGGAAGTTCGACGCGCAGGCGAACGCCTCGCAGGGCAGCTACAAGCGCCAGGCGCCGACCGTGCTCGTCTCGACGCCGTCGAACCTGACGGTCGACTACACGAACACCGGCAATATCCCGACCTATAGCGCGAGCGTGAACCTCGACGACCCGTCGCAGTTCGGCTGGACGGGTGGCCGCGTCAACGTGCAGGATGAAATGCGCACGACGTCGACGCGCGGCGTCCATGCGAACCTGACCTACGGCGACGAGCGTTTCTCGATCAAGAACGGCTTCGCGTTCGACGAGATCGACCGCGCGATCCGCGCGACCGACAACTCGGGCGCCTGGCAGGCCGCCGTGTGCGGCAACCACCCAACGGTCTGGCTGCCGAGCCCGAACGGCGCGCCCTCGTGCAACGGCGCGAGCACGCCGGGCACGAACTCGGGCCTGTACCCGGCCCTCGGCAGCGGCTACACGGCCGGCATGACCGGCCCGGTGCTGAACCAGGGCTCGCTGATCCCGGCCTCGGCGCTGTCGAGCTACCTGACGCCGGGTCGCGACGGCTACATCACGGTCAACTGGAACCAGTTCGCGAAGGCCAGCAACTACGCCTATTACGAGGCCAGCGCGCTGCCGGTGACCTCGTCGGCGTCGGGCGCGTCGGTCGGCAATATCGGCGAGCAGGCCACCGCGATCTACTCAGAGCTGGCCGGCGAGGACCAGCTGTTCGGCCACCGCCTGCGCTACGACGCGGGCCTGCGCTTCATCCATACCGAGCAGACCATCGGCGGCGTCGCGACGAACCCGGCCGACCCGCGCAACGCGGCCGAGAACCTCGGCGACGGCGCACGCTACCCGGCGCTAATCAACTGGACCTTTATCCCAAGCTCCTACGACAACGTGCTGCCCTCGGGCTCGCTCGCGTTCAACGCGACCGACGACGTCGTGCTGCGCACCTCGCTGTCGAAGACGATGACGCGCGCAAATCCGAACGCGATGCTGCCCGGCATCAACTTCAGCGACCCGTCGGCCGCGAGCGGCTCGGTCGGCAACACCTCGCTCAAGCCCTATGTCTCGAAGAACTGGGACCTCGGCGTCGACTGGTACAACGGCCGCGACGGCTATGTGAGCCTGACCCACTTCGAGAAACGCATCGCCGGCTTCGCCGAGACCGAGAACGTCACGATGCCGTTCGCCGCACTGGCGCCCTACGGCGTGACCTACAGCTCGATCACGACCCAGCAGCAGCAGGCGATCGACGCGCGCGGCGGCGCGAACGCCGCGTCGGTGATCATGTCCGAACAGGTCAACGTGCCCGGCGACCTCGACATCCACGGCACCGAGCTCGGCGTGCAGCAGTCCTTCGACCGCTGGCTCCCGGTCAAGGGCTTCGGCATGACGGGCAACGTAACCTACGTGAAGCAGAACTCGGCCGTGCCGGGCGCGATCGCGATGGGCGTGCCCAAGCTCAGCAACAACCTGACGCTGTACTACGAGCGCCACGGCTATTCGTTCCGCGTCTCGGAGAGCTACACGCAAGGCAGCCAGGTCGCCGGCACGAACCAGAACGGCGTGACCAGCGCGGCACTGTTCGTCGACCCGTACAAGCGCATCGACGTGTCGGCGCGCTTCGACCTCGAGACGATCCTGAACATCGAGCACGCGCCGCAGCTGTCGGTCGACGTCGGTAACCTCACGCAGGCGACGCAGCGCACGTACTTCCAGTTCGAGAACGCAACCTACTCGGAGTACAAGCCCGGCCGCGCGATCAGCGTGGGCCTGCGCTCGCAGTTCTGACGCTGACCTGGTCCGGCCGTGAAGGGGTGGCGCATCGCGCCACCCCTTTTTCATTGCCCCGGCGGCCCGCGGCGCGGGATTCTCCCTAGGAAATCGCGCGCGACAGGCGGCCCGGAAACGGGCGGTACGGTTAGAATGGTGGCGCTACCATTTGTTGAGTGGTAGACGTTCAAACGATGGCCCGGCAGGGTCGCAGGAGACAAGCAATGCCGCAATCCCCGCCTCGACGGGCCGCGTCCGCGCGGCGCCTGCGCGCCGCCGCGGTCGGCGCGGCCGGTGCCATGCGCAGGGGACGGGCGAACTGCTGATGCGGGCCCGGGCGCGCTTGGCCGACACTCACGCCTTGCGCGTGAGTGCGCGACCAATCCCTCCGAGCCACCGAACATGAACAGCAAACGCAGCAGCAGCCCCCTCACCACCGCCCGCGGTCGCAAGGTCGCGACGATCGCCGACGTCGCCGAGATGGCCGGCGTGTCGCCGATGACGGTTTCGCGCGTGGTCAACGGCGAGACCAACGTGCGGCCGGCGACGCGCGACCGCGTGACCGCCGCGATCGCGGCGCTGCACTACACGCCGAACCAGGCCGCGCGCGGCCTCGCGGGCGGCCAGCTGATCCGCATCGGCGTGCTCTACAGCAATCCGTCGGCGGGCTACCTGAACGAATTCCTCGTCGGCCTGCTCAACAAGGCGAGCCTCGCCCATGTGCAGCTCGTCGTGCAGAAATGCGAGGCCGACGAGCACGAGCGCGAGGTCGCCGAAGAACTGATCGCGAACGGCATCGACGGCCTGATCCTGCCGCCGCCGTTCTGCGACTCGCGCGTGCTGATCGAGCAGATGATGGCCGGCGGCGTGCCTTCGGTCGCGGTCGCGAGCGGCCAGCCCGACCCGCGCCTGAGCGCCGTCAGCATCGACGACCGCGAGGCCGCCTACGAGATGACGCGCCACCTGCTGAGCCTGGGCCACCAGCGCGTCGGCTTCATCGTCGGCCACCCGAACCAGACGGCCAGCGCGCGTCGCCTCGACGGCTACCGCGCGGCGATGGCCGACGCCGGCCACCCGGTCGACCCCTCGCTGCTCGTCCAGGGCATGTTCAATTACCGCTCGGGCCTCGACGCGGCCGAGATCCTGCTCGGCCAGGAGCACCGGCCGACCGCGGTGTTCGCGTCGAACGACGACATGGCCGCGGCGACCGTCGCGATCGCCCATCGCATGGGCCTCGACGTGCCCGGCGACCTGACCGTCGCGGGCTTCGACGACGCGCCGCTCGCGACGACGATCTGGCCCGAGCTCTCGACCGTGCGCCAGCCCATCAAGGCCATGGCCGAGGCGGCCGTCGACATGCTCGTGCGGCAGATCCGCGCGATCCGCGACGGCGTCGAAGGCGGCCGCGAACAGATTCTGATGGACTTCGCGCTGATCCGGCGCCAGTCCGACGCCGCGCCGCGGCTGCGCCCCTCGGCGCTGCCGCCGCGCCCCCAACCCTGACCCGCCGTGCCCAGCCGCCCATTCCCTGTCGACGTCGCCCTCGACGCGACGCGCGCTGCAGCCCGGTGCCGGTCTTTGACGACGACGCCGTGAACAAGGAGAAGAGCGCGTGAATACGCTGGGCATCGATATCGGAACTTCGAGCGTCAAGGTCGCGCTGGTCGGCGACGCCGACCGCGTGATCGCGACGGCCGGCCGGCCGCTCGAGGTCAGCCGCCCGCAGGCGGGATGGAGCGAGCAGCGTCCGGCCGACTGGTGGGCCGCGATCGAGCAATGCCTCGACGAGCTGCGGCGCGAGCAGGGCGCCGCGCTCGCCGAGGCCGTCGCGATCGGCCTGTCGGGCCAGATGCACGGCGCGACGCTGCTCGACGCCGACGGCGCCGTGCTGCGCCCCTGCATCCTCTGGAACGACGGCCGCAGCGGCCCGCAATGCGAGCGCCTGACCCGCGACTGGCCGGCGCTGCACGCGGTCACCGGCAACCTCGCGATGCCGGGCTTCACGGCGCCCAAGCTGATGTGGGTCGCCGAGCACGAGCCCGCGGTCTTCGCGCGCGTCGCCAAAGTGCTGCTGCCCAAGGCCTATGTGCGCTGGTGCCTGTCGGGCGAGTACGCCGAGGACCTGTCCGACGCGGCCGGCACGCTGTGGCTCGACGTCGCGCGGCGCGACTGGTCCGACGCGGCGCTCGCCGCGACCGGCATGCGCCGCGACCAGATGCCGCGCCTCGTCGAGGGCAGCGCCGTCAGCGCGACGCTCGCGCCCGCGCTCTGCGCGCGCTGGGGCTTCAAGACCGCCCCGGTGATCGCGGGCGGCGCCGGCGACAACGCGGCCGGCGCGGTCGGCCTCGGCGCAATCCATGCGGGCGACGCGTTCGTGTCGCTCGGCACCTCGGGCGTGCTGTGGGCGACGACGGCCACCTACGCGCCAGCGCCCGAGCACGCGGTCCACGCGTTCTGCCACGCGGTGCCGGACACCTGGCACCAGATGGGCGTGCTGCTCAGCGCGGCGGCCTCGTTCGCGTGGTGGGCCGGCGTCGCGGGCAAGCCCGAGGCCGAGCTGCTCGCCGAGCTCGGCGCCGACCCCGCACCGGCTCGCTGCTGGTTCGGCCCCTATTTGAATGGCGAGCGCACACCGCACAACGACGCGACGGTGCAGGGCGGCTTCCTGGGCCTGTCCGGCGGCACGACGCGCGCCGACATGACGCTGGCCGTGCTCGAGGGCGTGGCCTACGCGATGCGCGACGCGCAGCAGGCGCTCGCGAGCGCCGGCACGCAGCTCGCCGAGGCCGACGTGATCGGCGGCGGCGCACGCTCGGCCCTGTGGTGCCAGCTGATGGCCGACGTGCTCGGCATCCCGCTGCACCGCGTCGCCGAGAGCGAGATCGGCTGCGCGCTCGGCGCCGCGCGGCTCGCGCGCCTCGCGGCCGGCGAGCCGCTGGCCGCGCTGCGCAGGCCCGAGCGCTTGCACACCTATCAGCCGCGCGCCGAGCGCGTGATCCTGCATGCCGAGCGCCACGCGCGCTGGCAGCAGCTTTATCCGGCCTTGCGCGGATTCGCCAAGGCCTGAGCCCCGTTAACCAGTAGAACGCTGGAGACCTATGAGTCAGCGACTTTCCTTCGTCGAAAAGGCGGGCTACAGCGCGGGCGACGCCGCCGCGAACCTGGTCTTCATGACCATGGTGCTGTTCCAGCTGAACTACTACACCGACGTGTTCGGCCTCAGCGCGAACGCGGCCGCCGCGATCCTGCTGTGGCCGCGCCTGTGGGACGCGATCGCCGACCCGGTCGTCGGCGTGCTCGCCGACCGCACCGAGACGCGCTGGGGCAAGTTCCGCCCCTGGGTGCTGTGGACCGCGATCCCCTGGGCCGTCGTGATGGTGCTCGCCTACACGGTGCCCGACAAGACCTGGGGCTGGAGCACGGGCATGCTGATCGCGTACGCGGGCATCACGAATACGCTCTTGATGACGCTGTATTCGATGAACAACATGCCCTACTCGGCGCTCGGCGGCGTGATGACGGGCGACCTCAACGAGCGCACCAAGCTCAACTCCTACCGCTTCGTGTCGGTCAACGTCGCGCAGTTCATCGTCGGCGGCTTCACGCTGCCGCTCGTCGCCAAGTTCGCGCAGGGCCATGACCGCCAGCATGGCTGGCAGGTCACGATGACGATCTGGGCCGCGGCCTGCCTCGTGCTGTTCCTCGTGACCTTCCTGACGACCAAGGAGCGCATCAAGCCGCTCGTCGAGGACCGCAGCTCGCCGCTGCAGGACTTCCGCGACCTGCTCAAGAACGGCCCGTGGATCGCGCTGATCGGCTACACGCTGTTCCACTTCGCGATGCTCGCGCTGCGCGGCGGCGCGCATTACAACTACTACCATCACTACGCCGACAAGGTCGCGATGTACGACTTCGTCGACGGCCTGGGCCTCACGGCGTCGCCGACGAGCGGCTACGGCCGCCTGCTCGACACGCTCGGCTACATCGTCCACGGCACGCGCGACGACCTGTCGAGCTCGAACGTCGCCGACGTGTTCAACAGCCTCGTCAACATGGCCGGCTTCGGCACGACCATCGTCGTGATCATGCTGTCGACGGGCCTCGCCGCGCGCTTCGGCAAGCGCACGGTCGCCGTGACCTGCTTCTCGCTCGCCGCGCTCAACGCGTTCGCGATGTACCTGCTGCCGCCGGACGCGGTCTGGGGCATGCTCGCGCTCGCCGTGACCGGCTCCTTCGTCTACGCGCCGACCTGCGCGATCATGTGGGCGATGTACGCCGACGCGGCCGACTACTCGGAGTGGCAGACCGGCCGGCGCTTCACCGGCATGGTGTTCGCGACGATCGGCTTCTCGCTCAAGACCGGCCTCGCGCTCGGCTCGGCGAGCCTGCTGTGGGTGCTCGCCGGCTGCTTCGGCTACGACACCCAGGCGCCGGGTGCGGCGAACGCGATCGTCGGCTACCGCTTCTGCTCGAGCATCGGCGTCGGCTGCCTGTTCGCGGCCTGCGCGGCCTGCCTGCTCGCGAACCGCTTGAGCAAGCAGCGCACGCTCGACATGGCGGCCGAGCTCGCCGAGCGTCGCCTGCTGGCGGGCGCGATCCCCGCGTAAACACCGATCCCTCTTCCTGACAGCGCTTTCCTGGTCTAAAATGTTTGCGCTACCATTTCTCAGTCAACCCTTCCAAGCGAGTTCCCCATGAGCAGCGTCCCCTTCTTCAAGCAAAGCGAGCCCTGGCAATACGAGTACTACAAGCCCGAGCAGGTGGTGCTGGGCAAGACGATGGAGCAGCACCTGCGGTTTGCGGTGTGCTACTGGCACAACTTCGTGTGGCCGGGGCTGGACCCGTTCGGCGGGGACACGTTCCAGCGGCCGTGGCACGCGGCGGGCGGTGACGCGCTCAAGCAGGCAGAGGCGAAGGCGGACGTGATGTTCGAGCTGCTGCGCCTGGTGAACGCGCCGTACTACACCTTCCACGACCGCGACATCGCGCCGGAGGGCGCGAGCCTGGCGGAGTCCAACCGCAACGTGCGCCACATCGGCGAGATATTCGCGCGCAAGATGCAGGACAGCGGGCGCCGGCTGCTGTGGGGCACGGCGAACCTGTTCAGCAACCGGCGCTATATGTCGGGCGCGGCGACGAACCCGGACCCCGAGGTGTTCGCGTACGCGGCGGCGCAGGTGCACAACGTGCTGGAGATGACGCACGAGCTGGGCGGCGAGAACTACGTGCTGTGGGGCGGGCGCGAGGGCTACGAGACGCTGCTGAACACGGACATGGGCCGTGAGCTGGACAACCTGGGCCGCTTCCTGAACATGGTGGTCGAGCACAAGCACAAGATCGGCTTCAAGGGCGCGATCCTGATCGAGCCCAAGCCGGCGGAGCCGACCAAGCACCAGTACGACTTCGACACGGCGACCGTGTACGGCTTCTTGAAGCGCCACGGGCTGGAGAACGAGGTCAAGGTCAACCTCGAGCAGAACCACGCGCTGCTGGCGGGCCACACCTTCGAGCACGAGATCGTGACGGCGCAGACGCTGGGCATCCTGGGCTCGATCGACATGAACCGCGGCGACGAGCTGCTGGGCTGGGACACGGACCAGTTCCCGAACAACCTGCCGCAGGTGGCGCTGGCGATCTACCACATCGTCAAGGGCGGCGGTCTGGGGCAGGGGGGCTTGAACTTCGACGCGAAGGTGCGGCGCCAGTCGATCGACCCGGACGACCTGGTGGTCGCGCACGCCGAGGCGATGGACCTTTGCGCGCGCGCGCTGCTGGTGGCCGAGCAGATGATCGCCGAGGACAAGCTCGGCGGCGCGGTGCAGGCGCGCTACGCGGGCTGGGACGGCGAACTCGGCCGCAGCCTGAGCTCTGGCAAGATGAGCCTGGCCGACTGCGCGGCCTATGTGGCGCGCACCGGCATCGAGCCGCAGCCGCGCTCGGGCCAGCAGGAGCGGCTCGAGGCGCTCGTGAACCGCTACATCTGAGACGGCGCGCCCGCCCGCGAAGAGGCGAAAGGCGCGCGAGGAGACAAGGCATGAAGCGCAAGAACCTGGTGCTCGGCGCCCTGCTCGCGGCCGCCCTCGGCGGCGCGTGCACGGCCGCCGCGGCCAAGGGCGACGTGATCGGCGTGTCCTGGTCGAACTTCCAGGAAGAACGCTGGAAGCGCGACGAGGCCGCCCTCAAGGCCGCGATCGAGGCCGCGGGCGACCGCTACGTCTCGGCCGACGCGCAAGGCTCGAACGAGAAGCAGCTCGCCGACATCGACGCGCTGCTGACCAAGGGCGCGAAGGTGCTGATCGTGCTCGCGATGGACGCCCAGGCCGTGCTGCCCGGCGTCAACGCGGCGCGCCAGGCCGGCGTGCCGGTGCTCGCCTACGACCGCCTGATCCAGGACCCGAGCGTGCTCTACCTGAGCTTCGACAACGCCGAGGTCGGGCGCATCCAGGCGCGCGCCGTGCTCGCGGCCAAGCCGCGCGGCAACTACGTGTTCATCAAGGGCTCGCCGACCGACTCCAACGCCGACGTGATCCACGCCGGCCAGCTCGAGGTGCTCAAGCCCGCGATCGCGAGCGGCGCCGTCAAGGTCGTCGGCGAGCAATACACCGACGGTTGGTCGCCCGAGCTCGCGCAGCGCAATATGGAGCAGCTGCTCACGCGCAACGCGAACAAGGTCGACGCGGTCGTCGCGTCCAACGACGGCACGGCCGGCGGCGCGATCGCGGCGCTGCGCGCGCAGAACCTCACGGGCATCGCCGTCTCGGGCCAGGACGCCGACATCGCGGCGCTGAACCGCGTCGCGCGCGGCGAGCAGACCGTGACGGTCTGGAAGGACTCGCGCGAACTCGGCCGCACGGCGGGCCGCTTCGCCGTGCTGCTCGCCGAGCACACCAAGCCCGCGGCGATCCCCGGCGCGCAGGTCTGGAGCGGCGGCAGCAAGAAGCTGCCGATCGAGACCGTGTTCCTCAAGCCGGTCGCGGTCACGCGCGACCAGCTCAAGCTCGTGATCGACGCGGGCTGGGCCAGCAAGGCCCAGGTCTGCGCGGGCGTGGCCGCGGCGAGCGCGCCGCCGGCCTGCAAATGACGCCCCGCGCCCCGATGCGCTCGCGGCTCGACCGGCTCGGCTTCGACGCGCGCTTCGGCGCGCTCGTCGCCGCGCTCGCGCTGATCTGGCTTGCGCTGGCCTGGGCCACCGACGGCGTGTTCCTGTCGCCGCGCAACCTCTACAACCTGTCGATCCAGACCTGCGTGACCGCGATCGCGGCCTGCGGCATGGTCTACCTGATCGTTGCGCGCCAGATCGACCTGTCGGTCGGCTCGCTGATGGCCTTCACGGGCATGCTCGTCGCGTGGACGCAGACGAACTGGCTCGGCAGCGCCGGTGCCATGGGATGGCTCGTGTCGATCGGCGTCGGCCTGCTCGCGGGCCTGATCGTCGGCGCGTTCCAGGGCTGGTGGGTCGCCTACCGCGGCGTGCCGGCCTTCGTCGTCACGCTCGCCGGCTACCTGATGTGGCGCGGTGCGGCGTTTCTCGTCGCCGACGGCCAGACGCTCGCGCCGCTCGCCGACGCGTATCAACGCCTCGGCGGCGGGCAGGACGGCTCGCTCGGCCCCGCCTGGAGCTGGGGGCTCGGCGTCGCCGGCGTCGCCGCGCTCGCCGCGCAGACGGTCGCGAAGCGCCGCTCGCGCGCCCGGTACGGCGCGCGGCTCGCGCCGCTATGGGCCGACGCGCTCAAGCTCGCCGTGAGCGGCGGCGCGCTGCTCGCGTTCGTCGCCGTGGTCTGCGCCTACCCGGACCCGGGCAGCGACGCGGGCGCGGGCAAGGGCCTCGGCCTGCCGGTGCTCGTGCTGCTCGTCGTCGCGCTGTGGCTCGACGTCGTCGCGCGGCGCACGCGCTTCGGCCGCCATGTCTGGGCGCTCGGCGGCAACCCCGAGGCCGCGCTGCTCGCCGGCCTGCCGACCCGGCGCCTGCTGCTCCAGCTGTTCATGCTGATGGGGGGCTTAAGCGCCGTCGCGGCCGTGATCACGACCGCGCGGCTCGGTTCGGGCACCCATTCGATCGGCCAGATGGCCGAGCTCTACGTGATCGCGGCGACCGTGATCGGCGGCACCTCCCTGAGCGGCGGCAGCGGCTCGATCGCCGGCGCGATCGTCGGCGCGCTGCTGATCCAGACGCTCGACAACGGCATGGTGCTGCTCGACGTCGCGAGCGCGAAGCGGCAGATCTTCATCGGCATGATCCTGATCGCGGCCGTCTGGTTCGACGGGCTCTACAACCGCGGAGCCAGGCGATGAGCGATGTGCGCACCCCACTCGTCGAGGTCCGCGGCGTGAGCAAGCGCTTCGGCGGCCTGCAGGCCGTCGACGCGGTCGACTGCACGCTGTTCGAGGGCGAGGTCGTCGGCCTGCTCGGCCACAACGGCGCGGGCAAGAGCACGCTGATCAAGCTGCTGTCGGGCGTCTACCCGGTCGACGCGGGCGAGATCCGCGTGCGCGGCGTGGCCCAGCGCTTCGCGAGCCCGCGCGACGCGCGCGCGGCCGGCATCGAGACCATCCACCAGACCCTCGCGCTCGCCGAGAACCTCGACGCGCCGAGCAATCTGTTCCTCGGCCGCGAGCTGCGCACGCGCTGGGGCACGCTCGACACCGACCGCATGGAGCACGAGGCGCGCCAGGTCATCGCGCGCCTGAACCCGAACTTCACCGACCTGCGCAAGCCGGTCAGCGCGATGTCGGGCGGCCAGCGGCAGACCGTCGCGATCGCGCGCGCGCTGTACTTCGACGCGCGCATCCTGATCATGGACGAGCCCTGCGCGGCGCTCGGCCCGGCCGAGACGCGCATGGTGCTCGACACGATCCAGCGCCTCAAGCGCGAAGGCATCGGCATCTTCCTGATCAGCCACGACATGCCCGACGTGTTCGAGGTCTGCGACCGCGCGACCGTCATGAAGGGCGGCGCCGTCGTCGACACCGTCAACATTCCCGAGGTCACGCCCGAGGACCTGCTCGGCATGATCATCCTGGGCCGCAAGCGCGGATCCGCCGCATGACCAGCGAAGGCAAGCCTCCCTATACCGCGCTGCGCTTCAAGCGCCTGCTGCTGACCGGCGCGGCCGGCAATATCGGCCGCGTGCTGCGGCCGCGCCTGAAGGCCTATTGCGACGTGCTGCGCGTCTCCGACATCGGCGCGATGGACGCGGCCGGCCCGGGCGAGGAGGTCGTGCCGGCCGACCTCGCCGACAAGGCCGCCGTGCATGCGCTGCTCGAAGGCGTCGACGCGGTGCTGCACTTCGGCGGCGTGTCGGTGGAGAAGTCCTTCGAGGAGATCCTGCCCGCGAACATCGTCGGCAGCTACCACCTGTACGAGGCCGCGCGGCGCCACGGCGTGCGCCGCGTCGTCTACGCGAGCTCCTCGCACGTGACCGGCTTCTACACCCAGGCCGAGGTCATCACGCCGCAGCACCCGGTGCGGCCCGACGGCTATTACGGCCTGTCCAAGGTCTACGGCGAGGGCCTCGCGCAGTTCTACTTCGACCGCTACGGCGTCGAGACCGTGAGTCTGCGCATCGGCTCGACCTGGCCCGAGCCGGTCGACCGCCGCATGCTCGCGACCTGGCTGTCCTACGAGGACCTCGAGCGCCTGATCTGCGCGGCGCTCGCGGCCCCCGTGGTCGGTCACACCATCGTCTACGGCGTCGGCGCGAACGAGCGCCTGTTCTGGGACAACCGCAGCGCCGGCCACCTGGGCTTCCAGGCCGCCGACAGCTCGGCGCCGTTCCGCGCCGCCGTCGAGGCGCGCCAGCCGCCGCTCGACCCGACCCGGCCCGAGCAGCGTTGTCAGGGCGGCGCGTTCGTTATCAAGGGGCCGTTCGGCGACGACGCGCCGCAAGACTGATGAGGACCCCGCGATGAACCTCGGCCCCCGCATCCCGTTCACCCCCAACGCGCGCCTGCCCGACCCTGCCTTCGAGGTCCTCGATGCGCGCGGCGCCGCGCTGCGCCTGTTCTCGGCCTGCGTCGAGCAACTGCACACGGGCTGCCAGTGGAGCGAGGGCCCGGTCTGGTTCGGCGACGGCCGCTTCCTGCTCTGGTCCGACATTCCGAACGACCGCATCCTGCGCTGGGACGACTGCTCGGGCCAGATCGCCGAGTTCCGCCGGCCGTCCAACAACGCGAACGGCCTCGCGCGCGACGTGCAGGGCCGCCTGCTCGCGTGCGAGCACCTGACGCGCCGCGTCACGCGTACCGAACACGACGGCCGCATCACGGTGCTCGCCGACGGCTTCGACGGCAAGCCGCTGAACTCGCCGAACGACATCACCTGCTGCCGCGCCGACGGCAGCGTGTGGTTCACCGACCCGCCGTTCGGCATCAGCGGCGACTGGGAGGGCGCGCCGGCCGCGCCCGAGCTGCCGCACGGCGTCTACCGAATCGACGCCGCGAGCGGCCGCGTCGAGATGATGCTCGACGCGCTGCAGGGCTCGAACGGCCTCGCGTTCAGCCCCGACGAGCGCACGCTCTACGTGATCGAGAGCCGCGCCCGGCCGCACCGCCTGATCTGGGCCTGGGACCACGCCGCCGGCAAGCTCACGAACCAGCGCCTTGTCGTCGACGCCGGCGGCCCCGGCGCGCTCGACGGCATGGCCGTCGACGTGCAGGGCAACCTCTGGTGCGGCTTCGGCTCGAACGGTACGCCGGGCGCCGACGCGGCCGCGCTCGACGGCGTGCGCGTCTACGCGCCCGACGGCCGGCCGCTCGCCCATGTGCACCTGCCCGAGCGCTGCGCGAACCTGTGCTTCGGCGGCGCGAAGCACAACCGCCTGTTCATGGCGAGCAGCCATTCGCTGTACGGGCTCCACGTGAACGTGCGGGGCGCGGTGTGACGGCTGTGGCAGCAAGGACGGCAGCACGCATCGACAAGCGCGAGTTCGGCCAGCTCGCCGACGGCCGCCCGGTCCACGAGTACCGGCTCGACGACGGGCGCGGCCTGCAACTCGCGGTGCTCGACTACGGCGCGATCGTCAGTGGGCTCTGGGTGCCCGACCGCCTGGGCCGCAGCGCGAACGTCGTGCTCGGCTTCGACAACTTGCGCGACTACGAGCTGCGCAATCCGTTCTTCGGCGTCGTCGCGGGCCGCTACGCGAACCGCATCGCCGGCGCGCGCTTCTCGATCGACGGCCGCGAGTACCGCGTCGACGCGAACGACGGCGAGCATTGCCTGCACGGCGGCGCGGCCGGCTTCGGCCGCCAGCTGTGGCAGGCGGAGCCGCAGCTGCAGGGCGGCGTCGCGAGCCTGCTGCTGCGCTACACGAGCGCCGACGGCGAGATGGGTTTTCCGGGGCGGCTCGCCGTCGCGGTGCGCTACACGCTCGACGGCAACGCGGGCTGGCGCATCGACTACGAGGCGCGCAGCGACCAGCCGACGCTATGCAACCTGACCTCGCACGGCTACTTCAACCTCGCGGGCCGGGGCACGGCGCTCGACCACGAGCTGCAGCTGTTCGCGAGCCGCTCTACCGAGGCCGACGCGCAGGGCATCCCGATCGCGCACCGGCCGGTCGACGGCAGCCGCTTCGACTTCCGCGCGCCGCGCCGCGTCGGCGACGCCGAGGTCTTCGACCACAACTGGGTGCTCGACCACCCGCACGACGGCCGCATGCACCGCGCGGCGCGGCTCGTCTGCCCGACCTCGGGGCGCGCGCTGGAGCTCCACACGACCGAGCCCTGCGTGCAGTTCTACGCGGGCGCCTATCTCGACGGTTCGCTGCGCGGCTCGAACGGCGAGCACTACGTGCGCGGCGCGGGCCTGTGCCTCGAGACCCAGCACGCGCCCGACTCGCCGAACCGGCCCGCAGGCCCCGACTGGCCGTCGACGCTGCTGCGGCCCGGCGACTTCTACCGCTCGAGCACGCTGCATCGTTTTTTCTCGGTCGACGCCGAGCGCTGAACGGGCGTGAAGAGCCCCTCCAAGGAAAGATCCGCATGAAGAAGCCTCTGGCCCTGCCCTGTTCGGCCGCCGTCGCTGCCTTGGCCGCCGCGCTGCTCGCCGGCTGCGCCGCGACGCCGCCGGGCCCCGCCACGCTCACGCGCAACCAGCGCGGCGAGCAGGGCGGCTACTTCTACTCGTTCTGGACCGATTCGCCGGGCAGCGTGTCGATGACGCTCGGCGCGGCCGGCCGCTACGGCGTCACGTGGGACAGCCCGACGGGCAACTTCACGGCCGGCAAGGGCTGGGCGACCGGCGGCCGCCGCGTCATCGCGTTCGACGGCCGCTTCGACGGCGGCAGCAACGGCTACCTCGCCATCTACGGCTGGACCACCCACCCGCTCGTCGAGTACTACATCGTCGAGAACCACGGCGACTGGCAGCCGCCGGGCGCCGTCGAGCCGATCGGCACGTTCGACAGCGACGGCGGCACCTACAAGATCTACAAGACGCTGCGCGTGAACCAGCCGTCGATCCTCGGCACCGCGACCTTCGAGCAGTACTGGAGCGTGCGCACGACCAAGCGCTCGAGCGGCCAGGTCACGACCGGCAACCACTTCGACGCGTGGGCGAAGCTCGGCCTCGAGCTCGGCGACTTCGACTACATGATCCTCGAGACCGAGGGCTACCACAGCCGCGGCAGCGCCGATCTGACGGTCAGGTAGCGCCGGCTCGCCCATCCTCAAGAAGCAGGACGAACGCAGGCCGTGCGGCCCCGCGGCTTCACGGATCTGCCACAGACCGCCGTGACCATGGTCCCCAGGCGCGCCGCCTGACCTGGCCCCGGGAGGACTCCATGGCGATCGAGATCTGTGCCTATGCCAATATCGACGAGACGACGGTCGTCTGGCGCATGTCCGGGCGCATCCCGGGCTGCCTCGGCTTCAGCCTCGCGCGCGAGCTGCTCGACGCGAACGGCCGGGAGCTCGTCCCCAAGCGGGTGGACGTGATCGACAACTGGGTCGGCTTCGCGGACGACCCCGCGGCGCAGAGCGGCGCGCACAAGCCGAGTACGGTCTGGCCGGTCCAGCGCTTCATGTGGAGCGACTTCTTCGTGCCCGACGGCGCGCAGCAGGCCAAGTACCAGGTCTGCCCGATGCTCGGCACGCCGGCCGCGCCGACCTTTGGCGAGCCGAGCCCCTGGTCGGCGCCGGTGCGCCTCGGCACGGGCCAGACGCCGGGCTTGCGCGCCTACTTCAACAGGGGCGTCGTCTCGTCGCAATGGGTCGCGCGCGCGCTCGCCGAACCGGGCAAGGACACGCCGACGGCGCTGCTCGACCACAGCATCGCGACCTCGGGCGATCCGCTGCGCGAAGAACTCGGCGGCCATCTGCTCGTCCAGGTGCTCGCCGAGCTCAAGGCCGCGAACGCGGCCGGCCAGGAGATCTACGCGGCGCTCTACGAGCTAAACGACCCCGAAGTGATCGCCGCGATCGAGGCCTTCGGCAAGCGCTGCCACCTGATCCTCGGCTCGGGCGCCTACAAGCCGGCGAAGAACGGCGCGCCCGCCGTTCCCGACGAGAACGCCGCGGTGCGCAGCCAGCTGCGCCCGGTCGTCGATCTGGTCGACCGCATCGTCGCGAGCCCGCATTTCGCGCACAACAAGTTCATCGTCTTCTGCGACGGCGCGGGCAAGCCGCGCGGCATCCAGACCGGCAGCACGAACCTGACCGTCACGGGCCTGTGCACGCAGGTCAACAACGCGCTGCTCGTCGACGACCCGGTCATCGCGCAGACCTACCTCGATCGCTGGCAGGACCTCAAGAAGGCCGGCAACGCCTACCCGGCCTGGCTTGCCCAGCACGGCTCGACGCCGGGGCGCAGCGGCATCGACGGCGGCGTCAGCATGACGGCCTGGCAGGCGCCCGTGCAGAACTTCGTCGACCTCGCCGACGCGCGCAAGCTGATCCAGGGCGCGCGCCAGGGCGTGCTGTTCCTGTTTTTTAACCCGGGAACCCAGGGCACGCTGCTCAACGACATCCTCGCGCTCGACCACGTCAAGCTGTTCATCCACGGCGTCGTCAACGCCGACCCGGGCGGCAAGAGCAAGCCGATCCTGAGCATGTACGACCGCGGCACCGAGGTCGACGCCGACCCCGAGGTCACCTTGCCCGACCGGCTCGACGAAGCGCTCTCAAAGTGGTTCGACGACGAGGAGCGCGGCAAGATGGTCACGATCCACAGCAAGGTCGTCGTCGTCGACCCGTTCGGCTCGCACCCGGTCGTCATGACCGGCTCGCACAACCTCGGCCCCAAGGCGAGCTCGAAGAACGACGACAACCTGCTGATCGTCGAGAACGCACCGGGCCTAGCCTACGAATACGCGGTCAACATCATGAGCGTGTTCGAGCATTTCAAATACCGTCACACGCTGCACCAGAGCCAGAGCGGAGCCCAGCCCTGGCCCGGGCTCAAGGCTGACGACAGCTGGCAGGACCATTTCTTCGCGGGGCCGAACTTCGACCCGAGCCGCAAGCGCGAGCTCGACTTCTGGTTCGGCGACCTGGTGCCGGGCGCCTGACTCAGCCGAGGTAGGCGAGCAGTCCGTCGACGAGCGCGTCGAAGGCCGCGCGGCAGCGCGGGCTCGCACGCAGGTCCTCGTGCATGGTGACCCAGGTCTCGAGCGGCAGCGCGAACTGGCGCGGCAGCACGCGCACGAGGGCCGGGTCGCGGCGCGCGAGCGGCACCTGGCAGAAGCCGACGCCGGCGCCCGCGCGGATCAGCGCGAGCTGGCCGAGGTTGCTGTCGCAGCGCAGCGCGAATTGCTCGTGGCGCAGGCCCTTCAAGGACTTCTCGGCCGCGCGCACGAAGGCCGTCGGCCGGTCGTAGCCGATCGCCGCGTGGGCGGCGAGGTCGGCGACGCGGCGCGGCATGCCGCGGCGCGCGAGGTAGTCGCGGTGCGCGTGCAGGCCGACCTCGATGCGCCCGACGCGCCGCGCGAGCAGCTGCGCCTGGTGCGGCCGCGTCATGCGCACGGCGATGTCGACCTCGCGGTGCAGCAGGTCCTGGACGCGGTCGTCGAGCACGAGCTCGACCTCGAGCGCCGGGTGCGCGTCGCGCAGCCGCGCGACGATGGGCGGCAGCACCTCGACGCCGACGACCTCGCTGCAGCCGATGCGCACAGCGCCCGAGACCGGGCCGGGGCCGCGCTCGGCCGCGCGCTCGAAGGCCGCGGCCAGGTGCGCCATCGCCGCGGCCGTCGCGCGCAGGTCCGTCGCCGCCTCGGTCGGCAGCAGGCCGGTCTGCGAGCGCGTGAACAGCACGAGGCCGAGCGCGCGCTCGAGCGCGGCAACTTGGCGGCCGACCGTCGGCTGGGTGATGCCGAGCGCGCGCGCGGCGCCCGACAGCGAGCCCGCCTCGAGCACGCCGAGAAACGAGCGGTAGAGCTCCCAGCCGATCTTCGTGGTCATGCATAAATGTATAGCTGCTTGATCGTGTTCGGCAATTTAAATTGTTCTGCGGGCTGCCCAGAATCCATCCCATCGACCCGTCCCGGGCCGACCCCAACGAAAGGGCATCAGCCATGAACAGCATCAACGACGGCCGCAAGGCCCTGGTCCTCGGCGCGAGCGGCGGCATCGGCGGCGAGCTCGCGCGCCAGCTGCGCGACGCGGGCTGGAGCGTCCACGCGCTGCAGCGCGGCGTCGCCGCGGAGGGCGCGCGCGACGGCATCACCTGGTGGCGCGGCGACGCGCTGAACCGCGCCGACGTCGCGCGCGCCGCGGCCGGCTGCGCGGTCATCGTCCACGCGGTCAACCCGCCCGGCTACCGCGACTGGGACCGCCTCGTCGTGCCGATGGTCGAGAACACGGCGGCCGTCGCCGCGGCACTCGGCGCGACCGTCGTGCTGCCGGGCACGGTCTACAACTACGGCCCCGACGCGCTCGCCGCGCCGATCGGCGAGGACGCGCCGCAGCGCCCGCTCACGCGCAAGGGCGCGATCCGCGTCGAGCTCGAGCGCCGCCTAGAGATCGCGAGCCGCCAGGGCGCGCGCGTGATCATCGTGCGCGCGGGCGACTTCTTCGGCCCGCGGCCCGGCAACAACTGGTTTTCGCAGGGCCTCGTCAAGCCGGGGCGTCCGGTGACGTCGATCGCGAACCCGGCCGCGCCCGGCGTCGGCCACCAATGGGCCTACCTGACCGACGTCGCGCGCACCATCGTCGCGCTGCTCGCGCGCCGCGATCGCCTCGGCGCATTCGAGCGCTTCCACATGGCCGGCCATTGGGACGCCGACGGCCGCCAGATGGCCGAGGCGATCCAGCGCGTCGTCGCGCGCCGCAGCGGCCGCACGCCGCGCATCGGTGCGACGCCGTGGTGGCTGCTGCGCCTCGCCGCGCCGTTCGTGACGACGCTGCGCGAGCTCCAGGAGATGCGCTATCTGTGGCGCCAGCCGGTGCGCCTCGTCAACGCGCGCCTGCGCGAGGTGCTCGGCGAGGAGCCGCACACGCCGCTCGACCAGGCCGTCGAGGCCGCGCTGGCCGGGGCCGGCTGCCTGCCCGAGGCCAGGGCCGAGCGGGTCGCGACGGCCCGCTGACCGCTGCGGCGCGCGTAGGGGCGGCCCGGACTCCCGCGCCGGGTCGGCTCGACTATGCTGCTGCGCCATGACGAACGCCACCCCCCAAGCCCCGCTCGACGGGCGCGTCGCCCTCGTGACGGGCGCCAACACCGGCATCGGCCGGGTCACGGCGCGCGAGCTCGCGCGCCAGGGCTACCAGGTCTTTGTCGCGTGTCGAACGGCCGAGCGCGCCGAGGGCGTGCTCGCCGACATCGCCGCGGTCGGCGGTCGCGGCGAGTTCCTCGCGCTCGACCTCGCCGACCTCGACTCGGTGCGGCGCTGCGCCGACGCGTTCCTCGCGCGCGGCCTGCCGCTGCAGCTGCTCGTCAACAACGCCGGCCTGGCCGGTGCGCGCGGGCTCACCAAATCGGGTTTCGAGCTCGCGTTCGGCACCAACCATATCGGCCATTTCCTGCTGACGCAGCTGCTGCTCGAGCGGCTGAAGGCGAGCACGCCCGCGCGCATCGTCACGGTGTCGAGCCGCGCGCATTACCGCTCGCCGCCGCTCGACTGGGACGCGCTGCGCGAGCCCACGCGCAGCACGACCGGCCTGCCCGAGTACAGCGCGTCCAAGCTCGCGAACGCGCTGTTCAGCGCCGAGCTCGCGCGCCGCGTCGCCGGCCAGGGCATCACCTGCTACGCCCTGCACCCCGGCGTCGTCGCGAGCGAGGTCTGGCGCGAGGTCCCGGCGCCGCTGCGCTGGCTGATCAAGCGCTTCATGATCACGGTCGAGCAGGGCGCGGCGACGACGCTGCACTGCGCGACCTCGGCCGCTGCGGCCGCCGAGACCGGCCTGTACTACGACAAGTGCAAGCCGCGCACGCCGAGTGCGATGGCGCGCGACACGGCGCTCGCGGCCGAGCTGTGGCGGCGCAGCGAGGCCTGGGTGGCGCAGGGCGCCTAACGCTGCGGCCCGACGCCCGGCGGCCACCACCACGAGGTGTCGGGCGGTTCGAGCCGCTCGGGCAGCGGCGCGGGTGCCGGCGGGATCAAGCGCTGGTGGCTGCGCCGCACGAAATCGATCTCGGCCTTGTGGTGCTCGAGGAAGAGGTCGCGGAACGTGCCGTTGCGCGGCGCCGCTTGCAGGCCCGCCTCGATCGCGCGCGCGCCTTGTTGTCGCGCCGTACCCAGAGCCAGATCGGGTGGTCGTAGTAGAGCGCGTGGGTCGGCTCCACCTGGCTTCGGCCATGGGGGACGCTGCGGCGCGAGCGCAAGTATCAGACATCCGCGCATGGCCGCCCGGCAGTGCTCGATATCGCGTGGTCCAGCCGTCGGCGGTCGCTCGGACCTTGGCCGAGGACGGCGTCGCCGCGCGCTTTTGCGAGTTTTTGATAGGGGCGCGTAGAATTTTTAGGGTTTCTTTACGGCTCCGGCCGTTGCAATGAGGGCAGCGCTTTGCGATGCCGAGGCGTGGCCCCGAACCCAGCCGCAAGGACCGCCCCGAAATGACCACCGCCACCGCCCGGGCTGGCAGCCCCGCGCTCGCGCCGACGCTTCGCGGGCAGACGACGCTGGCCCTCGCGGCCCTCGGCATCGTGTTCGGCGACCTCGGGACGAGCCCCCTGTACGCGCTCCAGGAGGCCTTCCACCCGGGCCGCGGCGTGGCGCCGAGCGCCGCGAACGTGGTCGGCTGCACCTCGCTGTTCCTGTGGTCGCTGATCGTGATGGTCAGCCTCAAGTACGTGCTGGTGCTGATGCGCGCCGATAACCAGGGCGAGGGCGGCATCCTGGCCCTGTTCGCGCTGCTCTGGGGCCGGCGCGCCAAGGCGGCGCGCGGCCTGCCGGCGCGCAATGTCTGGCTGATCCTGGCCCTGGTCGGCACGGCCATGCTGTACGGCGACGGCGTGATCACGCCGGCGATCTCGGTGCTCAGCGCGGTCGAGGGGCTGTCGGTCGCGACCGCCGCATTCACGCCCTACGTGGTGCCGCTGACCGTCGTGATCCTGATCGCGCTGTTCGCGGTCCAGTCCAAGGGGTCGGGGCAGGTCGGCGTAGCTTTCGGGCCGATCCTCGCGGCATGGTTCGTCGCGATCCTCGTGCTCGGCGTCGTCAGCCTCGTGCGCACGCCCGGCGTGCTCGCCGCGTTCAACCCGCTCGAGGGCCTGAGCTTCTTCCGGCGCAACGGCTTTCACGGCTTCGAGGCGCTCGGCGCCGTCGTCTTGTGCCTGACCGGCGGCGAGGCGCTATATGCCGACATGGGGCATTTCGGCCGACGCCCGATCCGGCTCGCCTGGTACGGCCTCGCGTTGCCGTCGTTGATCGTCAACTATCTGGGGCAGGCCGCGCTGCTGCTGCGCGACCCGACGCTCGCCGACCGGCCGTTCTACGCGATGGTGCCGGGCTGGGCGCTGCTGCCGATGGTCGTGCTGGCCACGCTGGCGACGGTCGTCGCGTCGCAGGCGCTGATCTCGGCCGTGTTCTCGCTGACGAGCCAGGCGGCCCAGCTCGGCCTGTGCCCGCGCCAGCAGGTGCGCCACACGTCGGCGGCGACGCGCGGCCAGATCTACGTGCCGCAGCTGAACTGGCTGCTGATGGCGGCCACGGTCGCGATCGTGCTCGGCTTCCGCTCGTCGGACAGCCTCGCCGCGGCCTTCGGTCTCGCGGTCTCGACGACGATGGCGATCACGACGCTGCTGTTCGGCGCGCTCGCGCGCTGGCGCTGGCAATGGCCCTGGTGGCGCGTCGCCGCCGTGTGCAGCGGCTTCATGGTCGCCGACCTCGCGTTCATGGGTGCCAATACGCTGAAGTTCGCCGAGGGCGGCTGGCTGCCGGTCGTGCTCGGCAGCGGCGTGTTCCTGCTGATGTATTCGTGGCGCACCGGCCGGCGCCAGGTCGCGCGCGCGAACGACGAGCGCCTCGGCCTGCCGCTCGCGGACTTCGTCGACGGGTTGCGCGCCGGGCCGCCGCTGCGCGTCGACGGCACGGCCGTGTTCATGTGCGACAACAACCGCGTCGTGCCGACGATCCTGCTGCATCACCTCAAGCACAACCAGGTGCTGCACCAGCGCGTGATTCTTCTGAGCCTCGAGACCACCGAGGTACCGCGCGTCGACGCGGCGCGGCGACTCGAGTTCGAGGACCTGCCGCTCGGCTTCATGCGCATGAGCGGCAGCTACGGCTATATGGAGAGCCCCGACGTGCCGGCGCTGCTCGAGCAGGCCTCGGGCCGCTGCAAGGAAACCCTGTTCGACCCGATGTCGACCTCGTTCTACCTCGGCCACGAGACCCTGTCGCTTGGGCCCGGCCGGCGCTGGTGGCGGCGCGGGCTGCTGCACCTGTTCGCGCTGCAGCGGCGCAACGAGGTCGACGCGACCACGCATTTCGGCATCCCGGCCAACCGCGTCGTCGAGCTCGGGGCGCGGCTCGAGCTTTGACGCGCGCGCCGCCCGACGCCGTCTAATGCTTTTTACCTAGTGGGTGTTCGCTCCCGGCGGCTAAGCTCCGCGCAGCCCTCGGGGAGAAGAACAATGCATCTGCACGCCGGACTCCGCGTCGCGCTCCTGGGCGCGACTCTGCTCGCTCAATCTGGCTGGGCCGCCGAGCCGCCCAAGCCCGACGCCGCCAAGGACGCCGACGCGGCCGCGGCCTACGTCGCCCCGAAGGACGCCGTCACCGAAGGCACGTGGACCGACAAGTCCGGCCCCGCGCTCGCCTACCAGGCCGTCGCCGGCACGCTGCTCGTCGAAGAGAAGGACAAGGACCAGCTCCCCCCCGGCACGAACCCCAAGGACGCGCCGCGCGCGACGATGTTCTACGTCGCCTACTTCAAGCATGGCGCCGACGCGGCGAAGCGCCCGCTCATGTTCCTTTACAACGGCGGCCCCGGCTCGGCGTCGCTGTGGCTGCACATGGGCGCGTTCGGGCCGGTGCGCGTGAACACGGCCGAGGACACGCACACCGCGCCCGCACCGTACCGCCTGAGCCCCAACGAGGCGAGTCTGCTCGACGTCGCCGACCTCGTCTTCATCGACGCCCCGGGCACCGGCTTCGGCCGCCTGCTCGGCAAGGACAAGGAGAAGGCCTTTTTCGGCGTCGACGCCGACGCGCGTGCGTTCGGCCGCTTCGTCGACCAGTTCCTGACCCAGTACGGGCGCTGGAACTCGCCCAAATACCTGCTCGGCGAAAGCTACGGCACGATGCGCTCGGCCGCGCTCGCGCGCGTGCTGATCGAGCAGCATTCGATCGACCTGAACGGCGTGATCCTGCTGTCGCAGGTGCTGAACCTCGCGCACCTGGTCGACGCGCCGCAGCTCGCGCCCGACGACACCATGGCCTACGTGCTCGCGCTGCCGAGCTACGCCGCCGTGGCCTGGTACCACAAGGCGCTGCCGCAGCAGCCCGCGGCGCTCGAGCCCTGGCTCGACGGCGTGATCCGCTTTGCCGAGGGCGAGTACGCCCACGCGCTCGCCGCCGGCAACGCTCTCGGCGACGCCGAGCTGCACGCGGTGGCGGCGCGCATGCACGAGCTCACGGGCCTGCCCGTCGCCTATCTCGAGCGCGCACGGCTGCGCGTGTCGGGCCCCGAGTTCTCGCAGGCGCTCGCGCTAGAGCGCGGCGAGACCGTCGGGCGGCTCGACGCGCGCTTTCACGGCCCGGTGATCGACCCGCTCGACCGCGACGCGGCCTACGACCCGCTCGACAGCGGCATCGGCGCGGCCTACGTCGCCGTGTTCAACCAGTACGTGCGCGGTACGCTGAAGTTCGGCGAGGACCAGCCGTTCCGCCCCGGCATCGACGCGTGGCCCCTCTGGGACTTCCGCCACCAGGCCCCGGGCGTGCCGATCGCGCTGCAGCCCGACGTGATCCCCGACCTCGCGCTCGCGATGAAGCTCAACCCGCAGCTGCACGTGCTCAACCTTGGCGGCTACTTCGACCTCGCGACGCCTTTCTACAGCGCGCGCTACGAGCTGCGCCAGCTGCCGATCCCGGCGAGCCTGCGCGGCAATATCGAGGTCATCGACTACCCGTCCGGCCACATGATCTACGCGCACCGGCCGTCGGCGCTGAAGCTGCACGACGACATCGGCGAATTCGTGCGCCGGACGCAAGGGGGCAATTGATGCCGGGCACCGCCGATCCGCTCGAGCCGCTGCGCGCAGTGGTCGAGAAGAGCATTCCCTTCGTCGCCCACAGCGGCGTGGTGGTCGAAGTGCTGGCGCGGGGGCATGCCCGGATGCGCATGCCGCTCGAGCCCAACCGGAACCATGTCGGCTCGATGTACGCCGGGGCCTTGTTCACACTGGCGGAGCTGTCGGGCGGCGCGATCTTCCTGAGCAGCTTCGACCGCCAGCGCTTCTACCCGGTCGTGCGCGACATGAGCATCCGCTTCCGTCGGCCGGCGACGTCGGACATCTGGGTCGAGGTCCGCGTCGACGAAGAGGTCGTCCGGAAGGTGCAAGCCGAGGCCGAAGCCGCCGGCAAGGCCGACTACGAGTGGGAATGCGAGCTGAAGGGCGCCGACGGCACCGTCGTCGCGATCACGAAGAATTCATATCAGCTGCGCAAAGTGGGCACTTGATCTGCCCGCGCAGGATGCTTCAGACCAGCTCGATCTGCAGCTTGCGTCCGACCCGCGCCGCGTTGCAAAGCCTCGCTGGGGCCGCACCCCAGCTTCGCTTTGCGCCTTGCTCGGACTCGTTTTGATGGCAACGCATCGGGTCTCCGTAGTGTTGACAGGCCCTAGGCTCGACCCGTGATGCCTGTTGCTCACGACTTCAGTTCCTGCACGCGTTTGCGCGCCATCGCCAGCTCGCCATTCTCGCTGCTTGACCAGCTTCTTGTGGACCTCGAGCAGGCTGCGCGGCCCCGGACGCCGCGCCGGGCTCAGCGCCGCAATTCGAGGGATTCGCCGCGAACCGCGCGTGCGATCAGCGGCCACGTCGCCCGATGCGACGGCCGGAACCAGTCGAGGTGGCCGAGCGCACCGAGCCCGATGCTCGCCGGCGCCACCTGCAGCACGCGCCGCGGCGCCGCGGGCAGCGTGCGCAGCAGGTCGGCGACGGTGGCCGGCGTCGCGATGTCGTCGTCGCTCGCGTGCAGCACGTCGATCGGCGTGCGCACCTGGGCGTGAAAGTCCTCGGCCGGGCGGCCGCGCACCGCGTTGGTCGCGTAGCCGCCGGCTGCGCACCAGCGGCCCCAGTCGGCCGCGACGCGCGCCGGCAGGTCCTCGCCGAGGCCGATCTTCGAGGTCGGCGCGTAGCCGAGCAGGCGGCTGCAGACCGGCATCAGCAGGCGCAGGCCGAAGCGCGCGCGCAGCGCGAAGGCCAGGCGCATGCCGCCGAACCAGCCGGTCGACACGGCGACGCCGACGACGCGCGCGACGCGGCCGTGGTTGGGCAGCAGCCCGATCATCTGGCCGCCTGCGCTATGGCCGACGATCACGGCCTGTTCGGCGCGCGTGCGCGCGAGCAGCCAGTCGAGCGCGGCGACCTGGTCGCGCCGGCCCCAGTCGGCGAGCGACGCGCGGCAGTCGGCGAGCCGGCCCGCGCGCGACAGGCCGATGCCGCGGTAGTCGAACACGAGCACCGCATGGCCGCGGCGCGCGAGCCAGCCCGCGAAGCGCAGATAGAAATGCTGCCTGACGCCGGTCGCCGGCGAGATCAGCACGGGCAGGCCCGGCGCGGCGTCGCCGGCCGCTTCGATGAAGTGGCCGTGCAGTCGCTGACCGTCGGCGCAGGCGATCTCGACGCGCTCGGCCTCGGTTGTGGCGGCGCCGGGGTGGGGCAGGGGGCTTGCGCCCATGAGGGCCTTGGTGTCTTCAGTTCGTGCCAAGCCGGCGCACATGCTCGAGCCAGCGCGCGACCGTCTGCAGCTCGGCGTCGCTGAACGAGTCGCCGAGCTTGGCGTTGAGCCGCGCGAGCGCCGCGCGCAGCGCCGGCAGCTGCGCGCGGCCGGCCGCGCGCAGACACACGCGCGAGCTGCGCGCGTCCTCGGCGTCGGCGTGGCGCGCGACCCAGTCGAGCGCCTCCATGCGCTGGATCAGGCCCGACACGGCCGAAGGCGCGAGGTCGAGCGCCTGGGCGAGCTGGCCCATGGTCTGGCCGTCCGCGCTCGCGAGCGCGAACAGCACGCCGGCCTGGGCCGGCGAGGGCGCGTCGCCGCCCGCGGCCTGCGCCTGCTCCTGCGCGATGCACTGGTGCAAGGCGCGCTGCGCGCTGTTGAGCAGGAAGATGAAGCGGGGCTTTTGGGGCGGGGTCATCGCGCGACGGATTTATTTCGCATGCGAAGTATATGCGCGAAAGAAAGCGGCCGCCAAGGGCCGCCTTCTTGGAGCTAGGGCTTGGTGGGTGCGGCCGCCGCGGCTGCCGCCCTGAGCTTGTCCTTCTTGCTCGGTCGCCTGCCCTTGACGCCGCCGCTGCCGGCGTCCGCCGGCGCGACGTCCTTGGGCTCGAAGCCCGCGACCTGTTCGCGCGCGAGGCGCCGGCCCTCGCGCTTCTCGATCAGCCGGAAATGCGCCTCGGTCGTCGCGCTGACGAAGCTCACGGCCAGTCCCGACGCGCCCGCGCGCGCGGTGCGGCCGACGCGGTGCACGTAGTCGACGGTCGAGCGCGGCAGGTCGTAGTTGACGACGACGGGCAGCTGCGCGATGTCGATGCCGCGCGCGCCGAGGTCGGTCGCGACGAGCACGCGCAGCGCGCCGCTCTTGAACGCCGCGAGCGTGCGCATGCGCGCACCCTGGCTCGCATCGCCGTGGAAGGCCGCGGCCGCGAGGCCCGCGCGGTTCAGCTTGTCGGCGAGGTGGTCGCAGGCGTAGCGCGTCGCGACGAACACGAGCACGCGCGACCAGCTCTCGCGCTCGATCAGCGCGCGCAGCAGCGGCGTGCGGCGCGCCGCGTCCACGGCGATCGCGCGTTCGGTGAGCCCGCTCGCGTCGACGGCCTCAGCGGCCTCCGTGGCGATCGGTGCCGACGGGACGTCGACGCGCACCGGCTCCGCGAGCAAGCGCTCGGCGAGTTCGTGCACGGCGGCCGGGAAGGTCGCCGAGAACAGCAGGTTCTGCCTTTGTGCGGGCAGCCGCGCGAGCACCTCGCGCAGCTCGTCGGCGAAGCCCGCGTCGAGCAGGCGGTCGGCCTCGTCGAGCACGAGGCAGCGCAGCTCGGACAGGTCGAGTCCGTTCTTCGCGACGACGTCGAGCAGGCGGCCCGGCGTCGCGACGACGAGGTCGGTGCCGCCGCGCAGGCTCATCAGCTGCAGATTGATCGAGACGCCGCCGTACAGCACCGACAGCTTCAGCGGCACGTCGCCGAAGCGCGCGATCGCGCGCAGCGTCTCGCCGACCTGGGCCGCGAGCTCGCGCGTCGGCACGAGCACGAGCGTGTGCGCGCGCCGCGGCGCGCCGCGCGGGCCGAGCGCGGCGAGCCGCTGCAGCAAGGGGAACGCGAACGCGGCGGTCTTGCCCGAGCCGGTCCGGGCCGACGCGAGCAGGTCGCGTCCGGCCAGCGCGGCCGGGATCGCCTCGGCCTGGACCGGCGTCGGCTGCGCGTAGCCGAGCTTGCCGGCCGCCTGGAGGAGGGCGGGCGCGAGCCCGAGCGCCGCGAACGATGTGCCGCTTATCACAGCCGCCTCGCCTTGACCGACTTGCCCTTGACCTTGCCCGCGTTGAGGCTGCGCAGCACCGTGTCGGCGACGCCGCGCTCGATCGCGACATAGGTCGAGAACTCGTTGACGTTGATCTTGCCGATCTGCGCGCCCGCGAAGCCCATGTCCTTGGTCAGCGCGCCCAGCACGTCGCCGGGGCGGATCTTTTCCTTGCGGCCGCCGAGGATCTGCAGCGTGACCATGGGCGGGTGTAGCGGCTCGGCGCCGGCGGGGGCCTCGAGCCCGGCGAGCGGCAGCCATTGGCTCGTCGCGCCCTGCATCTGCTCGATGCGGCCGACGCTGCCCATCTCGTCGAGGCTCGCGAGGCTGAAGGCCCAGCCGTCCTCGCCGGCGCGGCCGGTGCGGCCGACGCGGTGCACGTGGACCTCGGGGTCGGGCGTGACGTCGACGTTGATCACGGCCTCGAGCTGGGCGATGTCGAGGCCGCGCGCGGCCACGTCGGTCGCGACGAGCACGCTGCAGCTGCGGTTCGCGAACTGCACGAGCACCTGGTCGCGCTCGCGCTGCTCGAGGTCGCCGTGCAGCTCGAGCGCGACGAGGCCCTGGGCGCGCAGCACGGCGACGAGGTCGCGGCATTGCTGCTTGGTGTTGCAGAACGCGAGCGTGCTCGCGGGGCGGTAGTGGTTGAGCAGCAGGCCCACCGCGTGCAGGCGCTCGCTCTCGGCGACCTCGAAGAAGTACTGGCGGATCTTGTTCGCCGCGTGGCGCTCGGCGAGCTTGATCTCCTGGGGCTCGCGCATGAAGCGCGCGGCGAGCTGGGCGACGCCGTCGGGGTAGGTGGCCGAGAACAGCAGGGTCTGGCGCGCCTTCGGGGCGGCCGCGACGACGCGCGCGATGTCTTCGGCGAAGCCCATGTCGAGCATGCGGTCGGCCTCGTCGAGCACGAGCGTGTTCAGCGCGTCGAGCGCGAGCGTGCCGCGCTCGAGGTGGTCGAGGATGCGGCCCGGCGTGCCGACGACGATGTGCGCGCCATGCGCGAGGCTCGCGAGCTGGTTGCGCACGGGCACGCCGCCGCACAGCGTCAGCGTCTTGATGTTGTCTGCGGCGCGCGCGAGGCGGCGGATCTCCTGCGTGACCTGCTCGGCGAGCTCGCGCGTCGGGCATAGCACGAGGCCCTGCACGGCGAAGCGGCGCGGGTTCAGGTTCGTCAGCAGCGGCAGGCTGAACGCGGCGGTCTTGCCGCTGCCGGTCTTGGCCTGCGCGATCAGGTCCTGGCCGGCGAGCGCGAGCGGCAGGCTCGCCGCCTGGATCGGCGTCATCGAGAGGTAGCCGAGCTGCTGGAGGTTGGCCTGCATGGCCGGCGGCAGCGGCAGGGTGGCGAAGGCCGGGGCGGACGGGGCAGGGGCGGGCGCCGGCGTCGCGCCGGACGGGGCGGCGCTGGCCTTGGGGTCGGTCGGAGTCATGCGCAATTGTCCGCTGCGGGCGGACTTTGCGGCAAAACGGCCCGAACGGCGGCCGTCGCGCGCCCTCAGCAGCCCGCGTCGGCGATGCCGGCCGCCTCGTTCATGAAGGTCGTGATCGGCACGGTCGGGGTGTGCGAGCTCAGCGGGGCCGTGGCGTCGTACTTCTCGACGACGACGAGGCCCGAGTGCGGCATCACGAGAATCCACTGGCCGAAGAAGCCCCAGGCCATGAACGAGTCCTGCAGCGCCGAGGCGGGCCCGCCCGGCGGCACCTGGGTCGTGATCGTGCGCACCCGGTCGGCCGGCACGAGCTGGCGGCCGTCCCAGCGGCCGCCGGCGAGCATCAGCTCGCCGACCTTGGCCATGTCGCGCGCCGACGGGTGGAAGGTGTAGGCGAGGTACTGATTGGATTCGGCTTCCAGGCCTACGAGCCCGCTGCATTGCGGACGGCCCTGCCTCTTTCGGCAAAAGTCATGTGCCGCTGCGGGGCTGTCGGGTACAGGCCCGCCTCCCTACATTCCCTTCATGGTCAGCGCTTCCGCTGGCAGCTTACTGAAAGGAATCATCATGTTGACCGTGGCGAGCGCTACCTCTCGCGCATCCCAAACCGCCCAAGCCGGCGTCGAACAGGATGCGCGCTACTACGAGTACAGCAAAGCCGCCAACCCAATCGGGGCCAGGCTGATTACGCGCGTTCCCTATCGCAGCTTCCTGCCGGACCTTTACGCCTCCGGTCCGACGCGGGTGGTGACGCTGGACTTGAGCCACGCTTTGGCCACTGACTGGCCCGCAACCGGGCCGGGCCTTTGTGCGCACTTTCTGCGCATCCTTCCAGGTGAGTCGCTTTCGCTCGATCCCAATGCCACCTCGATGGTGCTGTACGTGATCAAGGGGGCAGGTCAGGTTTTGCAGGGTGCGGCCCGTTTCAATTTCTCGGCTGGCGGTTTCATCACGATGCCCGGAGGCTCGGCCGTGGAACTGTCGGCGAGCGCGGAGACCGCGATCTATTGCGTCGACGACGAGCCGCTACTGCGCTATCTGGGCGCAACGGTGGCCGCTGCCCGATTCCGGCCGACTTACTATCCGCCGGAAGCGGCCCAGGCAGAACTGAGCCGGGCCGCTGCGGACCCGAATGCCGGTAAGCGCAGCCGCATCAGCGTGCTGCTCGGCAACAAGCACTTTCCCCAGACCCGCACCGCGACACAGACCCTCTGGGCTATGTACGGCCTCCTGCCCGGTCACTCTGTACAGAAGCCGCATCGACACCAGTCGATCGCACTCGACTTCATTGTCAAGGCTGCTGCTGGCTGCTACACGCTTGTGGGCCCCGAACTCGACGCAGATGGCAATATCGCGAGTCCTCAGCGGGTCGACTGGGTGTCGGGAATGGCCTTCGTCACCCCGCCCGGCTACTGGCACGCGCACTACAACGACACTGACGAGCTGGCACTGCTGATTCCGGTCCAGGACGCGGGCCTCCAAACCTATCTGCGCGCCCTCGACATCCGCTTTCAATATTGATCGCTGCGGGTCGCCTGCGTCCTGCGGTCTCGGCCGGCCCTTACACTGACGCGATGGACTATCTCGTAGCGATGCGTGCGTTCGTGCGCGCCGTAGACCTGGGTAGTTTTTCCAAAGCCGCGGCCGAGAGCGGCGCCAAGGTCTCGACCGTCTCGCGCCATGTCAGCGCGCTGGAGGCGGATCTTGGTGCTGCACTGCTGAACCGATCGACACGCGGCATCGCGCTGACCGAGGCAGGCCGCGCGTTCTACGAGCGCGCGACCCACATCGTCGAAGACGTCGACGAGGCCCGAAGAGCCACGTCTGCTCTGAACAGCAGGCCCAGAGGTTTGCTTCGCATCACCGTGCCAGGCGCTTTTGGTCGCCTCCACGTCATGCCGGCGGTCCCCGATTTTCTGAACCGTCATCCGGATATTCAGCTGGAAGTCGGATTCTCCGACGCCCGCGTGGATCTGATCGAGACGAGGATCGATCTGGCTATCCGCGTCGGTTCGCTGCCCGATTCGAGCCTGAAGTCGCGCCGCTTGGCACCGCACTATCGAGTACCGTGTGCCGCCCCTGACTTTGCACGCCGCCTTGACGGCCTACAGCAACCGATCGACCTTGCGACGGTCGAGTGTCTGACCATGGCCTTCAATGAGCGCTGGCACTGCCGGCGGTCGATGACCGCCGATGCTGCACACCAGCCAGTCGCCGTCACGGGCCGATTTCGCAGCTCCGACCTTCAGGCACTTCGGCTAGCGACTCTTGCCGGGCTTGGTATTGCGCTGCTCCCGGCGTGGCTGGTCCGCGAGGACATCAACAGCGGCGACTTGTCGCGCGTGCTGCCCGAATGGGAGTTCTCGATAAGCGAAGACTTCGATCAGGCGGTTTGGGCTCTCTATCCGCCCAAGAGGATCGTCTCACCCAAGGTCCGCGCCTTTATGGACTATTTGCAGCTGCGCCTGAGCAGCGCTTTGGCGAACGGTGGACTTTGACTGACCGCCAGTCGCCTGCAGGCCGTCAGCTGAAACAATTCCACCCGCGTCGGCCTGCGGCCAACGGCCTGTCATGATCGGCCACGAGCGCCCGACAGATCGCGCCACATAATCCCTCATGAAGCTCGCAGCCACTGTCCATTTCGACGGCGCTCAAGCGCAAGTCGCCGCCGTCACCTTCGATGCCTGGGACGCCCCGGAGGCGACGAAGACCTATGTTTCGCGCATCGCCCAGGTCGAGAGCGCGGTTCGCGGGCAGCTCGACCTCCGCGAACTGCCCTGCCTGATGCAACTGCTGGACGAACACAAGCTCGAGCCCGAGCTGATCCTTATCGACGGTTTCGTCCATCTCGACGCCGACGAAACGCCGGGCCTGGGCCAGCACCTGTTCCAGGCGCTGGGCGGCAAGACGCCCGTCGTCGGCATTTCGAAGACCCTCCGGCCTGGGCTGTCCGCGCAGTTCGAGGTGATGCGCGAAGAGGAAGCCAAGCCGCTGGTCGTGACATGCGCCGGCATCGACATCGGCGCCGCCAAAGTACGCGTGCGCACGATGCACGGCAGGAAGCGGGTCCCCACGCTCATGAAGCTCGTGGCCCGTCTCGCGAAGAGCCGCGACTGAGCCGCGCCTCCGGCCGTCGCCTCGCGCCCGCTCAAGCGCTCGCGATCCGCTGCGCCGTGAACGGCATCTGTCGCAGCCGCTTGCCCGTCGCCGCGAACAGCGCGTTGCCGACGGCCGGACCGATCAGCGCCGTGGCGGGTTCGCCGATGCCGCCGGGCTTTTCGGCGCTCGGCACGAGGGTGATGGCTATCGCCGGCGACTCGGGCATGCGCACGACCTGGAAGTCGTGGAAGTTGCTCTGGCGCACGCGACCCTTGTCGAGGTTGATCTCGCCGTAGAGCGCGGCGCTCAGGCCGAAGTTGATCGCCGACTGCAGCTGCGCCGCAACCGTGTCGGGGTTCACCATGCGGCCCAGGTCGGCCACGACCACGACCTTGTGCACGGCCGGCACGCCGTCCTTGATCGAGATCTCGGCGATCTGCGCCATATAGGTGTCGTAGCCCTCCATCATCGCCATGCCGCGGAAATGCCCGGCCGGCAGCGGCTGGCCCCAGCCGGCCTGGTCGGCCGCGGTCTTCAGCACATGGGCCATGCGCGGCTGGTCCTTGAGCAAGGCCATGCGGTAGGCATACGGGTCCTTGCCCGCGGCGGCGGCGAGCTCGTCGATGAAGCTTTCGTTCGCGAACGCGTTCATGTTGTGGCTCACCGCGCGCCAGTAGCCGGCGCGCAGGCCGGTGTCGTGGATGACCACTTCGTGCGTGGCGTTGGGCAGCGCGTAGCGCGGCACGGCGGCCTCGACCATGAAGGGGTCGAGCGTGTCCTTGGGCAGGCCGAACGCGCGCTGCGTGATCGACTGCGAGGTCACCCGGTAGGTCATCGCGACGGGCATGCCGTCGGCGTCGAGCCCGGCCTCGAGCTGGTTGAGCGCCATCGGCCGGTAGAAATCGTGGCGCGTGTCGTCCTCGCGCGTCCACAGCAGCTTGACGGGCCTGCCCACGGCCTTGGAGATCAGCGCCGCCTGGACGATGAAGTCGAGCTCGAGCCGGCGCCCGAAGCCGCCGCCGAGGAAGCTGGTCTGCAGCGTGATGTCCTCGGGCTTCATGCCGAGCGCGGCCACGATCGCGCCTTCCGCGCCCTGCTGGAACTGCGTCGGGCCGATCAGCAGGCATTTGCCGTCGGCGACCTGCGCGGTGAAGTTCATCGGCTCGAGCGCCGCGTGGGCCACGAGCGGCAGCGTGTATTCGGCCTTCACGCGCTTGGCCGCGCCGGCCATCGCGGCGGCCGCGTCGCCCTTGCTGCTGATCGTGAGGCGCTTGCCGCTGTCGGCCGCGGCGCGGATGCCCTGCCACATCGACGCGTCGTCGAGCGCCGCCACCGGGCCTTCGTCCCACTGCACGCTGAGCGCTTCGCGCGCGGTCTTCGCGTGCCAATAGGTGTCGGCCACGACGGCCACGCCGTCGGGAATCTGCACCACGTCGATCACGCCGGGCATGGCACGCGCCTTGGTCGCGTCGAAGCTCTTGGGCGTGCCGCCGATCACCGGGCTTTGCTCGAGCGACGCGTAGACCATGCCGGGCAGCTTCACGTCGATGCCGTAGACCGCGCGGCCGTTGACCTTGACGGGCGTGTCGAGGCGCTTCGTGGGCTTGCCGACGATCGTGAACTGCTCTGGGTCCTTGAGCGCGACCTTGTCGGGCACCGGCAGCGCGGCCGCCGCGGCGGCAAGGTGGCCGTAGCTGGCCTTCTTGCCGCCCGGGCCGAGGACCATGCCGTTCTCGGCGCGCAGCGTGGAACGGTCGACCTTCCACTCGTTCGCGGCCGCCGTGATCAGCATCTCGCGGACCTGGGCGCCGGCGACGCGCAGCTTCTCCCAGCCGTCGCGCACGGACGTCGAGCCGCCGGTGATCTGCGCGCCGAGCAGCGCGTTCACGTAGACCTTGCCGGGCGGCGCGATCGCGACCTGGATCTTGCGGATGTCCACGTTGAGCTCTTCGGCGATCAGCATGGGCATCGAGGTGTACACGCCCTGGCCCATCTCCGAGCGGGCCGAGATCAGCGTGATCGTGTTGTCGTCGGCGATGTGCACCCAGGCATTGGGCGTGTGCAGCGTGCCGGCGGCGAGCGCCACGCCCAGGCCGCCGGGCAGGCTCACGCCCAGCATCAGGCCGCCGGCGGCGAGCGCGCCGGTCTGCAGGAAGGTGCGGCGCGAGAGGCCGGCGATCGGGGTATTGGGGTTCTTCATGGCCGTCTCCTTCAGCCCTTGGCGGGCAGGGCGGTGGAGGAGTGACCATGCATCTCGGCGGCCGCGGTCTTGATCGCGGCGCGGATGCGCTCGTAGGTGCCGCAGCGGCAGATATTGCCGCTCATGGCTGCGTCGATGTCGGTGTCGCTCGGGTGCTTGTTCGTCCTGAGCAGGGCCGCGGCGCTCATCAGCTGCCCGCTCTGGCAGTAACCGCATTGCGGGACGTCGTGGGCGATCCAGGCCTTTTGCAATGGGTGGCTGTTGTCGTGCGACAGGCTCTCGATCGTCGCGACCTTCTTGCCGGCCACGAAGGACACCGGCGTCTGGCACGAGCGGATCGGCGTGCCGTCGAGGTGCACGGTGCAGGCACCGCACAGCGCCATGCCGCAGCCGAACTTGGTGCCGGTCAGGCCGATCTCGTCGCGGATCACCCACAGCAGCGGGGTGTCGGGTTCGGCCTGGACATGGACGGTCCGGCCATTCACTTGGAAGCTAGTGGTCATTCGTGTCTCCTGGGGTGTGGGGGAGCGCAACTAAAAGGAACCGGATGCCGAATGTACGCCTGGCGCTCGAATCGTGCCGGGGCTCTTAATATCGCGTCGTCGACGCGAGGAGCGCTTCCCATGACAGCAGACGTCAGGCCCGCCGAATTCGCCTTCGCCGCGTCCAAGGCCGGCGCAAGCGGGCGGCCCCGCGTGCGGGCGCGCACGCTCGCCGCGGCCGTCGCGGGCAACGCGCTCGAGTTCTACGACTTCCTCGCCTACGCGTTCTTCGCGGTCTATATCGGCCGCGCCTTCTTCCCGGCGGCGACGCCGATGGGCAGCCTGCTGCTGTCGGTCGCGGTGTTCGGCGTCGGCTTCGTCGCGCGGCCGGTCGGCGGCCTGCTGTTCGGCGCCGTGGCCGACCGGGTGGGCCGGCGCGCGGCGATGCTGCAGACGATCGCGCTGATCACGGTCGGCACGATCGGGCTGGCCGCCACGCCGGGGTACGCGAGCATCGGCCCGATCGCACCGATCGCGGTCGTCGCGTTCCGCCTGATCCAGGGGCTCGCGCTCGGTGGCGAGGTCGGCCCGTCGACGTCTTATCTCGTCGAAGCCGCGCCGGCCGGCCGGCGCGCGCGCTACGCGAGCTGGCAGAGCGCGAGCCAGGGCGCCGCGGCGCTCGTCGCCGGCCTGATGGGCCTCGGGCTGTCGCTCGCGCTGTCGGCGCAGCAGATGCGGGACTGGGGCTGGCGCGTGCCGTTCAGCGTCGCGCTGCTGCTGATCCCGGTCGCGCTCTACCTGCGGCGCGACCTGCCCGAGACCTTGTCGGCGCAGGCGGTCGGTGCGAGTAGGGGCGGCCTCGTCGCGCTGCGCCGCCATCGCGGCGTGATCCTGTTGAGCACGCTCGCGGTCAGCGGCGGGACGATCTCGACCTATCTGTGCACCTACATGACGACCTTCGCGCTGACCGCGCTGCGCATGCCGTCCGCCGTCGCGATGGGCGCGACGGTCGCGCTCGGCGTCGCACTGATCGCGGGCGCGCTGCTCGGTGGCTGGCTCGGCGACCGCGTCGGGCGGCGGCCGGTGATGCTCTGGACCCGCGTCCTCGTCGCCATGGCGACGGTGCCCGCGTTCGCGCTGCTCATGGCCTGGCCGAACGCGCTCACGCTGTACGCGGTGACGGGCTTGCTCACGCTGCTGACCGGCGTTGGCGCCGCGGCCCTGCTGACCGCGATCCCGGAACTGCTGCCGATGGGCGCGCGCGCGACCGGCCTGTCGCTCGTCTATGCGGTCGGGGTCTCGCTGTTCGGCGGCACCACGCAATTCATCATCGCCTGGCTGCTCGACCGGACCGGCAACCCGCTCGCGCCGGCCTGGTAGGTGGCGATCGCGAACCTGCTGACGGTGCTTGCGATCCGGCGGCTGCCCGAGAGCCGCGACATGCGCCTCGACGAGACCTCTTGCGGAAGCGCGTGATCGACCACTACGATGCGCTCGCACCCCTCAACGCCATCGACTGGCACCACCCCAAAGGACCCGAGATGATTTCCAAGCAACTGTTTCGCGTCGCCCTGATCTCCTTCGCCCTGGCCGGCAGCGGCCTCGCGCTCGCCGACGGCGCCGCCTCCGCCCCGGCCAAGAGCAAGGGCGGCACGCGCCAGAACCACCATTGCAAGCTGGCCGACGGCACGATGGACATGAGCAAGACCAAGAAGGCCTGCCTCGCCGACAAGGGCACCTGGGCCAAGGACGCCGCCGCGGCGCCCGCGGCCGCCGCGTCCAAGTAATCGGCCGGCCCCTTCCGGCGTAGCGGAGCATGGCCATGCGGCCTGCGTCGATGCGCCTGGCGGCGGCATCGCCGGCGCTGCACTTCTATCGCTGAGCCGCCGAGGCGCCGGCGGTTTCAGGCGCGTCGGTTGCGCTGCCGCTCCCGCAGCATGAACAGGTAGAGCCCTTCGACCTTCTCGCGCGCCCAGGGGGTCCTGCGCAGGAACTTCAGGCTCGACTTGACGCTCGGCTCGAAGGCGAAGCAGCGCAGCGGAATGCGGGCGTCGAGGCCGTCCCAGCCGTACTCGTCGTGCAAGGCGGTCACGATGGCTTCGAGCGTCAGGCCGTGCAAGGGATTGCGCGGCTGCGCGGGCGGCGGAACGGCGTCGGACATGGCGCGATTTTCACCGATCGGCCGGTTCGGGCACGCCGGCCGAGGCGAGCGCCTGTTTCATGCTTTCGAGTCGCTCGCGCAGCGCGGCGTTCTCGGCCGTCAGGGCCGCCACCTGCTGCCTGAGCGACTCGGCGCTGTCGTCCGCGGCCACCGCAGCCGGCGCTTCCGGCTGGTCGGCGGGCGGCTTGCGCTTGGTCTCGCGCACGCGCTTGGCGGCCTGCTTGAGCTCGTCCTTGCCGGCGGCGACGGCGGCCACCTGCTGCTCGGCGGGCAGGGTCGCGACGGCGGCGGCGGCGTTGATCGAGATCGTGCCGGACTTGACCGCCGCCACCAGCTCGGGCGCGGCCTGCTTCTGGATCTTCTCGATCATGACCACCTGGCTCGGGCTCAGCCGCGCGGCGCGCGCGAGCGCCTCGCGCGTGGCGAGCGACTCCGATTCGGGCAGGCGCACGGGCGGCGACGGTTCGGCCGCGTCGGCGGCGATCGGCGCCTCGACGGGCGCCTGCAGCGCCGCGGTGCGCGCGGCGCGCAGCCGGTTGGCGACGATCTCGCGCTTGCGCAGGGCCAGCACGCCGCGCTGGAAGTCGGAGACGCTGCGCCGGCCCAGGTGCTGGTCGATCATCCACAGATGGACGTCCTCCATCGAGGTGAAGCGCGCGTTCTGCACCGTCTGGTACGGCAGGCCGTGCTTGCGGCAGATGCCGAGGCGGTTGTGGCCGTCGACGAGCACATTGCCCCAGAGCACCAGCGCGTCGCGGCAGCCCTCGGCGAGGATGCTGCGCTCGAGCGCTTCGTGCTCGTCGGCCGTCAGGGGGGCGATATAGGCTTTCAGATCTTCGTCGACAACGATGTCCATGGGCGGCGCGGCTTACTGCGAGGCAAAGGGCGCGGATTGTAAGGACGTGCGCGCTAGAGCGCGGCGAGCGCCGGCAGCGAGATCGCGCGGCCCGCGGCCAGGCATTCCATCAGCATGCGTCAGCCCTGGCCGACGCGCCCAGCCCCAAGGCGGCTGTTCCGCGGTCCAGATGAGCGGCCGCCAAGCATTGGCCGCGCGTGCGCAGTGAGTGCAAAGGCCGCAGAACTACCGGGAGTCCGCCATGCCTGAAAGCTGATACAGCGGGTTGAGCGGGCCAAGCGACAACAGCTCGAAGCGCATGAGGTGGGCTCGCCCGAGCGGCAGTTGCTCCAGCATCTCGCGCGCTGCGGCCACGTCGGTGCCGTTCAGGACGAACACGACGCCCCGGCTCGCCTGCAGCGAATACCACTGGTCTACCTTGCCGTCGAGGTAGAGCCTGACCGTTTCGCGCGCTTCAGCCGGCAGGATGGCACGCAGCTTCTGCAGGTCCGCGTCGGGCGCCACGGTGCCGATCGCGAGGATCCTGGTGGCGACGATCCGGGCAACTGGCGAGTCCGCCGTTCCCTGCGCGTTAGCGGACCAGGCGACCGACAGGCCGGCCAGGGCGGCCGCCAACCGGAATGCGTACGAAATATTCATGACATGGCCCTCGTGACGGTCTGGACTATGTCGGCTTGCCCGGCTCGCCGGTAGTTGCCCGGAAAACCTAATACTTATCCGCCGCCGGCATCAATCGACGCCCGAGCTTCCTAGGCGGGATCGTCGCCGAGCTCTTCGGCCAGGAAGTCCACAAAGACCCGCGCAGCCAGCCGGGTCGCCCGCCCCAGTGGAAAGTACGCATTCACGGGCAGGGTCGTCATTTTCCATTCGGGCAGCAGCTGGGCAAGCGCCCCGCTACTCACTTCGCGGCGGCAGGCCCACGATGTCGTGGACGCGATGCCCAGGCCACCCAAGGCGGCGGCCAATGCTCCCGCCGTATCGTTCGTCGAGAATTTCGGGGCCACTTCGATGGACGCGATCCTGCCGTCTCGCTCGAATCGCCACGCCGAATCCTGCCAACCGACCGGTCCACGGACGATTCGATGCCGCTGAAGGTCCGAGGGCGCGAGGGGCGTGCCGTGGCGCGCCAGGTACTCGGGCGACGCCACGATGACGCGCTGCATCGTTCCGATCAGCCTTGCCGTGCCCGTCAAGTCCGGCAGCGTGCCGACCCGCAATGCGACGTCGATCGCCTCCCGGACCAGCATCATGTCGAGCAATCGATCCTCGAGAAGCAGCTCGACGTGAAGCAAGGGGTGTCGCTCCGTGAACTTCGAGAGCCTGGGCATGACGACGCGAATGCCCATGGTCGAAGGCATGCCGATACGGAGCCGCCCACGAAGCTCGCCCGACTCGCGGACGCTGTTCTCGGCATCGTCGACAGCGGCGAGGATGGGCTCGATGCGTGCAAGAAATTCGAGGCCGGCTTCGGTGGGGGCGACGGCGCGTGTCGTGCGAGACAGCAGGCGTGCGCCCAGTCCGGCTTCGAGCTCGGCGACCATGCGCGAGACCTGGGACTGAGCCAGCCCCGCCTCACGCGCCGCCGCAGAGAAGCTGCCCAGGCGTGCCACGCGGGCGTAAAGCCTCAGCGCATGAAGATCTTTGAGGGCCATGGGGACGCGCCTCCTCGGCAAGCGGCCGTATTCAAAGCGGCTTATCAGAGGTCGGCATATATATTGACGAGATCCGGACTCTACCGATGCTCCTGCAGGAGGTGACGAAAGGCGCCGGCCGCACCGGGCCCGGGTCCAGCCCTGTCGTGCGCCACCACCCGGATTGCGCCATCCACCATTGCTATCACCGCGCCCCGGGGCTGCTGGCCGAACCCATGGGCGTGTCCGCCGAGCACATCGACGCAAAGGCAGTCACCGACCCCTACTCGGCGGTGGCGCTCGACGTGCAGGTGCTTCGGGCCAGGCCGCGCGTATCCGGCGGCTACGCTGCTTCTTCAGCATGCCGCGCTTGTCGGCTTGGCGGCGCTGGCGACATAGGTGGATGAGCCCGCAGGGATCGCTTATGGCGACCTGTTCTGGCGGCGGCCGTCGTCATGCGCCGGGCGACGCTTGCCTGAAGGAACCCCTGATGCCGCGGCCCGCCGCTTCAGGCCATCGCCTGCGCCCGGCGCCACGCCCGGTAGCGCTTCGTCAGCTCGCGCGTGTGCCACTGATCGAGCAGCAGGCTGATCGACGGCCAGACCCGCGCCGACGGCGCGCGCCCCGCGCCCATGCGGTGCAGCTGGCGGCGCACCGTCGCCATGGTCGCGAGGCTCGCGAGCACCTTGTTCTGCCAGCCGACCGCGACCGGCTCGGCGACGGCCTCGGCCGCGCGCCAGCGCTCGGGCAGGTCGGGCGCGTAGGCGAGCGCGGTGCCGAGGCCGACAAGCGTCATGCCGCGCGCGAGCACCGCCTCGGCGACCGCGCGGCGGCGGATGCCGCCCGTCGTCATCAGCGGCATGCGCGCGGCGCGCGCGAGCTCGGCCGCGAACTCGACGAAATAGGCCTCGCGCGCGAGCGTGCGGCCGTCGGCCGTGCGGCCCTGCATGGCCGGGCTCTCGTAGCTGCCGCCCGAGAGCTCGAGCAGGTCTAGCCCCTCGTCGTTGAGCAGCGCGATCACCGCGCGCGCGTCGTCCTCGCTGAAGCCGCCGCGCTGGAAGTCCGCGCTGTTGAGCTTGACCGCGACGGCGAAGCCCGGCGCCACGGCCGCCTTGACCGCGCGCACGACCTCGATCAGCAGGCGCGCGCGCTGCGCGATCGCGCCGCCGTAGGCGTCGTCGCGGCGGTTCGCGAGCGGCGACAGGAACTGCGAGAGCAGGTAGCCATGCGCGGCGTGGATCTGCACGCCGTCGAAGCCGGCCTGCTCGGCCGCGCGCGCCGTCGCGGCGAAGCGCTCGACGATGGCCGCGATCTCGGCCAGGCGCAGCGCGCGCACCGGCGCGAACAGACGGCCGTGCTTGCCCATCTGCAGCGCAACCTCGGACGGCGCGTAGCCGGGGTTGCCGAGCGCCGCGAAGACCTGGCGGCCCGGGTGGTTGATCTGCATCCAGATGCGCGCGCCGCCGGCGTGCGCGGCCTCGGCCCATGCGCGGTAGGGCGCGAGCGGCGTGCCGGCCTCGAGCACGAGGCCGCCCGGGCCCGTCAGCGCGTCGGCCGCGACCATCACGTTGCCGGTGATCAAGAGGCCCGCGCCGCCCTCGGCCCAGCGTCGGTACAACTGGCGGCTCGCGCGGCCCGGCAACTGGCCTGGCTCGGCCAGCGACTCTTCCATCGCCGCCTTGGCGATGCGGTTCTTCAGGGTCTGGCCGCCGGGCAGGGTGACGGCGTCGAACAGGGGGGACGAAACGGACATGACAGGGCTTTTCGGCAATCGGAAAGCCCGCAGCGTAAGATTCAAGCCAACTTGAATGTCAAGCAGGCCCTGACGATGCGCATCGGCGAACTGGCCCGGCAGGTGGGCCTCAACACCTCGGCGATCCGCTTCTACGAGGCGAGCGGCCTGCTGCCGGCCGGCACGCGCGGCGCAAACGGCTACCGCGAGTACGGTGCCGACGCGCTCAAGCGCGTGCAGTTCATCCAGCTCGGCCAGCGCCTGGGCTTCACGCTCGACGCGCTGCGCGCGCTGTTCGCGCAGGCGCACGCCGAGTTCCCGCGCGAGCAGATCCTCGCGGGCCTCGCGCGGCGCCGCGCCGAGATCGCCGAGCTGCGCGCCGCGCTCGACGCCCAGGACGCCGAGCTCGCGCACCTCGCCGAGGCCTGCGAAGCCGGCGGGGCGCACGCCGACTGCGCCGAGCACGAGGCCGTGTTCGCGACGCCGGTCGCGGCGCCGAAGCGCGTCAGGCGGCGTTGACCGCAGGCGGCGAGGCTTGACCCGCGCGCAAGCGCACACCGCGACGGTGCGCTGGCCGAGCGCTGGCGCAAAGTGATTTGACGGGGGTGCATGGAACCGCCGCCGGGCATCGCGCCGAATCGGGTTCCGGGGGGGGGCAGCGGCTGCACGCGGGCCACCGGCACCGTCAACGCGATGCTGACCGCCTGCTGATCGTCGACGGCGCTCGCGGGGTTAGCATCGGCGGGCCCACCCGGACAGGTGGCGAGGAGGCCCATGGCGCCGGTCGCGAAGCGGAGTTCGGTTCGAGATGTGCTGAGGCTGGCAGGCGCCGCGCTCGCGGCGCTCGCCCTCGCGCCGGGCGTCGCGGCGGCGGCCGCCGCCGAAACCCTGACCGCCTGCGCCGATCCGCCGCCGTGGAACTTCATGGTCGACCGCCGCGCCGGCGGCGTCGAGCGCGCCGAGGGCAGCTTCTCGCTCGACATGCTCGAGGCCGCACTCGCGCGCATCGACCGCCACGCGCGCTTCGTCGCGATGCCCTGGGCGCGCTGCCTGCAGCAGGTCGAGGCCGGCCGGGTCGACTTCGCGCTCGGGGCCTACTACAGCGACGAGCGCGCGCGCCGCTTCGCGTTCAGCGTGCCCTACAGCAAGACGACGCCGCAGGTCTTCCACCTGCGCCGCCGTGCCTTGCGGATCGAGCGCATGGCCGACCTGCACCGCTACCATGGCTGCGGCCTGCGCGGCGGCGCCTACGGGCATTACGGGCTCGCGCCGGGCGAACTGGACCTCGGCGTGAACAGCCACGACAAGCTGATCGCCAAGCTCAAGGACGGGCGCTGCGACTATGTCGTCGAGGAGCTCGAGTTCATCGCCGGCTACAAGCGCATCGGCCGCGACTACCTCGCCGACCCTGAGCTCGCGCACAACGGCCTGCCCGACGTCGTCGCCCCGGCCGCGCACCTGCTGGCCGGGCGCGGCACTCGCGGCGCGGCGCTGCTGCCGCAGATCGACCAGGCCCTGCAGGCGCTGATCCGCGGCGGTGACGCCGCGCTGCTGTGGCGCCGCCACTCGGGCGACGTCCCCTACCAGGCGCCGTGACGGCGCCGCCTTGCGCGCGGCCCGCTCAGGCCGCCGGCGCGTCGCGCAGCAGGGCTTCGAGCTGGGGCGCCGCGAGCGGCCGCGCGAACAGATAGCCCTGGCCCATCGCGCAGTCGACGCCGGCGAGGAAGTCGCGCTGCGCGGCGGTCTCGATGCCCTCGGCGACGACCTCGAGCCCGAGCGCGCGCGCCATGTCGACGACCGCGCGCACGATCGCGGCGGTGCCGCGCTGCTCGAGCGCGGCGTGGACGAAGGAGCGGTCGATCTTGAGCTTGTCGACGCTGAGCCGCTGCAGGTAGGCGAGGCTCGAGTAGCCGGTGCCGAAGTCGTCGATCGCGAGGCTCACGCCGAGCTGCTTGAGCCGCGCGGCCGTCGCGAGCACGCGGTCGGTGTCCTGCATCGCCACCGACTCGGTGATCTCCAGCTCGAGCCGTTCGGCCGGCAGGCCCGCGGCCGCGAGCGCGGCCTCGACCTCGGCGACGAGGTCGCCGCGGCGGAACTGCAGGATCGAAAGGTTCACGGCCACGCGCGGCAGGTCGAGGCCGGCGCGCCGCCAGGCCGCCGCCTGCACGCAGGCCTCGCGCAGCACCCAGGCACCGATCTCGTGGATCAGGCCGCCGTCCTCGGCGACCGGGATGAACTGCGCGGGGCTCACGGCGCCGAGCTCGGCCGAGCGCCAGCGCAGCAGCGCCTCGGCGCCGCGCAGCGCGCGGTCGGACAGGCGGTAATAGGGCTGGTAGTGGAGCTCGAGCTCGCCGCGCTCGATCGCGTGGCCGAGCAGCCAGCGCAGGCGCGAGCGCTCGCTCGCCTCGACGTTCATCTGCGGGTCGTAGAAGCGGTAGGCATTGCGGCCGGCCGCCTTGGCGCGGTACATCGCGGTGTCGGCGCACTGCATCAGCGCGTCGAAATCCTGGCCGTCCTGCGGGTACATCGCGATGCCGAGCGACAGCGACATCGGCAGCTCGTGGCCGGCAATCGTCGTGCGGCCGTTCGAGATCGTCATGATGCGCTCGACCGCGTGGACCACCGCCGCCGGCGAGTCGACCTCGGACAGCAGGATCGTGAACTCGTCGCCGCCCTGGCGGCAGACCGTGTCCTGCTCGCGCAGCACCTGCGCGAACGCCTGCGCGACATGGCGCAGCAGCGCGTCGCCGGTCGCGTGGCCGAGCGTGTCGTTGACCTCCTTGAACTGGTCGAGGTCGATGAACAGCAGCGCGAGCCGGCCCTGGTGGCGCTGTGCGTGCGCGAGCGCCTGGGCGACGCGGTCGCGCAGCAGCGTGCGGTTCGGCAGGCCCGTCAGCGGGTCGTGGTGGGCGAGGTGCTGGAGCTGGGCGCGGCCCTCGGCGACCGCGCGCTCGGCGTCGAGCGCGCGGTCGCGGTCGCGCAGCTGCTGGGTCTGGCGCACGATCGCGCAGATGAGCACGAGCAGGCTCAGGCCCAGCAGCGGCGCGCGCGCGTCGCGCGCGATGCCGACGACGCCGAGCCCGATGACGCCGAGCGCGGCCGAGGTGAACGCGACCATCGCGAGCGGGATCAGGCGCAGCAACGCCTCGCACAGGCGGTCGTAGCGCGGCGACGCGTCGCGACCCGGCTGCCAACGCGCCGCGCCCCAGCCGAGCAGCAGGGCGAGCACCGAGAACAGCAGGTTCAGCGCGCCGCCCGAGTGCAGCTCGCCCTGCAGGAACGCGAGGTTCCAGGCCAGCCACAGGCCGCCGTAGCCGAGCAGGCCGCCGACGACGGCGACGGCCGCGCGGGTCGGGCGCTCGCGCAGGTGCAGCAGCGCGACGCCGCCGGCCGCGGCGGCCGAGACCATGCAGACCGGGTAGGCCGTGAGCACCGCGAACGCGAGGCCGCCGACCTGCGCCGCGTGCGGCAGGTACAGCGCGAGCGTGAACGCGAGCACGGCGAGGCCGAAGCCGCCGACGTCGAGGATCACGGCCTGCCATTGCGCGCGCGGCAGGGCGTCGCCGACCATGCCCGCGAAGCCGAACGCGAAGCAGGGGCCGAGCAGCAGGTAGAGCAGGTTCGGGATGCCCGGGAACGGGTTCCAGCCGATCACATAGGCCTGCAGGTCCCACAGCAACTGACCGGCGGCGAGCAGGATCAGGCCGCCCGCGAAGCGGTCGCGCACGACGCGCACCTGACCCGTCGCCGCGCGTGCGGCGCGCCACGCGAGCCAGGCCGCCGTGCAGAACGCGCAGGTCCAGTGGACGCTGTCGAGCGTCGGCGCCCAGTCGGACGCGGGCCGGATCGCGGCGAGCGTCCACGCAAGGACGACGACGGCGCTGCAGGCGAGCAGCGCCTTGAGCGCAGCGCGCGGCCGCGCCGGGGTCGACAGATTGTTCACGGGCTCCCGTTCGGTCGGAGGGGAGCGCCAGTCTAAGGGCTGCGTCGGCGCCGCCCCTCACGCCGGTCCGGCGCCCGTCAGCGTCGAGCCCGCCAGCCGTGCCGCTGCAGCCACAGGTACAGGCCGCTGCCGAGCACGACCAGGGTCGCGAGGTCGAGCGCGGCCCACAGCAGCTTGAGCGGCAGGCCGCCGTAGTCGCCGAAGTGCAGCGGCTGCGACAGCATCAGCGCGCCCAGCGTCCAGGGCAGCGGCGGCGCGGCCGTGGCCGCGCCCGTGCGCGCGTCGACGCGCACGGGCTGGAGCAGGCGCGCGGTCAGCGGCGTCGCGCCGCGCATGAAGAAAGTATCGTGGTGCGGGCTCGAGTACGCGGCGCCCGGGAACGCGACGAACGCGAGCCGCGTGCCCGGCGCTGCGGCCTGCGCGGCCGCGAGCGTCGCCGCGTACGGCACGCGCGCGCCGAGCGGGGCCGCCCGCGCGGCGCGGTCCGGGCCGAGCAGCGCGGCGACCTCCGCGTCCTGCCAATGCTTGACCGCGAGGTCGGCCCAGGTATTGATCATGCCGGTCGCGCCGACCACGAAGCACCAGACCAGCGTCGCCACGCCGAGCAGGTTGTGCAGGTCGAGCCAGCGGATCCGCGCCGCGCGCGCGCGCCGCACCGTGCCGAACGCGCGCCGGCCGATATAGGGCGCGTAGAGCAGCGCGCCGCTGACGAGCGCGACGAGCAGCAGCAGGCCCATGACGCCGAGGAAGAGCTTGCCGCCCTGGCCCGCGAACAGGTCGGTGTGCAGGCGCAGCATCAGGTCCATGAAGCCGCGGCCGACGTGGTACTCGCCGAGCACGCGGCCGGTGCGCGCGTCGACCGCGATCGACTTGAAGTCGAAGGTCGGCGCGAGCGTCGGCGTCAGCGTGACCGACCACAGGCGCGCGTCCCCGCGCGGCTGGGACGCGTACTGGACGACGCGGTCGGGGTAGCGCGCGCGCGCCGCGGCGAGCACCGCGTCGAGGCTCGCGCGCGGCGCCGCCACCTCTCCCGCCTGTGGCGTGTTCAGTGCCGGCGGCGTGAACGCGTTGCCGGTCAGGTGGTCGATCTCGTCGTGAAAGATCAGCGGCAGGCCGGTCAGGCACAGCAGCAGCATGAACGACGTGCAGGCCAGGCTGCTCCAGGTATGCAGCCAGCTCCAGACGCGGAGCGCGCGCGGACTCGGCATCGGGATCCTGCTTAGAAGTCCGCGCTGAGGCTCAGGCTGAACGTGCGCGGCGCGCCGATCACGAGGTAGCCCTGGTTCGGGTAGCCGCCGGCCGAGGCCCAGTAGCGCTTGTTCGTCGCGTTGTCGAGGCGCGCGCGCAGCGTCATCAGCGTGTTGCCGACCTCGAACGCGTAGCGCGCGCCGAGGTCGAGGCGGGTCCACGCGGGCACCGGCAGGGTGTTCGCGCTGTCGGCGTAGACGCCGCCCGTGTAGACGACGCGGCCGTCGACGGCGAGGCCCTCGAGCCCGTGGGCTTCCCATTCGCTGCCGAGCGTCGCCTGCGTGCGTGGGATGCCGAGCGTGCGCCGGCCCTCGGTCGTCGCGTCGCCGGTGTGTTCCTGGCGCGTTTCGAGCAGGGTCAGGCCGCCGAGCAGCTTGAGGCCGCGCGCGAGCTCGCCGTAGGTGTTGAGCTCGATGCCGCGATGCCGGTCCTCGCCCTGCTGCTGGACCGCGCCGAACGCGAGCGGGCGCGGTTTGCTCGTCGTGAACGCGGCGGCGCTGAAGCCGATGCGGCCCGCGTCGACCTTGAGGCCGACCTCCTGCTGGCGCGACACATGGGGCGCGAGCGTGTGCTCGGGCTGGCCGCTGTTGGCCGCGACCGTGTCGCCCTGGCTCAGGCCCTCGATGTCGTTCGCGTAGACGGAGAAGTGCTTGTCGATCTTGTAGACGGCGCCGAGCACCGGGCTCGGGCGGTTCTTCGCGTAGGGCGTCAGCGCGCCGCTGTCGTAGGCGTAGCTGTCGAAGCGCAGCTTCTGCCAGCGCAGGCCCAGGGTCAGCAGCAGGCGGTCGTCGAGCAGGGTCAGCGTGTCGCCGAACACGAGGCTCGTGAGCTGGGTGTGCGAGGTCAGCTGCGGGTCGGCCATGTCGTTGCCGGCGAACGCGCCCGCCGTGAACGCGGGCAGCGCCGTGTAGGTCGGCGCGTAGAGGCTGGTCGCCTGGGTGTTGAAGTAATCCCACACGTAGGCGGCGTGGTTGTGGTCGTCGAACAGCGCGAGCGAGGCGACCCACTCGTTCTTCACGCCGCCGAGCTCGGCCGTGCCGCGCACGCCGAGCTCGCCGGTGCGCACGTCTTCCTTGCGCACGTTGTCGAAGCGCGAGGTCGTGCCGGCGCCGGTCTGGGCGTTCGTCAGCGTGAGGTTGGCGAGCGAGTTGTCCTCGTCGTTGTGGCGCAAGCCCGCGGCGGCCCAGGCCGTGACCGCGCGGTTCAGGTCCCATTCGGCGCGGAAGGTGCCGAACAGGTCGCGCTCGTTCGAATAGCTCCAGGGCTGGGCGAAGTTCGCGTCGGCCTGCGGCAGGGCCGGCAGCGCCGTCAGGCCCGGCGCAAGCGTGATGCTCGTGCGCGTGCGCTGGAGCTCGTTGTCCTGCCAGCCGAGGTCGGCCGACAGGCGCACGTCGCGGCTGTGCCAGTCGGCGCCGACCGCGAGCAGGCCGAGCTTGTTCTTCTCTTCCTTGACGGCCGTGCCGCCGGCGCGCGCGGCCGCATTGACGCGCAGGCCGGTCGCGTTGTCGGGGCCGAAGCGGCGCGCGACGTCGACCGAGGCCTCGCGCGCGCCGCCGCTGCCGATGCCGACCGTCACGCGGCTCAGCGGCTCGTTCGGTGCACGTTTCGGCAGCAGGTTGATATTGCCGCCGATGCCGCCGCCGTTGGGGCTCGCGCCCATCAGGAACGCCGACGCGCCGCGCAGCACCTCGACGCGCTCGAACAGCTCGGTCGCGATGTACTGGCGCGGCAGCAGGCTGTACAGGCCGTTGTAGGCGACGTCGTCCGAGCTCAGGATGAAGCCGCGGATGAAATAGGTCTCCTGGAAGTTGCCGTAGCCACGCGCGACGCGCACGCCCGGGTCGTTCTGCAGCACGTCGGCGACGCTCCTGGCCTGGCGGTCCTGGATCAGCTCGTTCGTGTACGCGGTGATGCTGAACGGCGTGTCGAGGTTGTCCTGGGTGCCGAGGATGCCGGCGCGGCCGCCGCGCGCGACCTGGTTGCCCGCGTAGTTCTTCGCGAGGCCCTTGGCCGACGCGTCGGCGCTGGCCGTGACGGTGACGGTCTCGAGCTGTTCGGTCGCGGCGGGGACGGCCGTGTCGGCGCGGCTCAGCAGGGGCAGGCAGGCGAGCAGGGCGGCCACGGCGGTCGGGGCCAGCGCGGGCAGGGCGGATTTCTTGTTCATGTCGGGGGAGTATTAAAGACGATTCAGGACGCGCGGCGCGGCGCGCAGCAGGCGAAACGGACGATCTGGACCACCGGCAGGCCCAGCGCGAACCAGGACCAGACCCGGCCCGGGCCGTCCGACACCAGCGCGGCGACGAGGCCGCTCGCCGTCAGCAGGCCCAGCGCGATCGGCCAGGCCCAAAGGTGGACCCAGGCCGGGCGAGCCGGTGGCGGTGGACGGGGTTGGGTGTCTGACATTTGAATGAGAATGACAATAAGTCTCATTATTGTCTAAATACGGGACAAAGCCGCTATGGCTTCGGCCGCGCGCTTTTCCTGCACACTGGCCGGACCATGGCCGACGACGCTTCCCCCTTCCTCCGTTTCGACAACAGCTTTGCCCGCGAGATGGCGGGCTTTTACGCGGCCGCGAACCCGGAAGCCGCGCCCGCACCGCACCTCGTGCGCCTGAACGTCGCGCTGGCAGCCGAGCTCGGCGCGCCCGGGCTCGCCGAACGCCCGGCCGGCGAGCTCGCCGCGCTGTTCGCGGGCAACGCGCCGCCGGCCGGCGCGGCGCCGCTGGCCCAGGCCTACGCGGGCCACCAGTTCGGCGGCTTCTCGCCCTCGCTCGGCGACGGCCGCGCGCTGCTGCTCGGCGAGGTCGTCGACGTTCACGGCCGGCGTCGCGACATCGCTTTCAAGGGCAGCGGCCGTACGCCGTTCTCGCGCCGCGGCGACGGCCGTGCGGCGCTCGGCCCGATGCTGCGCGAATACCTGCTCGGCGAGGCGATGCACGGCCTCGGCATCCCGACGACGCGCGCGCTCGCCGTCGTCGCGACCGGCGAGACCGTGCGGCGCGAGCGGCCGCTGCCCGGCGCCGTGCTCACGCGCGTCGCGGCGAGCCATCTGCGCGTCGGCACCTTCGAGTTCTTCGCCGCGCGCGGCGAGACCGAGAGGCTGCGCCGGCTCGCCGACTACGCGATTGCGCGCCACGATCCGGGCCTCGTCGGCATCGCAGGTGCCGGCGCGCGCTATCTGGCCTGGCTCGAGGCCGTCGGCGAGCGCCAGGCCCGGCTGATCGCGCAATGGATGGGCGCGGGCTTCATCCACGGCGTGATGAACACCGACAACGCGACGCTGTCGGGCGAGACGATCGACTACGGCCCCTGCGCGTTCATGGAGGCCTACGACCCTGGCACGGTGTTCAGCTCGATCGACCACGGCGGCCGCTACGCCTACGCGAACCAGCCGCCGATCGCGCAGTGGAACCTCGCGCGCCTCGCCGAGGCCGTGCTGCCGCTGCTCGACGCCGACCCCGACGCGGCGCTCGCGGCGGCGACCGCCATCGTCGAGGGCTTCGCGGCGCGCTACGAGGAGCACTGGCGCGCCGTCATGCGCGCGAAGCTGGGCCTGGACGGCGCGGCCGACGGCGACGCCGAGCTCGCGCGCGACTGGCTCGGCCTGCTCGAGGCCGGCGGCGTCGACTACACGCTCGCGATGCGCGCGCTGGCCGACGCGCTCGAGCAGCCGACGGCGCTCGAGCGCCTGTTTCCGGGGGGGCAGGGCATCGCCGGGCTCGCCGACTGGTGGTCGCGCTGGCAGGCGCGCAGCGCCGCCGCCGCGCTCGACGCGGCCGGCCGGGCCGTGCGCGCGGCCCGGCTGCGCGGCGCGAACCCGCTGTACATCGCGCGCAATCACCGCGTCGAGGCGGCGCTCGACGCGGCCTCGCGCGACGGCGACCTCGCGCCGTTCGAGCGCCTGCTCGACGTGCTCGCGCGCCCGTTCGAAGCCCAGCCGGGCTGCGAAGACCTTGCGCAGGCCGCGCCGGCCGGGTTCACGGCCGGCTTCCAGACCTTCTGCGGGACCTGAGCGGCCGTTTTGTAAAGTTTTGTTGCACAGGCCTAAAGTCCAGCGGTCAAGCGCCGAAAAAAGCGATACGAACCGCCCCAAAAAGGTCTCGTGCCACTCAAAAGGAGTGCGGGCGCGAGCCCCCCGGGCCAAGTCGAGGAGGCCAGAGATGACCGATGCCGTGACCAGCACAACAGCCGTCAGCCCGGTAGGCTCGACGCTGCGTGCCGTCACGCCTGCACCGGCCCCGGTGCCCCAGGTGCATGGGGCGCCGCCGCCCACGCCGGTCCCGGCGCCCGAGCCTTCGGTCGTCGTGACGCTGTCGGCGCAGGCCGACTCGGCGGCCGGCCAGGACACCGCGACCGGCGCGCCGGCGACGGCCGCCGGCCAGTCCCAGGTCGAGAAGAACACGGCGCGAAACGCGGCCCCGGCGCCCCAACTCCAGCCCATCCAGCTCGCGCCGGCCCCCGCGCCGCTCGCGCTGAACCCGCACCCGCATCCGCACACGCCCGTGCTCGCCTTCCAGCCGGCCGACGTCGACGACGAAGGACGCGTGACGCCGGCCGAACAACAGAACTACGATTTCCACCATCCGGCCTCGCGCCTGGCCGCCGAGGCCGACAGTACTTACGAAGCGATCGCGCGCGAGACCTGAAGCGTCGGGACGACGCCGAAATCGGCCAGGGAGTTTCCCTTGATTCAATCGGGCGTCCGCAGGCACGCCTGCCGGAAGTCACGTTGTGCCGCGCGGCGCGATCCATTAGCCTCGCGCGCTTCATGGGCCGCAACGGGCCCGCTCAACCGAGGTATGCGCATGACTCCCAAGCAGTTCTTCCACGCCCACCGCGCCCTGCCGCTCGTGGTCGCCCTGTCGGCCGCGGGCCTGGCCCTGGCCGCCGAACCGGTGCCGGGCCTCGACAGCTCGGGCTACGACAACGCGGTGCGGGTCCAGGACGACCTGTTCCAGGCGGTCAACGGCGGCTGGGTCAAGAAGACCGAAATCCCGGCCGACAAGCCTTCCTACGGCTCGTTCATCAAGCTGCGCGACCTGTCGGACGAACGCGTGCGCACGATCGTCGACGCGCTCGCGGCCACGCCGCAGCAGCCCGGCAGCACCGAGCAGAAGATCGCCGACTTCTACAAGAGCTACACCGACATCGCGGCGCTCGACAAGGCCGGCCTCAAGCCGATGCATGCGCTGCTCGAGAGCATCGCGAAGATCAAGACCAAGGCCGACCTGTCGGCCTGGTTCGGCGCGATGCAGGGCAGCGCCGACACGCCGATCGTGGTCGGCATCGAGCCCGACTTCAAGAACCCCGACGCCTACGGCATCATGACCTTCCAGGGCGGCCTGGGCCTGCCCGACCGCGACTACTACCTGAAGGACGACGAGCGCTTCGCGAAGGCGCGCGACGCCTACCAGGCCTACCTGACCCAGCTCGGCGAACTCTCGGGCGACAAGCACGCGGCCGAGACGGCCAAGGCCGTGATCGCGATCGAGCGCCAGCTCGCCGAAGTGCACTGGGCCAAGGTCGAGCTGCGCGATCCGGTCAAGATGTACAACCCGTCGACGCTCGCCGATCTCGAGAAGAGCGCGCCCGGCATCGACTGGGCCGGCTACTTCAAGGCCGCGGGCCTGAGCGGCGTGGACAAGCTCGTGATCGGCCAGCCGAACACGACGACGGCGACGGCCAAGCTCGTCGCCGACCTGCCGCTCGAGCAGTGGAAGGCCTACCTGCGCCTGCACGAGCTCGACGCCCAGGCCGACATCCTGCCCAAGGCCTTCCGCGACGCGCGCTTCGCGTTCCGCGGCAAGGCGCTGACCGGCGCGACCGAGGACAAGCCGCGCTGGCAAAAGGGCATCGACGAGGTCAACGACGCGCTCGGCGAGGCCGTCGGCAAGGTCTACGTCGGCCGCTACTTCCCCGCCGACTACAAGGCGCGCATGCAAAAGCTCGTCGACAACCTGCTCGCGACCTACAAGACCTCGATCGACGGCCTGAGCTGGATGACGCCCGAGACCAAGGCCGCGGCCCAGGCCAAGCTCGCGAAGTACACGACCAAGATCGGCTACCCCGACAAGTGGCGCGACTACAGCAAGCTTGAAGTCAAGCCCGGCGACGCGGTCGGCAACCGCCGCCGCGCCGAAGCGTTCGAATGGGCGCGCCAGGTCGCGCGCGCCGGCAAGCCGGTCGACCGCAGCGAATGGGGCATGACGCCGCAGACCGTCAACGCCTACTACAACCCGCTGTTCAACGAAATCGTGTTCCCGGCCGCGATCCTGCAGCCGCCGTTCTTCGACATGGCGGCCGACGACGCGGTCAACTACGGCGCGATCGGCGCCGTGATCGGCCACGAGATCAGCCACGGCTTCGACGACCAGGGCAGCCAGTTCGACGGCGACGGCAAGCTGCGCAACTGGTGGACCGACGCCGACCGCAAGGCCTTCGACGCGATCGGCGCGAAGCTCGCTGCGCAGTACGACGCCTACGAGCCGATCCCCGGCAAGCATGTGAACGGCAAGCTCACGATGGGCGAGAACATCGCCGACCTGTCGGGCCTGCAGATCGCCTACAAGGCCTACGAGGCGACGCTCGGCGGCAAGCCCGCGCCCGTGATCGGCGGCCTGACCGGCGAGCAGCGCTTCTTCCTGAGCTTCGGCCAGATCTGGCGCGAGAAGACCCGCGAGGAGCGCCGCCTGCAACTGCTGACGATCGACCCGCATTCGCCCGGCGAGTTCCGCGCCGACGGCGCGTCGATCAACGCGGACGGCTTCCACGACGCGTTCAGGACCCAGCCTGGCGACAAGATGTGGAAGGCGCCCGAGGACCGCATCCGCCTCTGGTGAGCGCGCCTGCGCAGGCCCTGCTTGCGCGGCGTGAACCGCAACGCGGCCCTGGTGGCCGCGTTGCTATTTGCGGGGTAAACCCTTTCGGCTAGGCTATGTGCAGTTGCACAAAATGCGCGCTGCAACAGCGAACAGGAGCCTGGAATGACGACGGCAGGGAAGGGCGCGGCCAAGACCGCGACGAAAGCGGCGAAGGCACAGGCCGAGACGGGCCTGCGCGTGCTCAAGAAATACCCGAACCGCCGCCTCTACGACACGCGCACGAGCAGCTACATCACGCTCGCCGACGTCAAGAAGATGGTGCTCGACGGCGAGGGCTTCGAGGTCCGCGACGCGAAGACCGGCGACGAGATCACGCGCGCGATCCTGCTCCAGATCATCCTCGAGGAGGAGACCGGCGGCGTGCCGATGTTCAGCACCCAGTCGCTGGAGCAGATCATCCGCTTCTACGGCCACGCGATGCAGGGCGTGATGGGCGACTACCTCGAGAAGAACATGCAGGCCTTCGCGGACATGCAGGCGCGCTTCGTCGAGCAGAGCAAGGGCATGGCCTTCAGCCCCGAACTCTGGACCAAGTTCCTCGGCGGCCAGGCCGCGATGCCCGACCTGATGGGCGGCATGATCGAGCAGTCGCGCTCGTTCTTCGACCAGATGCAGGAGCAGATGAAGCAGGCCGGCGCGCTGTTCCCGGGGGTGGCGGGGTTTCCGCCTAAGAAGTAAGCGCTCGACGTAGCTCGATCCGGGGACATTGCCCAGGTTCTCGCTTCGGACAATAATGTCCGAAAATTGAGCCCGTGACGGGCAACGAGTTCCTCAGCGTCTGAAGGCCCTGGCCGAGCGCAAGCGGGTCGCGATGCGGCTCGACGAGATGCGCGGCAAGGGCAGCCACCAGACGATCTATCAGGGCTCGGCCTTCACGATTCTTCGAAACCCCAAGGACGAGCTGAGGACCGGGACGCTTCACGCGATGTGCAAGCAACTCGGCATCAAGTCCTCGGATCTGTGAACGAGGTGCGCATGGAGCGATTCGAATACGCGGTTCGACTGAAGCCGGCGGAAGAGGGGGGCTTCGTCGTCACCTGCCGCGACCTGCCTGCATTGATCACCCAAGGCGAGGATCGTGCCGATGCGCTCGTCCAGGCTGCCGACGCCATGGACGAGGTTTTCGCGATCTACATGGCAGACGGGCTGGCGTTTCCGGCGCCGAGCAAGGCCCGTCGGGGCGAGTTCATGGTCGCGCCACCGCCGGATACCGTGGCCAAGGCTGCCCTACACACCGCGATGCGGGCGGCCAGCGTTTCCAAGGTGCAACTGGCCAAGCGCCTGGGCGTCGACGAGAAGGAGGTCCGCCGCCTGCTCGACCCGCATCACGGCTCCAAGGTCCCGCGCATCGCCGAGGCCGTCGAGGCGCTCGGACAGCGCCTGGTGATCGGCCTCGAGCCCGCGTAGCGCTGCCGGCCCCGGGTCGGCGACAATTGCGCCCATGAGCGAATCCACTGTTGCCCCCGCCCCGAAGATCGGCTTCGTGAGCCTGGGCTGCCCGAAAGCCCTGACCGACTCCGAGCTGATCCTCACGCAGCTGCGCGCCGAGGGCTACGAAACCTCCAAGACCTTCGCGGGCGCCGACCTCGTGATCGTCAACACCTGCGGCTTCATCGACGACGCGGTCAAGGAAAGCCTCGACACGATCGGCGAGGCGCTCGCCGAGAACGGCCGCGTGATCGTGACCGGCTGCCTCGGCGCGAAGGCCGGCCACGCCACCGACAACCTGATCCGCGAGGTCCACCCGAGCGTGCTCGCCGTGACCGGCCCGCACGCGACCCAGGAAGTGATGGACGCGGTGCACCAGCATGTGCCCAAGCCGCACGACCCGTTTGTCGACCTCGTGCCCGAGGCGCGCGGCATCGCCGGCATCAAGCTCACGCCCAAGCACTACGCCTACCTCAAGATCAGCGAGGGCTGCAACCACCGCTGCTCGTTCTGCATCATCCCGAGCATGCGCGGCGACCTCGTCTCGCGCCCGATCGGCGACGTGCTCGGCGAGGCGCGCGCGCTGTTCGAGAGCGGCGTCAAGGAGCTGCTCGTGATCAGCCAGGACACGAGCGCCTACGGCGTCGACGTCAAGTACCGCACCGGCTTCTGGGACGGCCGCCCAGTCAAGACGCGCATGCTCGACCTCGTCGCGACGCTCGGCGAGATCGCCAAGGGCTACGGCGCCTGGGTGCGCCTGCACTACGTCTACCCCTACCCGCATGTCGACGAGGTGCTGCCGCTGATGGCCGAAGGCCTGATCCTGCCCTACCTCGACGTGCCGTTCCAGCACGCCCACCCCGACGTGCTCAAGCGCATGAAGCGTCCGGCCAATGGCGAGAAGAACATGGAGCGCATCGCGCGCTGGCGCGAGGTCTGCCCGGAGATCGTGATCCGCTCGACCTTCATCGCCGGCTTCCCCGGCGAGACCGAAGCCGAGTTCCAGACCCTGCTCGATTTCATGGAAGAGGCGCGCATCGACCGCGCCGGCTGCTTCGCCTACTCGCCGGTCGAGGGCGCGAGCGCCAACGCGCTCGAAGGCGCCGTGCCCGACGCCGTGCGCGAGGAGCGCCGTGCGCGCTTCATGGCCGTGGCCGAGCGCGTGTCGGCCGCCAAGCTCGCGAGCCGCGTCGGCGCGACCATGCAGGTGCTCGTCGACAGCGCGCCCGCGATGGGCCGCAAGGGCGGCGTCGGCCGCAGCTACGCCGACGCCCCGGAGATCGACGGCACCGTGCGCCTGCTGCCGCCGCAGAAGGCGAGCAAGACGCTCAAGGTCGGCGACTTCGTCAAGGCGCGCATCGTCGCGGCCGAAGGCCACGACCTGGTAGCGATGGCCCTGTGATGGCCAGTCAGCGCGGGGGCGACAAGCCCGAAGACATCTCGACCACGCTGATCCACCACGGCTACCGCGCCCCCGACGGCTGGGACGCGGTGCCGGTCGGCGTGTACAAGGGCTCGACGGTGTTTTTCCGCGACTGCGCGGACCTCAACGCGCCGCACCCGCGCGATGGCAAGAGCTACCGCTACGGCCTGCACGGCACGCCGACGAGCTACACGCTCGCGGCGCGTCTCGCGACGCTCGAGGGCGCCGAGCATTGCCTGCTCACGCCCAGCGGCCTCGCCGCGATCACGCTCGTCAACCTCGCGCTCTTGAGCCCCGGCGACGAGGTCCTGCTGCCCGACAACGTCTACGGCCAGAACCGCTACTGCGCCGACGACCTGCTGCCGCGCTTCGGCATCACGCGGCGCTACTACGACCCGCTCGACGCGGCGAGCCTGACGATCGGCCCGAACACGCGCCTGGTCTGGGTCGAGGCGGCCGGCTCGATCACGCTCGAGTTCCCCGACATGCGCGCGCTCGTCGAGCGCTGCCGCGACGCCGGCGTCGTCTGCGCGCTCGACAACACCTGGGGCGCGGGCATCGCGTTCCAGCCCTTCGAGCTGGGCGAGGGCCTCGGTTTTGGCGTGTCGATGCAGGCGCTGACCAAATACCCGTCGGGCGGCGCCGACGTGCTCGCGGGCGCCGTCTACACGCGCGACGAAAAGCTGCACGACAAGCTCAACACCTGCCACGAGCACCTCGGCTACCACCTCGCGGGCAACGATGTCGAGCTCGTGCTGCGCGGCCTGCCGAGCCTCGCGCTGCGCTACCGCGCGCAGGACGCGACGACGCGCGGCCTCGCGTGCTGGCTGCAGGGCCGGCCCGAGCTCGCCCAGGTGCTGCACCCGGCGCTTCCCGGATCGCCGGGCCACGCGTTCTGGCGCGCGCAAAGCGGCGCGGGCGCGGCCTGCCTGGTCTCGGCCGTGTTCAAGCCGGATTACTCGATGGCGCAGGTGCACCGCTTCGTCGACGCGCTCGAGCGCTTTCGCATCGGCTACTCGTGGGCGGGCCCGATGAGCCTCGTCGTGCCCTACGACCTGCGCCGCAGCCGCAACCTGCCGCGCCGCTTCGCCGAGGGCATCGTCGTGCGCTTCGCGATCGGGCTCGAGGACGAGGCGGATCTGCGTGCGGATCTGGAGCGGGCGTTCGAGGTGCTGGCGGGCTAGGCGTTTTTTTGCTCAGGCCTTCGACGAGACCTTGTGCCGCATCAGCCGGCCCTTCTCCCGGTCCCAATCCCGCTGCTTCTCGGTCTCGCGCTTGTCGGCCTTGTCCTTGCCCTTGGCGAGCGCGATCTGGGCCTTGATGCGGCCGTCCTTGTAGTGCAGGTCGAGCGGCACGAGCGTGTAGCCGCGCTGCTCGATCTTGCCGATCAGGCGGCGGATCTCGTCCTTCTTGAGCAGCAGCTTCTTGGTCCGGTCGGCGAGCGGGTTCACGTGCGTGCTCGCGGTGCGCAGCGGGTTGATGCGGCAGCCGATCAGGTAGAGCTCGCCGTCCTTGATGAAGACATAGCCGTCGGTCAGCTGGACCTGGCCGGCGCGCACCGCCTTGACCTCCCAGCCCTCGAGCACCATGCCGGCTTCGTACTGTTCTTCGAGGTGGTACTCGAAGCGGGCCCGGCGATTTTCTGCAATGGACATAATGCCGGCATTCTATGAAGCAAGTGAAGAAGTCCGTCCTGCTGTGGTACAGCCCGCACCAGATGTACGCCCTCGTCGCCGACGTCGAGCGCTACGCCGAGTTCCTGCCCTGGTGCTCGGGCACCGAGGTGCTCGAACGCCGTGATGACGGCCTGACCGCGCGCGTCGGCCTCGCGTTCTCGGGGCTCAGGCAGGCCTTCACGACGCGCAACACCCATGTGCCCGACCAGAGCGTCGCGATGGCGCTCGTCGACGGGCCGTTCTCCAAGCTCGACGGGCTCTGGCAGTTCAAGCCGCTCGCGGCGCCAGAGGCCTGCCGGATCGAGTTCGAACTCAGCTACGCGTTCTCGAACCGCGCGCTCGAGGCCGTGATCAGCCCGGTGTTCGGCCGCATCGCCGATACCTTCGTCGACAGCTTCGTCAAGCGCGCCGAGTCCGTCTATGGCGCCCGCTAGCCCTCCGGCCGATCCGACGATCCGCGTCGAGCTCGTCTGGAGCCCCGCGCCCGGCGATACGCGCCAGCGCTCGCTCGCGCTCGCGGCAGGCACGAGCGTCGACGCCGCGCTGCGCGGCTGCGCCGACTTCGCCGCGACCTACGCGCGCCTCGCCGAGTTCAAGGTCGGGGTCTGGGGCCGCCTGCGCGGGCTTGACCAGACGCTGCGCGACGGCGACCGCATCGAGGTCTACCGGCCGCTTCAGGTCGACCCCAAGGAGGCGCGGCGCCAGCGCTACCGCGCGCGCGGCGAGCGCATCGTGTCGCGGCACCGGCCCCTGGCCGGCAAGGCCGGCCCTTGAAGGCCACCGGCAAGGCCGGCCCCGGGCCCCCGGGGGTGGGAGGGGCTATTGCGAGCACTGGCTCGCGACGATAGCCTGCACGCGCTGCAGTTCGGCGGCGCGCTGGGCGTCGTCGAGCACGATGTTCTCGCCCTGTGCGTTCGGCAGCGCGATGCGCTGGCCAGACGCGAGCATCTGCGCGTTGTTGCGCGCCTGCTCGCAGTTGACGCGCCGCTGCGCGGCGATGCGCTCGTCCTCGGCCTGCTGCCTGGCCTGGGCCTCCTGCTGCTTGCGCTTGAGGTCGGCCGCGGCCTTCGCGTCGCTCGCGGACGGCGCCGGCGCCGAAGCGGCGGCGGGCGCGGAGGCCGCCGCCGTCACGAGCTGACCGTTCTGCCATTGCACGACGCCGACCGACTGGCCCGGCGGACGCTGCAGGATGTCCTTGTCGGGCACGCCGGGCGGGGGCGGGCGGTCGCTGTACTGGACCTTGCCCTGGGCGTCGCGCCATTTCCATTGCGCGTAGGCCGGCGTGACCAGCAGGCTCGCGAGCGCGAGGCTCAGGGCGGCGCCGCCGAGGCGGCGCAGGCGATGGGCGAGGGGGCTTTGCATGGGGGCAGAGTTTAGTCCGCAGCGGTGTAACAAGGCATTCCGTATAATGCCGCTTTGCGACCGGAGTTTTCCTCATGCGCCTCCTCGGCAAAGCGCTCACCTTCGACGACGTGTTGTTGGTGCCGGCCTTCTCCCAGGTGTTGCCCCGCGATACCAGCCTGGCGACCCGTCTCTCCCGCAACATCCACCTGAACCTCCCGCTCGTGTCCGCTGCGATGGACACCGTGACGGAAGCCCGCCTCGCGATCGCGATCGCGCAGGAAGGTGGCATCGGCATCATCCACAAGAACCTCCCGGCCGAGGCGCAGGCGCGCGAAGTCGCGCGCGTCAAGCGCTACGAGTCGGGCGTCGTGCGCGAGCCGCTGACGGTCGCTCCCGCGGCCACGGTCCGCGAGGTGCTCGAGCTCACGCGCCAGCACGGCGTGTCGGGCTTCCCGGTCGTCGAGGGCCGCAAGGTCGTCGGCATCGTCACCGGCCGCGACCTGCGCTTCGAGACGCGCATGGACGCCAGCGTGCGCGAGATCATGACCCCGGCCGAACGCCTGATCACGGTGCGCGAGGGCGCGTCGCTCGAGGAGGCCAAGGCGCTGATGCACAGGCACAAGCTCGAGCGCGTCGTCGTCGTCGGCGATGGCTTCGAGCTGCGCGGCCTGATGACCGTCAAGGACATCACCAAGCAGACCAGCTTCCCCAACGCCGCGCGCGACGCCCACGGCAAGCTGCGCGTCGGCGCGGCCGTCGGCTTCGGCGACGACACCGAGGCGCGCGTCGAGGCGCTCGTCAAGGCCGGCGTCGACGCGCTGATCGTCGACACCGCCCACGGCCACAGCGCCGGCGTCGTCGAGCGCGTGCGATGGGTCAAGCGCAACTATCCGCAGGTCGACGTGATCGGCGGCAATATCGCGACCGGCGCGGCCGCGCTGGCCCTCGTCGAGGCCGGCGCCGACGGCGTCAAGGTCGGCATCGGCCCGGGCTCGATCTGCACGACGCGCATCGTCGCCGGCGTCGGCGTGCCGCAGATCACCGCGATCGACAACGTCGCCACCGCCCTGCGCGGCACCGGCGTGCCCGTGATCGGCGACGGCGGCGTGCGCTTCTCGGGCGACCTCGCCAAGGCGATCGCCGCGGGCGCCGACTGCGTGATGATGGGCGGCGCGTTCGCCGGCACCGAAGAGGCGCCCGGCGAGACCATCCTCTACCAGGGCCGCACCTTCAAGAGCTACCGCGGCATGGGCTCGATGGGCGCGATGGCCAAGGGCTCGGCCGACCGCTACTTCCAGGACACCTCGGCGAACAACCCCAACACCTCCAAGCTCGTGCCCGAGGGCATCGAGGGCCAGGTGCCGTACAAGGGTTCGGTCGTCAACGTGATCTTCCAGATGGCCGGCGGCCTCAAGGCGTCGATGCACTACTGCGGTTGCGCGACGATCAAGGACATGCAGGACAAGGCCGAGTTCGTCGAGATCACGACGGCGGGCATGCGCGAGAGCCATGTCCACGACGTGCAGATCACCAAGGAAGCGCCGAACTACCGGGCCGAATAAGAACCGCAGGATCAGACGGGGCTTCGGCCCCGTTTGCCGTTTCTGAACCAGGAGACTTCGTGAGCAGCAGCAGTAGCGAAACGTCGAAGCCGGCGCGCAGCGCGGGCATGGGCTTCATCATGCTGGCCGTGCTGATCGACATGATCTCGATCGGCCTGATCATCCCGGTGCTGCCGCCGCTCGTCGGCACCTTCACGCACAGCGATTCAGAGCATGTGCTCGCGCAGCTCGCCGTGGCCTTCGCGTTCGGCGTCGCGAACTTCTTCGGCTCGCCCATCCTCGGCGGCCTGTCCGACCGCTTCGGCCGCCGCCGCGTGCTGCTGATCGGCTTCTCGGGGCTCGCGCTGTCCTTCTTCGTGACCGGCCTCGCGACCCAGCTGTGGATGCTCGTCGCCGTGCGCCTGTTCAGCGGCGCGATGCAGTCGAACATCGCGATCGCGAACGCCTACGTCGCCGACATCACGCCGCCCGAGCAGCGCGCCCAGCGCTACGGCCAGCTCGGCGCGGCCTTCGGCATGGGCTTCATCCTCGGCCCGGTCATGGGCGGCCTGCTCGGCGACGTGAACCTGCACCTGCCGTTCTTCGTCGCCGGCGGCCTCGCCGTGCTGAACTGGTGCTACGGTTTCTTCGTGCTGCCCGAGTCGCTCAAGCCCGAGCACCGCCGGCCCTTCGACTGGCGCCGCGCGAACCCCTTGTCGGCGCTCGCGCGCGTGCGCGCGCTGCGCGGCGTCGGCCCGCTCGTCTACGTGATCGCGTGCAGCGGCCTCGCCCAGGTCGTGATCCAGAGCACCTGGGTGCTCTACACGGGCCAGAAGTTCGGCTGGGGCCCGCGCGACAACGGCCTGTCGCTGCTGACCGTGGGCCTGATCTCGGTGATCGTGCAAGGCGTGCTGCTCAAGCACATCATGCGGCTGCTGCCGGTCGCGCGCCTCGTCAGGCTCGCGCTCGGCATCTCGGTGTTCACGCAGCTCTGGCTCGGCGCCGCGACGGCGGGCTGGATGCTTTACGCGGCGTTGATCGCGGGCTTTCTCGGCAACGCCGCGCAGCCGGCGATGCAGAGCCTGATCTCGCGCGCGGCGAGCGCGGACAACCAGGGCGAGACCATGGGCGCGATCTCCTCGCTGAACAGCCTGATGGCCGTGATCGCGCCGGTGCTGGGCCTCGGCCTGATGTACATCGTCGCCGAGCTGCCCAAGACCGACTGGCGCGTCGGCGCGCCGTTCTACTTCACGGCGGCGCTGCAGGCGGCCGCGCTGTTCTTCGCCACGCGCTACTTCGCCACCCATCCGACCGAGGCCGACCCGGCCCCCGCGACACCATGAATCACGACAAAGTCCTCATCCTCGATTTCGGCTCGCAGGTCACCCAGCTGATCGCGCGCCGCGTGCGCGAATGCGCGGTCTACTGCGAGATCCACCCGAACGACGTCTCCGACGACTTCATCAAGGCCTTCGCGCCCAAGGCGATCATCCTGTCGGGCTCGCACGCGTCGACCTACGAAGACCACGAGCTGCGCGCGCCGCAGGCCGTGTGGGACGCCGGCGTGCCGGTGCTCGGCATCTGCTACGGCATGCAGACCATGGCCGTGCAGCTCGGCGGCAAGGTCGAGTGGAGCGACCACCGCGAGTTCGGCTACGCCGAGGTCCGCGCCCATGGCCACGCGGCCCTGCTCGACGGCGTCGCCGACTTCACGACGGCCGAGGGCCACGGCATGCTCAAGGTCTGGATGAGCCACGGCGACAAGGTCACGGCGCTGCCGCCGGGCTTCAAGCTGATGGCGAGCACGCCGAGCTGCCCGATCGCCGGCATGGCGAACGAGGACAAGCGCTACTACGCCGTGCAGTTCCACCCCGAGGTCACGCACACCGTGCAGGGCCAGGCCATGCTCCAGCGCTTCGTGCGCGACATCGCCGGCTGCAAGGGCGACTGGATCATGGGCGACTACATCGCCGAGGCGGTCGAGAAGATCCGCGCCCAGGTCGGCGACGAAGAGGTCATCCTCGGCCTGTCGGGCGGCGTCGACTCGAGTGTCGCCGCCGCGCTGATCCACCGCGCGATCGGCGACCAGCTGACCTGCGTGTTCGTCGACCACGGCCTGCTGCGCCTCGACGAAGGCCGCATGGTCATGGACATGTTCGCGGGCAAGCTGCACGCGAAGGTCGTCCACGTCGACGCGTCGGACCAGTTCCTCGGCCACCTGGCCGGCGTCAGCGACCCCGAGCAGAAACGCAAGATCATCGGCCGCGAGTTCGTCGAGGTGTTCCAGGCCGAGGCCAGGAAGCTGACGAACGCCAGGTGGCTCGCCCAGGGCACGATCTACCCGGACGTGGTCGAGAGCGGCGGCACCAAGACCAAGAAGGCGACGACGATCAAGAGCCACCACAACGTCGGCGGCCTGCCCGATACCCTGGGCCTGAAGCTGCTCGAGCCGCTGCGCGAGCTGTTCAAGGACGAGGTGCGCGCGCTCGGCGTCGCGCTGGGCCTGCCGGCCGAGATGGTCTACCGCCACCCGTTCCCGGGCCCGGGCCTGGGCGTGCGCATCCTCGGCGAGGTCAGGCGCGACTACGCCGACCTGCTGCGCCGCGCCGACGCGGTCTTCATCGAAGAGCTGCGCAACACGCGCGACGAGGCGACCGGCAAGACCTGGTACGAGCTGACGAGCCAGGCCTTCGCGGTGTTCCTGCCGGTCAAGAGCGTCGGCGTGATGGGCGACGGCCGCACCTACGACTATGTCGTCGCGCTGCGCGCCGTGCAGACCAGCGACTTCATGACGGCCGACTGGGCCGAGCTGCCCTACAGCCTGCTCAAGCGCTGCTCGGGCCGCATCATCAACGAGGTGCGCGGCATCAACCGCGTGACCTACGACGTGAGCAGCAAGCCGCCGGCGACGATCGAGTGGGAGTGAGATGGGCGGCGCGGGCGCCGTTCGTCAGCGCAGCGCCTCGCCGAACAGTAGCGCGGCCATGACGATGATCAGCAGGCCGCCGGCCTGCTGCACGGGCCGCAGTCCGCGACTGGCTAAGAGTCGATTCGACGTTGCCGCGTGAGCGGCGAATAGGACCCAGGCGGCATCGATCGCGAGTCCGAGCGCGATCGGGATCAGCGAGTAGCCGAGCAGGTCCGTCGACGGGCTGGCCGCGCCTGCGCTCAAGTAACTCGGCACGATCGTGCCGAACATCACCAGGGCCTTGGGGTTGGTCGCGCCGACGATCGCCCTCGCCAGAGCCGGATCGACGCCAGCGCTTGTCCGGAGCTCATGAGCAGCGAGCCGATACCCAACGCGAGCACGACGGCGACCGCATAGGTCCCGACCGCGTTGCCGAGTACGCCGAGCAGCGCGCGGCGCCGGCCCAGGGGCAGGGCCTGTCCGACCAGGAACAGGATGCTCGGGCCCGGCACCGCGATCACTAGCGCACTCGTCAGAACAAGGCCTGGCAGGCCGTCGAGGGTGGCGGATGATTCGATCACAGGTGTTGGCAATACGTATTCGTTGAATATGCAATTGACTTATTTGCAAATAAATATTGATCATGATATTGACTTAAATATCCACAATTCAACAATGTAGCCAGTCTCCGCTTCGAAACGTGGTTGCAAGGATTTTGTCAGTATTTTATAAATAAGCTGAAATCCCGCCGATCAGGGATTTCGACGTCGCGGTCCGGGTCCTTTCTCCCCTGCTGCGCACGCCTTTCAAGGGCGTCATAGAAGCGTCTGCCAGATTTCGAGAATCTTTGCTGCCTGAGCAGCAAGGAGAAATGGGCATGTATCAACGCTTGCTGAGCGAGAAAATCACTCGCCTCAAATCGGCCGGTCAATACCGTAATTTCGTCACGCTGAACCGCATATGCGGTCAGTACCCGCTCGCGCGACTTGGGCAAAACAGCGGCCCGCCGGTCGTCGTCTGGTGCAGCAACGACTATCTCGGCATGTCCCAGCATCCGATCGTGCGCGACGCCATGCACGACGCGATCGACGCCTACGGGGCGGGGTCGGGCGGCTCGCGCAATATCGGCGGCAGCCACGGGCTGTGCGAAACGCTCGAGCGCAGCCTCGCCGACTGGCACGCGAAGGAGGCGGCGCTGGTCTTCCCGACCGGCTTCGGCGCGAACGACGCGACCCTGCAATGCCTGCTGCGCCAGTTGCCCGACTGCGTCGCGCTCAGCGACGAGCGCAACCGCGCGTCGATCATCGCCGGGATCCGCGCGACCGCGAGCGAGCGCCAGGTCTTCCGCCATAACGACACCGCGCATCTCGAGGCCCTGCTCGCGCGCTACCCGCGCGACCGGCCGAAGATCGTCATCTTCGAGTCCATCTATTCGATGGACGGCGACGTCGCACCGATCGCCGACATCGTCGTGCTAGCCAGGCGCTACAACGCCTTGACCTATCTCGACGAGGTCCACGCGGTGGGCATGTACGGGCCGCGCGGCGCGGGTGTCGCTGCCGAACTCGGCATCGCGGCCGAGATCGACGTGATCCAGGGCACGATGGCCAAGGCGATCGGCGTGATCGGCGGCTATATCGCCGCGTCGCGCTGGCTCGTCGACGCCGTACGCTCGTTCGCCACGGGCTTCATCTTCACGACCTCGCTGCCGCCGGCGGTCGCGGCGGGCTGCCTCGCGAGCGTCGAGCACCTGAAGTCCCAGTCGCACGAGCGCGAGCGCCTGCACGACCAGACGGACCGGCTGCGGCGCGCGCTCGATGCCCACGCGATTCCGGTCATGCGCTGCTCGACCACCCATGTGCTGCCGGTGCTCGTCGCCGACGCCGCCAAATGCAAGGCCGCGGCCGAGCGCCTGCTCTCGACACATGGTGTCTACCTCCAGCCGATCAACTTCCCCTCGGTCGCCGCCGGGACCGAACGTTTCCGGGTCAACGCGACGCCCAACCATAGCGACGCACAGATCGCGCACCTGGCCGACGCGTTGCGCGACGTCTTCGAGCGCTTCGACATTCCACTACAGGCGCGCGGCGCGCCGGGGCTGGAGGCGTCGTGAGATGGCCGACGCAGCAATCCTGAGCATTCGCCGGGCCGTGCGCGGCGATGTCGAGGCCCTGCTGAGCCTGCGCGCGCTGCTGCTCGACGGCGGCCCGGCGTCGAGCTACGCGAGCCGCAATGCCGAGGAAGGCCGCAACTGGAAGGCGGCCTACCGACATTGGCTGCGGCGCACCCTCGGCAGCGACGGCCGCGCGCGCATCGTCGTCGCCGTCTGCGGCGAGGCAGTCGTGGCCTGCGCAACCGGCATCGTCGACACGCGTCCGCCGGCGCCCGACTGCCTCGGCGACCGCTGCGGCTGGGTGCAGTCAGTGGTGGTGGCGGCCAAGTGGCGGCGCCAGGGCGTCGCCGAGCGACTGCTGCGCGCGCTGCTGCAATGGTTCGAGACGCGCGGCGTGGCCAAGGTCGTGCTCGAGTCGACGCCGGTCGCCCTGCCGCTGTACCGCAAGCTCGGCTTCGCGCCGAGCCACGAGCCCCTGCTGATCCGGGGGCGTCGGTGATGAAGAAGATCCTGATCGTCGGGCTGGGGTACGCTGGGCGGCGCTATCTGCGTACGTTCCGACACCTGGCCGACAAACTCGGCCTCGAGATCGAGATGGCCTATGTCGGTCGGCGGCGCCGCGACGAGGCCATCGCGCATTACCTCTCGGTACCGCAGGCCTTGCTCGAGTTCGGCCCCGACCTCGTTGTGGTCAGCTGCAACGATCACGGCCATGTCGGCGTGCTCGAGGATCTGGCCGGCTTCGACGGCTTCGTGCTCTGCGAGAAACCGTTGGCCACGCCCGGCGACGGCTGGGCACGGGCCTGCGTCGGACTCGCGCATTGCCGCGGTTTCGCGCTGAACCTGATCGAGCGCTATTCCGACGTGACCCAGCACCTCAGGGATCTGGTCGCACGCTGCGACGGGACGCTCGTGCGGGCCAGCTTTCACTGGGGCAAGAATCGCCTGAACGACTACCGACCGACCTGCGGCGTGACCAGCGAGGTCATCCACGCGCTCGACCTGGTCGAATGGGTCGGCGCGCCCGGCACCGATCTGCAATTGCAGCAGGCGATCGGCGTCGGCTCGGACTTCTCGATCAGCCGGGACGCGACGCCCGACACGGTGTTGCTCACCGCATCGCTCGGTGGGGCCGTCGTGGCCGGTTACGGCAGCTTCGTCAACGTCGAACGGCAGCGCACACTCGACTTCACCTTCGTCGATCCGAGCGGCCGGATCTTCCATGCGCGCGGCGTCTACGACACGCCGGCCTGGGACCACGACACGCTGCGCGTCTGGACGCGCGACGCCGCAGGGCGCGATGTCGTCATCGACGAGCTCAGCGTGGCCCCGAGCGGCCCCGGCCTGGAGACGCTGCACAAGCTGTCGCGGCTGTGCGAGGACGTGCTGTGCGCGTCGGTGCCCGGCGGGGCGCCGCGCCAGCCCTTCGCCGGCCTCGACGACGCGATGCGCCTGCAGCGCTTGCTCGACGCGATCAGCCGGTGCCTTGCCGCCACGCCGCTGTTCGCCCGCTACGTCCGGGGCGCGCCGCGCGTGCTCGTGCCCGAGAGCGCGGACCTCGAGAGACTCGGTTAGCGCGCCATTCCCGTTCATATCTTGCGGGGTTGCAGCATGTCCACGATCTCCAAACCCCCTGTCTACGTGATCGCGCTCGGCGGCTTTGCGCTGGGCATGGACGCCTACGCGACCGCGGGCCTGATTCCGATGATCGGGGCCGCATTCGCGGTCCCGGTCGCGGTCGCTGCACAGCTGGTCACCGCGTTCACGCTGGCCTACGGGCTCGGCTCGCCGGTCTGCGTCGCGCTGCTGCCGGCGCGGCACCAGCGCGCCAGTCTGCTGCTGGCCCTGGCCTTGTTCACCTTGGCCAACGTGGCCAGTGCGCTGGCTCCGGACATCGTCGCCCTGCTGATCTTCCGCGCCGTCGCCGGGGTCGGCGCAGGCGTCTATCTCGCGACGGGGATCGCCGCCTCGACGGCGCTTGCGCCGCCCGAGCGCCGCGGCAAGTCGATCGCGGTGATCATGGGCGGCATGGCCAGCGGGACGGTCCTCGGCGTGCCGCTGAGCCTGCTGCTCGCGCAGCGCTTCGGCTGGGCCTCGGCGCTGTGGCTGGTCGCCGCGATCGGCGCTGCCGCGCTGATCGGCCTGCTGCTGCGGCTGCCGGCCTTGCCTGTCACGCCCGCGGTGCCGCTGCGCGCGAAGCTCAAGCTGCTCGGCGACGGCCAGGTGCTCGGCGTCCTGCTGGTGTCGCTGCTCGCAGCGGTCTCGAGCCTCGGCATGTACACCTACTTCGCGCCATTCCTGGCCGAGGCTAACCCGGGCGCCTCGGTGGTCCCTTACCTCTGGGCCTGGGGCGTCGGCGGCGTGCTCGGCAGCTTCCTGATCGGCCCGATCGCCGACCGCGTCAGGGCTGCGGTCCTGACGCTCTGGATCATGGCCGTCCTGGCGATCGCGCTGCTGCTCCTGCCGATCATCGCGACCTTCGGCGCCTATCTGACGATGCTGCCGATCGCGGTCTGGGGCGCGGTTGGCTGGGCACTGCAGATCCCCCAGAACAGCGAGCTGATCCGCGTCCGCGAGCGCCAGGGGGGTGGCAATCTGGCGGTGGCGCTTAACGGCTCGACGCTCTATCTCGGCAGTGCGATCGGCGCCGCGCTCGGCGGCCTGCTGCTGCTCGAGCGCACGCCGGCCGCGACCCTGGCCTGGGCCGCCGGGGCCGTCGCGGCGCTCGGCGCGGGCCTGCAGATCGCGAATCTGCGGCGACGACCGGCGCTGACGCCCTGTGCCGAGGTTCAGCGGTAGAGGCGTTCTTTTGTTCAAGAGCGCGGGGCGGATCTGCGTTTCCCGTACAGCAGCGGCATCGTCGGTTCCAGGCACGGCCACATGCGTGAATCGCGGACACGGCACGACGCCGGCCTTTGCGTACGCTCTACGCCTTTGATCCGCTCCGCGCGGCGATGAAGCCCGAGGCGCGCTGTCCCGACGGGGCAGTGAAGATCAGTAACTTCGCCGACCTCGACACGACGCCGATCTGACATCGCTGTACGCTGAAATTCAGCGTTGAAGTCGCCCGCCGCGGTCCCTCGTGACCGCGGCTTCTCTCTGTGGAGCGGGACGCATGACGACCCTGGTAGAGGGGAGCCCTAGCCCTCGCTCCAGTCCACCTCGGCCAGCCCGCGAAACAGCGGCCGGGCGAACAGGTAGCCCTGCATCAGCGTGATGCCGAGATCGCGCAGGGCGTCGCGCTCGGCGACCGTCTCGATACCTTCGGCGATCACCTGAACGCCGAGATCGGCGCACAGCCGGACCAGATGGCCGACGATGTGGCGGCGCGTCGGGTCGGCGTCGACGCCGCGCACCAGGTCCATGTCGAGCTTGATCAGATCGGGCGTGAAATCGGCCAGCAGCTTCAGGCCGGCGTAGCCGGCGCCGAAGTCGTCGATCGCGGTGAGGAAGCCGATGCGCTTGTACTCGCGCAGAATCGACGCGAACCAGGGGCCGTCCTCGACGCGCTCGCCCTCGGTCACCTCGAAGATGATGCGCTGGACCGGGAAGCCGTGGGCGCGGGCCGTCTCGAGCGTGGTGCGGATGCACACCTCCGGCCGGTAGATGGCGTTGGGCAGGAAATTGATCGACAGGTGCTCGGCGAGCCCCAGTTCGGCGGCCCGCTTGATGGCCTTGACGCGGCAGGCCTGGTCGAAGCGGTAGCGGGTCGCGTCGGTGACCTTGGCGAGAATCTCGCCCGCCGGCTCGCCGGCCGCGCCGCGCACCAGGGCTTCCCGCGCAAACACCGCGCGCCGCGCCAGGTCGACGATGGGCTGGTAGGCGAAGTCGAAGTGAAAGCCGAGACCGTCGCCCCTGGCGCAGGCCGCGCAGTCCTCGGCGCTGCCGTCGAAGGGCGTGAAATACGAAGCGGCGTCGCGTGGCGTCATGGTCTCGATGGGTCGGCGGGCGTAGCGTAACCCAAGGCCGGCGGTCCGCAAGCCCCGGGCGGGGGGCGGCCGCGCCGGTCCGGCCAGCCCGGGCCGCATGCGCAGGATCAGGCCGCGCAGGGCACCGGGCGCCAGCCGTCTTCCCGCCGGCACTCGAACCCGGGCGAGGCGAAGCGCCAGAGGTGCAGCCAGCCGTGGAGGATGAGCTGCTTGACGAGGGCGTGCCGCTCGATGATCGCGTCGATGGCCTCGGACGGCGCGTCGACGACGACGCTCAGGCGCAGCGGCTCGTGCACCCAGTGCGCGCCGTCGTGCAGGGACTGGCGCGCCAGCCCGATGCGCAGATCGCCGCCGTTGCCCTCGAACACGCCCAGCGTGCCGCCGACGACGTTGTGCAGCAGCTTGTTGCCGCTGCCCATGCGGTCCGGGTCGGCCGTCGACGCGTGGTACTGCCAGTTGATCCAGTGCGTCACCAGCATGGGCGCCGTCATCAGCTGCTCCAGCAGCCGGCCGTCGGGGTCGTGCCGGGCGTCGTAGTCGTGCAGAAAGACGCGTCCCTCGAGGACCGCGCCGCGGCTGCGCCAGCGCGGCGCCACGATGAACGCGGCGTTGCCGGCCAGGCCCCATTCGGGCCGGGTCTGGGCGCCGTCGTTGGCCCGCCGCCTCAGCGCCGCGAGCAAGGCGGCGTGGTCCGCGCGCGGGTCCAGCCCCAGGCGCGGCGCGCGCTCGCGGCGGACCTGGTCGCAGGCCTGTTGCAGCGCGGGCTGCAGCCCCTGCCAGCGCGCCTGCGCGGGCGCCGGCAGCAGGTCGACGTCGAAGGCCTCGATCTCGTCGGTCGTGGTGTTGTGCAGCGCGGCCACGAAGGCCGTGGTCGCCGGGATCGCGAGGCCGCGCCGCGCCAGGTCCTGCCGCAGTGCCGGGTCGTTGAGCAGCCGGGCCAGGCTGCGCACGTTCACCTCGCCGCTCTGGCCGCCGCAGGCGCCGCAATCCAGCGCGGCCGCCTGGGCGTTGTTCGCGGTCTGGCTGCCATGCCCCACCAGCAGGACCAGGGGCGCGAGGTCGCGCAGCAGGCCCATGGCCTGCAGGACGGCGGACGCGAGCTCCAGCCTGGCGGCGGCGTCCAGCCCGAGCAGCTGGGGGCGGCACAGGGGGCGATAGCGCCCCGGCAGGCCGGCGTGATCGTCGCTGGAGCGCGCGTGCCGGCCCGGTCGCAGCCAGCGCGCGAGCTGGCCGAGGTGGCCCAGCCCCGCCGCTTCGACGAAGGCGTAGGCCGCGCCAGGCCAGCGCCCGGCTTCGCGCCATTGGCGCGCCCGCGCCAGGCGCCGCGCGCGGACCCGCGCGATCGCGTGCTGCAGGGGCGCGTCCGCGGCGGCGTCGGGCGTCGCGGCCGCCTGGACCCGATCGCCGGCCTCGAGGGTGGGCCGCAGCAGCCCGGGCAGCTGCGGCCGGCGCGCCGCCGTGGCGAGCGGCGTGTAGGCGATCGGCAGGCCGAAAAAGCCCGCCACGCCGAGCGTCTGCAGGCCCGGCCGAACGGCCTCGAGCGCGCGCCGCAGGGGTTCGCTGCGCACGTCGATGCAGAAAGCCGCCTGGACCTCGACCGGCGCGCCGGGGGCGGGCGCCGCGGCGCTGCGCAGGCGCTGCGCGAGGCGGCGCTGGTAGCCGATGTCGAGGGCCAGTTGCCAGACCTCGTCGATCAGCAGCTGCGCCTGGGCCTGCGCGAGCACCGCGTCCGACTCGCGCCAGGCCGACCGGACGGCGGCCAGCGCCGGCCGGGTGTCGGCGTCCGCGGCGCATTCGAGCAGCAGCACGCCCCAGGCCAGGCGGATGGCCAGCAGCTCGCGCAGGGTCGGGTCCTGCCGGCCCTGCAGGCGCGCCTGCCAGCTGAGATGGGCGCACCAGGACGCCCAGCCCTGCACGGTCAGCAGCACCGCCTCCAGATAGTCGGCCCAGCACGACGGCGGCAGGGCCAGCCGCTGCAGCACCCAGCGCTCCGCTTCCTGCGCCGTGGCGGGCAACGCGCCGAGCGCGCGGCCCAGCCCGGGCAGGCCCATCAGCAGCCCGATGCCGTGGTCGTGCAGCAGCGTGTCCCGCCAGAACGCGTACAGGCCCTCGGTGCGCCGGGGCTGCCAGTCGGCCTGCTGGACGTCGAAGTAGGCGGCGCAGGTCTGGCTCACCTGGTGGGTCAGGGCCTCGCGCCAGGACAGGCGGGCGTGGCGGCGCGGATCGCGGTCCAGCGTGTCGATCAGCAGCGGCAGCGGCGCGATCCCCGGGGGACTCGAGAGCGCCGCGACGCAGTCTTCGGCGCGCAGGCCGGCCGCCCGGCTCGCGGGGAGCTCGCGCAGGGCCCGGTCCAGGTCGGCGCCCTCGATGCGGCCCGCGCGCCAGGCGTCGAGCTGCAGGCGGCGCGGCGGAAATACCTGGATCCCGGCCAGCACGGCCAGGCGGGCCGCGACCTGGCGCAGCGGCATGCCGATGCGGGACCAATGGGGATTGACCGCGATGGCCTGGTCGAGGGGCCAGGCCGGCGCGATCGACGCGCAGGCCTGCTGGCAGGCGCGGTCGATCTGCGCGGCCAGGGTCGCGCCGGCGGTCGGGGACGCCGCTGGCGACGCCTGGGGGTTGGGCAAGGTGGGCATGGCGGTTCCTTCAAGAGGTGAATGCGCCGGCGCGGCCGGACCGGGCGTCCGCGGGCCGCGTCCGGATCGGGGGCGCCCAGCGCGTCGGCCACAGGCGCAGGGCCAGCCGCGTGTAGGCCTCGTCGAGGTAGAAGCCCGCGTAGCTCCAGCGCCGCCAGGCGTCGAGCGCGTCGCGGTGCTTTTGCAGCGCAGCGATCCCGCCATGGAGCAGCGCCATGCCGAGCAGCGCGGCGAGGCCCAGGGGCTCGCGCGGGGCGTCGCGCAGGCCCAGCGGCAGGGCGTGCCCCAGCAGGGCCGCGGCCGTGAGACCGACCAGCATGAGCAGGCCGGAGCCGGCCAGGCGCCAGCGCAGGGCGCGCCCCTCCGGGCCCCCGGGCAGCCACAGCAGCGGTGCCCAGGCGAGCCCCAGCAGGGCGCTCCACCACCATGGCCAGCCGGCGAGCCCGGCGCGGGCGGCCAACGCCTGCAGCGCCAGCACGGTCGCGATCGCCGCTGCCGGCGCCAGCCACAGGCTGGCCGCCGCCGGCGCGGGGGCCCGGTACAGCTGCTGCGCACGCTGCCGGCGCACGTCCCCGGCGGCGGCCAGAAAGGCCTGTGCCTTGTACAGCGAGTGCCCGAGCAGGTGCAGCGCCGCCAGGCTGTAAAGGCCCAGCGCGCACTCCAGCAGCATGAAGCCCATCTGCGCCAGGGTCGACCAGGCGAGGCGGACCTTGATGCTGACGCGCGTCATCGTCACGAGGCCTGCGAGCACCGCCGTGCCCAGGCCCAGGCCCAGCAGCAGCGCTCGCGCCGGCGCCGCGCCCTCGAGCAGCGGGGCGAGCCGGATCAGCACATAGCCGCCCAGGTTGACCACGCCGGCGTGCAGCAGGGCCGAGACCGGGGTCGGGGCTTCCATGACCTGGGTGAGCCAGCCGTGGACGGGCATCAGCGCGCTGCGCAGGGCCACGGCCAGGACCAGCGCCGCGGCGCTCCATTGCAGGCCCGGCGTCATGCCCCGGGCGGCGATCTCGGCGCCCAGCGCGGACAGCGAGGCCGTGCCCAGGTCCCGCCAGCACAGCGCGGCGGCCAGCACGAGCAGGCCGTCGGCGAGCAGGTCGGCCAGGCGCTTCTTGTGCGCGGCCAGGCGCGCGAAGGGCCGGTCGGCGTAAAAACACAGCAGCGGCTGCAGCGCCAGGCCCGTCAGCGACCAGGCCGCGATCAGCAGCGGCCAGCGGTCGGCCAGCAGCAGCGTCTGCACCGCCGCGAGCACCCCCGCCAGCGCGCCGAGGTAGCGCCGCTGCGCCGGCTCGCCCTCAAGATAACGGGCGGAATACGCGGTGATGACGGTGCCGAGTCCCTGCACCAGCAGGGCCAGCAGGGTGCCCAGCGGAGTGGCCCGGCACCAGCCGCCGAGCAGGGGCAGGTCCGGCCGCTGCACGGCGCCGAGCAGCGCGGCGACGCCCGCCAGGGCCGAGAGGCCCAGCTGGGTCCGCCACAGCGGCCCCGGTCCGGCAGCCGGGCGCCAGGCCAGCGCCGCCGCCGCGGCCATCAGCAGGGCCGGGGCCGCGTAGCCGAGGGTGGGCAGCAAGTCTTGGGTCATCGCCTGTCTCCTGTGTTGATCCGACGGGGGGCGATGGTGCGAGTCTTTGTTTATTCTGTAAAATTCATAGAATCTAACGAAATAATATTTAAAACAGAACAATGAGGCTGGAACAACTGAACTTCCACCACCTGCGCTACTTCTGGCGGGTGGCCAAGCTCGGCCATCTGACGCGGGCGGCGCAGGAGCTGCACACCTCGCAATCGGCGGTGTCGGCGCAGCTGCGCCAGTTCGAGGATCGCCTGGGCGAGGCGCTGTTCAGCCGCGAGGGCCGGCGCCTGAAGCTGACCGACACCGGGCAGCTGGTCCTGGCCTACGCCGAGAACATCTTCGGGCTCGGGCAGGAACTGATCGGGCGGCTGCAGGGACGCAGCGAGGGCAAGACGCGGCTGCGCATCGGCAGCGTCGCGACCCTGTCCCGGAACTACCAGGAAAACTGGATCCGGCCGCTGCTGTCGGACCCGAGCCTGGTGCTCACGCTGGAGTCCGGGCTGCTGCACGACCTGCTGGCGCGGCTCGCCCAGCACCAGCTCGACGTGGTGCTGGCCAACGAAACCCCACCGGTCGACCCGGCCCAGGCCCTGCATTGCCGCTTCCTCGGCAGCCAGGCCGTGGCCCTGGTCGGCGCGGCCGTGCGCTGGGCGCCGCTGAGCCTGCGCATCCCCGCGGACCTCGACGGCCTGGACATCGCGCTCCCCGGGCCGCGCCACGCGATCCGCGCCCAGTTCGACGCCCTGTGCCTGAGCGCGGGCGTCGCCCCGAGGTTGCGCGCCGAGGTCGACGACATGGCCATGCTGCGGCTGATCGCGCGCGACAGCGGCTGGCTGACCCTGCTGCCGGAGGTCGTGGTGCAGGACGAGCTGCGCAGCGCCGATCTGGTCTGCGTCGGGCGCTCCACCCAGCTGCTCGAGCATTTCTATGCCCTGACGACGCCGCATCGCCACCGCATGGCCTTGCTCGACCGGCTGCTGGCCGAGCCGGGGGGCGGGCCACCCGCGAGCGCCGCGCCGGTGCGATTACAGTCGGCGGCGGAAGGAGAGTGTCGACCATGCGAGCCGCACTGAGCATTCTGGGCCTCGTGATCGCCTTCGCGATCGTGATGTTCAACGTCAAGCACCAGGCCGAGGCGATCAAGCAGCTGCCGCGCCCGGCCGGCGCGAGCGCGGCCGCCGCGCCCAACCTGCCGGCCGCCGTGCACGAGCAGCTCGACGCGACGATGCAGCAGGCCGCGAGCGCCGCGGCCTCGGGTGTCGAGCCCTGACAAGGGGCCCGCTGCAAACCCCGGCGATCGAACCGGGCCTCGCCGGGGCCCGAGCCGCACGCCTCAATGGCTGCGCGCGTACGCGACGGCCTCCTGTGCCATCGCGATGCCGGCGCCGCTGTCGCGGTCGACGCCGGGCGCGCGGATGTCGAGCGCGCTGTGCCTGAGCGCGGCGAGGATCTGCGCGTTGCTGTAGTCGGGCCGCGCGCTCTTGACGAGTGCGGCGATTGCGGCCGCGTGCGGCGCCGCGGCCGAGGTGCCGTAGAACGGATCGAAGCCCGGCGTCGCCGTGGCCACGCCGTCGGCGGCCGCGAGGTCGGGCTTGACGAGTGCGGCGCCGCCGTTCGTTGCGAACAGGAAGTTGCCGGGCGTGATCGGCGCGCCGTCGGGGGCGAAGAAGATCCGGCGCGGGCCATCGGAGCTGAACGCCTCGGTCGGGTTCGCGGCGCCGCCCACGAAGGGCTGGAGGCCGGTGCCGGCTGCGTCCCAGTACACGGCGGCGACGCCGACCGCGCTGCGCGCGGCAGCGTGGCCGAAGCTCGCGCCGCTCGTCGCGATCGACAGCCGGCCGCGCTCGGTGTCGATATGCAGTGCGCGCGGCGCCGCCCCGCTGCGCGTGCCGACGACGATGCGCGAGTTGTCGGCGAAACCGAAATAGCTCGAGCAGTACTCGAGCGGATCGCCGCTGCCGCGCTGCGCGTTGGTCGACGCGCAGGTCACCCGCGTGCCCGCGGAGTTCAGCAGGAACAGGTCGTAGTCGGCGCCCGCGCGGCCGAGCGGGTCGGCCCAGTGCAGGCCGATCCAGTCGTCGGCGTTCGTGACGCGGTCGTACTGCTGGCCGGCGCCGTTGAACACATGCAGCGTGTAGCCCGGGTAGCCGGGGATCGCCGTGGACGTCGCGGCCGGCGTGAAGTCGCCCTCCCAGGTGCCGGAGGTGCCCGACGTGAGGTCGCCGCTGTTGCCGGCGGCCGAGAAATACAGCGCGCCGTCGGCCGTCACGTCGTTGATCGCCTGGGCGACGATGCCGTCCTGGAACACCGGCTCGTCGAAATAGCCGACGTCGTCGACGATCACGTCGCAGTGGTAGGCGAAGCGCAGCGCGCGGATATTGTCGGCAAAGCCCTCTTCGCTGCCGAAGGCCGTCGCGAAGTACAGCGCGGCGCCGGGCGCGAGGTCGTGGACGATCTCGAGCATCGCCGTGCCCTCGTCGCTGCCCGAGCCGGCCTGGTCCGGCAGCACCGTCACCGGGCCGAGGTCGCCGCTCGCGACGAGCGCGCGGATGCGCGCGGCCGAGGCCGAGTCGGACAGCACGCCGACCCGCACGCCCGTGCCGTCGACGCCGCTCGCGACGACGCGGTCGGCCTTGTGGCTCACGTAGCCCTGCGAAGTCACCGAGCCGACCCGCGTGCGCGCGGGCAGCACCGGCAGGATGCGCCGGACCTCGGCGCGCGCGGCGAGCGCGTCAACGGCCGCGAGCGGCACGAGCGCGATCACGGTGCGGTGGTGCGGCGATACATGCTCGACGGCGCCGCCGAGCGTCGCGACCTGCTCGAGCAGCGCGGCGGGGATCGCGTCGTCGACCCGGACGCGCAGCTTGACGCGGCCCAGGGCGTCGCGTTGCAGCGCCGCGACCGCCGTCGCGTAGACCTCGGCGAGGCCGGGCAGGGCCTGGCCGCGCGCGGCCTGCGCTGCGTAGTAGAGCTGGGCGTCGAGCTTGCGCTGCGCGACGCTGCGGCCGTCCTGGTCGCGCAGCAGCGTTGCGATCTGCGTCGCGGCGGCCGCGTCGAGCCGGGCGGTCGGCTGGGCGGTCGACGGCGCGGCCGGCGTCTGCGCGAGCGCGCCGAGCGAGAGCAGGGTGCCGGCGAGCGGCCGGGAGAAATGTCTGGGTCCGAGCTTGGGCATGATGCGTCCACCTTGGTAAGGAGGGCAACGCCGGCTCGTCGGCGCCGCGGGTCGCAACGCCTGCCCCGGCGCGCGAGGCGCCGGCGAACCGGGCTGCGGTTCGTGAATCGGGCCTTCGATCAGAGCACCGCCCGCGGGCGGCCTCAAGTCGCCCGGTTCGGGGTCAGGGAGCGCCGATGGCGCGCGCGAGCTCGCGCACGCTCAGCGGCGCGCAGCCCTCGGCGTGGTTGCTGATCGTCACGAACGCGGGCTGGCCCGCGCCCGTCGTGCCGCGGATCACGCGGGCGAGCGTCGCGCGCATCGTCGGGTCGGGGTCGAGCAGGCGGCCGAACGGCGCGTAGCGCCGTTCGGCTTCCTCGTAGCCGAAGGGCCCGAGCGCGGCATGGAGATGCCAGCGGCACACGAGCGGACCCGGCCACAGCGCGCGCAGCAGCCACAGCTGCTGCCCGATCGGCGGCAGTTTCGGGTGCAGGCCCAGGCAGTAGGTCGCGCCGTGGCGGCGCAGCAGCTCGACGAGCGGCGGCGCGAGCCAGGCCGCGTCGCGGACCTCGACGGCGATCACCGCGTCGGGCGCGCGTTCGCGCAGCGCGGCCGGCGCCGGCAGGGCCGCGAGCATCGCGGCCAGCCGCGCGAACTGTTCGTCCATGCGGGCGAGCTGGGCGGGCGCGAGCGGGCTCAGCTGGAACACGAGCGCGCCGGTCTTCGCGCCGAGGCCCGCGAGCGCGGGCTCGACGAACTCGCGCCACGCGAGCTCGGGGTCGAGAAACGCCGGGTTCGGCTCGCGGCCGCGGCCGTCCTCGCCACGCAGCTGCGCGTCGGCGACCAGCGACGGCGCCTTGACCGTGAAGCGGAACGCCTCGCCGACCTGCGCGGCGTAGCGGCCGTACTGCAGCGCGTCGAGCGGGCGGTAGAAGCTGCGGTCGATGCACACGGCGCCGAGCAGCGGGTGCGCGGCGTAGGCGCGCAGGCCCTCGCGCGACAGGCGCGGCGCCGGGTACTCGCGGTCCCAGACCAGGCCGGCCCAGCCCGGGTAGCTCCAGGTCGAGCCGCCGAGGCGCAGCTGCGGCGGCAGCGCCGCCGCGAGTTCGAGGTCCTCGGCGGTGGGCGGCTGCGGCTGCACGCCGGCCACGCGTTTGGGCGCGGCGGGGGCGGGCGGCGGCGCGGGCGTTGCGGCCGCGCGTTCGAACAGCTCGTCTTGCATGGGCGGCCAGCATAGCCCGGTAAACTGCCCGGCTGATGATCGACACCGCTACGCCCGCCGACGAACACGCGATGCGCCTCGCGCTCGACCAGGCGCACAACGCGCTGCTGGTCGGCGAGGTGCCGGTCGGCGCCGTGATCATGCGCGGCGGCCAGCTCATCGCGACCGGCTACAACCGGCCGATCACGACCCACGACCCGACCGCGCACGCCGAGATCGTCGCGCTGCGCCACGCGGCCCAGCTGCTCGGCAACTACCGGCTGCCCGAGTGCGAGCTCTACGTGACGCTCGAGCCCTGCGCGATGTGCGCGATGGCGCTGATGCACGCGCGCTTCAAGCGCGTCGTGTTCGCGGCGACCGACCCCAAGACCGGCGTCGCCGGCTCGGTGCTCGACCTGTTCGCGAACCGCCAGCTGAATCACCATACCCAGGTCGTCGGCGGCGTGCTCGCCGAGCCGAGCAGCCGCCTGCTGCGCGACTTCTTCGCCGAGCGGCGCGAGGCCGCGCGCCAGCGCCGCGCCGAGCGCCGGGCGCAGCCGCCGGCCACCGAAGAACCCACGATCCCGGTCGGCGAAGTCCGCCATCTCGACGAGGAATCCGAAGAATGAGCTCCCTGACCCTTTACTCGCCCTCGGGCGTCGTCGCCGAAGCCGCCGCGATCAAGCGCTCGGCCAAGCGCCTCGGCGCGCTCGGCTTCGAGGTCGCGATCGACGAAGCCGCGGCCGCGCGCCAGCAGCGCTTCGCCGGCGACGACGACGCGCGCCTCGCCGCGCTGCACCGCGTCGCGAAGGCCGCGCCGTCCGTCGCGCTCGCGACGCGCGGCGGCTACGGCCTCACGCGCCTGCTCGACCGCATCGACTGGAAGCTGCTCGGCAAGAGCGTCGCGCGCGGCACGCGCTGGGTCGGCCAGTCGGACCAGACCGTGCTGCAGCTGGGCCTGCTCAAGCATGCCGACGCACCGAGCTGGTCGGGCCCGCTCGCCTGCGACGACTTCGGCCGCAGCGACGCCCAGGGCGGCGTCGACGAGATCACGCGCGACTGCTTCGTCGAGGCGATGAGCGGCGCGCTCGAGGCCGTGGGCTTTCGCGGCGAGGCCGGCTTCGACGGCCTCGGCGTGCGCGGCACCCTGTGGGGCGGCAATCTGTGCATGCTCACGAGCCTGCTCGGCACCGCGCACTGGCCCAAGGTCAAGGGCGGCATCCTGTTCCTCGAGGACGTCGCCGAGCACCCCTACCGCGTCGAGCGCATGCTGCTGCAGCTGGCCCAGGCCGGCGTGCTCGACAAGCAGAAGGCCATCGTGCTCGGCGAGTTCAGCGCCTGGAAGGCCTCGCCGCTCGACCGCGGCTACGGCCTCAAGCAGGCGATCGCTGCGGTGCGCGCGGCGACCAGGACGCCGATCCTCACGGGCCTGCCCTTCGGCCATGTGCGGACCAAGGTCAGCCTGCCGGTCGGCGTCAAGTGCGAGCTCTACGTGCAGGGCCGCGAGGTCCTGATCGGCTGGGCCGCGGCCCACGATCACCACCATCACGATCACTGAGCGGGGCGTGCTGGCGGGTTTCCTGCGCGGGCGCGGCGTCGGCCTGCTGCTCGCCGCCACGACGCTGCTGGCCGGCTGCGACAACAGCCCCTACCCGGCCGGCGCCGCGCGCGAGAACACGCTCTTTTACGCGTTCGAAGAGCGCTCGCCGCGCTTTCTCGACCCGACCTCGTCGTACGCGGCGCCCGAGGCGGCGTTCACCTACGTGATCTACGAGCCGCTCTACGACTACGCCTACCTGAAGCGGCCCTACGTGCTCGAGCCGCGCGCGGCCGCGCGCGTCGTCGACCCGGTCTACTACGACGCCGCCGGCCGGCGCCTGCCCGACGACGCGCCGGCCGAGCGCATCGCGCGCGCGGTCTACGACATCCCGCTGCGCCACGACCTGCGCTACGCGCCGCACCCGGCCTTCGCGCGCGACGCGCAGGGCCGCTACCTATACCACCACCTGAGCCCGGCCGAGGTCGCCGCCCACCATACGCCGTTCGACTTCGCGCAGCAGGGCACGCGCGAGGTCACGGCCGACGACTATGTCTACGCGCTCAAGCGCCACGCGTCGCCGCGCGAGGAAGCGCCGCTGTTCGCGACCTTCGCGGATCACGTGGTCGGCCTGAAGGACTACGCGGCGCTGCTGCAGCGCGAGGACGCGAAGCTGCGCGCGGGCCTGCCCGAGAGCGCGGCCGACAAGCCCTTCCTGGACCTGCGCCGCTGGCCGCTCGCGGGCGCCGAGGCGATCGACAAGTACACGCTGCGCATCACGCTGAACGGCAAGTACCCGCAGTGGAAATACTGGCTCGCGACGACCTTCGTCGCGCCGGTCCCCTGGGAGGGCGACGCCTTCTACGACCAGGCCGGCATGAGCGCGCAGGGCCTGGGCTGGAACCAATGGCCGCTCGGCAGCGGGCCGTACATGATGCAGGTCTACGAGCGCGACCGCCGCCACGTGATGGTGCGCAACCCCTTCTACCACGGCGACACCTACCCCTGCGGGGGCGAGCCCGGCGACAAGGACGCCGGGCTGCTCGCCGACTGCGGCAAGCCGACGCCCTTCGTCGACAAGATCGTCGCGACCATCGTCAAGGAACGCCTGTCGATGAAGGAGCTGTTCAAGCAGGGCTACCTCGACCTGCCCGCGATCGACCGCGCCGACGTCGGCGTCGACTTCCTCGCCGACGCCGCCGACTCGGACGACACGCGGCGCTTCTTCGCCGCGCGCGGCTTCACCTTCCCGGTCATGGTCGACATCACGAACTGGTACCTCGGCTTCAACTGGCGCGACCCGGTCGTCGGCCGCGGCGACACGCCCGCGCAGCAGGAGAAGAACCGCAAGCTGCGCGAGGCGATCTCGATCGCGATCGACTGGGAGGAGGGCTACGAGCGGATCTTCCGCGCCAAGGGCGGGCGCACCGCCTACAGCCTCGTGCCGCCCGGCGTGTTCGGCTCGCACGAGAACGAGCCCGACGGCTTCAACCCGGTCACGCACGAGCGCGGCGCCGACGGCCAGGTGCGCCGCCGCCCGCTCGCCGAGGCGCAGCGCCTGCTCGCCGAGGCCGGCTACCCGGGCGGCCGCGACGCGCGCACGGGCCAGCCGCTGGTCCTGAACTACGACTTCGAGCGCGTGCCGACCCCCGAGCTCAAGGCCGAGAACGACTGGATGGTCAAGCAGTTCGCGAAGCTCGGCATCCAGCTCGTCGTGCGCGCGACCGACTTCAACCAGTTCCAGGACAAGGTCCTCGCGGGCAAGCACCAGGTCTTCTGGTACGGCTGGTTCGCCGACTACCCGGACGCCGAGAACTTTCTGTTCCTGCTCTACGGCCCGAACGCGAAGTCCGCGCATGGCGGCGACAACCTCGCGAACTACGCCAACCCCGCGTACGACGCGCTCTACCGCCGTCTGCAGACGCTCGACGACGGCCCCGAGAAGCAGCAGGTGATCGACCAGATGACGGCGCTGATCCGCGCCGACGCGCCGCTCGCGCTCGGCTTCTGGTCCTATTCGGGCCTCGCGTTCCAGCCCTGGGTCCACAACGGCAAGCCCGGCGTCGTGATTCAGGACAAGGCGCGCTACTACCGCGTCGACACGGCCGCGCGCGCGGCGCGCCTCGCCGCGTGGAACCGGCCGGTCTGGTGGCCGCTGGTCGGGCTCGCGTTCGGCGCGCTGCTCGTCGCCGGGCGCCTGCGCGCGAGCTTCGCGGCGCGCGAGCGCGCGACCGCGCTGCCGGCCGCGGCGCGGGGGGAGGGCTGACGCGATGCTCAACTACATCGTGCGTCGCGTCGCCTACGGCGCGCTGATCCTCCTCGGCGTGAACCTGCTGACCTTCTGCCTGTTCTTCGCCGTGAACACGCCCGACGACATGGCGCGGCTCAATATCGGCGGCAAGCGCATCACGCAGCAGCAGATCGAGCTGTGGAAGGCCGAGCGCGGCTACGACAAGCCGATCTGGTGGGACGCGCAGGCCCAGGGTACGGACCGTCTGACGCAGACCGTGCTGTGGGAGCGCTCGATCTCGCTGTTCGCGTTCGACTTCGGCCGCTCCGACGCGCGCCAGGCCGTCAATATCGGCACCGAGGTCAAGACCCGCATGGCCGTGAGCCTGCAGCTCGCGCTGCCGCTGTTCGCGCTGCAGCTGATCGTGACGGTCGGCTTCGCGGTGCTGCTCGCGTTCTTCCGCAATACCCGCATCGACTTCTGGGGCGTCGTGCTGTGCGTGCTGATGCTGTCGATCTCGAGCCTGTTCTACATCATCGTCGGCCAGTTCCTGTTCTCGCGCGTGCTGCGTCTCGTGCCGATCAACGGCTACGCGCCCGGCCTCGACGCCGCGCGCTTCCTGGTCCTGCCGGTGCTGCTGTCGCTGCTGTCGCGCCTGGGCAGCGAGGCGCGCCTGTACCGCGCGATGCTGCTCGAGGAGATCGGCAAGGACTACGTGCGGACGGCGCGCGCCAAGGGCCTGTCCGAGCAGGTCGTGCTGCTGCGCCACGTGCTGCGCAACGCGCTCATCCCGATCGTCACGAGCGCGGGCGGCTACCTGCCTTATCTGTTCCTCGGCAGCCTGGTGTTCGAGAGCTTTTTCGCGATCCCGGGTCTCGGCGCGTTCGTGATCGACGCGATCAACGGCCAGGACTTCGCCATCGTCCGCACCATGGTCTTCCTCGGCGCGCTGCTCTATATCGCGAGCAACGCGGCGATCGACATCGCCTACACCTGGATCGACCCGCGCGTGCGGCTGAGCTGAGACGACGACGATGATCAAACCCGTCCTGCTGTGGACCGACGCGGCGATCTGGCTGCTGATGGCCGGGCTCGCGCTGTATTGCTTCGGCCTGCGCCGTCAGGCCACCCAGGCCGCGACCTGGGGCCGCGTGCTGCGCGACCCGGTCGGCGTCGCCGCGGGCGCGCTGCTCGCGCTGTTCCTGCTCGTGACGCTGGCCGACAGCGTGCATTACCGCGTCGCGCTCGACGCTGGCCCCGCGGGCCAGACGGTCTACGACACCCACGCGCGCTCGCTGCTCGACGCGCTGATGCAGCGCCAGCTTGCGATGCGCGAGACCAGCTACTCGGCGCCGCTCGCGTGGCGGGGCTTCAGCCGTGAGGCGAGCGGCGACGTCGGCATGCTGCCGGGCCAGGCCGTCGCGCGCGCGTTCCCGCGCCTCGCGTTCGGCGGTGCCGCGCTTGCCGACCCCGCGCGTGACTGGGCCGGCGACGTCGTGCGGCGTGCGCTGTGGGGCCTGTTTGGCGGCGCGCTCGCGGCGGCCCTGCTGTTCGCCGCGATCGCGGCCCGCCTCGCCGCCACGCATGGCGGCTGGCGCCTGGCGGCGCGCGACCTCGCGGCCGACCGCACCGTCCACCCGCTGCGCGCGCTGTGGCTGACCCTGGCCTGCGTGTGCCTGCTGCTCGGGCCGACGCTCGCGCTGATGCCCGCCTACCACGTGCTCGGCACCGACCGCACCGGCAACGACGTGCTCTACCAGTCGCTCAAGAGCGTGCGCACGGCCTTCGTGATCGGCGCGCTGTCGACGCTCGCGACGCTGCCGTTCGCGCTGGGGCTCGGCGTGCTCGCCGGCTATTTCCGCGGCTGGATCGACGACGCGATCCAGTACCTGTACACGCTGCTCGCCTCGGTGCCCAACGTGCTGCTGATCGCGGCCTGCGTGCTGATGGTGCAGGTCTTCCTCGACCAGAACCCGCAGCTGTTCGAGACCGCCGCCGAGCGCGGCGACCTCAAGATGTTTTTGCTCTGCGCGGTGCTGGGCATCACCGGCTGGTCGGGCCTGTGCCGGCTCGTGCGCGCCGAGACGCTCAAGCTGCGCGAGCTCGACTACGTGCAGGCCGCGACGGCGTTCGGCGTCTCGCCGTGGCGCATCATGCGCCGCCATATCGTGCCCAACCTGATGCACCTGGTGCTGATCACGGCCGTGCTGAACTTCTCCGACCTGATCCTCTACGAGGCGGTGCTGACCTACGTCGGCGTCGGCGTCGACCCGACGACGACGAGCTTCGGCGGCATGATCAACCTCGCGCGGCTCGAGATGTCGCGCGACCCGCTGGTCTGGTGGAGCTTCGCCGCGGCGTTCGGCTTCATGGTCGCGCTCGTGCTCGCGGCGAACCTGTTCGCCGACGCGGTGCGCGACGCGTTCGACCCGCGCGCGCGTGCGCAGCGGCCCTGGCATCGCAGGCACAAGGCGGTGCCGCCATGCTGAGCACGACCGGGCTGCGCGTCGCGCTCGACGCCGAGGCGGGCCTCGTGCGCGCGATCGACGGCCTCGACCTCGCGCTCGCGCGCGGCGAGACCTTCGCGCTCGTCGGCGAGTCGGGCTGCGGCAAGAGCATGACGGCGCTCGCGCTGATGCGCCTGCTGCCCGACAACGGCCGCGTGCGCGGCGGCAGCGTGACGCTCGACGCGCGCGAGCTGCTCGCGCTGCCCGAGGCGCAGATGCGCGCGGTGCGCGGCGGCCGCGTCGGCATGATCTTCCAGGAGCCGGCGACGAGCCTGAACCCGATCATGAAGGTCGGCGCGCAGATCGTCGAGGCGATCGAGGCGCATACCGCGCTGCGCGGCGCGGCCGCGCGCGCCAAGGCGATCGAATGGCTGGGCCGCGTCGGCATCCCCGAGCCCGAGCGCCGCATCGACGACTACCCGTTCCGCCTGTCGGGCGGCCAGAAGCAGCGCGTGATGATCGCGATGACGCTGGCCGGCGAGCCCGACTACCTGATCGCCGACGAGCCGACCACCGCGCTCGACGTGACGATCCAGGCGCAGATCCTCGCGCTGCTGCGCGAGCTCCAGGCCGAGCGCCGCCTCGGCGTGCTGCTGATCACGCACGACCTCGCCGTCGTCGCCGGCGTGGCCCAGCGCGTCGCGCTGATGTACGCGGGCCAGATCGTCGAGGTCGCGCCGGCCGCCGAGTTCTTCGCCGCCCCGCACCACCCCTACGCGCGCGCCCTGTTGCAGGCGCTGCCCGGGGCGGACCGGCGCGGCCGGCCGCTCGCGGCGATCGCGGGCACCGTGCCGGCGCTGTCGCAGGAGTTCGCGGGCTGCCGTTTTGCCCCGCGTTGTGGCCGCGCAATGTCCCGTTGTATCGATACCAAGCCGAAACTCGACGTAACTTCGCCGGGTCGCGAGGTGCGTTGCCTGCTCTACGAAACCCCGTTTCCGACGCCTTCGGACGACGGCTCGACGGCCGCTGCGGCCGTTCCCGCCGCCGCCGGCGTTGCCGCGCCGCGCGTCACGGGCGCGTCGTCCGCCGCGGGCGCGGTGGACGCGGCACCGCTGCTCGACGTGCGCGACCTGCGCGTGCGCTACCCGCTGCGCCGCAACCTGCGCGGCGCGACGACCGCCTGGTTCACGGCCGTCGACGGCGTGTCCTATGCGGTGCGGCCGGGCCGCGCGCTCGCGCTCGTCGGCGAGTCGGGCTGCGGCAAGACGACCTCCGGCAAGGCGATCGTGCAATTGCTGCGCGGCCGTGCCGAGCTCGGCGGGCAGGCGCTATTCGAGGGCCAGGACCTGTTCGCGCTGGAGGGCGAGGCCCTGAAGCGCGCGCGCCGCGGCGTGCAGATCATCTTCCAGGACCCCTACGCGTCGCTGAACCCGCGCCTGCGCGTCGAGGATACCCTCGCAGAGGGGCTCGAGGCCCTGCGGCCCGAACTCGACGGCGCAGCGCGGCGTCGCCTGCTGCTCGAGCTGGTCGACCAGGTTGGCCTGCGCGCCGACTCCTTGGGGCGTTGGCCGCACGAATTCTCGGGCGGGCAGCGTCAGCGCGTCGCGATCGCGCGCGCGCTCGCCGTCGAGCCGCGCCTGATCGTGTGCGACGAGCCGACCTCGGCGCTCGACGTCTCGGTCCAGGCGCAGATCCTGAACCTGCTGCGCGAGCTTCAGCGCGAGCGCGGCCTTGCCTATCTATTCATCACCCACAACCTCGGCGTGGTCGAGTACATCGCCGACGAGGTCGCCGTGATGCAGGCCGGGCGCATCGTCGAAGCGGGGCCTTGCGAGGCCGTGCTGACGGCGCCGAAACAAGACTACACGCGGCGCCTGCTCGCCGCCGTGCCGCGCCTCGATCAGGGTTAACAAGAGACGGAAGAAGGGGCTTGCGTGACGTTTGCTTGCTCTCTATCGCCATTGTCATGAACATGAAACTCGGCGAAACCCTCGACGCCCCGTCCGGCTCGGGAAAATCCCATGACGGAACACAAATGTAGTTCGGTTAAACTTTGACCTTCGTTGTTTGAAGCCATCGTCTCTGCACAGCGACGTTGGCTCCAGGCGCGTAAGGCCCGTGGCCCAAAGCCAGCGGGCATTTTTGTTGCGTCGCATGCTGTGGTATCGGCGCTGCATGCGGGTGATGACCGGCCAAGGCCATGGCCCGCAAGCATCTTTGAACAAGATGAGAAGTCTTACGAAGGAGCGCGCATGAATTTTGCGCAGGACAAGAACAGTTCGTCGCGGATGGCCGGCATCGGCTTCGTGATCCTGATTCACGTCATCATCTTCTGGGGTCTATATCTGGGCCTCGGCCAGAAGATCAAGGAAGCGATCAAGGGCCCGGTCGACGTCAAGGTCATCGAGGAACAGGTCAAGCCGCCGCCTCCTCCGGAGAAGGTCGTGCCGCCGCCGCCCGACCTGAAGGCGCCGCCGCCGCCGTTCGTGCCGCCGCCCGAAGTCGTCGTGACGGCCCCGCCGCCGCCGGTGACGATGGCCGCGCCGACGACCAACGTGCCGCCGCCGGCCGCCCCGGTCCGCGCGACCCCGGCTCCGGCCGCCCCGGCGCCGCCGGCCCATACCGGCCCGATCACGGCCGGCATGGTCTGCACGAAGATGAGCAAGCCCGAGATCACGATGGACTTCAGCGGCGACGTCGAGTTCCACGTGACGGCAACGGTCAAGGCCGGTCGCGTCGTGTCTGCCGAGATCAAGCCGACCAAGGTCGCCGGCATCGACCGCAAGGTCCAGCGCGCGCTGACCAACTCGATCCAGCAGACGCTGAGCGAGAGCTACGAGTGCCCGGGCGACCATGTGTTCGTACAGGACTTCGTTTTCCATAACGAGTAATTCCGGCCGGACCGCAGTTTTTTATCAGCGCAGGCGCCCGCTCCAGGGACCGACCGACCGGGCTCCCGCGCGAATTCTCTGAACAACCCTTTTTTCCCCTAGGAGTCGACTCCATGACCTCTCGCATCACCGGCTTCGTTGCCGCAATTGCACTGGCCGCGACCGTGGCGATGGCGCCCGCTTACGCGCAAGACCAAGCCGCTTCGGACGCCGCCTCGGCCGCTCCGGTGGCCGCCGCGACCGATACCGCTGCCTCGGCTCCCGACGCTCCCGCCGCCGCCCCGGCCGAAAAGGAGAACCCCTACGGCCTGACCGCGATGATCCGTGACGGCGACGCCGTCTCGAAGACCGTGCTGGCCCTGCTGCTGATCATGTCCGCCGGCAGCTGGTACATCCTGATCACGAAGCTCGTCGACACGCAAAAGCTGCTCGGCGAAGCCAAGGAAGTCCGCTTCTCGTTCTTCAAGAAGGCCAGCCTGGCCGAAGGCATGAAGAGCCTGAAGGAGACCGGCGCGTTCCGCTACATCGCCGGCACGGGCATCGAGGCTTCGGAGCACCATGAAGGCGCGCTGACCGAGAACATCGACCACAGCTCGTGGGTCACGATGAACGTCGACCGCGCCGTCGGCGAAGTCAACACCCGCGTCGCTTCGGGCCTGGGCTTCCTGGCCACCGTCGGTTCGACCGCGCCGTTCGTTGGCCTGTTCGGCACGGTGTGGGGCATTCTGCAAGCGCTGACCAAGATCGGCGCCGCCGGTCAGGCCTCGATCGACAAGGTCGCCGGCCCCGTCGGTGAAGCGCTGATCATGACCGCCTTCGGTCTGGCCGTTGCCGTTCCGGCCGTGCTCGGCTACAACTGGCTGATCACCCGCAACAAGAAGGTCATGGGCGAAGTCCGTGCCTTCGCCGCCGACCTGCACGGCGTGCTGATGGGCAACCGCGTCAAGCGCTGATCGTTGTTTAGGCTTTCGGAGAACCCACCATGGGCATGAACGTCGGATCCTCTTCCGGCGATGATGATGTGGTCTCGGCAATCAACACCACGCCCCTCGTGGACGTGATGTTGGTTCTGCTGATCATCTTCCTCATCACCGTTCCCGTGGTGACCCAGTCCGTCAACCTGACGCTCCCCAAAGAGACAGACAACGTACGGGTCACCAAGCCGGAGAACATCGAAATCGCGGTCACCAAGGACGGCGAGATGTACTGGGCCACTGCGCCGGTGCCTGACATCGACGCGCTCGTCACGCGCCTGAAGAAGGAAGCCGTGAAGAACCCGCAGCCCCAGGTCCACATCCGTGGCGACAAGGATGCGCGCTACGAGGCCGTCGGCAAGGTGGTGTTCGCGTGCCAGCGTGCTGGCATCATGAGCATCCACTTCGTCACCGAGCCGCCGGCGCGCCAGTAAGGGCAGGAGAATCCAAGCATGGGAATGAACGTAGGCAACGCATCGTCGGACTCGGGTGATGCCGAGCCGATGATGGACGTCAACACGACGCCCCTGATCGACGTGATGCTGGTCCTGCTGGTGATGCTCATCATCACCATCCCGATCCAGCTGCACACCATCAATCTCGACATGCCGCCGCCGAGCCACAACCAGCCGCCCACGCCGCCGGTCGTGCACGAAGTCTTCATCGACTTCGACGGTTCGCTGAGCTGGGACGGCACGTCGATCACGACGGCGCAGCTCGAGGACAAGTTCCAGGGCGTCGCCAACGAGCCCGACCAGCCCGAGGTCCACATCAAGCCGAACAAGCTGGTGGACTACGGCGCGGTCGCGCACGTGATGGCTTCGGCCCAGCGCCACGGCGTCAAGAAGATGGGCATGGTCGGCAACGAGCAATTCGCTCAGTGACGGCAGGCCGCCTTTGCATGTGAACGAAACGCGCCACCCGCGAGGGCGGCGCGTTTGCACTTAGGAGATCGGAAAAGATGAAATTCAAGACTCTGGCGAGCGCCGCCGTCGGCGCCGCGGCCCTCGTGCTGGGTGCGGCCCCCGCCGGCCAACTCGGTTTCGCAACGGCCAGCGCACAGGCCGACGCCGTTCGCCCCGAGGTCGGCAAGCCCCTCAAGGACGCGAGCGCGCTGATCAAGGCCGGCAAGTACAAGGACGCCCTGGGCAAGATCCAGGAGGCCAGCGGCGTCGCGGGCCGCACGGCCGGCGAGAACTACATGATCGAGTACATGCGCTTCTCGGCCGCGCAGGGCGCGGGCGACGGCGACACGATGGCGCACGCGTTCGACGCGCTCAAGGGTCTCGGCCGCCTCGGCGCGCCGCAGCAGCTCCAGTTCATGTACGCGATCGCGGGCACCTACTCGCGCGCGAACGACAACGCCAAGGCCGGCACCTGGGCCGACCGCTACGTCAAGGAAGGCGGCACCGACCCCGGCGCCAAGGCGATCCTGACGCGCTCGCAGTTCCTGTCGGGCGACATGACGACGATCATCAAGAACACGACGGACGAGATCAACGCCGACGTGAAGGCGGGTCGTGCGCCGAGCATGGACAAGCTCAACCTGCTGCTCGCCGCCGCCGACAAGAAGGGCGACGGCAATGCCCAGGCCTTCGCGGTCGAGCAGATGCTGAACTTCTACCCGAGCCCGAAGCTGTGGGCCCAGGTCCTCGACCAGACGACGCGCAAGAAGGGCTTCTCGGACCGCTTCAACCTCGACGTGCTGCGCCTGCGCCTCGCCACCGGCAATATGCGCGGCGTCGACGACTACATGGAGCTCGCCCAGCTCGCCGCGGCGGCCGGCTTCCCCGAAGAGGGCAAGGTCGTCGTCGAGAAGGGGATCTCGGCCGGCGTGCTCGGCCAGGGCGACCAGGGCGCGCGCCACAAGCGTCTGCTCGACCTGATGGTCAAGAAGATCGGCGAGGCCAAGGCCAGCCAGGCCGCCGACGAGAAGGCCGCGAAGGACGCGCCGCAGGGCGACGCGCAGGTCAACCTCGGCCTCGCCGAAGTCATGCGCGGCCAGGGCGCCCAGGGCGTCCAGCTGATCAAGGACGGCATCGACAAGGGCAACCTCAAGCACCCCGAGGACGCCAAGCTCTACCTGGGCCTGGCCCAGTACCTGGCCGGCAACGCGAGCGCGGCGCAAGCCACCTGGCGCACGGTCAAGGGCTCGGACGGCTCGGCCGACCTGGCCCATCTGTGGATCCTGCAGTCGCGCAAGAAGTGAGCATGCGCTGGCCGAAAGGCCAGTCGCGCTCAAGCAAAAGGCCGCCCTCGGGCGGCCTTTTGCTTGCCGGAACGCTGACCGAAGCGCGGTCTTTCGGCTGCCCGCCGGGCCGCTCCCAAGGGCGGCCGGCTGGCATGTCGTGCCGGGCCGGCCCGGCGCGGCATGTCGTCCCCTCGGGGGACCGACCAGGCCTTGCGCCTGGGCGAGGGGCTCCTTATTTCGGCGCCATGCGGATCGCGCCGTCGAGGCGGATGACTTCGCCGTTGAGCATGTCGTTCGTGACGATCTGGTGCACGAGTTTCGCGTAGTCCTCGGGGCGGCCGAGGCGCGACGGGAAGGGCACGCTCGCGGCGAGCGCGTCCTGCACCTCCTGCGGCATGCCGAACAGCATCGGCGTGCCGAAGATGCCCGGCGCGATCGTCATGTTGCGGATGCCCGAGCGCGCGAGGTCGCGCGCGATCGGCAGCGTCATGCCGACGACGCCGCCCTTGGACGCCGCGTACGCGGCCTGGCCGATCTGGCCGTCGAAGGCCGCGACCGAGGCGGTCGAGACGATCACGCCGCGCTCGCCGGTGGCCTCGGGCTCGTTCGCGGCCATCGCCTCGGCGGCGAGGCGGATCATGTTGAAGGAGCCGATCAGGTTCACCGTCACGGTCTTCGCGAACAGCGCGAGCGGGTGCGCGCCGTCCTTGCCGACGGTCTTCGCGGCCGGCGCGATGCCCGCGCAGTTGACCAGGCCCATGAGCTTGCCGAGCTCGCGGGCCTTCGCGACGACGCGGCGGCCGTCGTCCTCCTGGCTCACGTCGCACTTGACGAAGGCGCCGCCGAGCTCGGCCACGAGCGCCGCGCCGCGCGCTTCCTGCAGGTCGGCGATCACGACGCTCGCGCCCTCGCGCGCGAACATGCGCGCCGTGCCCTCGCCGAGGCCCGAGGCGCCGCCCGTGACGATGAAAACCTTGCCCTTGATGTCCATTCGAGTCTCCTGTGATGTGACGTTGACGTAAACGTCAATTTGAGCGCAATCAAAAGCCGCCCGGGGGCGGCTGGCGCGGAATATTTGATGTCCGGCGTTCTTCGATCAGGCGAGCGCCGCGAGCGCGCGCTGCGTGATCTCCTCGACCGAGCCGAGGCCGGCGATGCGGCGGTACTTGGGCGCGCCGGCCTCGCCGCGCGCGGCCCAGTCCGAGTAGTAGCCGACGAGCGGGCGCGTCTGCGCCTCGTAGACGTCGAGGCGCTTGCGTACCGTGGCTTCCTTGTCGTCCTCGCGCTGGATCAGCTCCTCGCCGGTCGCGTCGTCGCGGCCGTCGACCTTGGGCGGGTTGAACTTGACGTGGTAGGTGCGGCCCGACGCGACGTGGACGCGGCGGCCGCTCATGCGCTCGATGATCGCGTCGAAGGGCACGTCGATCTCGAGCACGTAGTCGAGGTGCACGCCGGCCTGCTTCATCGCGTCGGCCTGCGGGATCGTGCGCGGGAAGCCGTCGAACAGGAAGCCCTTCGCGCAGTCGGCCTGCGCGATGCGCTCCTTGACGAGGCCGATGATGATGTCGTCGCTGACGAGGCCGCCGGCGTCCATGACCTTCTTGGCGGCCAGGCCCAGCTCGGTGCCGGCCTTGACGGCGGCGCGCAGCATGTCGCCGGTCGAAATCTGCGGGATGCCGAATTTCTGGCAGATGAAGGCAGCTTGCGTGCCTTTGCCTGCGCCGGGGGCGCCCAGAAGAATCAGTCGCATGGGTCTCCTCAATCATTGAAAAGGGCGCATCCGCGCCCTTGCACTGCGGGCGAGGATAGCATGGGCATCCCAACAGACCCTGACGCCACGCGCGCGGCGACGCCTCACGAACGGGCCACGCGCACCGCCGTGGCGCGAGCGACGGTGCATGGCGTCGAGACTAGGGCTGGCGCGGCGCGCGTGCCACGGTAGTTGCCCGCGGCGGGGCGGGCGTTCAGGCGCCGGCGGCGACGAGCGCGCGCACGCGCGCGAGATCCTCCGGCGTGTCGACGCCGGGGCCCGGGCGCTCGGCGCTCACGTGCACGGCGATGCGCTCGCCGTGCCAGAGCACGCGCAGCTGCTCGAGCGATTCGATCTGCTCGAGCGGGCTCTGCGCGAGCGTCGGGAATCGCCGCAGGAAGCCGGCGCGATAGCCGTAGATGCCGACATGGCGCAGCGCCGTGCCGGGCTTCGGCGTCGCCGGAGCCGGCGCGTCGCGCCACCAGGGCAGTGGCGCGCGCGAGAAGTACAGGGCCAGGCCGCGCGCGTCGGTCACGAGCTTGACGACGTTCGGGCTCGCGAACTCGGCCGCGTCGTCGAGCGCGTGGGCGACCGTGCTCATCACGCATTCGGGGCGCTCGCGCAGCAGTTGCGCGCAGGCGTCGATCATCGCGGGCGCGATCAACGGCTCGTCGCCCTGGACGTTGACGACGAGCGCGTCGTCCGCGAGGCCCAGCCGCGCGCAGGCCTCGGCGAGGCGGTCGCTGCCCGACACGTGATCGACGCGCGTGAGCAGCGCCGCGACGCCATGGGCCTCGCAGGCCGCGACGACGCTCGCGTCGTCGGCCGCGACGACCACGCGCGTAGCACCCGAGCGCGCGGCCTGGCGCGCGACGCGCACGATCATCGGCAGGCCGCCGATGTCGGCGAGCGGCTTGCCGGGCAGGCGCGTCGAGGCGAGCCGCGCGGGGACGATGACGGTGAAACCCTGGTCCGTCATGCCGTTCAGGCCTGCGGCGCCTGGGAGTCCTCGGCCGCGTCGACGCTGCGCGCCTCGCCCTCGAGCATCACCGGGATGCCGTCGCGCACCGGGAAAGCGAGCCGGTCGGCCGCGCACAGCAGCTCGAAGGTGGCGCCGTCGCGCAGGGCGGTCAGCGGGCCCTTGCAGATCGGGCAGACGAGCATGTGCAGCAGGCGTTGGTCCATCGTGTTCAGGCCCCGGGCAGCAGCGGCGCGAGCCGCGCGCGCAGGGCGTCTTCAAAAGCAGGTTCGGGTGCGAAGTCTAGCGCCACGACCCACACGCGCGTGGCGCCGACGCGCTCGGGCCGCAGCTTGACCGCGTCCTTTTCGGTCACGAGCACGTCGGCCGCGTCGGCAGGCCAGGGCAGGGTCGCGAAGTCGTGGTGGTCGGGCAGGGCGAGCGGCGCGAACGCGAGGCCCTGCTCCGCGAGCATCGCGAAGAAGCGCTGCGGCCGCGCGAGGCCCGCGCACGCCGTCAGCGGGCGCCCGCGCAAGGCATGCAGCACGTCGAGCGCCGCGGGCTTGCCGGCCCACCAGTCGGCGAGCGCGACGGCGCCGCAGAGGCCGCGCGCGGCCACGAAGCCCGGCAGCGGCGTGCTCGGCGCCGTGGCGTTGTAGAGCACGAGCTCGTCGGCGCGCAGCGTCGCGCGCGCGGGCTGGCGCAGCGGTCCGGCCGGCAGCACGGCGCCGTTGCCGAAGCCGCGCTCGTCGAACACGAGCAGGCTCAGGGCACGCGGCAGGCGCAGGTGCTGGAGGCCGTCGTCGCTGAGGATCAGCTGCAGGTCCGGGTGCGCGGCGAGCAGGGCCTCGGCGGCCGCGACGCGGTCGGCGCCGACGGCGACCGGCGCGCCCGAGCGCAGGTGGATCAGCAGCGGCTCGTCGCCGACCTCGGCCGGCGTCGCCGCGCGCGTGACGAGGCGCACCGCGCCGTCCGTGCGGCCGTAGCCGCGCGAGACCACGCCGACGCGCCAGCTCCGTCGGCGCGCGAGCGCGAGCAGGGCCAGCGTGGTCGGGGTCTTGCCCGCGCCGCCGACGATCCAGTTGCCGACGACGAGCACCGGCACCGGCAGCGCGGCGACGCGCAGCAGGCCCGCGCGGTAGAGCGCGGCGCGCAGCGCGGCGACGCCGCGGTAAAGCCAGGCGAGGGGCGTCAGAGCGGCCGCGAGCGGGCCGCCGACGAGCCATTCGCGCTGCAGGCGCGCGGCGAGGCGCGCCGCCAGGCCGACGTCGCGGCCGGGGCCTGCCTGCATCAGTTCGACCCGGTCTGGGCCGCGAAGGTCAGGCGCGACAGGCCGGCGCGGCGCGCGGCGTCCATGACGTTGATGACCGACTGGTGCGCCGACGCGGCGTCGGCCGACACGATCACCATGGTCTCGGCGTTGCCGTGCGCGGCGTTCGTGAGCGCCTCGGCGAGCAGCTCGACCGAGCGGCCCTCGACCGGCTGGTGGTCGACGACGTAGCGGCCGTCGGCGGACACGGCGACGATGATCTCGGCCGGCTTTTCCTGGAGCTTGTCGGCCTGGGCGGTCGGCAACGTGACCTGGAGCTCGGTGAACTTCGAGTAGGTCGTCGACAGCATCACGAAGATCAGGATCACCAGGAGCACGTCGATGAACGGGATCAGGTTGATCTCCGGTTCTTCGCGGTGGCGCGTGCGGAACTTCATCGGCGTCAGGCCATGAAGCGGCGCAGATGGTGGAGCAGCTGCTCGGCCGACTGCTCGAGCTCGAGCAGGTACTCGTCGACGCGGCCGCGGAAGTAGCGGTAGAACATCAGCGAGGGGATCGCGACCATCAGGCCGAACGCCGTGTTGTAGAGCGCGATCGAGATGCCGTGGGCGAGCTGGGTCGGGTTGCCGGCGCCGGGCGTCTGGCTGCCGAAGATCTCGATCATGCCGACGACGGTGCCGAGCAGGCCCAGCAGCGGCGCGGCCGTCGCGATCGTGCCGAGCGTGTTCAGGTAGCGCTCGAGGTCGTGGGCGGCGCGCCGGCCGGCCGACTCGAACACCTCGCGCAGCTGCTGTTCGGGCAGGCGCGGCGTCGCGTTGAGCGCGCGCAGCCCCGCGGCGAGCACCTGGCCGAGCACCGAGTTCTCGGCGAGCCGCGCGACGATGTCGGGCGAGGGCAGCGACTGGCTGCTCACGCCGAGCACTTCGTCGAGCAGCTTGTTCGGCGCGACGCGGCGCGTGCGCAGCGACGACAGGCGCTCGATCACGAGGGCCAGGGCCACGACGGAGCACAGGAGCAAGGGCCAGATCGGCCAACCGGCCGCTTGTATGATCGAAAACAAGAATGTCTCCCGGGCAATGCGCGGTCGCGCCGACAAGATTGCGCGCGATTATGGCCCCAAGCCCGGGTGCGCCGGACGACTTCGCGGCGGCCCGCCGCGGCCCCCCGCGAGCCATCCACCGCTGCTGTGGATAACTTTGTGGGTAAGCCCTGGCCGGCGCGCCGCGGGGCCCGTCAAATCAAGGCCTTGTAGCGATTGCCTCAAGAAGCGGCAGGAAATTTAGTTTGAAAAACAAGCGCTTATATGTGCATGACAAGGCCGTGACGGGGCAAATCGCCCGCCGGCCCAGTATTCATGCGGCTGTGGAGTTCTCGACCCGCGTCGGCATTGGGTTTGCGCATGGATGAGCGTGCGCAGCCCCCATTCGATCGGGGGTCCGAGCGTGGCAGCGCGCCAGGACGCATGGTCTGGGGCGTCGCCGGGCTGCTGAGCGCGGTGTCCGACAGCCTCGCCGCGCGCTTCGGCGCGGTCGGCGTGCGCGGCGAAATCTCCGGTTTCACGCGCGCGGCGAGCGGGCATTGCTACTTCAGCCTCAAGGACGCCGACGGCGGCAACGCGACGCTGCGCTGCGCGATGTTCCGGCGCGCCGCGGGCCTGCTCGACTTCGCGCCGGCCGACGGCGCGCTCGTCGAGCTGCGCGGCCGCATCGCCTTGTACGAGCCGCGCGGCGAGCTGCAGTTCGTCGTCGAGGCGATGCGCCGCGCGGGCGCCGGCGCGCTGTTCGAGCAGTTCCTGCGCCTGAAGGCGCGGCTCGAGGCGCAGGGCCTGTTCGACCCCGCACGCAAGCGGCCGCTGCCCGCGTTTCCCAAACGGCTCGGCGTGATCACCTCGACGGCCGGCGCCGCGCTGCACGACGTGCTGACGGCGCTCGCGCGGCGCGCGCCGCAGGTCGAGGTCGTCGTCTACCCGAGCCTCGTGCAGGGCGCCGACGCGCCGCCCGCGCTCGTCCAGGCGATCGCGACGGCGAACGCGCGGGCCGCGCGCGACGGCCTCGACGCGCTGCTGCTCGTGCGCGGCGGCGGCTCGCTCGAGGACCTCTGGGCCTTCAACGACGAACGCGTCGTCCACGCGGTCGCGAACTCGGGCCTGCCGCTCGTGTGCGGCGTCGGCCACGAGACCGACGTGACACTCTGCGACCTCGCGGCCGACCTGCGCGCGCCGACGCCGACGGCTGCGGCCGAGCTCGCCGCGCCCGCGCGCGCGGCGCTGCTCGAGCAGCTCGGCGGGCTCGCGCGCCAGCTCGCCATCCATGTCGAGCGGCGCCTGCAGCAGGCCGGCCAGCGCCTCGACCGCGCCGCGCTGCGCCTCGCGCGGCCCAGCGACATGCTCGCGCGCGAGCAGCGCCGCCTGACGCTCGTGCAGCAGCGCCTTGCCCAGCCGCTCGAGCGCCGCCTGGACCTGCAGCGCCAGCACCTCGCGAGCTCGAGCGCGCGGCTCGCGCGGGCGCTGCCGCAGGACCTCGCGACGCGCGTGCGCCGCGTCGACGCGCTCGCCGCGCGGCTCGCCGCGCTCGATCCGCAGCGCGTGCTCGAGCGCGGCTACGCCTGGCTCGACGACGGCAGCGGCCGCGCGCTCGCGTCGGTCCACCAGCTGAGCCCGGGGCAGGCCGTGCGCGCGGTGCTCGCCGATGGCCGTGCGCAGATGAATGTCATCGAGGCCGTGCCTACAATGCCCGCCGAGGACCGGAACCCCTGATCCCCCTGACAGACCCAAGCTAAGGAATCACCATGGAACACAAGCTGCCCGAACTGCCCTACGCCAAGGACGCCCTGGCTCCGCACTACAGCGCCGAGACGCTGGAGTTCCACCACGGCAAGCACCACAACGCCTATGTGGTGAACCTGAACAA
>JAFAMW010000019.1 GCA_019232985.1 Roseateles sp. | reverse complement strand
CTGAGCCCGGCTATCCAAACGATTATAGGAACGTCCCTTTATACTGGAACGACCCACTCCATCAGGCAAAACCCGCCCCCGTCATCATGAAGTTCGAAGGTTCCAGCAACTACGTCGCCACACCGGACCTGATGCTCGCGGTCAATGCCGCGATCACGCTGAAACGCCCCCTGCTCATCAAGGGCGAGCCCGGCACGGGCAAGACCATGCTGGCCGAGGAGGTGGCCGCCGCGCTGGGCATGCCGCTGCTGCAATGGCACATCAAGAGCACCACGAAAGCGCAGCAGGGTCTGTACGAGTACGACGCCGTCAGCCGGCTGCGCGACAGCCAGCTGGGCGATGAGCGCGTCAAGGACATCCAGAACTACATCGTCAAGGGCGTGCTCTGGCAGGCCTTCGAGGCCGAGCGCCCCGTGTGCCTGCTGATCGACGAGATCGACAAGGCCGACATCGAGTTCCCGAACGACCTGCTGCGCGAAATCGACCGCATGGAGTTCCACTGCTACGAGACGCGCCAGATGATCCGCGCGCGCCACCGCCCGCTCGTCTTCATCACCTCGAACAACGAGAAGGAGCTGCCCGACGCGTTCCTGCGCCGCTGCTTCTTCCACTACATCAAGTTCCCCGACGCCGAGACCATGGCGCGCATCGTCGAGGTCCATTTCCCGGGCCTCAAGCGCGAGCTGCTCGCCGCGGCGCTGAAGACCTTCTTCCAGGTCCGCGATCTGCCCGGCCTCAAGAAGAAGCCGAGCACCTCCGAGCTGATCGACTGGCTCAAGCTGCTGCTCGCCGAGGACATCCCGCTTGAGACGCTCCAGGCCCAGGGCGACAACAAGGTCGCGATCCCGCCGCTCGTCGGCGCGCTGCTCAAGAACGAGCAGGACCTGAGCCTGTTCGAGAAGCTCGTGTTCATGCAGAGCCGCAACCGCTGATGGGCGCCGCGACGCCGCTGTGCACCCCGGTCGAGCTGCGCCACCCGAGCGCGACCCTCCTGCCGCTCGCGCACGAGCACCTGGCCGGCCTCCAGGACGCCGCGCGCGACGGCGAGCTCTGGAAGCTCTGGTACACGATCGTGCCGACGCCCGAGGCGATGGCCGCCGAGATCGAGCGCCGCCTCGGCCTGCTCGCGCGCGCCGCGATGCTGCCGTTCACGGTGCTCGACGCGGGCGGCCGCGTCGTCGGCATGACGAGTTACATGAACGTCGAGCATGGCGACCGCCGCGTCGAGATCGGCTCGACCTGGATCGCCGCGAGCGCCCAGCGCGGCCCGCTCAACACGGCGTGCAAGCTGCTGCTGCTCGGCCACGCGTTCGAGCGGCTCGAGTGCATCGCCGTCGAGTTTCGCACCCATCGCCTGAACACCCAGAGCCGGCGCGCGATCGAGCGCCTCGGCGCCCAGCTCGACGGCATCCTGCGCGCGCACCGGCGCATGGCCGACGGCACGCTGCGCGACACCGCGGTCTACAGCATCACGGCCGCCGAATGGCCGACCATCAGGACGCATCTGCAATGGCAACTCGCAAAACCGCGCTGAAGCACAAGGCCGCTGCCAGGAAACCCTTCGACGTCGACGCGCTGTGGCAGCTCGAGCGTCTCGGCGCGGCCAGCCTGTCCTCGGACGGCGCCCAGGCCGTCGCCTCGGTCACGCGCTACTCGATGGACGAGAACAAGGGCGAATCCAGCCTGTGGCTGTTCTCGACGCTCGGCGGCGCGCCGCGCCGCCTGACCGCGGCCGGCGACAAGGACGGCCAGCCGCAGTGGAGCCCCGCGACCGACGAGCACGCCGAGCGCATCGCGTTCATCGCGCGTCGCGAGCAGCAAGGCGCCAAGGACGAGCAGCCCCAGCTCTACCTGATCGATGCCGACGGCGGCGAAGCGCGGCGCGTGAGCGACGTCCCGACCGGCGTCGACTGCTTCAAGTGGTTCCCCGACGGCCGCCGCATCGCGTTCGTGTCCTGGGTCTGGCCCGGGCTCAAGGGCGCCGCCGCGCAGGCCGCGGCCGCGAAGGCGCTCAAGGAGCGCAAGGAAACCGCCTACGTCACGAGCGAGACCCTGTACCGCTGGTGGGACCGCAACCTGCCGATGGACCGCGTGCCGCACCTGCACGTGCTCGACCTCGACACGGGCAAGGTGCGCGACCTGTTCGAGGGCACGGACTACGAGCTCGCGCGCACCGACGTCGACGCGAGCTGCTTCGACATCTCGCCCGACGGCCGCCGCATCGTGTTCGCGTTCGACCCCGCGGCCGAGAAGCGCCCCGACGGCCGCTACGCGCTCGCCGAGGTCGACGTGCGCAGCGCCGCCGTGCGCGTGCTGCTGCAGGACCCCGAGTGGGACTTCGGCGCGCCGCGCCACAGTCATGGCGGCACGCACCTCGCGTTCACGGCGAGCCACCAGGCCAAAAGCCACACCATGCCGACCTGGGCCGCCGTGCTCGACGGCCAGGGCCGCTGGGCCGTGTTCTCCGAGGAATTCGACCAGTCGGTCGCGGCGCCGCTGGTCTGGAGCGAGGACGACGAGGCGCTGCTGTTCGGCGCCGAGGAGCGCGGCCGCCGCCATGTCTGGCGCCTCGATCTCGGTGCACGCGAAGTCTCGCGCCTGTTCGTCGGCGGCAACGCGACGAGCTTCGCCCAGGCCGCCGGCGTGCTCGTCGTCAACCACGACAGCGTCGCGTTCCCGCCGCGCCTCGCCGCGCGCGTGCTCGACGCGCCGTGGCAGCGCATCGACCGCTGCAACGACGAGTTGCTCGCGGGCTTCGAGTTCGGCCGCGCCGAGGAGCTCGACTTCAAGGGCGCGCAGGGCGACCCGGTGCAGCTGTGGCTGGTCTACCCGCCCGGCTTCGACACCAAGAAGAAATACCCGCTCCTCCACCTGATCCACGGCGGCCCGCACACGGCCTTCGGCGACAGCTGGCACTGGCGCTGGAACCACCAGGTCTTCGCGGCCCAGGGCCAGGTGCTCGCCTGCGTGAACTACCACGGCTCGTCGAGCTTCGGCCACGCGTTTCTCGACTCGATCACGCAGCGCTGGGGCGAGCTCGAGCTGCAGGACATCGAGGCCGCGACGACGCTGCTGCTCAAGAAGCCCTGGATCGACCGCAAGCGCGTGTTCGCGAGCGGCGGCTCCTACGGCGGCTATATGGTCGCGTGGATGAACGGCCATGTGAAACCCGGCCGCTATCAGGCCTATGTGTGCCACGCGGGCTGCTTCGACTGGCAGGGGATGTTCGCCGACGACGCCTATTCATGGCACGTCAAGGAACTCGGTGCCTGGTACTGGCAGGACCCGGCCAAGGTCGCCGCGCAGAGCCCGCACGCGTTCGCGCAGCATATGCAGACGCCGACGCTCGTGATCCACGGCGCGCAGGACTACCGCGTGCCCGACGCCCAGGGCCTCGCCTACTACAACACGTTGAAGGCGCGCGGCGTCGACGCGCGCCTGGTCTGGTTCCCGGACGAGAACCACTGGGTGCTCAAGCCGCGCAACAGCAAGCTCTGGTACCAGGAGTTCCTCGGCTGGCTCGCGCGCCACGACCGGGGCTGAACGCCCATAATCGGCCCGTTGTACCTGCCGGCGAGCGCGCCATGCTGACCCAGTTCTTCTACACGCTGCGAGCGGCCAAGCTGCCGGTGTCGGTGCGCGAGTACCTGACCCTGCTCGAGGGCCTGAAGGCTGGCGTGATCGGCGCCGACGGCCCGCCGACGCTCGACGAGTTCTACTTCCTCGCGCGCACCAGCCTCGTCAAGGACGAGGCCCATTTCGACAAGTTCGACCGCGCGTTCGCCGCCTACTTCAAGGGCGTCGAGCTGCTCGCCGAACTCCAGCGCGAGCTGCCCGAGGACTGGCTCAGGAAGCTGCTCGACCGCGAGCTGACGCCCGAGCAGAAGGCCGCGATCGAGGCGCTCGGCTGGGACGAGCTGATGGACACGCTCAAGAAGCGCCTCGACGAGCAGCACGAGCGCCACGAGGGCGGCAACCGCTGGATCGGCACCGGCGGCACGAGCCCGTTCGGCCATGGCGGCTACAACCCCGCCGGCGTGCGCATCGGCGGGCGTGGCGGCGGCAAGAGCGCCGTCAAGGTCTGGGAGCAGCGCGCCTACCGCGACTACGACGACGGCAAGGAACTCGGCACGCGCAATATCAAGGTCGCGCTGCGCCGCCTGCGCCGCTTCGCGCGCGAGGGCGCCGAGCTCGAGCTCGACCTCGACGACACCATCCACAAGACCGCGGCGAACGCCGGCATGCTCGACATCCGCATGCAGCCCGAGCGCCACAACAAGGTCAAGGTGCTGCTGCTGATGGACGTCGGCGGCACGATGGACGAGCATGTGCACCGCGTCGAGGAGCTGTTCAGCGCGGCCAAGAGCGAGTTCAAGCACCTCGAGTTCTACTACTTCCACAACTGCGTCTACGACTTCGTCTGGAAGAACAACCGGCGCCGCTTCGCCGAGAAGCTCGACACCTGGGACCTGATCCGCAAGTACAACCGCGACTACAAGCTGATCTTCGTCGGCGACGCGACGATGAGCCCCTACGAGATCCTCCAGGTCGGCGGCAGCGTCGAGTACATGAACGAGGAGCCCGGCGCCGAATGGCTCGCGCGCCTGACCAACGCGTTCCCGCGCTTCGCCTGGATCAACCCCGAGCCCCAGGGCGTCTGGCAGTACCGGCAGAGCATCGCGCTGATCGAGCAGCTGATGAAGCAGCGCATGTTCCCGCTGTCGCTGAACGGCCTCGAGGCCGCGATGCGCCTGCTGAGCAAATGAAGCGGCGTGCCGGCGCGCTGATCCCCGCCCTCGCGCTGCTCCTGCTGCTGTTCGCGCTACCGCTGCGCGCCGCGACGTCCGCGCCGAGCCTGAAGATCGACGGCCCGACCGCGCTCGCCGACCTGCTCGGCGCCCACCTCGAGCTCGCGCGCACGCTGCGCGAGGACGAGGTCTCCGAGCTCTCGAGCGACGAGCTCGCGCGCCTCGCCGCGGCGGCCCCGGCCCAAGCGCGCGACCTGCTGCAGACCGAGGGCTATTTCGACCCGACGCTGCGCCTCGACGGCGACGCCGCGAGCGGCGGCTGGACCCTGCACGTGGCCCCGGGCCCGCGCGCCCTGGTCGCCGAAGCGACGCTGTATTTCGACGGCGACCTCGGCGCCCCGGCGCAGGCCGCCGCGGCCGCGCAGCTGCGCCGCGCGTGGACGCAGCCGCCCGGCCGGCCGTTCACGCAGACCGACTGGGACGCGGCCAAGACCGACCTGCTCACGCGCGTGCGCGCGGCCGGCTGGCCGCTCGCGCGCTGGACCAGCACGGTCGCGCGCGTCGAGACGGCGCGCCAGGCCGTGCACCTGAGCCTGCTGCTCGACAGCGGGCCGCGCGCGCGCCTCGGCGCGCTGCAGATCGTCGGCCTGCACCTGCAGAGCGAACAAAGCGTCGAGCGCCTCGCCGGCTTCGCGCCGGGCACGCCCTATACGCAGGCCCTGCTCGACGACTTCCAGGACCGCCTGCGCCGCACCCAGCTGTTCGACAGCGTGAGCGTCGCGCTCGCGCCGGAGCTCGACGCCGCGCACGCCGACGCGGCGCCCGTGATCGTGCGCCTGCGCGAGGCGCCGCGGCGCCAGACCACGGTCGGCGTCGGCTTCCACGCCAACACCGGTCAGAGCGCTTCGCTCGAGCTGCTCGACCGCCAGCCCTTCGGCCTGCCGCTGACGGCGCGCAACAAGCTGCAGTTCGGCCGCGAGCTGCGCGCGGGTTCGCTCGAGCTGAGCTCCTACCCCCAGGCCGACATGAGCCGCAACCTCGCGTCGCTGCAGGCCGAGCAGGACCGCAGCGGCGCCGAGGTCCTCGACACCCTGAGCGCCCGCGTCGGCCGCGTCCACGAGCAGGGCCACGACGAGCGCCTCGTCTACGCCGAATGGCTGCACTCGCTGCAAACGGATGCGAACGGCCGCAGCAGCTCGGACGCGGTCTCGTTCAACGTGCAGTGGAAGCGCAGCCGCGTCGACAACGCGCTGCTGCCGACCGAGGGCACGCAGGCCCTGCTGCTGCTCGGCGGCGGACGCGCCGAGGCGAGCAACGCGGCGAGCGGCCTGTTCGGCCGCGCGCGCCTGCTGCTGCAGGCCTACCGGCCGATCGGCGGCTGGTACGGCTCGACGCGGCTCGAGCTCGCCGAGGTCTTCGCGGCCAGCAATATCGGCGTGCCGCAGAAACTGCTGTGGCGCGCGGGCGGCGACGACTCGGTGCGCGGCTACGCGTACCAGGCGCTCGGCCCGACCGTGAACGGCCTCGCGGTCGGCGGCCGCGTGATGGCGACGGGCACGGTCGAGCTCGCCCACCCCCTGTTCGCCAGCATGCCGAGCCTGTGGGGCGCGGGCTTCGTCGACGCGGGCCAGGCCGCGCAGCGCTGGCAGGACTGGCGGCCCGACTGGGGCGTCGGCGGCGGCGTGCGCTGGCGCAGCCCGGTCGGCCCGCTGCGCGTCGACATCGCGCGCGGCGTCGAGGTCCACCATTGGCGGCTGCACTTCAGTGTGGGGGTCAACTGGTGATGCCGCGCGGCGCCCGCCTCCTGCTCAAGCGCCTGCTCGGCGGCCTGCTCGCGCTCGCCCTGCTGCTCGCGGCCGCCGCGGGCGCCGTGGCCGCGCTGCTCGGCAGCGCGGGCGGCACGGCCTGGCTGCTCGGCCGGGTGCCGGGGCTGACGGTCGACGCGCCCCAGGGCGCGCTGGTCGGCGACTTCGCCGCGCGCAGCGTGGTGTGGCGCCGCGGCGCCGACACGGTGCGCGTGACGGGCCTGCGCTGGCAGGGCCTGCACCTGGGCTGGCGCCAGCTGACGATCGCGAACCTGCAGGCCGATGCGCTCGACCTCGCGCTCGCCCCCGCGCCGCCAGCCGCGACACCCACGCCCGTGCCGACCGAGCTGCGGCTGCCGCTCGACGTCGACGTCGACGTCGGCCGGCTGCGGCTCGGCACCCTGAGCCTGCACGGCGCGCCGCTCGTCGGCACGCTCGACGCGAGCCTGCAGCTGGGTCAGCGCGAACACCGGCTGCGCGTCGCGAGCCTGCAATGGCAGCAGCTGCGGCTCAAGGGCGCGGCGACGCTCGGCGCGACGGCGCCGCTCGCGCTGCAAGCGCAGCTGCAGGTCGACGGCGCGGCGCCCGACGCCGACCTGCCGCCCTGGCAGGGTAGGCTCGAGCTCAAGGGCCCGCTCGCCGCGCTCGCCGCGCAGGGCCGGCTCGACGCGGCCGGCCAGCATCTGCAGCTCAAGGCCAGGCTCGCGCCCTTCGCCGCCTGGCCGCTCGCCGCGCTGCAGGCCGACGCGAGCGAGCTCGACCTCGCCGCGCTGCTGCGCGACGCGCCGCACACGGCGCTCAGCGGCGAGGCCCGGGTCCAGGAAACGGCCGGCGCGAAAACGCCGCAGCTCGACGCCGCGCTGAGCCTCGTCAACGGCCGCGCGGGCCGCTGGGACGCGCACGCGCTGCCGGTGCGCTCGCTCGCGTTCGAGCTCGGCGGCCTGGCCCCCGACGCGGTGCACCAGGCGCTCGTGCTGCGCGCGCTCAAGGCCGAGCTCGGCACGCGCGCACAGGCCGCCGGCACGCTGACCGGCACCGGCCAGCTGCGCGCCGACGGCGGCTGGCAGCTCGACGCGCGGCTCGCGGGGCTGCAGACCGAAAAGCTCGACGCGCAGCTCGCGGCGCTGAGCCTCGACGGCCGCGTGCAGCTCGGCGGCACGGCTGCCGGCGTCTACCGCGTCGTCGCCGACATCGCCGGCAACGCCGCCGGCGCCGGCACAGCCAAGGCCGGGCCGCCCGCCGCATCGGTCAACAAGTCCGCCCTGGCCGCGACGCCCGCCAAACCCGGCCCGTCCGCGCCGATCGCCGCCGCACTGAAGCTCGACGCGAGCTGGCAGCCCCACGGCCCCGGCGGCGAGCAGCGCGTCGAGGTCGCGACGGCGCGACTGACGGCGGGCCCGGGATCGGCGAGCGCGAGCGGCAGCGCGAGCTTCGACGCGCAGCGCTGGCGCACCCGCCTGCGCGTCGCGGCCGACCATCTCGACCTGCGCCGCTTCGTGCGCGGCGCCCCCGACTCGGCCTGGGCGCGCGGCGAGCACGCGCTCAACCTCGACGGCAGCGCCGAGCTCGCGGGCACGCGCGCCGACCTCGACGATCCGCTGCACCGCTGGCCGGGCGGCCAGGCCCACCTGACGCTGCGGCCGAGCCTGCTCGCCGGCGCGCCGCTGCAGGGCCGGCTCGCCGCCGCCGGCCGCGAGCTGCACGCGCAGCTCGACGCCGGCGGCAACCATGTCGCGATCGACGCCCACGCCGAGCCTGGCGCGATCGACGCGCACGCGACGCTCGACGCGCCCGCGCTCGCCGGGCTCGACGCGCTGAGCGCGCTGACGGGTCATAGATTCCGCGGCGCGCTGCAAGGCCAGCTGCACGTCGCCGGTAGCACGACGACGCCCTGGCGCAGCGACGGCGCCCTGACGCTGCACGATGTCGGCGTCGACGGCGCCGCCACCGCCCATGTCGCCGACGCGCGGCTGCGCTGGCAGCTCGCGACCGCACTCGACGCGCCGCTCGCGCTCGACGCGACGCTCGACCAGGCGCAATGGCAGGACCGCAAGCTCGATCACGCCGAACTCAAGCTCGACGGCACGCTGCGCGCCCACCACCTCGCGCTCGACGTACGCGCGGCCGGCCATGCGCTGACGCTCGCGCTCGACGGCCACGGCGACGCCGCCGCGCGGCGCTGGCGCGCCCATGTCGCGAAGCTCGACAGCCCGGGGCTCGCGACGACCGCCGGCCTCGACCTCGACGTAAGCTTCGACGCCCAGGGCCAGCCGGTCGCGGCGAGCCTCGCGCCGGGCCGCTTGCGCGTCGGCCCCGCGTCGCTCGCCTGGCAGACCGCGCGCTGGGCCGCGCCGCTGCACGAGGGCGCGCCGCCCGACGTCGCGCTCGAGCTCGCGCTCGAACCGCTCGCCGTCGCGCCGCTGCTCGCGCAGCAGCAGCCCGACATGGGCTGGGGCGGCGACCTGCAGGTCAGCGGCCACGCGAGCCTGCACACGCTGCCGCAGGCCGCCGCCGACATCCACCTCGAGCGCGCGAGCGGCGACCTGAGCCTGCGCGACGACCGCGGCACGCGCGCGCTCGGGCTCAAGCGCGTCGCGCTCGGCGCCCTGCTGCGCGACGGCCATTGGGCGCTGACGGCCGCGTTCGACGGCAGCGACTGGGGCCAGCTCGCGGCCCGCGCCGAGCTCGCGAGCCCGGGGCTCGTGCCCGCGCGCGACGCGGCGCTGACGGGCCGCGTCGACGCGCGCGTCGCCGACCTCGCGAGCCTCGGCGCCTGGCTGCCCGTGGGCTGGCGCCTCGGCGGCGCGCTAACGGCCGGCGTGACCCTGGCCGGCCGCGCCGACGCGCCGCTCGTGCGCGGCGAGCTCGCGGGCACGGGCCTCGCCGCGCGCAACCGCCTGCTCGGCGTCGACGTCCACGACGGCCGCCTGCAGCTCGCGCTCGACGGCCAGCAGGCCCGCCTGGACGCGTTCGACGCCCAGGCAGGCGACGGCCGCTTCAGCGCGACCGGCACGGCCGAGCTCGGCGGCGCGCCGGCCGCGCACCTGCAGCTCGACGCCAAACAGCTCACGCTGCTGCAGCGCGTCGACCGCCGGCTCGTCGTCAGCGGCACGACGACCCTGCAGCTCGATGCGAGCGCCCTGCAGCTCGGCGGCAAGCTGCGCGTCGACGCGGGCCTGTTCGACTTCAGCCACTCGGACGCGCCGACGCTGTCGAGCGACGTCTACGTGCTGCGCCCCGGCGACGACGGCGGCCCGCCGCCCGCGCCGAGCGAGTCGGCGCGCAAGACCCGCATCGCGCTCGACGTCGACCTCGGCGACGCGCTGCAGGTCCGCGGCCACGGCTTCGACGCGCGGCTCGCGGGCACGCTGCGGCTGAGCCAGGAGCCCGGCCAGAACAACGGCCAGCCGCGCCTGGTCGGCCGCGTGCGCACGGTCGGCGGCCACTACGCGGCCTACGGCCAGAAGCTCGACATCACGCGCGGCGGCGTCGCGTTCGACGGCGCCTACGACAACCCGCGCCTCGACATCCTCGCGCTGCGCCCCGACCTCGACCAGGCGGTCGGCGTCGCCGTCGGCGGCACGGCGCAGAGCCCGCTCGTGCGCCTGTACGCCGACCCCGACATGAGCGATACCGACAAGCTCTCGTGGCTGCTGCTCGGCCGCGCGTCCGACGGCCTCGGCCGCACCGACATGGCGCTGCTGCAGCGCGCCGCCGTCGCGCTGCTCTCGGGCGAGGGCGACAGCCCGTCGGGCAAGCTGATCTCGCGCCTCGGCCTCGACGAGCTGTCGCTGCGCCAGAGCGACGACGCGACGACCCACGACACCATCGTCGGCGTCGGCAAGCAGCTCTCGAAAGCCTGGTACGTCGGCTACGAGCGCGGCCTCAACGCGACGACCGGCAGCTGGCAGCTGATCTACCGGCTCGCCCAGCGCCTGACCGTGCGCGCCCAGACCGGCGACGACAACGCGATCGAGCTGATCTGGCAATGGCGCAGCGCGACGCCCGCGCCCGCGGCCTCGCGCGAGGAGCCCTGATCCGGCGACGCGCCGGATCAGGGCGGCGGCTGCGCGAGCCGCCGCGCCAGGAACTCGGCAAACGCCCTGACCCGGGCCGAGTGGCGGCGCTCGGGCGGGCTGACCAGGTGGACCGGCGCCTCGGGGGCCTCCCAGTCGGGCATCAGGCGCTCGAGTTCGCCGCTCGCGAGCTCGGCCTCGACGAGCCAGTCCGGCGCGTAGCCGACGCCCATGCCCGCGACGATCGCCGCGCGCATCACCTCGCTGCTGTTCGACTGCAGCCGCCCGTCGACGCGTACCGCGCGCACGCTGCCCGGCGGCGCCTGCGCGCCGGCCCTCGCGACAAAGGTCCAGAGGTTGCGGCTCGCGAGCCCGGTATAGACGATGCAGTCGTGCGCGTGCAGGTCCTCGGGGCAGCGCGGCGCGCGCCGCCCGCCATCCAGGCTTTCGATGTAGCCCGAATGAGCTACAAGCACGCGTCGCGACACCCCGACGCGCCGCGCGACGAGCCCGCTGTCGTCGAGCGGGCCGACCCGTACCGCCAGGTCGATGCCCTGCTCGACCAGGTCGACCAGGCCGTCGTGCAGGCGCAGGTCGACCTTGACCTGCGGGTGCGCGGCCATGAACTCCCGGGCCAGCGGCAGCAGCTTGAGGCGCCCGAAACCGACCGACGCGGCGACGCGGATCCAGCCCCGGACCTGCGCGGTGCCGCGGCGCAGCGCCGCCTCGACCGTCTCGACCTCGGCGACGAGGCGCCGCGCGTGTTCGAGATAGCACGCCCCGTCGGCCGTCAGCGAGATCGCGCGCGTCGTCCGGCTGAACAACTTGACGCCGAGCGCGCGCTCGAGCGCTGCGACCTGCTTGCTCACGGCGCTCTGCGTCGTGCCGGTCTCGCCGGCAACGGCCGAGAAGCTGCCCGCCTGCGCCACGCGAACAAAGGTCTGCATTGCCGAGAGCTTGTCCATGGTGCACGCCTGTGCGGAATATGTCCTAGAACCGATCGAGGGGTTCACGGCATTTTCGGCATCGCCCACAGTGCCGACATGCGCCCGACCTCTGTCCCTTCGGGCGTTCAGGAGATCGCCATGAGTACCCCCACCGTCCTCGTCACCGGGGCGCTGGCCGGCATCGGCCGCGCCACCGCGCTCGCGTTCGCGCGCCAGGGCGCCAACGTCGTCGTCGCCGGCCGCCGCCCCACGGCCGGCGCGGAGCTCGTCGCCGAGCTGCGCGCGTTCGGCGCGCACGCCGAGTTCGTGCGCGCCGACGTCAGCCGGGAAGAAGACGTCAGCGCCCTCGTCGCGGCCGCGATCGCACGCTTCGGCAGCCTCGACATCGCCGTCAACAACGCCGGCGTCGAGGGCGAGCTCGGGCCGCTGACCGAGCAGACCGAAGCGAACTACCGCGCCGTGTTCGACACCAACGTGCTCGGCGTGCTGCTCGCGCTCAAGCACGAGATGCTCGCGATGCTCGCGCAGGGCTCGGGCTCGATCGTCAACCTCTCGTCGATCGCGGGCCGCGTCGGCGTCGCCGGCGCGTCGGTCTACGCGGCGAGCAAGCACGCGGTCGAGGGCCTCACCAAGATCGCCGCGCTCGAGGGCGCGCTGGGCGGCGTGCGCGTGAACGCGATCGCGCCGGGGCCGGTCGAGACCGAGATGTTCGAGCGCTTTGTCGGCTACGACGCCGACGCCAGGGACGACTTCCTCGCGCACGTCCCGGCGCAACGCTCGGCCACGCCCGAGGAAATCGCCGACGCGATCGTCTGGGTCGCGTCGGCGAGCACACCCTATCTGAGCGGCGAGTCGATCGCCCTCGACGGCGCCTACACCGCCCAGTGAGCGCGCCGCCACCACGCTGTCCCACCCTCCCAGGAGAAACCCATGTCCGCCCTCGTCAAGGTCCCGCACCGCGAAGACGTCAGCGTCGCCAACCAGGCCCTGTTCGACAAGCTCGAGGCCGCGCTCGGTCGCGTGCCCAATCTGTACGCGACCTTCGCGCACTCGGAGCCTGCGCTCGCGAACTACCTGGCCCTGCAATACGCCCGCAGCAGCATCGCCGGCAAGGCGCGCGAGGTGGTCAACCTCGTCGCCAGCCAGGTCAACGCCTGCGAGTACTGCCTGGCCGCGCATACGGCGGTCGGCCGCGCCCAGGGTTTCGACGAACTGCAGCTGATCGAAATCCGCTGCGGCCGCGCAAGCTTCGATCCCCGGCTCGACGCGCTCGCGCGGCTTACCTACGACATCGTCGAGCGGCGCGGCCACGCCGACCCGGCCGTCGTCGACGCGTTCTTCGCGGCCGGCTGGACGCCGGCCAACCTCGTCGACGTGATCGTCGCAATCGGCGACAAGACGATCACCAACTACCTGCACGCGACGACGCGCGTGCCGGTCGACTTCCCGCCCGCGCCCGTGCTGGCCTGAAGCGGCGGCGGGGCGGGGCGACTAGAATGCTGCGCCCGCCTCGCCGTAGTTCAATGGATAGAACGGCCGCCTCCTAAGCGGCAGATACAGGTTCGATTCCTGTCGGCGGGACCACGACGGATCGTCAGAAGCAATCACAAAGACTCAGCCCTCTGCGAGGGATGCTCCCCCCGAGGGCTCCAGGCCCGCCGAGCGTTCTCGTTTATGCTCGGCGCGCCATGGCCAGCGAACTCCTGCATCGCGAGATCCAAGACGCCGTCTCCAGGCTCAGCGGCCTGCTCAAGGCGCTGATGCTGTCGACCGGCTGCGATCCCGCCAAGCCTCAGGTCGTCCACCGCAAGTACGGAATCGACCGGGTGCTGTGCTGGAAGGTCTCGCGCATCGTCAAGTCGCCAAGCCCCGAGGAGGCGCTGCGCCAGCTGCCCGGCGAGGAGTCGTTCGCGATCTTCACGGCCGCGGCCGAGCGCGCGGGCGCGCAGCCGGCCGACGCGGCCGGCGCGCTGCACGCGGCGCTCCAGCTCTACAAGGCGATCGAGGTCCATGTCGGCGACAAGGCCACGCTCGAGCTGATGCTCGACGGCGTCGGCCGCGACGGCCTGATGGTCAGCCGCAAGCTCGCGTTCCGCGGCAACTCGGGCGTGCTCGGCGTGCAGGCGCGCTCGCGCGTGCAGATGCACCTGATCGCGCCGAGCGCGGCCGGCGCGGGCCGCTACGACGTCGCGACCGCGGCCGGCTGGGTCGACTTCCGGCGCCTGCGCCCGCAGGTGCCGTGGCCGCTCCACCGCCGCCGCCCCAGCGACGACCCCGCCGTCGCCGCGATCGAGCCGCTCGGCGACACCGCGGGCTCGCTGCCGCTGCTGCTGCCGCAGTTCAGCGCGAACATGCCGGCGCTCGAGACCAGCGAGGACGGCGAGCACGTGGTCTACGAGCTCGGCCGCTCGGCCGCCGGCAGCACCGGCGCGTTCTCGGTGTTCACCGGCTTCGTCGAGCGCGGCATCGCGCCGACGCCGGGCGAGGCCGGCGCGCCGGCCGGCACGCGCTTCGGCGCGAACGTGCCCGCGCCGGTCGAGCAGCTCGTGATCGACGTGCTCGTGCACCGCGAGGTCGCGCGCGCGCGCGAGATCGAAGCCGCGCTCTACAGCGCCGCGTTCAACGACGGCCGGCAGCAGGACCGCTTCACGCGCCTGCCGATCGACATGGTGCGGGAGTCGCTCGGCCGCCCGCCGCTGCTCGCGGGCGCCCACGCGCCGCAGCTGCAGGAGCTCGCGGGCTTCCTCGCCGACCACCTCGGCCAGCCGCTCGACGCGTTCGCGGCGACCCGCCTCGTCGTCGAATACCCGCCGATCCCCTGCGTCGCCTCGGTCGGCCTCGAGTTCGTGTAAAACCCCCGGATTCGCGGGGCGCGCGCCGCCCACCTGTCTTTTTGCACCCCGCCCCCTGCGCGCGCCGGTGTATACGTCGAGGCTATGAGCACGCCGTTCACACGGCAGGCCTACAATTTCCGTCAGACCGTGCGGCCGGCCTTGCCGCAGACCTTCGAGATTGAGAGTGCGCATCATGGGTGCCAAGATGAAAGTAGCGGGCTGGATGGCCCTCGGGGCCGTCGCCGGCGCGCTGACCACGATGCAGCTGCAGGCCACGGCGAGCAGCAACCTGACCCCCGACCTGCCGCTCGACGAGCTGCGCCAGCTCGCCGCCGTGTTCGGCATGATCAAGTCCGACTACGTCGAGCCCGTCGACGAGAAAAAGCTGATCAACGACGCGATCGCCGGCATGGTTTCGGGCCTCGACCCGCACTCGCAGTACTTCGACAAGAAGAACTTCAAGGATTTCCGCGAAGGCACGACCGGCAAGTTCGTCGGCGTCGGCATCGAGATCGGCATGGAGGACGGCTTCGTCAAGATCGTCTCGCCGATCGAGGGCTCGCCGGCCTTTCGCGCCGGCCTCAAGAGCGGCGACCTGATCACGAAGATCGACGACACCCAGGTCAAGGGCCTGTCGCTCGACCAGGCGGTCAAGCGCATGCGCGGCGAGCCCGCGACCAAGGTCACGCTGCAGATCTACCGCAAGAACGAGAACCGCAGCTTCCCGGTCACGATCGCGCGCGAGGAAATCAAGGTCCAGAGCGTCAGCGCCAAGCTCGTCGAGCCCGACTACGCCTGGGTGCGCGTGCGCCAGTTCCAGGAAAACACGGTCCAGGACTTCGCGAGCAAGGTCGGCGAGCTGTACAAGAAGAACCCGAACATCAAGGGCGTCGTGCTCGACCTGCGCAACGACCCGGGCGGCATCCTCGAGGGCGCGGTCGCGATCGCGAGCGCCTTCCTGCCCCGGAACGCCGACGTGGTCTCGACGAACGGCCAGATCGCCGAGTCCAAGGCCGACTACCGCGCCCGCCCCGACGACTACGACCGCGGCGGCGCCGACCTGCTGCGCAACCTGCCGGCCGCGCTCAAGACCGTGCCGCTCGTCGTGCTCGTCAACGAGGGCTCGGCCTCGGCCAGCGAGATCGTCGCCGGCGCGCTGCAGGACAACAAGCGCGCGACCGTGATGGGCGCGCAGACCTTCGGCAAGGGCTCGGTGCAGACCGTGCACATGCTCAGCGAGGACACCGCGCTCAAGCTCACGACGGCGCGCTACTTCACGCCGAGCGGGCGCTCGATCCAGGCCAAGGGCATCTCGCCCGACGTCGCGGTCGACGAGACGGCCGACGGCAACGTCTTCGCGGCGCTGTACACGCGCGAGTCCGACCTCTCCAAGCACCTCGACAACCCGACCGAGAACGCCAAGCAGAAGGCCGCCGACGAAGCCGCCGACAAGGCGCGCGACGAGGCTCGCAAGAAGGCCGAGGCGGAGCTCGAGGCCAAGAAGGACCTCAAGCCCCTGCCCGAGTACGGCAGCGCCGACGACTTCCGCCTGCGCCAGGCGCTGAACCAGCTGATGGGCAAGCCGGTCGCCGTCGCGAAGGCGCCCGTCGCGACCGCGCAGAAGTCGGCCGACGCGACGACGAACTGACGCCCCGCCCCCTCCCTCGACGCCCGGCCCGCCCGGGCGTCGCCACATCAGGACCCGGTAAAGAAACATGGACGACGCCGCGCTGCTGCGCTACTCGCGCCACATCCTGCTCGACGAGATCGGCATCGCCGGCCAGCAGGCCCTGCTCGACGCGCACGCGCTGATCGTCGGCGCGGGGGGGTTGGGCTCGCCGGTCGCGCTCTACCTCGGCACGGCCGGGGTCGGGCGCCTGACCGTCGTCGACGACGACCGCGTCGAGCTGACCAATCTGCAGCGCCAGATCGCCCACGCGACGGCGCGCATCGGCCAGCCCAAGGTCGCATCGGTCGCCGCGGCCGTGCACGCGCTGAACCCGGGCGTGCGCGTCGACGCGGTCGAGGCGCGCGCCGACGCGTCGCGGCTCGACGCGCTCGTCGCCGCGGCCGACGTCGTACTCGACTGCAGCGACAACTTCGCGACGCGCCAGGCCGTCAACGCGGCCTGCGTGCGCCACGCGAAGCCGCTCGTCGCGGGCGCCGCGATCGGCTTCGACGGCCAGCTCGGCGTCTACGACGTGCGCCGCCCCGGCCAGCCCTGCTACGCCTGCGTGTTCCCGCCCGAGGGCCGCTTCGAGGAGGCGCGCTGCGCGACCCTGGGCGTGTTCGCGCCGCTCGTCGGCATCGTCGGCAGCGTGCAGGCCGCCGAGGCGCTCAAGCTGCTCGTCGCGCCGGCCGTCCCGGACGCTTCATTCACCAGCCTTGCGGGGCGCCTGCAGATGCTCGAGGCGCGCCGCATGGAGTGGACCGAGATCGCCCTCCACGCGGATCCGCAATGCCCGGTCTGCAGCAAAATCCGACCATGATCAAGAGAAAAGAACTCAAGGCGCGCAACTTCCCGAGCGCGAAGGAATCGGCCGCGGTACTCCAGCCCGAGGTCGACCCGAGCTACCGGCTCGCGTTCGCCGACCACGACTTCCTGCTGCGCGAGGAGCTGCGCCCGGTGCGCATGCAGCTCGAGCTGCTCAAGCCCGAGATCGAGCAGACCGAGCAGGGCATCGAGTCGACCATCGTGCTGTTCGGCAGCGCGCGCATCCCCTCGCTCGAGGACGCCCGCGCGCGCGTCGCCAAGGCCGCGCAGGACGGCGACGCCGCCGCGCTGCGCCGCGCCGAGAGCATGCTGCGCATGAGCCGCTATTACGAAGAGGCGCGGCGCTTCGCGGCGATCGTCACGACCCAGTCGGCCGAGCGCGCCCAGCCGCTGTACATCGTCACGGGCGGCGGCCCCGGCATCATGGAGGCCGGCAACCGCGGCGCCTACGAGGTCGGCGGCAAGAGCGTCGGCCTGAACATCGTGCTGCCGCACGAGCAGCGGCCCAACCCCTACATCACGCCGGAGCTGTGCTTCCGCTTCCACTACTTCGGCCTGCGCAAGATGCATTTCCTGATGCGCGCTGTCGCGCTCGTGTGCTTCCCGGGCGGCTTCGGCACGCTCGACGAGCTGTTCGAGGCGCTCACGCTGATCCAGACCGGCAAGAGCCGGCGCCGCCCGGTGCTGCTGTTCGGCCGCGAGTTCTGGTCGCGCCTGATCGACTTCGACCTGCTCGTCGAGACCGGCATGATCGCGCCCGACGACGTCAACCTGTTCCGCTACGTCGAGACCGCCGAGGAAGCCTGGGCGGCGCTCGAAACCGAGTACGAAATCAAATGACCACGAATCGCAAAGTCTCCCTGGTCGGCGCGCCGACCGACATCGGCGCGGGTGCGCGCGGCGCGAGCATGGGCCCCGAGGCGATGCGCGTCGCGCGCATCGCCGAGACGCTCGAATCGCACGGCTGCGAGGTGCTCGACCGCGGCAACCTGACGGGGCCGTCCAACCCCTGGCTGCCGCCCGTCGACGGCTACCGCCACCTGCCCGAGGTCGTCGCGTGGAACCGCGCCGTGCACGAGGCGATGTACGCCGAGCTGAGCCTCGGGCGCCTGCCGATCCTGCTCGGCGGCGACCATTGCCTGGGCCTCGGCTCGATCAGCGCCGTCGCGCGCCATTGCCGCGACACCGGCAAGAAGCTGCGCATCCTGTGGCTCGACGCGCACGCCGACTTCAACACCAGCGCGCTCACGCCGAGCGGCAATATCCACGGCATGCCGGTCGCGTGCCTGTGCGGCTTCGGCCCCAAGGAGCTGATCGAGATCGGCGGCCAGGTCCCCGCGATCAACCCGAAGTGGATCCGCCAGATCGGCATCCGCAGCGTCGACGAGGGCGAGAAGCGCTTCGTCCACGAGCAGGACCTCGAGGTCTTCGACATGCGCTACATCGACGAGATGGGCATGCGCCACACCATGGAGCTCGCGCTCGCGACGCTCGACGCGAACACCCACCTGCACGTGAGCTTCGACGTCGACTTCCTCGACCCCGAGATCGCGCCCGGCGTCGGCACGACGATCCCCGGCGGCCCGACCTACCGCGAGGCCCAGCTGTGCATGGAGATGATCGCCGACACGGGCCGGCTCGGCTCGCTCGACGTGATGGAGCTCAACCCCGCGCTCGACATCCGCAACAAGACCGCGCTGCTCGCCGTCGACCTGATCGAGTCGCTGTTCGGCAAAAGCACTCTGATGCGCAAGTAAGGCGGTCGCTCGATGTCCCTCAAGCGCATCCTGATCGCGGCCGCGCTCGCCGCCGGTTCGCTCGCCGCCCAGGCCGCCCTGCCCGTCTGGGGCTACCAGGTCGTGCACGCGTATCCGCACGACCGCGGCGCGTTCACCGAGGGCCTGTTCTGGCGCGACGGCTACCTCTACGAGAGCACCGGCCTCGAGGGCGCGTCGTCGCTGCGCAAGGTCGAGCTGCAGACCGGCCGCGTCGTGCAGGGCGTGCGTCTGCCCGACAGCGTGTTCGGCGAGGGCATCGTCGACTGGGGCGACAAGATCGTCGGCCTGACCTGGAAGAACCAGGTCGGCTACGTCGTCGACCTCAAGGATTTCGCCTTCAAGAGCCGCTTCGACTACAGCGGCGAGGGCTGGGGCATCACGCGCAACGACCGCGAGCTGATCCAGAGCGACGGCACCTCGGCGCTGCGCTTCATCGACCCGAACACGCTGCACGAGACGCACCGCGTCGAGGTCACGGCCGAAGGCCAGCCGGTCACGCAGATCAACGAGCTCGAATGGGTCGACGGCGAGGTCTACGCCAATATCTGGCAGACCGACCGGATCGCGCGCATCGACCCCAGGACCGGCCATGTGCTCGGCTGGATCGACCTCGCGGGCCTGCTGCCCGAGGCCGAGCGCAAGGCCGCGGGCCAGGTCGACGTGCTCAACGGCATCGCCTACGACGCCGCCAAGAAGCGCCTGTTCGTGACCGGCAAGCTCTGGCCCAAGCTCTACGAGATCAAGCTCGTGCGCAAGAAGTGACGATGCCCGCGCTGCTCGCCGAGGTCCTGCGCGGTGGCGCGGTCGAGTCGGCCCACCTCGGCTCGCTCGCCATCGTCGACGGCGACGGCGGCCTCGTGCTGGCCCTCGGCGACGTCGACGCGCGCGTGTTCCCGCGCTCGGCCGTCAAGCTGCTCCAGGCCCTGCCGCTCGTCGAGAGCGGCGCGGCCGATCGCCTGGGCCTGAGCGACGCCGAGCTCGCGCTCGCCTGCGCCTCGCACAGCGGCGAGCCGGCCCATGTCGCGACGGCCGCCGGCATGCTCGCGAAGGCCGGGCTCGACGCCGCGGCGCTCGAATGCGGCACGCAGTGGCCGAGCCGCGAGCCGGTGCTGCGCGGCATGTTCGAGCGCGGCGAGGCCGCCACGCCGCTGCACAACAACTGCTCGGGCAAGCACGCGGGCTTCGTCTGCGTCGCCTGCGAGCTCGCGCTCGCGCGCGATGTCGATCCGCGCGACTTCGCGCGCGGCTACGTCGGCGCCGGACACGCGGTCATGCGCGAGGTCGGCGCGGCCCTGTCGGCCGCGACCGGCAGCGACGTCGACGCCGCGCCGCGCGGCACCGACGGCTGCTCGATCCCGACCTACGCGCTGCCGCTGCGCGCGCTCGCGCTCGGCTTCGCGCGCGCGGCGACGGGCCGCGGCCTGAGCCCGGGCCGCGCGGCCGCCGCGAAACGCCTGCGCCAGGCCTGCGCAGCCGCGCCGTTCATGGTCGGCGGCACGCAGCGCTTCGACACGCGCGTGATGGAGGCCTTCGGCGAGGCGGTCTGCTGCAAGGTCGGCGCCGAGGGCGTCTATTGCGCGGCGCTGCCGACGCTGGGCCTCGGCGTCGCGCTCAAGGTCGCCGACGGCGGCGTGCGCGGCGCCGAGGCCGCGCTGGCCGCCGTGGTCGAGGCGCTGCTGCCGCCAGGCGAAGCGCAGGCCGCGCTGCTGCAGGGCCATAGCCGCCAGGCGCTGCACAACTGGCGGGGCATCGAGGTCGGCGAGATCCGCGCGGCGCAGGGCCTGCGCGACGCGCTCGCGCGGGTCGCGCGGCCCGCCCGCTGAGCCCGGGCCACCCGGCGCCGCGGGCCGCTACGTCGCGCCGCGCGCCTCGTAGATCACGAAACGCTTGCGCGTCGTCTCGACGACCTCCCAGGTGCCCGTGAAGCCGCGCGGGATCACGAAACTGTCGCCGGCCGCGAGGCTGAACGAGCGCCCCGCCGCGTCGGTCACGACGCTGCGGCCCTCGAGCATCTGGCAGTACTCCTCCTCCGTGTACGCGACGCGCCATTTGCCGGGCTCGCTGTGCCACACGCCGACGAAGAACTGCCCGCTCGGGTCCTCGTAGTGCAGCCAGACGGTCTGCTTCGGGTTGCCCTCGATCAGCTTCTCGGGCGCGAGGAAATACTCGTCGGGCGTGACCGTGGGGTCGAGCGGAAGAAACGGTGCCATGGTGTGTCGGGCGCGGCGCGAGCGGCAGGCGAAGCGTCGATTCTAGAATTTCGCGATGCCCGTGTCGTCGCCCACTCCGCCCGTTTCCCTCGTCTGTCTGTGCGCGGCCTGGTGCCGCCTGTGCGACGACTACCGCCCGCTGTTCGAGCGCGTCGCGGCCGAGCTGCGCGCGACGGTGCCGCAGGTCGAGGCGCGCTGGATCGACATCGAGGACGAGGCCGAGCTCGTCGGCGAGCTCGACATCGAGACCTTCCCGACCCTCGTGATCGCCGGCCCCGAGGGCGTGCGCTTCGCGGGCCCGCTGCTGCCGCGCGAGGACACGCTCAGGCGCCTCGTCGCCCACGCGATCACCGACGTCGCGCCCGACGCCGCGTGGCCGCGCGCGGCGCCCGAATTCTCGGCCTTCGCGGCACGCCTGCGCGCCGCGACCTGACGGCGCCTGCGCCGGCCCGGCCGCGCTCAATCCCAGCTGTCGATCAGCGCGCGCGTCTGCGCGCGCACGGTCGCCTTCAGCAGCGCGAGCTTCTCGCCATCGACGCGCGGCCAGCCGAGCGTCTGCAGCGCCGTCTGCGGCACGATGTGGAAGATCGTCAGCTGGCCCTGCGCCGTCATCAGGCGCAGCAGCGTCAGCGGATCGCTGGCGTCGCGGCCGCTCAGGCGCGCGACGATGCCGGCGCCGGCCGCGGTCATGCGGCGCTTGAACGGCCGCTCGATCGGCTCGCGGCTCATGCCGTGGCCGGCCTGCTCCTGGGCGATGAACAGGCGCCGGTGCGGGGCCTCGGCGTTGACGAGCAGGTGGTCGGCGATCGCGTCCTGCAGGCCCATGAAGGCCTCGACGAGCGCCGCGCGGCGCGCGACCGGGTCGGCGAGCAGCGCCTCGGCGGCCTCGAGCGCCGGCATGAAATGGGCCTCGGCGCCGGCCGCGAGGTGCTCGGCGCACGCGCGGTAAAGGCCTTCCTTGCCGTCGAAGTAGTACTGCAGCGCGGGCGCGTTGGTCTCGGCCTGCAGCGCGATGTCGCGCGTCGACGCGCCGTCGTAGCCGCGCTCGCCGAACAGCCGGATCGCCGCCTCGATCAGGCGCCGGCGCGTCTCCTCGCCTCGGGCGTAGCCGCCTTCGGCGGGGTGACGGGGACGGGGCGGACGGGGCATCGAGGCAGGCTTGGGCTATAAGGACTTGTAAAAATATACCAGTTGACAGATTTCTAGCAAATGGAAAAAATCTTCCGTATGAAAGAAATTGGAGTCACGATGTCCTCGACCGACCGCCCGGCCGCCGCCCCGCACGCCCCCGCCAAGACGATGCGCGGCCGCCTGCTCGGCTCCCTGTTCGGCGGCGCCGTGCTGCTCGCTGGCCTCGCCTGGGGCGTCCACTATTGGCGCGTCGGCCGCTTCATCGAAAGCACCGACGACGCCTACCTCAAGGCCGACGTCGTCGTCGTCGCGCCCAAGGTCGGCGGCTACGTCGCCGAGGTGCTCGTCAAGGCCGACCAGCTCGTCAGGCAGGGCGACCCGCTCGTGCGCCTCGACGCGCGCAACTACCAGGCCGCGCTCGACCAGGCGCGCGCCCAGCTCGAGTCGCGCCAGGCCGACCTGGTGCGCGCGCGCGCCGACATCGCCCAGCAGCAGGCCCAGATCGAGCAGGCGCAGGCGCAGGAAACCGTCGCGCGCCTCGCCGCGCGCCATGCCCAGGACGAGCTCGCGCGCTACGCGCCGCTTGCGCCCACCGGTGCCGCGACCGACGAGCGCCTCGCCGAGCTGCGCAACACCGCCGAGCAGGCCCAGGCCAAGCTCGCGTCGGCGAGCGCCGTGCTCAAGGCCGCGCGCAGCCGCCTCGCGACCAACGCGGCCCAGGTCGCCCAGGCCGAGGCCCAGCAGAAGGCCGCCGAGGCCGCGCGCCAGCAAAGCCACCTCGACGTCGACGACACGCTGCTGCGCAGCGCGCTCGACGGCCGCGTCGGCGACCTCACGGTGCGCGTCGGCCAGTTCGCCCCGCCCGGCACGCGGCTGATGAGCGTCGTGCCCGTGCAGCAGGTCTACCTGGTCGCGAACTTCAAGGAAACCCAGCTCGCGCGCATGCACGCGGGCCAGCCGGTCGAGGTCCGCGTCGACGCGCTGCCGGGCCAGACCCTGCACGGCACGGTCGAGAGCTTCGCGCCGGGCACCGGCGCGCAGTTCGCGCTGCTGCCGCCCGAGAACGCGACCGGCAACTTCACCAAGATCGTCCAGCGCGTGCCGGTGCGCATCCGCGTCGACGCCGACGCGGCGCTGCGCGCGCGCCTGCTGCCGGGCCTGTCGGTGACGGCCGACGTCGATACCCGCGACGCCGCGACCCCGAGCCATGGCTGAAGCCGCCCTCCCCGCCGCCGGCGTGCCCGCGCACGAGCCGAACGCCAGCTTCGCCGACTGGATCGCCGTGACCGCCGGCGCGCTCGGCGCGCTGATGGCCGTGCTCGACATCTCGATCACGAACTCGGCGCTGCCGCAGGTGCAGGGCTCGGTCGGCGCGACCGGCACCGAGGGCACCTGGATCTCGACCGGCTACCTGATGGCCGAGATCGTGATCATCCCGCTCGCCGCCTGGCTCACGCGCGTGTTCGGGCTGCGCAACTTCCTCGTCGGCGTGGCCACGTTGTTCACGCTGTTCTCGATGCTGTGCGGCCTGTCGACGAGCCTCGGCATGCTCGTCGTCGCGCGCATCGGCCAGGGCATCACCGGCGGCGCGATGATCCCGACCGGCCAGACCATCATCCGCACGCGCCTGCCGCGCCACCAGCTCGCCGCGGGCATGACGGTGTTCGGCCTGACCGTGCTGCTCGGCCCGCTGCTGGGCCCGGTCGTCGGCGGCTGGCTGACCGAGAACCTCAGCTGGCACTGGTGCTTCTTCATCAACCTGCCGGTCTGCATCGCGCTCGTCGGCCTGCTGCTCGGCGGCCTGCCGGCCGACCGCCCGCACCTGCGCGAGTTCGTCGACGCCGACTGGCTCGGCATCGCCGGCCTCGCCCTGGGCCTGAGCACGCTGACGGCGGTGCTCGAGGAGGGCCAGCGCGAGCGCTGGTTCGAGTCCGACCTGATCATCGGCCTGAGCGTCCTGTCGGCCATCGGCATGACGCTGATCGCGCTGTCGCAACGCGTCGCGAAGCGGCCGATCCTGCGCCTGAGCCTGATGCGCAACAAGAACTACGCGAGCGTGATCCTGATCGTCGTCGCGGTCGGCGCGGGCGTCTACGGCGTGTCCTACCTGGTGCCGCAGTTCCTCGTCCTCGTCGCCGGCTACAACGCCCAGCAGTCGGGCGCCGTGATGCTGCTCGCGGGCCTGCCCGCGATCCTGATGATGCCGCTGCTGCCGCGCCTGCTCGGCCGCGTCGACTACCGGCGCATGGTGATCGGCGGCCTGCTGTGTTTCTACTTCAGCTGCTGGCTCGACAGCAGCCTGACCGCGCAGAGCGCGGCCGGCGACTTCACGCTGTCGCAGCTGCTGCGCGGCGTCGGCCAGATGCTCGCGATGATGCCGCTGAACCAGGCCTCGATGGCCGCCGTCACGCGCGAGGAGTCGGGCGACGCGGCGGGCCTGTACAACATGGCGCGCAACCTCGGCGGCTCGATGGGCCTGGCCGTGATCGGCACCTTCATCGACCGCCGCAACGCGCTGCACGTCGACGTGATCGGCAGCACCGTGAGCGCGAACGCGCCGCTGACGCAGGAACGCATCGCGGGCGGCGCGGCCGGCCACCTGGCCCAGGTCGGCGACTACGCGCACGCGCAGCTGCAGGCGATCGGCGAGATCGCCCTGCAGATCCAGCAGCAGGCGCTCGTGATGACCTATTCCGAAACCTTTTACGTGCTCGGCGTCGCGCTGCTGCTGTGCATCCCGCTGGCCCTGCTGATCAAGACGCCGCGCCCCGGCGCCGCGGCCGCCGCGCCGCCGGCCGAGGCCGCGCATTGAAGAACCGAGAAGAACACCGCACCATGCTGCACCGCCCCGCCCTGTTGTCCGCTGCCTCCTCCTCGATCGCGCTGGCTGTCGCCGCGCTGCTCGCGGCCTGCACGACGGTCGGCCCCGACTACGCGGGCGCGCCGGCGACCGCCGCGTCGGGCCCGCTCGCGCGTGCGGCCCAGCCCGGCATAGCCAACGCCGCCGCGCCGGTCGCGGCCGCCTGGTGGCAAAGCCTCGGCGACGCGACGCTCGACGCGCTCGTCGCGCGCGCGCTCGCCGACAGCCCCGACCTGCACGCCGCCCAGGCGCGCCTGCGCGAGTCGCGCGCGGCCTACGAGCTGCAGCAGGCGGACCAGCAGCCGACGAGCTCGGCCAGCGCGCTCGCGCTGGGCCTGAGCAGCGGCCCGGGCACGGCGGCCGCGCAGCACCTGCACTTCTACACGGCCGGCTTCGACGCGAGCTGGGAGATCGACCTGTTCGGCGGCACGCGCCGCGCGGTCGAGTCCGCCGCGGCCCGGGCCGACGCGGTCCAGGCCGACCTCGCGGACGCGCAGGTCGCGCTCGCGGCCGAGGTCGTGCGCGCCTACGCCGACCTGCGCGCGCGCGAGCGGGACCTCGCGCTCAAGCGCGAGCTCGCGGCGCTCGACGCGCAAAGCCTCGCGCTCACGCAGCAGCGGACGCAGCGCGGCGTCGACAGCGGACTCGAGCTCGAGCGCGAGCGCGAGCGCGGCATCGCGAGCGCGCGCGCCGCCGCCGAGGCCGAGCGCGACCTCACGATCGCGCGCGACCGCCTCGCGCTGCTGTGCGGCCAGCCGGCCGGCGCGCTCGACGCGCAGCTCGGCGCCGCGCCGGCCGCGCTGCCGCGGGTGCCGGACGTCGTCGCGGTCGGCGACGTCACGGCGCTGCTCCAGCAGCGCCCCGACATCCGCGCGGCCGAGCGCCGCCTCGCCGCGAGCACCGCGCAGATCGGCCAGCGCAAGGCCGCGTATTTTCCGAAGCTGAGCCTGCTCGGCGACATCGGCCTCGGCGCGACCGAACCGGGCCAGCTGTTCAAGCGCAGCAGCCTGGTGCTGCTCGGCGCGCCCTATCTGTCGTGGAACGTGGCCGACTTCGGCCGCACGGCCGCGAACGTGCGCCAGGCCGAGGCCGGCCGCGACGAGGCGCAGGCGCGGTACCAGGCGAGCGTGCTCCAGGCCCTCAACGACGCGAACACCGCGCTCGCGCGCTACGGCCAGCAGCGCCGCTCGTTCGCGAGCCTGCGCGAGCAGCAGGACGCCGCCGCCCGTGGCCTCGAACTCACGACGCAGCGCCGCCGCGCGGGCGTCGCGACCGAGCTCGATCTGCTCGACGCGCAGCGCGCGCTGCTCGAGGCGCGCGAGCAGTCCCTGAGCGCCGAGGCCGAGCTGCTGCAGGACTTCGCGTCGCTGCACAAGAGCCTGGGCCTGGGCTGGCAGGCCGGCGGCGGCTGAGACGCGCGGAGGCCGGGTTTTGGGCAGGCAAATCCAGCAAGACTATCGCAAGGAATTCTGGCGATTCAATCGGCATTTCGCCGAAGTTGTTATTTGATGAAGGCATCGATGGGCGATTGATCGCCGACATCTTGCAATTAGCTTGCATTGGTCATAGTGGGCGCGCATCAGGAGCCCACCATGCTTGCAACGCCCCCTTCGTCCAAGCTGGGCCGCCGCCTCGCGGCGACCTGTACCGCCACCGCCCTGGCCACCTTGACCGCGACCCTCGGCGCCGGCCTCGCGCCGCCCGCCCAGGCCCAATCGACGGCCAGCGGCTCGGTCTTCGGGCAGGTCGGCACCCACGCGGGCACGCAGGTCCGCATCACGAACCCGGCGACCGGCTTCACGCGCACGGCCGGCGTCGATGCCGACGGGCGCTTCTACCTCTCGTCGCTGCCGCCGGGCCGCTACCGGGTCGAGCTGCTCGACCAGGGTGCGCTGGTCGCGAGCGTCGAGCTCGAGGTCGTCGCCGGCGTCGGCGCCGAGGCGACCTTCGAGGCGCCGACGGTCACGCAGCTCGAGACCGTCAGGGTCGTCGGCCGCGCGCGCACGATCGACGTGTCGAGCGCGTCCAACGTCTCGACCTTCACGGCGAGCCAGCTCGACAAGCTGCCGATCGCGAGCCGCAACCTCAACGGCATCATCGCGCTCGCGCCGAACACGACGGCCGCCGACCCGCGCTACGCGGGCGGGGTGAGCATCGGCGGCGGCGCGCCGTCCGAGAACTCGCACTACATCGACGGCTTCCCGGTCACGAACGCGCTGACCCAGCTCGGCTCGATCGAGCTGCCGCTCGGCGCGATCCAGCAGGCGCAGGTCCAGACCGGCGGCTTCGGCGCCGAGTTCGGCCGCTCGGTCGGTGGCGTCGTCAACCTGATCACCAAGAGCGGCACCAACACCTGGGAGGGCGGCGCACAGATCGCCTACCAGCCCGAATCGCTGCGCGCGCGCCGCCCGGACCTCTACTACGCAAACACCGGCAGCAACCCGAATACCGACGGCACGGTCTACCTCTACCGCGGCGGCAACTTCAACGACGACACGCTGTACAGCGCCCATGTCGGCGGCCCGCTCGTGCGCGACAAGCTCTTTCTGTTCGTCGCGGCGTCGCAGGAGATCACGCGCTGGGGCGCCGTCAACGCGACGCCGCAGGCGTCGACGCTCGGCAGCCAGGGCTGGCTGGCCGAGCGCGACTCCAACACGCGCTACCTCGGCAAGCTCGACTGGTACCTGAACGACGACCACCGGCTCCAGCTCACGCTGCTCGGCGACAACTATGGCTCCAACTTCGACTACTACGGCTACGACTACGCGACGCACGTGCGGACGGCCGTGCTGGGCCTCAGCGAATCGGCGCGCAACCTCGGCGGCGTGACGCCGGCCGTCGGCGGCCAGGCGCAGGTCCTGCGCTACATCGGCAACATCAACGACCGGCTCACGGTCAACGCGCTGTACGGCCAAAGCAGCAGCCGGCACGCACAGAACTACGTCGGCGACCTCAGCGCGCCGCAGACCAGTTGGACCGCCGATACGCGCATGCCCGGCCTGGGTTACCCGGCCATCCCACCGAACCCGCTGGGGAACGGCGCGACGGTCATTCCCCCGGATGCAAGAGACACGACCAAGTCGCTCCGACTCGACGTCGAATACCGACTCGGTCGCCACCTGCTCCGCGCCGGCGTCGACGAGAACCGCCTGAAGTCGGCCGGCGCCGGCGAGACGGTCGCGGGCGGCTCGGCCTGGATCTACGCCCGTACGACGGATCCCGGCTTCACCGGCGTCGGCGGCGTCACGCCGATCGGGCAATTGACCGCGCCAATACGCAGCGCGAAGGACGGCAAGGACTACTACTACGTCTACCAATACATCTTCGACGACGCGACCTCGGCCGAGTCCGACCAATCGGCGCTCTACCTCGAGGACCGCTTCCAGGCCACGAAGACCTGGCTCGTCACGCTGGGCCTGCGCAACGAGAGCTTCACGAACAAGAACGGCGACGGCCTGACCTTCCTGCAGTCGAAGAACTTCCTGAGCCCGCGCCTGTCGACGAGCTGGGACGTCCACGGCGACGCGTCGCTGAAGGTCTTCGGCTCGCTCGGCCGCTACAGCCTGCAGATCCCGACCCATATCGCGGTGCGCGGCGCGAGCCGCTCGCTCTACACCTTCCAGTACTTCGCCTACACCGGCGTCGACCCGGTGACCGGCCTGCCGACCGGCCTGAGCCCGACCGGCGACGCAACCTCGGTCAACAACGAATACGGCCAGGCCAAAGACATCAACACGGTGTCGGCGCTGAACATCAAGCCGACCTACCAGGACGAGGTCACGCTGGGCTTCGAGAAGGCGCTGACGCCGGCCTATAACGGCGGCGCCTCGCTCACCTACCGCAAGCTCAAGGCGACGATCGACGACTTCTGCGACGAACGGCCCTTCCTCGCCTACGCGGCCTCGCGCGGCATCGACACGAGCCGCTGGGGCGGCTTCGGCTGCGCGTCGTTCAACCCGGGCGTCGCGAACGGCTTCCTCGTCGACTATGCGGGCAACGGCAACTACTCGCGCGTCGATCTCTCGGCGGCCGACCTCGGCTTCGAGCGCGCCAAACGCACGTATCTCGCGCTCGACTTCTTCGTCGAGCACCCGCTGCGCCATGGCTGGTACGGCAGGCTGACCTACACCTACTCGCGCAGCCGCGGCAATACCGAGGGGCAGACCAAGTCCGACAACGCCCAGACCGACGTTGCCGCCACCTCGACCTGGGATACGCCCGAGCTCATGCAGTACGCGTACGGCCCGCTGCCCAACGATCGCGCGCACCAGGTCAAGGCCAACGGCTACTACCAGCTCAACCCCGAATGGATATTCGGCGCGAACTTCCGCTTCGAGTCGGGCCGCCCGCGCAACTGCTTCGGCAACGACCCGAGGCTGCCAGCCGACGCGCCCGACTACGGCAACGTCTACTTCTACTGCGACGGTCAGCCCGCGCCGCGCGGCAGCCGCGGCCGCCTGCCGTCGACGACCACGCTGGACCTCAACGCGAGCTACGCGCCGCGCTGGAGCCGCGGCCTGTCGCTGCGGCTCGACGTCTTCAACGTGTTCAACCGCCTCACGCCGACGCTCTATGACGAGACGCGCGAGCCGCGCTTCGACGCGGCGACGGTCCGGCCCGAGTACGGCCGCGTGATGAGCTATGCGGCACCGCGCTCGGCGCGCGTCACGCTCGCGTACGAGTTCTGATCCTCATGCACGAGCGTGGACGGCGCGCCTGTCGAGGCGCCTGCTCAGACGCGCGCGAAGCCGCCGTCGGTCAGGCGCACCTCGTCGCCGACGCGCAGGCCCGGGTCGGCGTTGCGCACGAAGCGGCGCGTGCGGCCGTCGCGCTCCTGGACCTGCACGACCCAGACCGTGTAGGTCTTGTGGTCCTTTTCGATCTCGTTGCCGGCGAAGCCGCCGGCCACGGCGCCGCCGACCGTCGCGAGCTTCTTGCCCGTGCCGCCGCCGAGCATGCTGCCGAGCACGCCGCCAACGACCGCGCCGCCGACGGCGCCGACGCCGCTGGTCTGCGCCTGGCGGGCCTCGGTATGCACGTCGGTCACGCGCGCGCAGCTGCTGCACAGGGGCGCCTGGTTTTCGGGCGGATTGTTGGTGTCGGCGCTCGCGACCGCGGCCGCGCTCGTCAGGCTGCCGGCAACGGGGGTTTTATTGTTGGTACTGCTCTGGCTGTTCGACGGCTGCGCCGCACTGGCCTGAGTCTGTTCGGGCACCGAGCCGGTGCCCTCCGAGCGGCCGATGGCATAGGCGCCGCCGAGCAAGGCCACGACGACGGCGACCCCGGCGACGATTTGAGTGGACTTGAACGGGAAGGCGGACATGCGGATCTCCTGAGGAATCAATAACGCTACGAAGTTAACTCAGACCGTCGCGGCCACGTGCAGGACAAGGCCGACATCGCAGGGCCAAACTGTGAGCGTCTGCAACAAGCTCGAGCGAATGTCAGCGCGGCCGCGCGAGCGGGAACGACGGTAAGCGGGTGTAGCGCGCCGCGACAGGCTCAGTAGAGCCGGATCGCCATGTCGAAATGCCAGGTGCGGCGGATCTCGACGACGTCGTACTCGGCCGCCAGCGCCGGCGAGAACGCCGGGTAATGCTCCTGGCCGTGGATCACGCGGCGGATCGCGTCGTCGAGCGCGGGCACGCCGCTCGAGCGCACGAAGGTGATCGACTCGACCGAGCCGTCGCTGCGCACGGCCACCGTCACGAGCGGGTCGACATGGGGCTGGCGCAGCGCGTCGCGGACCGTCGCGAAGGTCTGGTTCAGCTCGATCTTGCGCGCCAAGTCCTGCGCGTAGGCGACGAGCTCGGCGTCGGCGTCGGTGCGGCCGAACAGCCGGCCGCGGCGCGGCGTGCTCACCGAGTACGGCAATTCGTTCGGTGCGGCGGCCTTCGCGGCCGCAGCCGCGTTCTCGGCCGCGTGCCGCTCGGCGTCGCGGCGTGCGGCCTCCTCGTCGAGCTGGCGGCCGATCGCGCGCAGCCGCTCCTCGCGCTGGGCCTCGGCCTGGGCGGCGGCCTCGGCGCGTGCGGCTTCCTGCCTTGCCGCATCGGCACGCGCCGCCTCGGCGCGAGCTGCGTCCTGCCGCGCGGCTTCCTGTCTCATCGCTTCCTGCTTGGCAGCCTCTTGGCGCGCGGCCTCGGCTCGGGCGGCTTCCTGCCGCGATGCCTCCTGGCGCGCTGCCTCTTGCTTCGCCGCTTCCTGGCGAGCCAACGCCTGTCGCGCCGCCTCTTGGCGCAAAGCCTCCTGGCGGGCCGCCTCCTGCTTGATCGCCTCTTGGCGCGCCGCCTCGGCGCGCGCTGCTGCCTGCCGGGCTGCCTCGGCTTTGGCTGCCTCGGCTTTCGCCGCTTCGGCTTTCGCCGCTTCGGCTTTGGCCGCCTCCTGACGGGCCGCTTCCTGCCGCAGAGCGTCCTGGCGCGCCGCCTCGGCGCGTGCCGCGTCCTGTCGAGCCACGTCGCGCCGCGCCGCATCGAGCTGCTGCGCGAGCTGCTCGACATCGCGGCGCGCGCGATCGAGCGCGTAGAAATCGATGGTCTTGACCGGCAGGGTCGCGCCGACGACGCCGAGCGGCGACGGCAGCGGCAGGTCCGGCACCGGAGCCGGTGCGGCAGCCGCGAACGCGGCCGTCGTCGGCGGCGCCGACGCGGCCGGCGCCACCCAGACCACGTGCTCGGTCGGCGCGAGCGCCAGCAGCGCCGGCGCTTCGGGCGCCGCGGGCGCAGGCGGCAGCGCGGGCGCGATCGCCGCCTTGAACGCCGCGCTCTTTGGCGCCGTATCGGTCAGGGTCTTGAGCGCCGGGGCGACCGGTTCGGCCGGCACCGCTGCAGTCGCCGGGGCTGGCGCCGGCGGCACCGGCGGGGGCGGAACGTCGATCGGCGGCGGCGGCAAGGCCTCAGGCTCGGGCGCCGGCGTCAACACGACGCGCAGCGCCGGTACCTCGGCGCGGCGCGCCTCCCAGGGGAAGCTCAGGCCCGGCAGACCCACGCCCTGCCCGCTCAAGGTCAGGCTCAGCAGCAACGCGTGCAGCAGCAGCGAGACGCCGAGCGCCGACACGCGGCGGCGGCGCTCCTCGGCGAGGCGCAGACGCGGCCGCCAGCGGCTCGCGACGCCGTCGGTCGTCGACGCACCGCCGCGCGCCGCGGCGCTCACGGGCAGCGCGCTCAAGAGCGCACCGCCGTCACCCGCGCAGGCGCGCGCCGAGCGGCCCGACGATGTCGGTCGGGTCGCAGGGGCGCGCGAATGTCGACGGCTCGCATGATGCCGCGCATTGTCTTATCCAAATGCCCGCCGCCGGTCCGGGCTCGCGCGCATCGCGCCGCCACGCCCTCAGCCGGTCGCCGGCAGCAGCCCGTCGAGCTTCGCGTCGCCGTAGGCGCGCAGGACCTCGGCGATCACGACGCGGTAGCCGTCGAGCCAGCGGCCCTGCTTGGCCTTGGCCTCGAGGTGGCGCGGGTGCGCGACCAGCGCCTGCAGGGCCTCGAGCGATTCCCAGTAATAGACGTTCGAGACCAGCCCGGTCGCGGCGTTCTCCCAGGCCTCCTCGCCGAGGTAGCCGGGCAGCGCGCGCGCGGCAGCCGCGATCTCGGCGTCGAGCCGGTGGAACTCGTCGTCGTACTCGCGCTTCGCGAAGATGAAGGTCGAGGAGTACATGGCCCGCCGGCGCCGCGCGGCGCTCAGCCGCCGCGCGAGTAGGTGATCTTCTTGCTGCCCGCCTCGCAGCTGCCGACGACCTTCTTCTCGGCCGGCAGCTTGTCGGCCGCTTCGGTCGCGACGATGTCGAGCGTATAGCCCTTGACGCCCTTGGCGTCGAGCTTCGCCGCGATCTCGGTCCTGAGCTCCTCGCAGGGCTTGGCGGCCAGGGCCGGCAGGCTGAAGACGGCGGGGACCAGGGCCAGCAGCAGCACAGGCTTGAGCGTCATCGATGTTCTCCTTGAGCGACGCGGCAGTCTCGCACAGCCCCGCGCGCGCGCCGACGCGTCAGCGCGACGCGCTCCACAAAGCGTCCATGACCGCCGCGAAGCGCGCGGCGACGGCTGCCGCGTCGACATGGCGGCCGCCGCGCACGCGCGGCGCGCCGGCGACGTAGACGTCGCGGATCGCCTGGCCCTGGCTCGCGAAGATCCAGCCGTCGAGCGCGTGCTCGGCGGGCAGGCCGAGCAGGCCCGAGGCCTGCGGGTCGAGCACGAGGAAGTCCGCGCGCGCGCCGACCGCGAGGCCCCAGCACGCGAACCCGGCCGGCGCCGCGCTCGCCTGCACGCAGGCCTCGAACAGGCGCGCCGCGCTCGCGGGCTCGCGGCCCGGCGCGGCGGCGATATTGCGCTGGCCGCGCGCGAGGCGCTGGCCGTACTCGAGCCAGCGCAGCTCCTCGGCGACGCCGCGCGTCACCTGGCTGTCGGAGCCGATGCTCAGGGGCACGCTTGCCGCCAGCCAGCCCGGCAGGTCGCAGGCGCCGTCGCCGAGGTTGGCCTCGGTGCCCGGGCACAGCACGACGCCCGCGCCGCTGCGCGCGACGGCTGCGATCTCGGCCGGCACGCTATGCGTCGCGTGGACGAGTTGCCAGCGCGCGTCGGGCGCGAAGCGCGTGCACAGATAGTCCATCGGCCGCTGCCCGGTCGCCTTCACGCAGTCGGCGACCTCCTGCGGCTGCTCGGCGATATGGATGTGGATCGGCAGATCCGCGTCGCCGACATGGGCCTTGAGCGCGTCGACGTCGGCCGCGTGCGCGGCGCGCAGCGAGTGCAGCGCGACGCCCGCGTTGACGAGCGGCCGGCGCGCGGCATTGACCGCGCGGCTCGCGCGCCAGACCCAGTCGGCGTCGGTCGCGAAGCGGCGCTGCTCGGCGCGCAGGCCGGGCTGCGCAAAGCCCGCGTGGGCGTAGAGCACCGGCAGCACGGTCAGGCCCAGGCCCGCGTCGGCGGCCGCGTCGGCGAGCGCCCAGCTCATCGCGTACGGGTCCGCGTGGGCCGTGCCGTCCGCGGCGTGGTGCAGGTAATGGAACTCGCAGACCTGGGTATAGCCGCCCTCGAGCAGCTCGACATAGAGCTGCGCGGCGATCGCGTGCAGCTGCTCGGGCGTCAGGCGCAGCGCGAGGCCGTACATGCGCTCGCGCCACGACCAGAAGTCGTCGTCGGCGCGCTCGCGCGTCTCGGCCAGGCCCGCGAACGCGCGCTGGAACGCGTGGCTGTGCGCGTCGACGAGGCTGGGCAGCACGGGGCCGGCCAGGCGCTCCGCGCCGTCGGCCGGGGCGCCGATGTCGATCGCCTGCCAGCCCCCGTCGGCGCCGACCGTCAGGCGCACGCCGCGCCGCCACGCGCCGCCGACCCAGGCGCGCTCCGCAAAGAATATGCGGCTCATGCCCGCGCCCAGGCCTGCAGCGTGGCCAGCAGGGTCTCGAGCAAGGGCTGGATGCGCGCGGCGCGCGCCTCGTCGTAGCCGTCGACGGGCGGCTTGGCCTCGTCCATATAGCAGCGCCAGCACATCTCGAGCTGGACCGCGTGCTGGCCCTGCGCGGGCTGGCCGTAGTGGCGCGTGATGTAGCCGCCCTTGAAGCGGCCGTTCACGACATGGCTTTGCGCGTCCTGGCCCGCGAGCACGGCGACGAGGCGCTGCTGGAGCTCGGGGTCGCAGGCGCGGCCGTCGACGGTGCCGAGGTTCAGCGCGGGCAGCTGGCCCTCGAACAGCCAGGGCAGCTCGGACTTGATGCTGTGCGCGTCGAACAGCAGCGCGACGCCGTGGACCTCGCGCAGGCGGTCGAGCTCGGCCTGCAGCGCGTCGTGGTAAGGCCGCCAGTAGGTCTCGCGACGGCGCTCGACCTCGGCCGCGTCGGGCGCACGGCCTGGCGCGTACAGCGGCTCCGAGGTGAAGAAGCGCGTCGGGCACAGCTCGGTATTGGCCGCGCCCGGGTACATCGGCGTGTCGTCGGGCGGGCGGTTCAGGTCGATCAGGTAGCGCGAGTAGCGCGGCACGATCAGGCTCGCGCCGAGGCGCTTCGCGATCTCGCCGTACAGGCGCTCGAGGTGCCAGTCGGTGTCCTCGAACGCGAGCGCGCGCGGCGCGTAGCGCTCGTGCTGGTCGGCCGGGATCTCGGTGCCGACATGGGGCATGCTGACGAGCAGCGGCGTGCAGCCCTGGTGGAGCTTGAAGACCGAAGCAGAATCACTCACGACGCGACACCTCCAAAAACCCGCTCGCGCAGCGGGTTGCGGCCGAAGTAATAGGCCAGTTCGTTGGGATGGCCGGCGTCCCAGGCGCAGAAGTCGGCGCGCAGGCCCGGGCTCAGGCGGCCGCGGTCCGGCAGGCCCAGCGCGCGCGCCGCGTTGACGGTCAGGCCGCGCAGCGCCTCCTCGGGCGTCATGCGGAACAGCGTGCAGGCCATGTTGAGCATCAAGAGCGGCGACAGCGTCGGCGAAGTGCCCGGGTTGTGGTCGGTCGCGATCGCGATCGGCACGCCGGCCTCGCGCAGCGCCGCGATCGGCGGCAGCGCGGTCTCGCGCAGGAAGTAGTAGGCGCCCGGCAGCAGCAGCGCGACGGTGCCGCTGCGCCGCATCGCGTCGATGCCGGCCGGGCTCACATGCTCGAGGTGGTCGCAGGACAGCGCACCGAATTCGCAGGCGAGCTGGGCGCCGCCCTGGTCCGACAGCTGTTCGGCGTGCAGCTTGACCGGCAACTCGAGCTCGCGCGCGGCCGCGAACACGCGGCGCGTCTGCTCGGGCGTGAAGCCGATGCTCTCGCAGAACGCGTCGACCGCGTCGATCAGCCCGGCGTCGCGCAGCTCGGGCATCCAGCCGATCACGAGGTCCACGTAGTCGTCGGGGCGGCCGTGGAACTCGGGCGGCACGGCGTGCGCGCCCAGGTAGGTCGTGCGCACGCAAGCGCCGCGCAGCGCGCGCGCGACCTCGAGGCAGCGCCGCTCGGACTCGAGCGACAGGCCGTAGCCGGACTTGATCTCGACCGTCGTCACGCCCTCGCGGATCAGCGCGTCGAGGCGCGCCTGCGCGCTCGCGCGCAGCTCGAGTTCGCTCGCCATGCGCGTCGCCGCGACGGTCGAGCGGATGCCGCCGCCGGCCTTGGCGATCTGCTCGTAGGTCGCGCCCTCGAGGCGCATCTCGAACTCGCGCGCGCGGTCGCCGCCGTAGACGAGGTGGGTATGCGCGTCGATCAGGCCCGGCGTGACGAGCGCGCCGCCGAGCGAGCGCTCGGCGGCGACGTCCTGGGGCGCGAGCTCGGCCTCGGCGCCGACCCAGGCGATGCGATCGCCCTCGGTCAGGATCGCGCCCGCGTCGATCAGGCCCCAGCCGGTGTCGGCCGCGAAGCTCGCGATGCGCGCGTGGCGCCACAGCACACGCTGCGGCGCCGCGTCGACCGCGTGAACCTTGGCTGCCGCAACGCTCATGTCGCGCTCCAGTGCAGCCACCACGCCGCGCCGCGGCCCGCGAACCCGAGCGGCTGCGCGACAGGCTGCTCGCACCAGGCGAGCGTCTGCGCGCCCAGCGCCATGCTGCGCCCGCCATGCGTGAGCGTGCCGCCGTCGGCCGTGAAGAAGCCGAGCCAGTCGGCCGGCTCGGCCTGCAGCGCCGGCACCTGCGCGGCCGGCACGACGCGCAGCCGGCCCTGGTCGCGCCGGTGCATCAGGTTGAAGTCGCGCGTCGCGCCGCCGAGCAGCGTGCAGTCGGGCGCGAGCGCGCCGTCGAAGCTCAGCAGCTCGTCGCCGGGGCGCATTTCGTATTCGTAAAGCCGCACGCCCGTGCCCTCGAGCACGGCGAACCAGCGCTGCACGCCGGCAAAGCTCGAGAACGGGCCGTCGGCCTCGATGTCGGCGACGCTGACGCGCAGCGTCCAGTCGGCGAGGTGCGGCCAGGCGAGCAGCTCGCGGGTCCAGCCGCCGTCGTTCTTCCAGCGCTGCGGCTGGACCTGGGCGGCGCTGATGGTGCTCCAGCTCATGGTTGGACGATCCCTTCGATCGAGTACACGGGCCCCGGATGCGTGAGGCGCACCCAGGTCACGGCCTGGCCGCGGCTGGCCGTGCGCCGCGTGACGACCAGGCAGGGCGTGCGCCGGCCGATGCCCAGCCATTCGGCCTCGGCCTCGTTCGGCAGCTGCGCCTCGATGGTGTAACGCGCCTCGCTCAAGGGCGCAACCTCGAGCAGATAGTGCGTCGGGGTTGTCCGGGTGAAGTCTTGTTTCAGGTAGTCGGGCGCGACGGCCGGGTTCACGAGCCGGTCTTCGCACTGGATCGCGCGGCCGTTCTCGAGGTGCACGATCACGCTGTGGAACAGCGTCGCGCCGCGCGCGAGGCCGAAGGTCGCGGCCTGCGCGGCGTCGGCGCGCAAGGACCCGAGCTCGAGCAGGCGCGCCTCGTGGCGGTGGCCGCGCGCGGCGATCTCCTCCTGGATGTCGCGCACCGTGAGCGTCGACGCGACGCGGCCGAGCTCGGCGACGAAGCTGCCGACGCCCTGGACGCGCTCGACCAGGCCGTCCTGCTCGAGCTCGCGCAGCGCGCGGTTGACCGTCATGCGCGACAGGCCGAACTCGGCGACGAGCTCGGACTCCGACGGCAGGCGCTCGCCGGCGCGCCAGCGGCCGGCCGCGATGCCCTCGCGCAAATGCGTCTTGACCTTGAAATATTGCGGCGCAGCAATGGCTTGCATGGGGGAGATCGTACTTGACTTTACTTGTATAGACAACTTGCCAAAGCGCTCCTAGAATCCGCCGCACCAACGATCCCCAGACGGAGTCCACGCCATGTCCACGCCCGCCCAGCCGCGCCCGGTGCGCGCCCCCCACGGCAGCACCCTGAGCTGCAAGAACTGGCTGGCCGAGGCCGCCTACCGGATGATCCAGAACAACCTGGACCCGGCCGTCGCCGAAAACCCCGACGCGCTCGTCGTCTACGGCGGCATCGGCAAGGCCGCGCGCAACTGGGACTGCTTCGAGGCCATCCTCGCGGCGCTCAAGGACCTGAACGAGGACGAGACGCTGCTGATCCAGAGCGGCAAGCCGGTCGGCGTGTTCCGCACCCACGCCGACGCGCCGCGCGTGCTGCTCGCGAACTCCAACCTCGTGCCGGCCTGGGCCAACTGGGAACATTTCAACGAGCTCGACCGCAAGGGCCTCATGATGTACGGCCAGATGACGGCCGGCTCGTGGATCTATATCGGCTCGCAAGGCATCGTCCAGGGCACTTACGAGACCTTCGCCGAAGCCGGCCGCCAGCATTACGGCGGCTCGCTCGAGGGCCGCTGGGTCCTGACCGCGGGCCTCGGCGGCATGGGCGGCGCGCAGCCGCTCGCCGCGACCTTCGCGGGTGCGAGCTCGCTGACGATCGAGTGCCAGCAGTCGCGCATCGACTTCCGCCTGAAGACGCGCTACGTCGACGAGCAGGCCGCCGACCTCGACGACGCGCTCGCGCGCATCGCCAAGTACACGGCCGCCGGCGAGGCGCGCTCGATCGCGCTGCTCGGCAACGCAGCGGAAGTGCTGCCGCTGCTTGCCGCGCGCTGCGAGGCCGGCACCGCGATCAAGCCCGACCTCGTGACCGACCAGACCTCGGCGCACGACCTGATCAACGGCTACCTGCCGGCCGGCTGGAGCGTCGCGCAGTGGAAGGCCGCCGCGGCCGACCCGGCCCAGCACGCCGACCTCAAGGCCGCGGCCGCGCGCGGCTGCGCCGTGCACGTGCAGGCCATGCTCGCGTTCCAGGCCCTCGGCATCCCGACCGTCGACTACGGCAACAACATCCGCCAGGTCGCGCTCGACCAGGGCGTCAAGAACGCGTTCGACTTCCCGGGCTTCGTGCCCGCCTATGTGCGCCCGCTGTTCTGCGAGGGCAAGGGCCCGTTCCGCTGGGTCGCGCTCTCGGGCGACCCCGAGGACATCCGCAAGACCGACGCGAAGCTCAAGGCGCTGTTCCCGCACAACGACAAGCTGCACCGCTGGCTCGACATGGCCGGCGAGCGCATCGCGTTCCAGGGCCTGCCCGCGCGGATCTGCTGGCTGGGCCTCGGCGAGCGCCACCTCGCGGGCCTCGCGTTCAACGAGATGGTGCGCAGCGGCGAGCTCAAGGCGCCGATCGTGATCGGCCGCGACCACCTCGACTCGGGCTCGGTCGCGAGCCCGAACCGCGAGACCGAGGCGATGCGCGACGGCTCCGACGCGGTGTCCGACTGGCCGCTGCTCAACGCGCTGCTGAATACCGCGGGCGGCGCGACCTGGGTCTCGCTGCACCACGGCGGCGGCGTCGGCATGGGCTATTCGCAGCACAGCGGCGTCGTGATCGTCTGCGACGGCACCGACGCGGCGGCCAGGCGCGTCGAGCGCGTGCTCTGGAACGACCCGGGCACCGGCGTGATGCGCCACGCCGACGCGGGCTACGACAGCGCCGCGGCCTGCGCGCGCGAACAAGGCCTGAAGCTGCCGATGCTCGAGCGCTGAAGCAGCCCCCTCCCCTCACCTGCCGACCCCATGAGCCAAGCCCTCACCCTCCACCCCGGTTCCCTCACGCTCGCCGACCTGCGCGCGATCCGCGCCGGCGGCGTCACGCTGACGCTCGCCGCCGAAGCGCGCGGCGCGATCCTCAAGAGCGCCGCGATCGTCCAGGCCGCCGCGGCCGGCGACGACCCGATCTACGGCGTCAACACCGGCTTCGGCAAGCTCGCGAGCCAGCGCATCGGCAAGGCCGAGCTCGCCCAGCTGCAGCGCAACCTGATCCGCTCGCACTGCGTCGGCGTCGGCGCGCCGCTCGCGCCGAGCGTCGTGCGCCTGATGCTCGCGACCAAGGCGGCCTCGCTCGCGCGCGGCTACTCGGGCGTGCGCGAGGCCGTCGTGCAAAGCCTGCTCGACGTGTTCAACGCGGGCCTCGTGCCCTACGTGCCCGCGCAGGGCTCGGTCGGCGCGTCGGGCGACCTCGCGCCGCTGTCGCACATGACGCTGGCGCTGATGGGCGAAGGCGAGATGCTCGTCGACGGCCAGCGCCGCCCGGCCGCAGCCGAGCTCGAGCGCGCGGGGCTGAAGCCGCTCGCGCTCGAAGCCAAGGAAGGCCTGGCGCTGATCAACGGCACGCAGACCTCGACGGCGCTCGCGCTCGACGCGCTGCTGCGCTTCGAGGGCGTGTTCGCGACGGCCGTCGTCAGCGGCGCCCTGAGCCTCGACGCCGCGCGCGGCAGCGACGGCCCGTTCGACCCGCGCATCCACGCGGTGCGCGGCCAGCCGGGCCAGATCGAATGCGCGGCCGCCTACCGCGCGCTGCTCGCGGGCAGCGCGATCCGCGCCTCGCACCGCGAAGGCGACGAGCGCGTCCAGGACCCCTATTGCCTGCGCTGCCAGCCGCAAGTGATGGGCGCCTGCCTCGACCAGACCCGCTATGTGCGCGAGGTGCTGCTGCGCGAGGCCAACGCGGTCACGGACAACCCCCTGGTGTTTGCCGACCCCCACGCCGACCCGGGTCGGCTGCCCCCCGAGGGGGCTGCGCAGGCTTGGGGCGGCCCGGCGCCTGCGCGCGCCGACGACGGCGCGATGATCAGCGGCGGCAACTTCCACGCCGAGCCGGTGGCGCTCGCGGCCGACGCGCTCGCCTGCGCGATCGCCGAGGTCGGCGCGATCGCCGAGCGCCGCATCGCGATGCTGATCGACACCGGCGTGTCGCGCCTGCCGGCCTTCCTGACGCCGAACGCGGGCCTCAACAGCGGCTTCATGATCGCCCACGTGACGGCGGCCGCGCTCGCGAGCGAGAACAAGTCGCTCGCCCACCCGGCCAGCGTCGACTCGCTGCCGACCTCGGCCAACCAGGAGGACCACGTGAGCATGGCGACCTTCGCGGCGCGCCGCCTCGCGAACATGCTCGACAACACCGCGCATATCGTCGCGATCGAGCTGCTCGCTGCCGCCCAGGGCGTCGAGTTCCTGCGCCCGCTCGCGAGCTCGGGCCCGCTCGAGGCCGCCCACGCGCGCCTGCGCCGCGACTGCCCGGCCATGCCCGAGGACCATTACCTCGCGCCCGACATCGAGCATGCGCGTGCGCTCGTCGATTCGGGCGAGATCGGCGCGCTCGCGCATACCGCCGGAGCGCTTACCATCCTCTGATGCCGCGCCACGCCCGCCAGCCGTCCCGCCTGCTCGCCGCCGCCGCGCTCGCGCTGCTCGCGCTGCTCCCGGCCGCGGCGGCGGCCGATCACCGCGTCGACTTCACGCTCGACCTCGGCCCCGAGATCGCGGCCGGGCGCTTCGACCCCGCGCACGACGCGGTCGGCCTGCGCGGCGCGGCAGCGCCGCTGAGCTGGCAGCAGACCCTGCCCGCCCATGCCGTCGGGGACGGCCGTTACGAGGCGGTCGTCGACTTCGCCGACGACGCCGGCCAGGGCCAGCCGCTCACCTACAAGTTCAAGATCGACCGCCCGGGCGCGCCGCCCGACGCGGGCTGGGAGCCGGGGCCGAACCGCACGCTGCGGCTCGCGGGCGCCGCCCAGCGCGTCGAGCGCGCGTTCGGCGCCGAGGTCGCGGCGCCGCCGCTGTCGCGCGTCGGCACCATCGAGCGGCTCGCGCCGCTGCCATCGCGTTTCATCGGCGCGCGCGGCCTGCAGGTCTGGCTGCCGCCCGGCTACGCCGACCACCCCGCGCAGCGCTACCCGGTGCTCTATCTGCACGACGGGCAGAACGTCTTCGACGCGGCCGCGGCGGGCGCCGAATGGCAGGTCGACGAGGCCGCGCAGGCCGGCGTCGAAGCGGGGCGCCTGCGGCCCTTCATCGTCGTCGCCGTCGACAACACGGCCGAGCGGCTCGCCGACTACACGCCGACCGCCGCGCGCGGCGCCGACGGCCAGCTGCATGGCGGCCAAGGCCCCGCCTACGCGCACTACCTGGTCGAGGAGCTCAAGCCCTATATCGACGCGCATTTCCGCAGCCTGCCCGACGCCGCGCACACGGCCGTCGGCGGCTCCTCGCTGGGCGGGCTGATCTCGATGTGGCTCGCCCTGCACCACGCCGACGTCTTCGGCGCCGCGCTCGTCGTCTCGCCGTCGGTCTGGTGGGACGAGCGCCGCCTGCTGCGCGACGTCGCCGCCACGCAATGGCCCGACGCGCGCCGCCCGCGCGTGTGGCTCGACATCGGCACGCGCGAGGGCGACGGCACGGTGCCCGACGCGCGCGCGCTGCGCGACGCCTTGCGCGCCCGGGGCTGGAGCGACGCGACGCTCGCCTACCTCGAGGCGCCCGGCGCGACCCACGACGAAGCCTCTTGGGCCGCGCGCGTGCCGGCGATGCTCGACTTCCTGTACCGCGCCGAACCGGCGGCGGCTCAGTAGCGCCCGGTCGCGCCGGCCACGCGCAGGTAGACGTAGGCGACCCAGGCCACGCACGCGCGCCCGAGCACGCCGCGCCAGCCCTCGCCGCCCCAGCGCTCGATGCGGCGCGCGCCGGCGACGGCGCGCTCGAGCTCGGCCTCGAGCGTCGCCGCGAACGGCGCGTCGACGACGATCACGTTGGCCTCGAGGTTGAGCAGCAGCGACAGCGGGTCGATGTTCGAGCTGCCGACCGTCGCCCAATGCCCGTCGACGACGCAGACCTTGGCGTGCAGCCAGGCCTGCGTGTACTCGAAGACCTGGACGCCGTGGCCGAGCAGTTCCTTGTAGAGCGCGCGCGCGGCCATGCCGGCGAGCGCGTAGTCGACCTTGCCCTGCAGCAGCAGGCGCACGCGCACGCCGCGGCGCGCGGCGTCGCGCAGCGCGCGCCGGAAGCTCTGGCCCGGGTAGAAGTACGGCGTCGCGAGGTCGACGCTCGTCTGCGCCGCGTCGATCGCCTCGACGTAGGCGGCCTCGATCGTGCGGCGCTGGCGCAGGTTGTCGCGCAGCACGAAGCCGACGCAGACCGGCGGCAGCGCGGGCAGCGCGTCGCCGGCGCCGCGCTGCGCCCGCGGCATGCGCACGCCGCGCAGCAGGCGGCGCACGCGGCGCACCGGCTCGGGACTGCGCAGCAGGCCGAGGAATTCCTCGCCGAAGTCGCGGCCGAGCCAGGCGCGCGTCCAGACCGCGCGCGCGGCCTGCTCGATCGGCGCGACGATCGCGCCGTGCAGCGCGACCGCGAAGTCCAGGCGCGGCTGCTCGCCCATGCCATGGTGCAGGTCGTCGCGGTCGTCGATGATGTTGACGCCGCCGACGAAGCCGTGCCGGCCGTCGACGACGCACAGCTTCTGGTGCAGGCGGCGCAGCTGGCCCGGCTCGAGCCAGGTCCACCATTGCTTGAGCGGCCGGAACACCGCGAGCGCGACGCCGCTGCCCGCGACGCCGCGCTCGAGCCAGGCCAGGCTCGCCTTGGAGCCGAAGCCGTCGACGACGGCGCGCACGCGCACGCCGCGCGCGGCCGCGGCGACGAGGCTCGCGAGCAGGGCCTGGCCGGCCGCGTCGTCGTGAAAAATATAGGTCGCGAGCCAGACCTCGTCGGTCGCCGCATCGATGCGCGCGCGCATCAGCGGGAACAGCTGGTCGCCGCCGCGCAG
>JAFAMW010000047.1 GCA_019232985.1 Roseateles sp. | reverse complement strand
ATACGGGGCCATCTTGGGGTTCCAGAAGCGGGTTTGGTGACCGAAGTGGACACCGGCTTCCAGCATTTCGCGCATCGTGACGGACATATCAATCTCCGAAGGGTTGGGTCTAAACTCCGGCGCGAATCGAGCGGGGTGATGAATCCCCGCGCGACACCTCTTCAGGGCCGGAGCAGCGTTTAAGTTCCACCAGAGCACCATGCCCCGGCAAAACCCAAAGATTCTAGCACAGCAATGACAGACGACCTCAGTGCCGTCCTGGCGCGCCTGCGCGCGGGCCAGACCAGCGCGGCCGCCGAGATCGAGCGCAGCCTCGCCGCGGCCGGCGCCCCGCCCTGCCGCCACGCGTTCGTTCGCATGTATGCCGACGCGGCGCGCGCGGCGGCCCGCGCGGCCGACGCCGCCGCCGCGCGCGGCGCCGCGCTGCCGCTCGCCGGCCTCGCGATCAGCGTCAAGGACAACTTCGACATGGTCGAGCACGCGGCCACGGCCGGCTCGGTCGCGTTGGCCGACGCGCGCGCCGAGTCCGGCGGAGCCGGCCAGGCCCCCGTCGGCGACGCGGCTGCCGTCGCGCGCCTGCGCGCGGCCGGCGCCGCGCTCGTCGGCCACACCAACATGACGGAGTTCGCCTATTCGGGGCTCGGCCTGAACCCGCACCACGGCACGCCGCGCAACCCGGCCACGGCCGCGCTCGACGGCGTCGAGCGCATCCCCGGCGGCTCGAGCTCGGGGGCCGCCGTCAGCGTCGCGGCCGGCGCGGCCTGGGCCGGACTCGGCTCGGACACCGGCGGCTCGATCCGCATTCCCGCGGCGCTGCACGGCCTCGTCGGCTTCAAGAGCACGCAGGCGCTCGTGCCGCGCGCGGGCCTGTTGCCGCTCGCCGACAGCCTCGACACGGCCGGCGCGATCACGCGCTCGGTGCGCGACGCGGTGCTGCTGCATGAGATCCTCGCGGCACGCGCCGTGACGCTCGCGGCCAAGCCGCTCGCGGCGCGGCGCCTCGGCGTGCCGCGCGGCCTGCCGCTCGACGGCGTGGACGCGGCCGTCGCGCGCGCGTTCGCGGCCGCGCTCGAGCGCCTGAGCCGCGCGGGCGCCGAGATCGTCGAGTTCGAGCTCGCGCCACTCGCGGCGCTGCCGACCGGAGGCATCGTCGTGTCGGCCGAGGCCTGGAGCTGGTACCGCCACCTGAGCGGCGCGCAGCAGGCCCGCGTCGACCCGCGCGTCGCCCGCCGCGTCGTCGCGGGCCGCGACGTGCTCGCGGCCGACTACATCGAGCGGCGCGCCGAGCAGCGCGCCTGGGTCGCCGCGATGGAGCAGGCGATGGCCGGCTTCGACGCGCTGCTGAGCCCGACCGTGCCCGTCGTCGCGCCCGAACTCGCCCCGCTGCAGGCCGACGACGCGGCCTACTTCGCCGCGAACGGCCTGCTGCTGCGCAACCCGAGCCTCGTCAACGCGCTCGGCGGCTGCGCCGTTTCCCTGCCCTGCCAGGCCCGCGGCGAACTGCCGGTCGGCCTGATGTTGTGGTCGCGCGGCGGGCAGGACGACGATCTGCTCGATACTGCGCTGCGCATCGAACAAGTCTTATGAGAGTCGCCATCATCGGCGCCGGCATCGCCGGCGTCACCACCGCCTACGAACTCGCGAGCGAGGGCCACGAGGTCGCCGTCTTCGAGCGCCGCGGCAGCGTCGCCGCCGAAGCGAGCTTCGCCAACAGCGGCCTGCTCGCGCCGGCCCTCGCGCTGCCGCTGCAGGCGCCGGCCTGGCCCGCGCCGGGCGGCCAGTTCGGCTGGCGCGTCCAGCAATGGAAGGCCGCGCGCCGCCCCGAAGCGGCCGCCCGCGCCGACGCCCTCCACCACCTCGCCGTCTACGCCCACGCGCGCCTGCAGTCGCTGCGCCGCGCGCTGCAGCTCGACTTCGAAAGCGCCGAGGGCCTGCTGCTGCTCGCGCGCACGGCGCGCGAGCGCGACGCGATCGCGCCGGGCCTCGCGCGGCTCGAGCGCCTGGGCCTCGCGGCCGAGACGCTCGACGCCGCGCAATGCCGCGCGCGCGAGCCCGGCCTCAACGAGCAGACGCCGCTGCACGGCGGCGTCGCGCTCAAGCCCGCCGAGATCGGCAACTGCCGCCAGCTCGCCCACCTGCTGCGCGTCGAGGCCCAGCGCCTCGGCGCGCGCTGGCGCTTCGACACGACGGTGCGCTCGGTCGCGGCCGGCGGCGAGCTCGTCCACGAGCACGCGCCGATGCAGGCGCTCGCGGGTGCCGCCGCGGGCGGCCGCCCGCAGGACGCCGGCGACACGGTGCCCACGCCGCTCGGTCCGCAGCGCGAGCGCTTCGACGCGATCGTCGTCTGCGCGGGCACCGAGACGGCCGCGCTGCTCGCGCCGCTGGGCCTCAAGCTCGCCGCGTACGCGATCACCTCGCATTCGCTGACGGCGCCGCTGCGCCAGTTCGAGGCCCACCCGGACCTCGGCCCGCGCGGCGCCGTCGTCGATCTCCACCACGACGTGACGGTCAGCCGCATCGGCCAGCGCGTGCGCCTCGTCGGCCGCGACGCGGCGCGCCTGCACGAGGTGCTGCACGACTGGTTCCCCGGCGCCATCCAGAGCGGCCAGCTGCAGCGCTGGAGCGGCAGCCACGCGCAGTTCGCCGACCACCTGCCCGTGCTCGGCAAGACCGCCGTGCCGGGCCTGTGGCTGCACGCCGCCGCGAGCGATGCCGGCTGGAGCGTCGCGCTCGGCGCCGCGCGCGTGATCGCCGACGGCCTGCAGGGCCGCGGCGCCGAGGTCGACGTGGCCGGGCTCGGCGTCGAGCGCTTCGCCTAGGCGCACCGGAGCAAGACATGTTCAAGGTCCTGCCCGCTGCCGCAGCGCTGCCGCTGCACGGCAGCGCGGGCAGCCGCCGCGTCGAGCGGCGCGTGCTCGCGCGCCGCCCCGACCTGATCGAGGACGCCGGCCTCGCCGTCGCGAAGCTCGCGCTCGCGCTGCACCGCGGCGGCGGCGTCTGGGTCGCCTGCGGCCCCGGCAACAACGGCGCCGACGGCCGGGTCGCCGCGCGACACCTCGCCGCGCAGGGCCTGGCGGTGAGCACCGACGACGCGCCGCCGCCCGACACGGGCCTCGTCGTCGACGCCTTGTTCGGCCTCGGCCTCGCGCGCCCGCTCGAGGACGCGTGGGCCGCGCGCGTCGCGCAGATCAATGCCCTGGCCGGCCGCGCGACGGTGCTCGCGGTCGACCTGCCGAGCGGGCTCGACGCCGAACGCGGCGTCGCCCACGGTTCGGCCGTGCGTGCCGACCACACGCTCGCGCTGCTCACGCTCAAGCCCGGCCTGCTGACCGGCGCCGGCCGGGCCTGCGCGGGCACGCTGTGGTTCGACGCGCTCGGCGAGGCGCCCGCCGACGCGCTCGACGGCGCGCCGACCGCGACGCTGATCGGCCGCGACCGGCTCGCGCCCTGGCGCACGCGCGACCCGCTCGCGCACAAGGGCACGCAGGGCGACGTGCAGGTCGTCGCGGGCAGCATGCCGGGCGCGGCGCGCCTCGCCGCGCGCGCCGCGCTCGCGGCCGGCGCGGGCCGCGTCTACGCCGAGGTCGACGACGCGCTGCGCCCCGAGCTGCTGCGCTGGGACGGCCGCGCGCTCGCGACCGTCGTCGCCGGCTGCGGCGGCGGCGCGCGCATAGTCTGGCGCCTACCGGCCCTGCTCGACGCGGCGCCGCGCCTCGTGCTCGACGCCGACGCGCTGAACGCGATCGCGCGCGACCCGGCGCTCGCCGCGGCGCTGCGCGCGCGCGCCGCGCCGACGCTGCTGACGCCGCACCCGCCCGAGGCCGCGCGCCTGCTCGAGACCGACGCCGCCGCGGTCCAGGCCGACCGCCTCGGCGCGGCCCGGGCGCTCGCCGCGCGCTACGCCTGCACGGTCGTGCTCAAGGGCTCGGGCAGCGTCGTCGCCGCGCCGGGCCGCGTGCCGGCCGTCAACGGCAGCGGCGGCCCCGCGCTCGCGACGCCGGGCAGCGGCGACGTGCTCGCGGGCTGGGCCGGCGGGCTGTGGGCGCAGCGGCCCGGGCTCGACGCGTTCGACGTCGCCTGCGCGGCCGTGCACTGGCATGGCCTGGCCGGCGACACGCAGGCCCATGGGCCTCTGCGCGCTAACGAGCTGATCGAGCGCATGCTCGGGCTCGATCCGCGCTGAGCGGCGCGTGCCATCATCCGCGCATCACCCGCTGCCCCTGCCCCACCCCATGACGCAACGCCCCGCCTTCATCGTCGCCGCCGCCGACGTGCCCGAGCACAGCCATGTCTATCCGCAGAGCACCGAAGCGCTGGGCCCGGTGCGCCGCATCGGCAAGGCCGCGGGCCTCACCCGCATCGGCATCAACCTGCAGCGCCTGCCGCCGGGCCGACGCTCGTCGTGGCCGCACGCCGAGGAGGACGAGGAGGAGTTCGTCTACGTGATCGACGGCGAAGTGGACGCGTGGATCGACGGCACGCTGCACCGCATGACGGCGGGCGAGCTCGCGGCGTTTCCGGCCGGCACGGGCATCAGCCACTGCTTCATCAACAACGGCACGCGCGACGCGCTGCTGCTTGTCGGCGGCGACGCGGCGCGCCCGGGCAGCCGCATCTACTACCCGCTGAACCCGACGCGCCGCGAGGACCTGCGTCCCGAGGCCTGGTGGGGCGACGTGCCGGCGCACGAGCTGGGCCCGCACGACGGCTTGCCGGATGCGTTGCGCGAGGGCTGAGCCCGAGGCCCGAACTCAGCGCGCGACCGGCACCAGCCTATGGGCGTCGCGCGCGAGCCGCCAGCGGCCGTCGGCCGCGCGGCGATAGACGCTCATCCGGTGGCCGGCGAGCGCGACGACCGCGCCGCCGGCGCGCGGCGTCACTGCCAGCGCGTCGCGGCACAGCGTGTAGGCGACGTCGCCGGCGACGACGACATCGAGCAACTCGCTGGTGCAGTCGATGCGCGCACGCTCGTGGGCGGCGGTAAAGCCGGCCGCGAAGCCGTCGCGGCCGACCAACGCCTGGCCCGGGCTCAGGAACACCGCGTCGTCGCTCATCAGCTCGAGCAGACGGTCAAGATCGCCAGCGTCGACGGCGCCGATCCAGGCGGCGTGAGCGGCGCGGACCTCGCTCTCGTCTGCGGTCGACCGAGCGGCGCGCGGCTCGCCAGCCATCCAGAGCTCAGGCCCCTGCGCGGCGCCGCAGCACCACATGCGTGGCCTTCTCCGACGCGACGGTCTCCACGCATTCGTAGCCGAGCGCGCGCATGTCGATGCCCTCGAACAGCGCCTCGCCGCGACCGAGCAGGACCGGCGAGATCGCGAGGTGCAGCGCGTCGATCAGGCCCTCGCGCAGGTATTGCCGGATCGTCGCCGGCCCACCGCCGATGCGCACGTCCTTGCCGGCCGCGGCCTCGCGCGCGCGCTCGAGCGCCTCGCGGGCGCCGCCCGTGACGAAGTGGAAGGTCGTGCCGCCTTCCATCTCGAGGGGTTCGCGCGCATGGTGGGTCAGCACGAAGACCGGCACGTGGTACGGCGGGCTGTCACCCCACCAGCCCTTCCAGTTCAGGTCAGGCCATGCGCCGCGGATCGGCCCGAACATATTGCGCCCGAGGATCCAGGCGCCGACGTCGTGGAAGCTGCGCGCCGCGAAGTCGTCGTCGACCCCGGTCGTGCCGCCGTCCTTGCCGAACAGATTGCGCTGGAACGTACGGGTCGAGATCAGCCACTGGTGCAGGTCCATCCCGCCGACGCCGAGCGGGTGCTCGAGGTCCTGGTCCGGGCCGGCGCCGTAGCCGTCGAGCGAGAGGGTGAAGCCGTTGACGCGAACTCGGGTCATCGTTTGTTTCCGTTGCGGGATCCGGTCAGTCTACCCATGCCCGGGGGCGCCGCGCACCGAGCGGCGGGCCCGGCCCGAACCGCTCCCCCCGGGCGGCCGCCCGCCCGCGCCCTTCAGCGCGGCTTGCGCGCCTTGACCTCGGCATGCCGACCCACCTTCGCGGCCTTCTTCATCGCCGACTTCGCGCCGGCCGCGGGCTTGGGTGCGGCGGCCTTCTTCGCGGCGCCCTTCATCGCGGCCTTGATCTCGCGGTCGCTCACGCGCGTGCGCTCGAGCTGCTCGACCGCGCTCGTCGCGGGCACCGGCTTGTGCTGCGGCGCGCGTTCGCTCGCGGCCGGCTTGCCGTGGCCGCGCTCGCGCGCCGCGCCATGCGACGCACGCGTGCCGTCCTCGTGCTCGCGCACGAGGCGGAAGTCGATCTTGCGGCCGTCGAGGTCGACGCGGCTGACCTGCACGTGCACGCGCGCGCCGGTCGCGTAGCGGATGCCGGTGCGTTCGCCGCGCAGCTCCTGGCGCACCTCGTCGAAGCGGTAGTACTCGCCGCCGAGCTCGGTGATGTGGATCAGGCCCTCGACGTAGAGCGCGTCGAGCTGCACGAACAGGCCGAAGCTCGTCACGGCGCTGACCGTGCCCGCGTACTCCTCGCCGAGGTGCTCGCGCATGTAGCGGCACTTGAGCCAGGCCTCGACGTCGCGCGAGGCCTCGTCGGCGCGGCGCTCGTTGGCGCTGCAATGCGCGCCGACGACGTCCCAGCGCTCCTGCTCGGTGCTCGCCTCGGCCGGGTTGATCGGCGCCGCGCGGCCCGGGCGCTTCGGCGCCATCGGCACGTCCATCTTGGCGGCGTCGAGCTGGTAGCGCTTGTCGGCGAGGATGGCCTTGATCACGCGGTGCACGAGCAGGTCCGGGTAGCGCCGGATCGGGCTCGTGAAGTGCGTGTAGGCCGGGTAGGCGAGGCCGAAGTGGCCCGAGTTCGTCGCCGTGTAGATCGCCTGCTGCATCGAGCGCAGCAGCATGGTGTGGATCTGCTGCGCGTCGGGGCGGCCCTTGGTCGCCTCGGCGAGCACCTGGAACTCGGCCGGCTTCGGGTCGTCCGAGATGCCCGTGATGCCGGGCGGCAGGCCCAGCGTGCGCAGATAGGCCTGCAGCGTCGCGCGGCGCTCGGGCGTCGGGCCCTCGTGGACGCGGAACAGGCAGGCGCGCTTGTTCACGGCGATGAAGTCGGCCGCGCAGGTGTTCGCGGCGAGCATCGCCTCCTCGATCAGGCGGTGCGCCTCGTTGCGCGTGCGCGGCACGATCTTCTCGATGCGGCCGTTGTCGTCGCAGACGATCTGCGTCTCGGTCGTCTCGAAGTCGATCGCGCCGCGGCGCTGGCGCGCGCCGAGCAGCGCGCGGTAGACCTCGTGCAGGTGCACGAGGTGCGGCACGAGCTCGCCGCGCTTGCTCGCCTCGGGGCCATGGGTGTTGCCGAGGATGGCTGCGACCTCGGTGTAGGTGAAGCGCTCGTGCGAGCGGATCACGGCCGGGTAGAACTGGTAGGCCTGGACCTCGCCGTCCGCGTCGACGAGCATGTCGCAGACCATCGACAGGCGGTCCTCGTAGGGGATCAGCGAGCACAGCCCGTTCGAGATCTTCTCGGGCAGCATCGGGATCACGCGGCGCGGAAAGTACACGCTCGTCGCGCGCTCGTAGGCGTCGACGTCGAGCGCCTCGCCGGGCTTCACGTAATGGCTGACGTCGGCGATCGCGACGATCAGGCGCCAGCCCGCGACCGCGTTCTTGCCGCGGCCCTGCTTGTGCGGCTCGCAGTAGACCGCGTCGTCGAAGTCGCGCGCGTCCTCGCCGTCGATCGTCACGAGCGCGACGTCGCGCAGGTCGACGCGCTGCTTGAGGTCGGCCGCGCGCAGCCGCTCGGGCAGCTTCGCGGCCTGCGCGAGCGCGGCCGCCGAGAAGCGGTGCGGCACGTCGTACTTGCGCACCGCGATCTCGATCTCCATGCCCGGGTCGTCGATCTCGCCGAGCACCTCGACGACGCGCCCGACCGGCTGCGAGTACAGCGACGGCGGCTCGGTCAGCTCGACCGCGACGACCTGACCGGCCGCCGCGTTCGCGATCGCGTTCTTGGGCACGAGGATGTCCTGGCCCATGCGCTTGTCTTCGGGCGCGACGAGCCAGATGCCCGACTCGAGCAGCAGGCGGCCGATGATCGGGCGCTTCTTGCGCTCGAGGATCTCGAGCACGCGGCCCTCGGGGCGGCCGCGCTTGTCCATGCGCACGATGCGCACGCGCAGGCGATCGCCGTGCATCACGGCCTTCATTTCCTGCGCGGACAGGTAGACGTCGGACGAGCCGTCGTCGGGGATCAGGAAGCCGTGGCCGTCGCGGTGGCCGGACAGCGTGCCCTCGACCTCGCCGAGCAGCCCGGCGCCGTCCTTGGGGGTAGCTATTGCGTTCTTAAAGTTTTTGATGATAGAATCTCTGTCTTGCCTGAATTTATCAGGGTTTGAATTGAACTTCGGTTTTTGACCTGGGTCCGATTCGAGTCTTGAACACCTGCCCAGGTGGCGGAATTGGTAGACGCACTAGTTTCAGGTACTAGCGGGTAACTCCGTGGAGGTTCGAGTCCTCTCCTGGGCACCAAACGAGAAGGCCAGATGCGCAAGCATCTGGCCTTCGATGCTTTGGGGCTCGGGAGAAGCCGAGTCCTGAGGACTCGGCGCAAGGACTCGAAAGGTCCGGCTTGCAAGCCGGACCGGGCCCGCGGGACGTGGGCGAGTCCTGCCAGAGCCTCGCTTGGCGCTCATCCTACCTCGCCTCAAACCTCGTACTTCTTCGCGAGCTTGTCCACGCCCATGTCGTCGTAGACCTCGAAGGGCTGGTGGATCCACGGGCTCGTCTCGAGCAGCTCGACATAGTAATCGGGCGTGTACGCCGAGACCGACTTGGTCCAGATCACCGCCGAGCGCAGCTCGCTGATCGCCGGCATGCCGCGCAGGCGCTCGACCACGGCCTTGAGCGTGACGCCCGAGTCCGCGAGGTCGTCGACGAGCAGCACGCGGCCGGCGAGCTGGCCCTTCGGCATCGTGATGTACTGGGCGATGTCGAGGCGGCCCTGGATCGTGCCGGCTTCGGCGCGGTACGAGCTCGTCGACATGATGCCCAGCGGGCGGTCGAACACGCGCGAGAGCACGTCGCCGGGGCGCATGCCGCCGCGCGCGAGGCACAGGATCTGGTCGAACGCCCAGCCCGAGGCGTGAACCTTGAGCGCGAGCCGTTCGATCAGGCTGTGGTATTCGTCCCAGGACACGTAGAGGTGCTTGCCGTCGTCGGTCAGCATGTCGTCTTGCTCCTTTGTTATGCGGTGCCTGGGCTCAGGCCTGGTAAGGGTGGCGCAGCACGATCGTGTGCTCGCGGTCGGGGCCGGTCGAGACCATGTCGATCGGCGCGCCGATGACCTGGGCGACGCGCTCGAGGTAGCGCCGCGCGTTCAGCGGCAGCGCGTCCCAGCGGGTCGTGCCGAAGGTCGTCTCGGTCCAGCCGGGGAAGGTCTCGTAGATCGGCTTGCAGCGCAGGATCTCGTCGGCGTCGAGCGGCAGGATGTCGACGGTCTTGCCGTCGAGCTCGTAGCCGACGCACATCGCGATCTCCTTGAGGCCGTCGAGCACGTCGAGCTTGGTCATGCACAGGCCAGTGATGCCGTTGATGATGATCGAGCGCTTGAGCGCGGCCGCGTCGAGCCAGCCGCAGCGGCGCGCGCGGCCCGTCACGGTGCCGCGCTCCTGGCCGACCGTCGACAGGTGGTAGCCGACCGTGCCTTCTTTTTCCCACTCGAGCTCGGTCGGGAACGGGCCCGAGCCGACGCGCGTCGTGTAGGCCTTGGTGATGCCGAGCATGTAATGCAGCATCTGCGGGCCCACGCCCGAGCCGGCCGCGGCGTTGCCGGCGACGCAGTTGCTCGAGGTCACGTAGGGATAGGTGCCGTGGTCGATGTCGAGCAGCGTGCCCTGCGCGCCCTCGAACAGGATGTTCGCGCCGGCCTGGTGGGCCTTGTGCAGCAGGTAGCCGACGTCGGCCATCATCGGGCGGACTGCTGCGGCGAGCTGCATCGCGTGCTCGAAGATCGGCTCGAACGCGAGCGCCTCGGCCTTCAGGTGGCCGCTCAAGGCCTCGTTGTGCAGCGCGAGCAGGTCACGCAGCTTCGCGGCGAAGCGCTCGGGGTGCTTGAGGTCCTGGACGCGCAGCGCGCGACGCGCGACCTTGTCCTCGTAGGCCGGGCCGATGCCCTTGCCCGTCGTGCCGATCTTGCCGCTGCCGCTCGACTCGCGCAGCGCCTCGCGCGCGCGGTCGACCTCGACGTGGAAGGGCAGGATCAGCGGGCAGTTCTCGCTGATGAACAGGCGCGAGCGCACGTTCACGCCGGCCTTCTCGAGGCGCTCGATCTCGCCGAGCAGGTGGGTCGGGTCGAGCACGACGCCGTTGCCGATATAGCAGGCGACGCCCTCGCGCATGATGCCCGACGGGATCAACTGCAGCGCCGTCTTGACGCCCTTGATCACGAGCGTGTGGCCGGCGTTATGGCCGCCCTGGAAGCGCACCACGCCCTGCGCGTGGTCGGTCATCCAGTCGACCACCTTGCCCTTGCCTTCGTCGCCCCACTGGGTGCCGACCACGACCACGTTGCGGCCGCGCGCGATTTCGCTTTGCATGTTCTTGCTTCCTTACTCGGAGATCGGGTCGGATACGGCGCGCATCAAAGCGCGCGCAGCACCCATTGGGTATCGACCAGCGCAAGTTCGCGGTCGCACTCGAATTCGTCGCCCTCGTGCTCGTGGCCCGGGAGCATGCATACGACGGTCTCGCCACGCTCGCGCAGGCGGCGCACGGCCGCGCGCAGGCCCGCGTCGACGCCCCAGGGGGCGCGCACGGCCGCGCGCAGCGCGCTCGCCGGGCGCAACGCGACGAGCGCCTTGAGGTCGAGGCTGAAGCCGACGGCCGGGCGGCGCCGGCCGAACACCGCGCCGACCTCGTCGTAGCGGCCGCCGCGCAGCACGGCGTCGCTCGAGCCGGCTGCGTAGAGCGCGAAGCGCACGCCGCTGTAGTACGCGTGGCCGCGCTGCTCGGCGAGGTCGATCGAGATCTGCAGCTCGGGGTCGGCCGCGGCGAGGTGGCGCACGAGCCAGTCGAGGTCGTCGAGCGCGGCGCGCACGAGCGGCGCGTCGGGCAGGCGCGCGCGCGCGGCCGCGATGACCTCGGAGCCGCCGTAGAGCTCGGGCAGCGCGAGCAGGCCCGCGCGTACGGTCTCGGGCAGCCCGGTCGCGAGCGCGGCGAGCGTGACCGGGTCCTTGGCCGCGAGCGCGTCGGCGATCGCGGCGACCTGCGCGGCCGGCAGCAGCGTGCCGGCGAGCACGCCGCGCAGGATGCGCGCGTCGCCGAGGTCGAGCGTGATCGTCTGGAGGCCGCCGCGGCGCGCCGCGGCGACGGCCATTTCCTGGATCTCGAGGTCGCCCTCGAGGCCCGCGTGGCCGTAGACCTCGACGCCGAACTGCAGCGGCTCGCGCGTGCCGTGCTGGCCCTCGGGGCGCGTGTGCACGACCGGGCCGCAGTAGCACAAGCGCGTCACGCCCTGGCGGTTCAGCAGGTGCGCGTCGATGCGCGCGACCTGCGGCGTCGTGTCGGCGCGCAGGCCCAGCGAGCGGCCCGAGAGCTGGTCGACGAGCTTGAAGGTCTTGAGGTCGAGGGCCTGGCCCGCGCCCGACAGCAGCGAGTCGAGATGCTCGAGCAGCGGCGGCATCACGAGTTCGCAACCGTAGCTGCGCGCCATGTCGAGCAGTTCGCGGCGCAGTTCCTCGATGGCACGGGCCTGCGAAGGCAGGACGTCGGCGATGTGCTCAGGCAGAAGCCAGGCAGAGCTCATGGGCGCGGCAGGCGGTTAAAAACGGCATTGTACCGGGGTATTCCCGGGCCTCGGCCCCGACCGAACAAGCTTCGGTCGGATGTTGAGCCCATTAGCTCACGGCGAGCAGGATCAGCAGGCCGACGGCCACGCCGATCAGGCCGATGAAGCGCAGCTGCCCGTCGTTGAGCCCGAGCAGGCGCGCGAACAGCTGACGCCAGCGCGCCGGGCTGACCAGCGGCATCAGCCCCTCGAACACGAGCATGAGCCCGAGCGCCGCGAGCAGCAGGCTGGCCGTCACGTGGGCCTTTTACTTGTGCGCCGGGGCCGCGCCGCCGCCGGTCACGTCGCTCGGCGCGCGCATGGTCTTGAAGAACTCGCTTTGCGCGGGGTCGAGCACCATCACGTCGCCCTTGTTCTGCCAGGCGTCGCGGTAGGCGTCGAGGGCGCGGTAGAACTTCGCGAACGCCGGGTCGCGGCCGAAGGCGTCGGCGTAGATCGCCGAGGCGCGCGCGTCGCCCGCGCCGCGCAGCTTCTGCGCGTCGCGGTAGGCGTCGGCCTTGATGACCTGGGCCTGGCGGTCCGCGTCGGCGCGGATCTTCTCGCCCTCGGCGCCGCCGGTCGCGCGCGCTTCGTTGGCGACGCGCTGGCGCTCGGCACTCATGCGCTTGTAGACCGACTCGGCGATGTTCGCCGAGAAGTCCACGCGCTTGATGCGCACGTCGACGATCTCGATGCCGAAGGCCTTGGCCTCCTCCTCGAGGCGCTTGCGCACGTCGATCATCACGGTGTCGCGCTCGGTCGCGAGCACGGCGAGCACGGTGCGCTTGGTGACTTCGTCGTTGAACGCGGCCTGCACGACCGGGCTCAGGCGGTTCGCGACGGTGTCGACGCTCGCGCCGCTGTTGCGGATGAACTGGCGCGCGTCGGCGATGCGCCACTTGGCGAGCCAGTCGATCACGAGGCTCTTCTTCTCGGCCGTGAAGATCGGCCGCGAGTCGGGGCTCTCGAGCGTCTGGACGCGGCGGTCGAGCAGCACGACGTTCTGCACCGGCGGCGGCAGCTTGAACTTCAGGCCGGGCTCGGTGATGACCTCGCGGATCTCGCCGAACGAGTAGACGGCGGCGAAATGCTTCTGGTCGACGACGAACATCGTCGAGCTCGCGATCAGCGCGAGGATCAGCAGGCCCAGGACGATGGTGATGATGCGGTTCATGCGGCGCTCTCCTTCAGCGGCCGTCGCGGTCGCGGCCGCGCGAGTCGTTGCCGCGCGAGCGGTCGCTGCCGCTGCCCGCGACGGTCGGGTCGACGCTCGTCACGGCGGCCGCGGCCGGCGCGGCGCCGGCGCTCGCGCCGGATTGCTGGAGCAGCTTGTCGAGCGGCAGGTAGAGCAGGCTCGAGCCGTTGCGGCTGTCGACCATCACCTTGGTCACGCTCTTGAAGATCTGGCGCATCGTGTCGAGATAGATGCGGTCGCGCGTGACGCCCGGCGCCTTCTTGTACTCGGCGAGCACGCTCGTGAAGCGCTCGGCGTCGCCCTCGGCCGTGGCGACGACGCTGGCCTTGTAGCCCTCGGCCTCGGCGAGCAGGCGCGCGGCGTCGCCCTGGGCGGCAGGGATCACGTTGTTCGCGTAGGCCTGGGCCTGGTTCTTCAGCGTCTCGGCGTCGGTGCCGGCCTTGAACGCGTCCTCGAACGCGCCCTGCACCTGCTCGGGCGGCTGGACGCTGCGCATGTTGACGCTCTTCACGACGATGCCGGCCTTGAGCCGGTCGAGCTGGGTCTGGATCGACTGCACGAGCTCGGCCGCGATCGCGTCGCGCTGCTGGTAGAGCACCGCGTCGACCTTGCTGCGGCCGACGATCTCGCGCACCGCCGACTCGGCCGCGAGCGTGACCGAGATGTCGGGCGTGCCCGCGTTGTTGAACAGGTAGTCGCGCGCGTCCTTGACCGCGTACTGCACGGCGAACTGGATGTCGACGATGTTCTCGTCTTCGGTCAGCATCGACGAGTCGCGCAGGCCCGTCGACGGCACGATCGAGGTGTCGCCGACGTCGACCTGCTGGAGCTGCGTGACCGAGACGATCTCGTTGGCCTGGAACGGATACGGCAGGCGCCACTGGAAGCCCGCGTCGACCGTGCGGCTGTACTTGCCGAAGGTCGTGATCACGCCCTGCTGGCCTTCCTGCACGGTAAAGAACCCGCTGAACAGCCAGATCAGCACGACGAGGCCGCCGACGAGGCTCGCGCCGACGCCGGCGCCCTTCAGGCCCGGCGGCGTGTCGTTGCCGCCGCTGCCGCCGGCGCCGCCCTTGCCGCCACCGAACAGGCCGGACAGCCTGCGGTTGAAGTCGCGCCAGAGCTCGTCGAGATCCGGCGGACCGTCGTTGCGGCCGTTGCTCAGCAGGCGGCCGAGGCGGCGCTTGAAGCCCTGCATCGCGCCTGGCTGGAAGTGGTTCATGCTCATGCCTGTGGATGTTGGAGTGCGGCGGCGCCCGCGATCGCCTCGGTGCGCGGGTCGAAGTCGGGGGCGTCGGGCGCCGGCTCGGCCTGCAGCGCCGCGGCAATCTGCGCGCGCAGCTCGGGCAGGCCCTCGCCGGTCAAGGCGCTGACGAACACGCGCGGCGTGCGCACGCCGCCGTCGCGCTCGATGAAGTCGACGTTCTGGCGCGGCCGCTGGTCGGCCTCGAGCAGGTCGGCCTTGTTGTACACGAGGACCTGGGGCACGCCGGCCGCGCCGATTTCGTCGAGCACGCGCTCGACCTCGACCATCTGCTCGCCAAGCTGCGACGACGCGCAGTCGACGACGTGCAGCAGCAGGTCGGCCTCGAGCGCCTCCTGCAGCGTGGCCTTGAAGGCCTCGACGAGCTTGTGCGGCAGGTCGCGGATGAAGCCCACCGTGTCCGACAGCGACACGCTCGCGCCGGCCTCGCCGAGCCACAGCGAGCGCGTCGTCGTGTCGAGCGTCGCGAACAGCTGGTCGGCCGCGTAGCTGCGCGCCTTGACCATCGCGTTGAACAGGGTCGACTTGCCGGCGTTGGTGTAGCCGACCAGCGAGACCTTGAACACGCCGTTGCGCTCGCGCGCGCGGCGCTGCGTGCCGCGCTGGCGCTGGACCTTCTTGAGGCGCTCTTTCACGGCCTTGATGCGCTCGTCGATCATGCGGCGGTCGAGCTCGATCTGGGCCTCGCCCGGGCCGCCGCGCATGCCGATGCCGCCGCTCTGGCGCTCGAGGTGGCTCCAGCGCCGCACGAGGCGCGTCGCCAGGTACTGCAGGCGCGCGAGCTCGACCTGCAGCTTGCCCTCGTGGCTCTTCGCCCGCGCGGCGAAGATCTCGAGGATCAGCGCCGTGCGGTCGGCCACGGGCACGCCGAGCAGCTTCTCGAGGTTGCGCTGCTGGGCCGGCGAGATCGCCTGGTCGAACAGCACCGTGTGCGCCTGGAAGGTCTGGACGAGCTGCTTGATCTCCTCGGCCTTGCCCGAGCCGACGAACAGCGCGGGGTCGGGCGCCTGGCGCCTGGCCGTGACGCGCGCGACCGGCGTGTCGCCGGCCGATTCGGCGAGCAGCGCGAGCTCGTCGAGCGTGGCGTCGAAGCCGCCGACGTCGATGTGGCCGCGGGCGAATTCGACGCCGACGAGGACGGCGCGCGCCTCGTCGGGCGACGCGTCGGCCGCGTCGGCGCGGGATTGCGGTGAATGACTCAAGGCGGGCAGCGGGGCGCCGGCGTCAGGCCGCGTCGCCACCGCCTTCGGCGGCGTGGAAGTTCACGGCACGGCCCGGCACGACCGTCGAGATCGCGTGCTTGTAGACCATCTGGGTCACCGTGTTGCGCAGCAGCACGACGTATTGGTCGAAGGATTCGATGTGGCCCTGCAGCTTGATGCCGTTGACCAGGTAGATCGAGACCGGCACATGTTCCTTGCGCAGAAGATTGAGGAACGGGTCTTGCAGGAGTTGGCCTTTATTGCTCACGATATGCTCCGTGTTGTAGGAGGGTCTAGGGTTTGCACCATAACACAGGGGTGCGAATCACGGACTTGCGCGCGGCTCAGTCCTTGGCGTCGAACGGATTGCTGCTCGAGCGCAGCTCGATGCGCAGCGGCGTGCCGACGAGCTTGTAGTGGGCGCGGATGCGGCCTTCGAGGTAGCGCTTGTACGCGTCGGTCACGCCCTCGAGCGAATTGCCGTGGATCACGACGATCGGCGGGTTCATGCCGCCCTGGTGGGCGTAGCGCAGCTTGGGCCGGAAATGGCCGCTCTTCTTGGGCGTCTGGTGCTGCACGGCCTCCTGGACCAGGCGCGTGAGCACCGGCGTCGTCATCTTCTTGTAGGCCGAGCCGTAGGCGTCGGCGAGGCCGCCCCACAGCGGGCCGAGGCCCTGGCGCTTGAGCGCCGAGATATTGAAGATCGGCGCGAACTTCAGGAACGCGAGGCGGTGCTCGATCGAACGCTGCAGCTGCTCGCGCTGGTAGGCGTCGATCGCGTCCCATTTGTTGACGGCGACGACGACCGCGCGGCCCGAGTCGAGCACGTAGCCGGCGATATGGGCGTCCTGGTCGGACACGCCCTGGGTCGCGTCGATCAGCAGCAGCACGACGTTCGCGTCGGCGATCGCCTGCAGCGTCTTGACGACCGAGAACTTCTCGATCGCCTCGAACACACGGCCCTTGCGGCGCAGGCCGGCCGTGTCGATGAGCTTGAACTTCTGGCCGTTGCGCTCGAAGTCGACGCTGATCGCGTCGCGCGTCGTGCCCGGCATGTCGAACGCAACGAGCCGCTCCTCGCCGAGCCAGGTGTTGATCAGCGTGCTCTTGCCGACGTTCGGGCGCCCCGCGACGGCGAGGCGGATCACCCCGTCCTCGACGCCCTCCGCGGCTTCGTCCTCGTCCTCGCCGAAGGGCTCGAGCGCGGCCTCGAGCAGGCTGCGGATGCCCTGGCCGTGCGCCGCCGAGATCGGGTGCGGGTCGCCGAGGCCGAGCTCGTGGAACTCGGCGAGCAGCGGCGAGTCGGCCATGCCCTCGGCCTTGTTGACGGCGAGCAGGATGCGCTTGCCGGCCTGGCGCAGGTAGCGCGCGATGTCCTGGTCCTGGCCCGCGAGGCCGGTGCGCACGTCGGTCACGAACACGACGACGTCGGCCTCGGCGACGGCCTGGCGCGTCTGCTTGGCCATCTCACGCACGATGCCGGTCGTGCTGTCGGGCTCGAAGCCGCCGGTGTCGATGACGATGAACTCGCGCGCGCCGAGCCGGCCGTCGCCGTAGTGGCGGTCGCGCGTGAGGCCGGCGAAGTCCGCGACGATCGCGTCGCGGCTCTTGGTCATGCGGTTGAACAGGGTCGACTTGCCCACGTTGGGCCGGCCGACAAGGGCGATGACGGGCTTCATTGTTCTTTTTCTTTTAGGCGCCGGAGCAAGACGCTGCTTACTCGGGCTTGATGGCGAACAGGCCGCCCTTGCTCGTCGCGAACAGCACGACGCCGTCGAGCTCGACCGGCGCGACCGTGATCGGCGCACCGTCGGTCGGCACGCGCGCGACGGTCTTGCCCGTCAGGCGGTCGACGAAGTGGACGTAGCCCTCGAAGTCGCCGACGAGCACGAACTTGCCGACCGCGATCGGCACGCCGAGCTCGCGGTGGCGGAACTGCTCGGCCATCCAGGCGGTGTCGCCGTTCTTGATCTTCCACGCGAACAGGCGCGACGAGTCGTCGGTGCCGTAGACCTGTTCGGCGTCGGCGCCGATGCCGTCGGTGCCGCTCGAGTTGCGCAGCCACAGCGGCGCGCCGCGCTCGGCGTCGACGCAGCCGACCGCCGACTGGTAGGCGCGCGCGCACAGGATGTTGCCGCTCCTGTCGTTGCGCTCGAGCGGGCCGACGAGGTCGGCGAGGCGCTCGACCTCGTTGGTGCCGCGCGGGTTCGCGACGGCGGCTTCCCAGCGCAGCGAGCCGCGCAGCGGATCCAGGCCCGTCATGCGCGAGCCCTGGCCGACGACGAGGGTGTCCTGCCAGGCGCCGAGCACGCCGGCCTTGGCCAGCGTCAGCGAGTCGCCCGGGCGGCTTACGTCGAAGAGCTTGCGGCCGTCGAGGGCGTCGTAGGCGAAGACCTCGCGGTCGAGCGTGAGCACGAACACGCGCTCGCCGGCGACGAAGGGCGCGGTCACGGCCGGCGTCGGCAGGGTGGTCTTCCAGCGCTGTTTGCCGGCGTCGAACACGACGAGCTCGTTGTCGCGCGTGACGACGGCGGCGAAGCGGCCGTCGGAGCCGACGCCGGCCGTGAGCTTGCGGCCCGCGTCGGCGCGCCACAGCGCGTGGCCGTCGGCGCTGGCCAGCGCCTGGACGACGCCGTCGGTGCCGGCGACGACGAAGGCGTGGTCGCGCGCGGCGATCGCGAGCGGGAAGTCGAGGCTGTCGATGCGCGAGCTCCAGACCACCTTCGCGCTGCCCGCGCCGATGCCCGCCTCGAGCACGGCCGGCTGCGGGCCGTCGTTGGACTTGAAGATCGAGCAGGCGCCGAGCAGCAGCGCGCTCGCGGCGACGGCGACGGTGGCGAAGCGGCGGGTCAGCGTGCGGTTCATCGCGCGGCTCCCGTGTCGGCGGCGACGGTCACGCCGAGGCTCGCGAGCTTGTAGCCGAGCAGCTGCTTGTACGGCGCGCCCGCGGCGAGCGCCGCGTAGGCCTTCTCGAACTGGGTCTTCGCGTCGCCCGGCTTGTTCGCGAGCAGCGCGAGATCGCCGCGGCGGTCGGCGACGAGCGCCTCGAACTCGGGGCCCTTGACCGCGTCGAGCGCCTTGCCCGCGGCGTCGAGCTGCTTCGCGTCCATCGCGAGCGCCGCGAGGCGCAGGTTCGCGACGTCGCGGTAGTTCTGCGTGCTGCCGTGCTCGCCGACCCAGGCGAGGGTCTTGCGCGCGTCCTCCGGCTTGCCCGAATCGGCCTGCAGGCGCGCCGCGAGCAGGCCGCCCTGCGACGCGTAGTTGGTGCGCGGGTACTTGTCCTGGAGGTCGCCCCAGATGCTCGCGACCTTGGCCGGGTCGGCCGCGCCGCCGTTCGCGGCGTTGTAGGCGCTTTCGAGCGAGCCGTAGATCTGCTCGGCCGCGAGCGCCTGGCTGTCCTGCCAGCGGTTCCAGCCGACGTAGGCCGCGAACACGGCCAGCGCCGCGGTCAGCAGCCACGTGATCAGGTTGCCCCAGCGCGACCAGAAGGCCTTGAGTTGCTCTAGCTGTTCTTGTTCTTCGAGATCGAGATGCGAGGCCATGAAAAAACGGTTCCGTATTCCGTGAATTGGGCGGCGAAGCCGGGATTATGCGTCGAGCAGCTCGGCCGCCCAGGCAGCCGCGTCGGCGAGCGGTCGGGCGCGCTGCTCGCCTTCGGCGCGCAGCGGCTTGACGCCGACCTGGCCCGCGGCCAGTTCGTCGGCGCCGAAGATCAGCGCCCAGGCCGCGCCGCTCGCGTCGGCGCGGCGGAACTGCGCCTTCATGCTGCCGCCGCCGGCGTTGAGCACGACGGCGACGCCGGCGCCGCGCAACGCCTCGAGCGCGCTCAGCACGCGCGGCAGCACGCTCGCGTCCTCGCCCGGCGGCACGATCGCGTAGGCCTGCGGCGCGGGCGCGGCCGGCGCGACACCGACCTCCTCGAGCAGCAGCAGCATGCGCTCGATGCCCATGCCGAAGCCGACCGCCGGCGCGGGCTTGCCGCCGAGCTGTTCGATCAGGCCGTCGTAGCGGCCGCCGCCGCAGACCGTGCCCTGGGCGCCGAGCTTGTCGGTGACCCACTCGAACACGGTCAGGTTGTAGTAGTCGAGGCCGCGCACGAGGCGCGGGTTGATGCGGTAGGCGACGCCGGCCGCGTCGAGCGCCGCGCGCACGCCGTCGAAATGCGCGAGCGAGGCCGCGCCGAGGAAGTCGAGCAGCTTGGGCGCGCCGTCGGCCATCGCCTGCAGCGCCGGGTTCTTGGTGTCGAGCACGCGCAGCGGGTTGGTGAACATGCGGCGCTGGCTGTCCTCGTCGAGCAGCGCCTTGTGCTGCTCGAGGTAGGCGACGAGCGCCTCGCGGTGCGCGCGGCGCTCGTCGGGCGCGCCGAGGCAGTTGAGCTCGAGCCGGAAATGCTCGCCCGCGACGAGGCCGAGCTCGCGCAGCAGGCGGCTGCCCATCAGGATCACCTCGGCGTCGACGTCGGGGCCCGCGAAGCCGAGCGCCTCGACGCCCATCTGGTGGAACTGGCGGTAGCGGCCCTTTTGCGGCTTCTCGCGGCGGAACATCGGGCCGAAGTAGTAGAGCCGGCGGCCGCCGTCGCGCAGAAACGAATGCTCGGTCATCGCGCGCACGACGCCGGCCGTCATCTCGGGGCGCAGCGCGAGGTGCTCGGCCTGGCCATGCTTGTCGGCGCGGTCCTCGAACGCGTACATCTCTTTTTCGACGATGTCGGTGACCTCGCCGATGCCGCGCACGAACAGCGCGGTCGGCTCGACGATCGGCGTGCGCACGTTCTGGTAGCCGTAGCGCTGCAGCACGCTGCGCATCCTGGCCTCGAGCCATTCCCAGCGCGCCGATTCCGGCGGCAGGATGTCGTTCATGCCCTTCACGGCCTGAAGGGGCTGCAACTTCTTGTCGGTCATTTTTGGGGGATCAGGCTTCGGCGGTACCGAAGCGTTTCTCGATGTACTGGGCGACGAGCTGGTGGAACTCGGCGGCGATGCCCTCGCCGCGCAGCGTCACGGCCTTCTCGCCGTCGATGAACACGGGCGCGGCCGGCGCCTCGCCGGTGCCCGGCAGGCTGATGCCGATGTCGGCGTGCTTGCTCTCGCCGGGGCCGTTGACGATGCAGCCCATCACGGCGACCTTGAGGTTCTCGACGCCCGGGTACTTCGCGCGCCAGATCGGCATGTTCGCGCGCAGGTGGTCGTCGATCTGCTTGGCGAGCTCCTGGAAGGTCGTGCTCGTCGTGCGGCCGCAGCCCGGGCAGGCCGTGACGCTCGGGTTGAAGGTGCGCAGGCCCAGCGACTGCAGGATCTCGAGCGCGATCACGACCTCCTGCGTGCGCGCCTCGCCGGGCTGCGGCGTCAGCGAGACGCGGATCGTGTCGCCGATGCCCTCCTGCAGCAGCACGCCGAGCGCGGTGCTCGACGCGACCGTGCCCTTGGTCGCCATGCCGGCCTCGGTCAGGCCCAGGTGCAGTGCGTAGTCGCAGCGCTGGCTCAGGGCGCGGTAGACCGCGATCAGGTCCTGCACGCCGCTGACCTTGCAGCTGATGATGATGTTGTCGGGGTTCAGGCCGAGTTCGCGCGCATAACTGGCCGAGCTCAGCGCCGACTGCACGAGCGCCTGGTACATGACCGGCTTGGCGTCCCAGGGCGCCGCGCGCTTCGCGTTGTCGTCCATCATCTGGGCGAGCAGCTCCTGGTCGAGGCTGCCCCAGTTCACGCCGATGCGCACGACCTTGTCGTACTTCATCGCGGCCTCGACCATCATCGCGAACTGACGGTCCTTCTTGTCGCCCTTGCCGACGTTGCCGGGGTTGATGCGGTACTTGGACAGCGCCTCGGCCATCGCCGGGTACTCGGTCAGCAGGCGGTGGCCGTTGTAGTGGAAGTCGCCGACCAGCGGCACGTCGATGCCCATGCGGTCGAGCTGCTCGCGGATATGCGGCACGGCCGCGGCGGCCTCGGGCGTGTTGACGGTGATGCGCACGAGCTCGGAGCCCGCGACGGCGAGCTCCTTGACCTGGATGGCCGTGCCGATCACGTCGACCGTGTCGGTGTTGGTCATCGACTGCACGCGCACTGGCGCGTCGCCGCCGATCGTGACGATGCGCGAGCCCCAGCGCACCTGCGCCTGGCGCGTCTTGCGCCGCCGCGCGCCCGCGCCGGCGATCGGCGTGTCGTTGAAGGAATCCATCTGTTGACTGCTCAGTTCATTGCACTTCTAGGCGTGCGACATTGTTCTGCGCGCGCGCCGCCAGGTCCAGCGCCTGGCCGCGCAGCAGCAGCTGCGCGCCCGAGACATTGCCGATCGTGACCCTGAGCGGCGGGGTGCCCGCAAACACCTGCTCGCTGCCGGCGGGAATCAGGCGCGAGACCAGGGTCTGGCCGCTCGCGTCGGTGATCTGGACCCAGGTCTCGGCCGTGGTCTTGAGCGTCAGCGGCAACGCGTCGCCGCTGACGACCTGGCTGGCCGCGCCCTGGCTCGTCGCGAGCGCCACGCTCGCGGACGCGGCGGCCGGCTTGGGCGGCGGGCTCGCGGCGGCCGAGGCGGCAGGCCGGGTCGGCTCGGGCACCGCGGCCGCGGGCGAGGCGACGGCCGTCGCGGCGGCCAGCGTCGGCACCGGCGTGGCGCCCGGCCCGCCGCTCGAGCCGCTCGCGGCGGGCGTGCCCGCGTCGGCCGGCGCCACGCTCGCGTCGCTCGCGGGCGTCGTGGCCGCGTCGACCGCCGGCGCGATGGCGGCCGAGGCCGCCGGCGCCGCGGCCGGTTCGTTCAGGTGCAGCGGCGGCGCGAGGTAGACCGCGCCGGCCGCGACGAGCAGCAGCACGGGCGCCCAGACGACCGGCTTGGCGACCGCGCTCGGCGAGAACCCACGGCTGCCCTCGCCGCGATCGCGGTAGGGCGTGTTCAGCCCCAGCGACACGTTGAGCTCGCGATCCTGCTCGCGCGGCAGCAGCTCGAGCACCGGCGCCGCGTCGATCTTGAGGGTGCGGCAGACTGCCTTCGCGAGCGCGCGCGCGAAGGTCGCGTCGGGCAGCTCGCGCCAGCGGTCGGCCTCGAGCATCTCGAGCTTGGCCTGCGGGACCTTGAGCATCGCGGCGAGCGCCGCGATGTGCAGGCCGCGCGCCTCGCGCGCCGCGCGCAGCAGCTGGCCGGCGCTCGCCGGTTCGCGCGCGGGTTCGGCCGGCAGCGCCGCGCCTTCCGGCATGCGCTCCTCGTCCGCCATGCGCATGTCCTCACTCATCGAAGCGCCCCGCGTCGAATGCCTGGGTTTCGGCCGACTGCGCGAAGTCCTTGTGCAGCTGCTCCGCCAGCACCTTGACGCCGAGCGTGTCGTCCATGCGCCTGGAGATGCGCAGCTGCAGCCACAGGCTTTGCGAGGTGACCTGCGCCGGCACCGCGTTCACGCGCTTGATATAGAACAGCGCGCGGTCGAACTTGCCGTTGCGCAGCAGCACCTCGGCGAGGCTGTAGTTCGTCCCCGGGTCGGCCGGGTCGGCCTCGAAGGCCTTGTTCAGCGTGAGCTCGGCCTTCGCGTTGTCGCCGGCGCGCACCTCGCAGACGCCCGCGGCGCGCAGCGTGCGCGAGGTGCCGCGGTAGTCGGGCTGGGCGAGCGCCGCGTTGAACTGGCGCTCGGCCTCGTCGTAGCGGCGCTGCTGGCACAGCATCCAGCCGTAGTTGTGCAGCGTGTCGGCGTTGTTCGGCGCCGCCGCGATTGCGTTGTGGAAGGTCTCGTCGGCAAGGCGCGTCTCGCCCATCGCCGCGTAGACCAGCGCCTGCAGGTTCATCGCCTCGACCGACTTGGGCTTGATCGCGAGCGCCTGCTTGGTCTCGTCGAGCGCCGTCGTGTTCATGCCGCGGCTGAAGTAGCCGGCGGCGAGGTCGATATGCACGGCCGCGCGCTTGTCGACGTCGGTCTGGTCGGAATTGGTGCGCGGCGTCGCGCCCGGTCCCGGCGTGCCGCAGGCGCCGAGGCCTGCGCACAGCGCGAGCATGGCGGGCCACGCGATCCAGCGTCGGGTCGGCAGCGGTCGGGGCAGTTCGGGTCGCGCTTCGGTCATGTCGGGTCTCGCGGCGCTACGCGCGCCTAGGCTGGCTTGGAGGCCCCGCCTTTTACCACCACCACGGGGGCCCGCACCATGCGCAGATGCGCGCGGGTCCGGTCCTGGACCTCGCCGGCGAGCTGGCCGCAGGCCGCGTCGATATCGTCGCCACGGGTCTTGCGGATCGTCGTGACGATGCCGGCCTGCAGCAGCACGTCGCCGAACGCGCGCACGCGTTCGTTGCTGCTGCGCTTCAGTCCCGAGGCCGGGAACGGGTTGAACGGGATCAGGTTGAGCTTGCACGCGACCTTGCCCTTGAGCAGCCCGACCAGTTCGGCCGCGTGCCCGGGCGTGTCGTTGACGCCGTCGAGCATGCAGTATTCGAAGGTGATGAAGTCGCGCGGCGCGGCCTCGAGGTAGCGACGGCACGCGTCGAGCAGCTCGGCGATCGGGTATTTGCGGTTCAGCGGCACCAGCGGGTCGCGCAGCGCGTCGTTCGGCGCGTGCAGCGACACGGCGAGCGCGACCGGGCAATCCTCGCGCAGGCGGTCGATCATGGGCACGACGCCCGAGGTCGAGACCGTCACGCGGCGCCGCGACAGGCCGTAGCCATGGTCGTCGAGCATGGTCTTGAGCGCCGGCACGAGCGCCGCATAGTTCTGCAGCGGCTCGCCCATGCCCATCATCACGACATTGCTGATCACGCGCTCGGTGGTCTGCAGGCGGGCGCGCAGGCTGTGCTCGGCGAACCAGAGCTGGGCGACGATCTCGCTCGTCTCGAGGTTGCGGCTGAAGCCCTGGTGGCCGGTCGAGCAGAAGCGGCAGCCGACCGCGCAGCCGGCCTGCGAAGAGACGCACAGCGTGCCGCGGTCGTCCTCGGGGATGAACACGGCCTCGACCGCGTTGCCGGCGCCGACGTCGAACAGCCATTTGACCGTGCCGTCGGCGGAGACATGTTCGGAGATGACCGACAGCGCACGGATCTCGGCGCGGCTGGCCAGCTTGTCGCGCAGCGACTTCGCCAGATCGCTCATCTGGCCGAAGTCGCTCGCGCCCTTCTGGTGGATCCAGCGGAACAGCTGGGTCGCGCGAAAGCGCTTCTCGCCCAGCTGCTCGCAGTACGCAGCCAACCCGTCGAGATCGAATCCGAGCAGGTTGACCGTTTCCATGGATGGATGCGTTACAGCCCGCCGGATCAGCGGCTGTAGACGTTCATGCCGGGGAAGAAGAACGCGATTTCGACGGCAGCCGTCTCGGGCGCGTCCGAGCCGTGCACGGCGTTCGCGTCGATGCTGTCGGCGAAGTCGGCGCGGATCGTGCCCTTCTCGGCCTTCTTAGGGTCGGTCGCGCCCATCAGTTCGCGGTTCTTCAGGATCGCGTTCTCGCCTTCGAGCGCCTGGATCATCACCGGGCCCGAGATCATGAACGTGACCAGGTCGTTGAAGAACGGGCGGGCCTTGTGGACCGCGTAGAAGGCTTCGGCTTCGCCGCGCGACAGGTGGGCCATCTTGGCCGCGACGACCTTGAGGCCGGCGCCTTCGAAGCGCGCGTAGATCTGGCCGATCACGTTCTTCGCGACGGCATCGGGCTTGATGATGGACAGGGTGCGTTCGATCGCCATGGGAGTGCTCCGTTTTTTTAAGGCAAATTCAGGGAAACCGTCGATTGTACTGCGTCAGCGTTGAGGCACCGCGTCAACGGCTGCGACCGCCGCCGCGCCCACCGCGCCCGCCACCGCCACCGCCGTGACCGCCGCCGCCGCCGCCGCCACGGCGGCGCTGGAACGCGTCGGCGCCGATATAGCCCATCGAGGTCTGCATCGGATCGGGCTGCTTGGGGCCGCCGCCGCCGCCACCACCCTTGTTCGGCTTGTGGTTGCCGCGGCCCGGCGCGCCGGTGCCGTGGGCGCCGCTGCCGCCCGCGCCGAAGCCGGACGGGAAGCCGCGCTTAGCCCCAGTCGCGAAACGACGGTCGAAGGTCTGCTCGAGCGGGTTGATGTTGCGCGGCATGAAGTCGTCGTCGCCGCCATCGTCGTCGTCGTCGCGCGGGCCCTGGTAGCGATCGCGCTCGGGTTGGCGCTGCTGGGGCTCCTGGCGCGGCGCCTCTGGGCGGCTCGGACGCGGGCCGCTGTTGGCGTTGCGGTCGGAGCGGCCGCGGTTCTTGCCGCCACCCTGCTTGTTGTCGCGGTCGTTGCGGTTGTTGCCGCCGCGATCATTGCGCTCGCCGCGCTCGCCGTCGCCGCCACGCAGGCGGTCGAAGCCGGTCAGGCGGCGGATCACGCGCACGTCGTCGTCGCCGAGCTCGACGTAGACGCCGCGGCGCAGGCCGCGTGGCAGCACGACGGTGCCGTAACGGATGCGGATCAGGCGGCTCACGGCCATGCCCACCGCCTCGAACAGCTTGCGCACCTCGCGGTTGCGGCCTTCGGTGATCGTGACGCGGTACCAGCGGTTCACGCCTTCGCCGCCGCCGTCCTCGATGCTCTTGAACGAAGCCTGCTGGCCGTCGACATCGACGCCCGCGAGCAGGCGCTGGCGCTGCTCGTCGTTGAGGGTGCCGAGCACGCGCGCCGCGTACTCGCGCTCGACGCCGAAGCGCGGGTGCATGAGCTGGTTCGCGAGCTCGCCCGAGTTCGTGAACAGCAGCAGGCCTTCGGTGTTGATGTCGAGGCGGCCGACCGATTGCCACTTGCCGTGCTGCAGGCGCGGCAGGTGGCGGAACACGGTCGGGCGGCCCTCGGGGTCGTTGAAGGTCACGACCTCGCCGGTCGGCTTGTGGTACGCGAGGATGCGCGGCGCCGGCGGCTGGATGCGGACCTTGATCGGCTTGCCGTTCACGGACACGCGGTCGCCGAAGCTGATGCGCTGGCCGATATGCGCGACGTCGCCGTTCACCTCGATCTTGCCGTCGGCGATCATGTTCTCGATGTCGCGGCGCGAGCCGACGCCGGCCTGGGCCAGCACCTTCTGCAGCTTGGGCGCGTCGGGCTCGGGCGCGAGCACGCGCCTGGACTCGTCGTCGCCGTCCTCGTCGCCTTCTTCGTCGTCGTCCGACCCTTGCTCGGCGACCGCCTCGGCGGCGACCGGCGCGGCCGCCGCTTCGCCTTCGGCGTCGAAGCTGCCCGACAGCACCTCGGCAAAGCGTTCGCCGACCGCGGCGAGCAGTTCGGGCGCGGGTTCGGCCGGGGCGGCGTCGTTGCGCTGCACGCGTTCGCCGTTGCCGCCGCCTTCGGCGCCGTCGCCGGCCTCGCCGCCCTCGCCGCGGTTGCGGCCGCGCCGACGGTTGCGGCGACGCCCGCCGCGCTCGTCGCCGGCATCGGCCGCGTCGCCACCCTCGCCTTCGGCCCCGGACGCTTCGGCGGATTCGCCGGCATCGCCCGCGTCGACGCCGGCGGCGGTCGGCGCCGCCGCTTCGACCGGCGCGGCCACGGCCAGGGCCGGCGCCACGTCGGCCGCGGCAAGCGCTTCGGCCGGCGCGGCCTCGGCCGCCGCTTCGGCGACCTTCTTGCGCGGCGCGCGGCGCTTCGGCGCGGCCTCGGCAACCTCGCCGCCAGCCCCGGCAGCCGGTGCGGCTTCAGTCGTCTCGCCGGCTTCGACGGCGGCAGCCGTCTTGCGCGGCGCGCGCTTGCGCTTCGGGGCGGCGCCCTCTTCGCCCTCCGCGGGCGGCGCGGTGGCGGTCTCGAGCGGGGTGTCGTTGTCGTTGGAATTCATGCGTCGGCTTGCTGCGTTACGGCGTTGGGATCTGCGCTCGCGTCGAGCGCCACGGGTTCTGGGGGTTGGGGGAGCCGCGCCGCGTCGGCGCCGGCTGCGGCCTCGACGGCCGCCTCGGCCGACGCCTCTTCTTCGGCATCGAGCGCCGGCCCGAGCAGCTCGCCCTGGCCGACCTGCGCGAGCGCCTCGACCGGCGGCGTGCCGACCTCGAGCGTCGGCAGCTGCTCGAGGCTCGCCAGGCCGAGGTCGTCGAGGAACTGGCGCGTCGTCGCGTACAGGGCCGGACGGCCCGGCGCGTCGCGGTGGCCGATCGTCTCGATCCAGCCGCGCTCCTCGAGCTGCTTGACGATCTGCGAGGCCGCGACGACGCCGCGGATGTCCTCGATGTCGCCGCGCGTGACCGGCTGGCGGTAGGCGATGATCGCGAGCGTCTCCAGCACGGCGCGCGAATAGCGCTGCGGCTTCTCGGGGTTCAGGCGGTCGAGGTACTCGCGCAGCTCGGGACGGCTCTGGAAGCGCCAGCCCGACGCGATCGCGACGAGCTCGACGCCGCGACCTTCCCAGTCGCGGGCGAGTTCGTCGAGCAGCGTGCGCAGCGTGTCGGCGCCGACGGCCTCGGCAAACAGCGTGCGCAAATCGCGCAGCGTCAGCGGCGACTGGGCGCAAATCAGCGCGGTCTCGAGGACGCGCTTGGCATCCTGTGTGTTCATTGACTCCGTCGGTCCCGGTTCAAGCGGGCGTTCTGGCGTGAAATCGCCTCTTCAGCGGCAAGCGAGGCGGCTGGGCTCATGCGACGACTTCGTCTCGAAGCGCATGGCGGGACGGGCGCACCACGGCGCTCGTCAAGGCAGCATTGTAGCAAGCTCCGCGGGCAGCCCGAACTGGGGCAAGCCCGCCTCGGCGCAGGCGGCCAACAGGTCCTCGGGCAGCGCCGCGTCGAAACGCAGCGCGACGCCCGTGATCGGGTGGGCGAAGCGGAGCCTCGCGGCGTGCAGCGCCTGGCGCGCGAGACCCAGCGCCGGCGCGCCGCCGTACAGCGCGTCGGCGACGAGCGGGTGGCCGCGCGAGGCGAGGTGGACGCGGATCTGGTGCGTGCGCCCGCTGTGCAGCACGCAGTGCACGGCGCTGATCGCGCGGCCGCCGACCTCGGCGCTCGCGATCGGGTGAATGTCGGTCCGCGCTGGCTTGCCCGCGCCGATCGCCATCTTCACGCGCGACACCGGGTCGCGGCGCAGCGGCGCGTCGATCGCCTGCGCCATGTCGACACGGCCATGGGCGATCGCGAAGTACTCGCGGTGCACCTCGCGCGCCGCGATCATGCGCTGCAGCGCCGTGACGGCCGGCAGGGTCTTGCCGACCACGAGCAGGCCGCTCGTGTCCTTGTCGAGCCGGTGCACGATGCCCGCGCGCGGCAGCGCGAACGCGGGCTCGTGGTGGGCGAGCAGCGCGTTCATCAGCGTGCCCGACCAGTTGCCGGCGGCCGGGTGCACGACCATGCCCGGCGCCTTGTCCACGACGAGCAGGTGCTCGTCCTCGAACACGATCGCAATCACGATCGGCTCGGCCCGGTAGGCGCGGCTCTCGGCCGTCGGCTGCAGCTCGACCTCGACGCGCTCGCCCAAGCGGAGCTTGCGCGCGTCCTTGCGCTGGACCTGGCCATCGACGCTCACGCAGCCGCGCTCGACCAGCGCCTGCAGGTGATTGCGCGAGAACTCGGGCGCCATCTGCACGAGCCAGCGGTCGAGCCGCGCGCCCTGTCCGGCCATGTCGACGACGCGGCTGCGCCGCTCGTGGGCGTCCTGATCGTCGTGATGTTCGGCGTCGTCCTCGACCTCCTGGTCGAGCGCCGGGGGGATGTCGACCCGACCCATATAATCGCCGCTCCCTATTCAGCGTCCGGGCGGCCGTCGCCGCCGATTGAGAACATGATGGAATTTCGCGTGGAGCGCCAGACAGCGCAGGCGTCGAGTGGCTGGCAGCGTGGCGCCCTGGTTCTGGCGCTCGCCACGGCGCTTGCCGCGGCGGGCTTGAGCGGCTGCTCGTCCACGCCCGCGGACGACCCGAACACCCAGGCCGGCCTCGACAAATTGTACGCAGAGGCCAAGGACGACATGGAGTCCGGCAGCTACGAACGTGCGATCAAGTCCTTCGAGAAGATCGAGGGTCGCGCGGCCGGCACCGTGATGGCGCAGCAGGCGATCCTCGACGAGGCCTGGGCCCACTACAAGTCGGGCGAGCGCCCCGAGGCGATCACCGCGCTCGACCGCTTCATCCGCCTGAACCCCTCGAGCCCGGCCGTCGACTACGCCCTGTACATGAAGGGCATCGTGAACTTCAACGAGGACCTCGGCCTGTTCGGCCGCCTCGCGAACCAGGACATCGCCGAGCGCGACCAGCAGGCCACGCGCGACGCGCTGCAGGCGTTCAAGCAGCTCGCCGACCAGTACCCGAACTCGATTTACGCGCCGGACGCGCGCGTGCGCGTCGACTACATCACGAACACGCTCGCGGCCTACGAGATCCACGTCGCGCGCTACTACTACAACCGCGGCGCCTACCTCGCCGCGGCGAACCGCCTGCAGCGCTCGCTCAGCGAGTTCCCGCACGCGCCGACGGCCGAGCAGGCGCTCGACATGCTCGTCAAAAGCTACGACAAGCTCGGCATGGTCGAGCTGCGTGACGACGCGCTGCGCGTGCTGCGCCTGAACTACCCGAAGAGCCTGTACCTCGCGGAAAACGTTCCGCCGCCCAAGCCCTGGTGGAAGATTTGGTGATGTGAACCCCTCGCCCAGTCCGGCCTCGCTGGACGCGGGCGGGCCTGGTCGGTCCCCCGAGGGGACGCCGATCATGGCCGGATCGACCTGCCATGACATCGGCTCAAGCCGGCCTTGGGGCGGCCCGGCGCCCGGCTTGACGGGAATTCAATTCGCCGCGAGCTCGCCGAGCCAGTCGAGGGCCGCGTCGGCGGTCGCGACCGGCGTCATCGGCGGCAGCGCCTCGCGCAGGCGCCGGCCGTAGTTCATCCCCGCCATGCGCGGGTCGCACACGACGAGCAGGCCGCGGTCCTGCTCGGTGCGGATCAGCCGCCCGGCGCCCTGCTTCAGCGCGATCGCGGCCTCGGCGACGAAATATTCGGCGAACGCGTTGCGCCCCTCGCGCTCGAGCCGCTGCACGCGCGCCTCGACGAGCGGGTCGTTCGGCGGGGGGAACGGCAGCTTGTCGATCAGCACGCATTGCAGGCGCTCGCCGGGCACGTCGATGCCCTCCCAGAAGCTCGCCGAGCCGACCAGCACCGCGTGCGGCTCGTCGAGAAAGCGCTGCAGCAGCACGCGCTTGGGCACGGTGCCCTGCTGGAGCACGGCGATGGCGTCGCCGGCCGCCTCGAACTGCGCGCGCAGCGCGTCGGCGATCGTGCCGAGCACGCGCAGCGTCGTCGTCAGCACGAAGGTGCGCCCGCCGAGCCGGCGCGCGCACAGCGCGGCGAGCCGCGCGACCGACTCGGGATGCGTCGGCTCGCTCGGCTTGGGCATGCCGCGCGGCACGTAAAGGCGCGCGTGGGCGGCGTAGTCGAACGGGCTGCCGACGCGCAGCACCGTCGCGTCGTCGAGCCCGGCCGGCTCGGTGAACCAGCTCAGGCGCTCGTCGTCGCCGAGCGTCGCCGACGTGAACACCCAGGCGCGCGCACCGAGCGCGAGCTGCTCGCGCATCGCCTCGCGAATGTCGAGCGGCGACTCGACGAGGCGCACGCCGAACGGGCTCAGGTCGACCCAGCGCACGTCGCCGTCCTCGGGCGGCGCCGCGAAATGGCGCGCGAGCCGCTGCAGCTCGACCGCGCGCTCGTGCAGGCGCGCGAGGTCGGCCGAGCTGTCCATCACGGTGCCGAGTGCGGCCGTCGCGAGGTCCATCGCCGCGGCCACGGCCGCGAGCGCGGCGCCGAACTCGGGCGCGCCCGCGCGCTCCTTCCAGCCGAGCTTGATCGAGCCGCGCACCGACTCGAACTTCGGCCCCGCGGCGGCGAGGCGCAGCTCCTGCGCGGCGCGCTCGACGCGGCCGCGCAGGCCCTGCCAGTCCTGCAGGCCGCGCGCGTGCGCGAGGCCCAGCGCGAGCGCGTCGCGGCCGAAGTCGAGCAGCTGCGCGCCGCCGAGCAGCGTGCCGAGGAACTGCACGCCGGCCTCGGACAGCTGGTGCGCCTCGTCGAAGATCGCGAGCTCGACGCTCGGCAGCAGCTCGGCGACGCCGCTGTCGCGCAGCCGCATGTCGGCGAAGAACAGGTGGTGGTTGACGACGACGACGTCGGCCTCCATCGCCTCGCGGCGCGCCTTGACGACATGGCAGTCGCGGTAGGACGGGCAGTCGCTGCCGAGGCAGTTCTCGCGCGTCGAGCTCACGATCGGGATCACCGGCGAGCGGTCGTCGAGGCCGTCGAGCTCGGCGAAGTCGCCGGTACGCGTGATCGTCGCCCAGCGCTCGATGCGCGCGACCTGCTGGACCGCGCGGCGGTCGGGCAGCTCGGCCGAATGGCGCGCGAGCTGCAGCCGGTGCAGGCACAGATAGCTCGAGCGCCCCTTGAGCAGGGCGACGCGCACCGGCACCTGGAGCGCGTCGGCGAGGCGCGGCAGGTCGCGCAGGAACAGCTGGTCCTGCAGGCTCTTGGTCGCCGTGCTCACGAGCGAACGCTTGCCCGACAGCAGCGCGGGCACGAGGTAGGCGAAGGTCTTGCCGACGCCGGTGCCGGCCTCGACGACGAGCGTGTCCTTTTCGGCGATCGCGCGCGCGACCGCGCGGCTCATCTCGAGCTGCTGCGGGCGCGGCTCGTAGCGCCCCTCGGCCGCGCGGTCGAGCGGCCCGCCGCGATCGAAGGCCGCGAGCACCCATTGTTCGAGTTCGGTCGGGGCGGCGCTAGTGTCGTCGGCGGGATTCACGCGGGCTCGTCCGGCTCGCTCTCGAGCTCGAGCCGCGCGATCAGGTCGCGCAGGAGCAGACGGCGCTTCTTGAACCGGCGCAGGCTCAGCTCGTCGACCGGCTGGGCGCTGGCCAGCCGGTCGATCGCTTCGTCGAGATCGGCGTGTTCAATCCGCAACTCGATCAGACGGCGCGACAAGGAGCGGAGTTCATCGTCCATAGGCAAAGGGCTGCCAAGCATTATAGTTTTGGCAACTTCGCAAGCAGCGCATGTCCACCAAGACGCCCCCCGGCTTTCGCCTCGCCGCCGCCACCGGCATCCACCGCGGCGATCGGCAATACCAGCAGGACCAGATCGCCGTGTTCGCGCACCCGCGCCAGCCGGGCTGGGTCATGGCCCTGGTCGCCGACGGCATGGGCGGCAAGAGCGGCGGGCGCAAGGCCGCCGACCAGGTCGTGCTGACCGCGCGCCAGCTGTTCGAGCGCTTCTCGCCCGACGACGAAGACGCCGGCGACCTGCTCAGGCAGCTCGTGACCGAGGCGCACCTGATGATCAAGCTCACGGCGATCTCGACCGAAGAGGAGCCGCACAGCACGATCGCCGCGTTCATCGTCGGCACCGATCGGCGCTGCCACTGGATCCACACCGGCGACTCGCGCATCTACCTGTTCCGCGGCCCGAACATGCTCAATCGCACGCTCGACCATTCCTTCGTGCAGCGCCTCGTCGACGAGGGCCAGATCACCGAGGCCGAAGCCGCCGTGCACCCGCAGTCGAACCTGCTGACCGGCTGCCTCGGCACGGTCCAGGAGCCCGAGCCCGCGAGCGCCGTGATCGACGCCCTCGAGATCGGCGATGCGCTGATGTGCTGCAGCGACGGCCTCTGGCATTACTTCAACCCGCGCGAGATCGGCACCGTGCTGCACAGCCTGCCGCCGCGCGAGGCGGCCGAGCTGCTGATCAACAAGGCGCGCCAGCGTGCGCGCGGCGCCGGCGACAACCTGTCGCTCGCGATCGTGCGGGTCGAAGCCCGTCCGTGATGTAGCCCCCCGCCCGGTCTTGCCGCGCTGGACGCGGGCAAGCCCAGTCGGCCCCCCGAGGGGGCGCGGCGGCCCGCGGCGTTGAGCCGCCGGCCGCCCCTGGGGGCCGGCTTGGGGCGGCCCGGCGCTCGGCCCGATGCCCGATGCCCGAGCCAGTGTCAGCGTGGGGCGCTGGCGCCCTGCGCTTGCGCCTTGAACGCCTCGATCTGCGACGCGCTCGGCGTCGGCAGCGCGGCGGCCGGCTGGCGGCCATGCTCGGCGAGCTTGGCCGCGCGCTCGGCCGCCTGTGCCTTGGCCTGCTGCTGGCGCTGCGCGAGGTCGGCTTCGCGCGCCCGCAGGCGCTGGCGCTCCTGCGCGGCCTGCGCGGCGGCCTTGGCGTCGCGCGCGGCGAGCGCGCGACGCTGCTCGTCGGCGCTCGGCGCGCTGCGCGGCCGCGGCGGCGCGAGCGGCGGCACGACGCGCGGCGACGCGGCCGCATGCGCGGTCGATTCGGACGCCGCAGCGGCCTCGCGGGCCGCGACCTCGGCCTTCTTCGCGCGCGCGCGCGCCGCGCGCTCGGCGGAGTCGATCGCCTGCTCGCGCCGGACCACGGGGTCGACCGCGGCCGCGTGGCGCTGGCGCGCCCGGTCGAGGCAGTCGGACACGGCGAAATGCTCGCGGCACGCGGCCTGCTCGCGCGCGTACTGCGCGTCGAAGGCCGCGCGTTGGTGCGCCAGCGCCTGGCGCTCGGCCGCCGCCGCGGCGGGGTCGAAGGCCGGCGCCGACGCCGCGGCATCGGCCGCGGCCAGACCGGGGGCCGCCAGCAGTACGGCGGCGAGGGCGAGGCTCGGCTTCATGTCAGCGAAGTATCGACCTCGCGGCGCGACAGCGCCAGATAGCCGGCCGACTGCATCTCCTCGATGCGCGAGACCGTGCGCGGGAACTCGTGCGCGAGCGGCCCCTCCGCATAGAGCTGTTCGGCCGGCACCGCGGCCGACATGATGAGCTTGACGCGGCGGTCGTAGAGCACGTCGACGAGCCAGGTGAAGCGGCGCGCCTCGCTCGCGAGCCGCGGCGGCATCTCGGGCACGCCCGACAGGATCACGGTGTGGAAGCGGCTCGCGAGCTCGAGGTAGTCGTTCTGCGAGCGCGGCCCGCCGCACAGGGTCGCGAAGTCGAACCAGACGACGCCGCCCGCGCGCCGGCGCGCGCGCAGCTCGCGGTGCTCGATGTGCAGCACGGGGTCCTCGTCGCGCGCCTCGGCGAGGCGCTCGAACGCGGCCGTCAGCGCCGCCTCGGCCCTGGCGTCGAGCGGACATTGGTAGAACCCGACCTCGGCGAGCGTCTTGCCCCGGTAGTCGGTGCCGTTGTCGACGTTGATGATCTCGAGCCTGGCCTTGAGCAGCTCGATCGCGGGCAGGATGCGGTCGCGGTGCAGGCCGTTCGGATACAGGTCGTCGGGGTGGAAGTTCGAGGTCGTGACGATGGACACGCGGTTCGCGAACATCGCGTCGAGCAGGCGGTGCAGGATCATCGCGTCGGTCACGTCGGCGACGTGGAACTCGTCGAAGCAGATCAGCCGGAAGCGCCGCGCGATGCGCCGGCCTAGCTCGTCGAGCGGGTCGGCCATGCCCTTGAGCTCCTGCAGCTCGCGGTGCACCTCGCGCATGAACTCGTGGAAATGCAGGCGCGTCTTGCGCGTCAGCGGCACGGCTTGAAAAAAGCAGTCCATCAGGAAGCTCTTGCCGCGGCCGACCCCGCCGTACATGTAGACGCCGCGGGGAATGGCGGGGCGCACGAGCAGCTTGGTCACCGCGTTCGAGCGGCGCGCCTTGTAGTCGGCCCATTCGTCCTGGCAGCGTTGCAGCGCGGCGACGGCGCGCAGCTGCGCCGGGTCCGACTGGTAGCCGCGCTCGGCCAGGGTCTGTTCGTAGAGCTCGCTAACCGATGTCATCAGCAGGTCAATGGCAAGAGGGGCGGCTCACGCCGCCCCTCGTCTCGCAGGCTCAGAAGTTGAGCGTGCGCTTGTCGACGGCGAGCGCCGCCTCCTTGGTCGACTCCGACAGCGACGGGTGGGCGTGGCAGATGCGCGCGATGTCCTCGCTGCTCGCCTTGAACTCCATCGCCATCACGGCCTCGGCGATCAGTTCCGAAGCGGACGGGCCGATGATGTGCACGCCGAGGATCTCGTCGCTCGCCGCGTCGGCGAGGATCTTGACGAAGCCGTTCGTGTCGCCGAGCGCGCGCGCGCGGCCGTTCGCGAGGAACGGGAACTGGCCGGCCTTGTAGGCACGGCCTTCGGCCTTGAGCTGCTGTTCGGTCTTGCCGACCTGCGCGATCTCGGGGCTCGTGTAGATCACCGACGGGATGGTGTCGAAGTTCACGTGGCCATGCTGGCCCGCGATGCGCTCGGCGACCGCGACGCCCTCTTCCTCGGCCTTGTGCGCGAGCATCGGGCCGCGCACGACGTCGCCGACCGCCCAGACGTTGGGCAGGTTGGTGCGGCAGTCGGCGTCGACGACGATCGCGCCGCGCTCGTCGAGCTTGAGGCCGACGGCGTCTCCGTTCAGGCCGATCGTGTTCGGCACGCGGCCGATCGAGACGATCACCTTGTCCACCGCGAGGTGGTGCTCGGCGCCCTTCGCGTCGGTGTAGGCGACGCTGACGCCGCCCTTGTCCGACTTGACCTCGCCGATCTTGACGCCGAGCTCGATCGCCAGGCCCTGCTTCTTGAACAGCTTCGCGGCTTCCTTGGCGACGCCCTCGTCGACGGCCGGCAGGAAGGCCGGCATCGCCTCGAGCACGACGACCTCGGCGCCGAGGCGGCGCCAGACCGAGCCGAGCTCGAGGCCGATCACGCCCGAGCCGATCACGCCGAGCTTCTTCGGGGTCGTCGGGATGCGCAGCGCGCCGTCGTTCGACAGCACGTTGACCTCGTCGAACGGCGCGCCGGGCAGCTGGCGGGCGTTCGAGCCGGTCGCGACGATCACGTGCCTGGCGCCGATCGTCTCGTCGCCGGCCTTGAGCTCGTACGCGCCGCCCGCCGCCGCGACGAAGCTGCCGCGGCCGTGGAAGAAGGTGATCTTGTTCTTCTTGAACAGGTAGAGGATGCCGTCGTTGTTCTGCTTGACGACAGCGTCCTTGCGGCCCAGCATCGTCGCGACGTCGATGTTCACCTCGCCGGTCGTGATGCCGTGCTCGGCGAAGTGGTGTTTCGCGTGCTCGAAGTGCTCGCTCGACTGCAGCAGGGCCTTGGACGGGATGCAGCCGACGTTGGTGCAGGTGCCGCCGGGAGCGGGGCCGCCCGCCGAGTTCTTCCACTCGTCGATGCAGGCCGTGTTGAAGCCGAGCTGCGCGGCGCGGATCGCCGCGACGTAGCCGCCGGGGCCGCCGCCGATGACGACGACGTCGAATTGTTTGTTGCTCATCGAGGCTCCGGCTTAGATGTCGAACAGCAGGCGGGCCGGGTCTTCCAGCGCGTCCTTCATCGCGACGAGACCCAGCACGGCCTCGCGGCCGTCGATGATGCGGTGGTCGTAGGACATCGCGAGGTAGTTCATCGGGCGCACGACGACCTGGCCGTTCTCGACGACGGCGCGGTCCTTCGTGGCGTGCACGCCGAGGATGGCCGACTGCGGCGGGTTGATGATCGGCGTCGACAGCATCGAGCCGAAGGTGCCGCCGTTCGAGATCGAGAAGGTGCCGCCGGTCAGCTCGTCGATGCCGAGCTTGCCGTCCTTGGCCTTCTGGCCGAACGCGGCGATCGTCTTCTCGATGTCGGCGAAGCTCAGCTGGTCGGCGTTGCGGATGATCGGCACGACCAGGCCGCGCGGCGAGCCGACGGCGATGCCGATGTCGAAGTAGCCGTGGTAGACGATGTCGTTGCCGTCGACCGAGGCGTTCAGGATCGGGTACTTCTTGAGCGCGGCGACGGCGGCCTTGACGAAGAAGCTCATGAAGCCGAGCTTGACGCCGTGCTCCTTCTCGAACTTCTCCTGGAACTTCTTGCGCATCTCCATGACCGGCGCCATATTGACCTCGTTGAAGGTCGTCAGGATCGCGTTGGTCGACTGCGACTGGACCAGGCGCTCGGCGATGCGCGCGCGCAGGCGGCTCATCGGCACGCGCTGCTCGGGGCGGTCGCCCAGGCTCTGGGCCACGGGCGCGGCCACCGGCGGCAGCGGCTTGGCCACGGTCGGGTTGACCGGGGCGGCGACCGGCGCGGCGACCTTGGCCGGCGCGGCGAGCACGTCGCCCTTGGTGACGCGGCCGTCGCGGCCGGTGCCGCTGACGTCGGCCGTCGTCAGGCCCTTGTCGGCGAGCAGCTTCGCGGCGGCCGGCATCGCGACGTCGCCCTTGCTGGCGGCGGCCGGAGCGGCGGCTGCAGCAGCAGCCGGAGCCGCGGCCGGCGCCGGTGCGGCGGCGACCGGGGCGGCAGCGCCGGCCTTGCCTTCGCTGTCGATCTTCGCGAGCAGCTGCTCGCTCGTGACGGTCGAGCCGTCGGCGACGAGGATGTCGGCGAGCACGCCGGCGCTCGGCGCGGGCACTTCGAGAACGACCTTGTCGGTTTCGATTTCGACGAGGGTCTCGTCGATCGAGACGGCTTCGCCGGGCTTCTTCTTCCAGTTCAGCAGCGTGCCCTCGGACACGGATTCGGAGAACTGGGGGACCTTGACGTCAACAATTGCCATGATGTGTGTTCTTTGCCTGTTTTACTTGGTCAGGATGAAGCCCTTGAGCTTGCCGTAGGCCTGCTCGAGCAGGGCCTTTTGCTGCTCCTGGTGCAGGTGGGCATAGCCCACCGCCGGCGAGGCGCTGGCCGGGCGGCCGGCGTAGCCGAGCTTCTGACCTTCGAGCATGTTCTCGTGGATGTAGTGCTGGACGAAGAACCAGGCGCCCTGGTTCTGCGGCTCGTCCTGGCACCAGACGATCTCGGTCGCGTGCGGGTACTTCCTGATCTCGGTCGCGAAGGCCTTGTGCGGGAACGGATAGAGCTGTTCGACGCGCAGGATCGCGACGTCCTTCTTGTCGCCGCGCGCCTTGACGAGGTCGTAATAGACCTTGCCCGAGCAGGCGATCACGCGCTTGACCTTGGCCGCGTCGATCGTCGCGTCGCGTTCGCCGATGACGGTCTTGAACTCGCCCTTGGTGAACTCGCTCATCGGCGAGGTCGCGTCCTTGTTACGCAGCAGCGACTTCGGCGTCATGATGACGAGCGGCTTGCGGAACATGCGCAGCTGCTGACGACGCAGCAGGTGGAAGATCTGCGACGCTGACGTCGGCTGGACCACCTGCATGTTGTTGTCCGCAGCCAGCTGCATGAAACGCTCGAGGCGGGCCGAGCTGTGCTCAGGGCCCTGGCCTTCGTAGCCGTGCGGCAGCATCAGCGTCAGGCCGTTGGAGCGACCCCACTTCACCCGAGGCGATGAACTGGTCGATCACGACCTGGGCGCCGTTGACGAAGTCGCCGAACTGCGCTTCCCAGATCGTCAGCGTGACCGGGTCCGCCGAGGCGTAGCCGTACTCGAAACCGAGCACCGCTTCTTCCGACAGGATCGAGTCGATCACGACAAACGGGGCCTGGCCCTCGCCGACGTTCTGCAGCGGGATGTAGATGCCTTCGTCGAACTTGTCGCGGTTCTGGTCGTGCAGCACCGAGTGGCGGTGTGTGAACGTGCCGCGGCCGCAGTCTTCACCCGACAGGCGCACCGGATAGCCCGACGCGACCAGCGAGGCGAAGGCCATGTGCTCGCCCATGCCCCAGTCGACGTTGACTTCACCGCGGCCCATCGCGGCACGGTCGGCGATAACTTTCTCGACCAGCGGGTGGGCCTTGAAGTCGGCCGGCAGCATGGTGATCTTCTCGGCCAGGCGCTTGAACTCGGCAACGGGCAGCGCCGTATCGCACGAGTCCGTCCACTTCTTGCCCAGGTACGGCGACCAGTCGGTGGCGTACTTGCTCTTGAAGTTGGTCAGGACCGGGTCAACGGTGTGGCGGCCTTCGTCCATGGCGGCGCGGAAGGCCTTGACCATGCCGTCCGGGCTGTTGTCGCCCTCGGCCTGCAGCACGCCTTGCGCGACGAGCTTGTCGCCGTAGAGGCGGCGCGTGCCCGGGTGCTTGCCGATGACCTTGTACATCAGCGGCTGCGTCAGGGCCGGCGTGTCCTGCTCGTTGTGGCCGAGCTTGCGGAAGCAGACGATGTCGACGACGACGTCCTTCTTGAACTGCTGGCGGTAGTCCAGGGCCAGCTGCGTGCACAGCACGACGGCCTCGGGGTCATCGCCGTTCACGTGCAGCACCGGCGCCTCGATCATCTT
>JAFAMW010000040.1 GCA_019232985.1 Roseateles sp. | reverse complement strand
CAGCGCGCTCATATTGCCCAGGTGCAGGCAGTCCTGCAGGCCCAGCGCGATGCGCGCGATGGCGCGGGTGATCTTGCGGGTCACGAAGGTCTCGCCGCGCAGCGGGCTCTCGTGGTTGAACAGGATGCCGTTGCACGCGTACATGCCGTAGGCCTCGCGGTAGTTCACCGTGATCCAGTAGGCGTACATCTTGGCCACGGCGTAGGGGCTGCGCGGGTAGAAGGGCGTGGTTTCCTTCTGCGGGATCTCTTGCACGAGGCCGTAGAGCTCGGAGGTTGACGCCTGATAAAAGCGCGTCTTCTTCTCCAGGCCCAGGATGCGGATGGCCTCCAGGATGCGCAGCGTGCCGATGCCGTCGGCGTTGGCGGTGTACTCGGGCGTCTCGAAGCTCACCGCCACGTGGCTCATGGCCGCGAGGTTGTAGATCTCGTCGGGCTGGACCTGCTGGATGATGCGGATCAGGTTCGTGCTGTCCGTCAGGTCGCCGTAGTGCAGCTTGAAGCGCTGGTTGTCGACATGCGGGTCCTGGTAGAGGTGGTCCACGCGGTCCGTGTTGAACAGGCTCGAGCGGCGCTTGATGCCGTGCACGGTATAGCCCTTGCTCAGCAGCAGTTCGGCGAGGTAGGCGCCGTCTTGACCGGTCACGCCGGTGATGAGGGCGACTTTGGGTTGAGACATAGGTTCAATGCAAGTTGTTAGGGGCTATTCGAAAAACGGTGCCGCCTCGTACGCGGCCCGAATACCCGCGCGAAGTGGTGTGCGGGCCCGCCATCCCAGTGCAGCGAGGCGACTCACGTCCAGCAGCTTGCGCGGCGTTCCGTCCGGCTTGCTACGGTCGTAGACGATCCGGCCGCGGAATCCGACAACGTCCATGACGATTTCCGCGAGCTCGCCGATCGTCACATCTGCGCCGGTTCCAACGTTCAGCAGCGGACCGTCGTAGTCGCGCTCCAACAAAAAGACGCAGCCGTCGGCGAGATCGTCCACATGGAGGAATTCGCGACGCGGTGCGCCCGATCCCCAGACGACCATTTCCTGGTCGCCGCGCGTGTGTGCTTCGTGCGCTTTCCGGAGCAAGGCGGGCAGCACGTGGCTGCTGGCCAGGTCGTAGTTGTCGTTCGGGCCGTACAAATTGGTCGGCATGACGCTAACGTACTTCCGACCATATTGCCGGTTGTAGCTCTCTGTCAGCTTGACGCCCGCGATCTTTGCGATCGCATAGGGCTCGTTCGTGGGCTCGAGCGAGCCCGTCAGCAAATACTCTTCTTTGATCGGCTGGTTGCAGTCGCGCGGATAGATACAGCTCGAGCCGAGAAACATCAACCGATCCACGTCGGCTAGATGGGCCCCGTGAATCAGATTCGCCTCGATCAGGAGATTTTGATAAAGGAAATCAGCGCGGAATGTGTTGTTGGCCTGGATGCCGCCGACCTTGGCGGCCGCAACGAATACGTAGTCCGGCTTTTCGTCACGGAAAAACGTATGAACGGCCGACTGGTCGAGCAAATCGAGTTCTGTACGGGTTCTCGTGACGATGTTCGAATAACCGCCAGCCTGCAGTCGGCGCACGATTGCACTGCCCACCATGCCTCGGTGACCCGTCACGAAAATCTTGCTGTCTGGGTTCATGGTACGGCTCTGTCTCTATCAACCTCGCTGCGAAGCGCTGCGATTTCGCTTTGAAGCTGCTCGAACTCGAGCTCCTTGCGGGCAAGGAATTCGCGTGCGAGCTTCAATTTGGCCTTTGCGCCGCTTGGTGTAAGTAGGTAGTGGTACGCCCATTTGTTGTCGGCGCGACGGAAGTTGTTGACCTTGACCCAGCCGCGATCAATGACTGCGCGGAGGCAGTAGTTGATCTTGCCCACGCTAACGCCAAGCCGCTGCGCAAGGGCGCGCTGGCTGGCATCAGGCTGCTGGCCAATCTGATGCAGCAATTCGTAGTCGATTTCCGATTCCTGGGCGTCATCCGACATGATCTGTTCAATCGTTGAACGGATTCAACTGTATCAGATGGCGGCACGCCTAGCGCACGTACTAAGTGATTTGGCGGCCCCAGGCGGCGCGCAGGCGAGCGACTTTCCCGGTGTTGACGGGGTGCTCGGCCGCTTGCCGCCAAAGCGCCCGGAAGATCAGCACGAAGGCAAGGGCTGCGCCGGACAGCAGCGCGGTTGCAATCGCCGTCATCGCTCGTTTTGGTGCACTTTTGTGCTCCGGCGGCGTGGCGACATCGATGACTTGGATCACCGTGTCATCATGGCTCTCGTCAAGCTTCGCCATCTCGAACTGCTTCGAGAACAGGTCGAACAATGTTTCCTGATATTTGAACGCACGATATCTGCCGATGTAGTCGGCGTCGCTTTGCGGGAGCGTTTGCTGCCCAGCCTTTTGCAGTTGCTCGCGCAGGCTGGCAAGCACACCAAGCTGTTGCTGAACCTCAGGCGAAGAGTCGGTGAGGGTGCGTCTCAGAGATTCGAGCTTGACTTCTCCATCGGTCAGCGCGGCCTGCAGTCGTGCGTAGGCATCGGCGGCAGACTTCGGTTCGGTCTTCAGGGCGCCAGCGTTGAAGCCGCTGTTCTGGAGTGCTGTCTGCGCTGCAGTCAGTTGCTTGCTGGTCCGTTCCAGTTCGGCTTGATAGAAGGCTCGGCGTTGTTGGGCTTCTGTCAATTGCAAGTGGCTAGTGAGTTCCCGAAGCCCTGCGACGTACTCATTTGCAATATTGGCGGCCAGGTCAGGGTCTTGCGAATCGGCCTCGATCGTGATCAGGCCATCTTTTTTTCCCAGCAAAATTCGTACGCTGCTGCCCAGCGCCTGGCGTGCCTCAAAGCGATATTTCGTCTTGTACAAATCCATCAGGTGGAAATTGTCGATCACGTGGTCGGCGACTGTCGCGCTTTGCAGCAGCGCGACATATTGGTCGCCCGGCGTCTTGATGCCCGCCGAAGCGCCCATCAGACCTGCAATCGAGCTGATGGATGCCAATGCCGATGCGGTCGCCCCTTGCTGCTGGGGTGGCAGGAAGGTCGTCTTGGCCGTGAATGTAGGTTTGACCAGATAGGTGGCGCCCAGTGCGAGCGCGCCAAGCGCCACCGGCGCGATCAGCAGCGGCCGCCGATACCGGACAAGGATAGTCAGCAGGTCGAAAAAGCCCAAGCCGGAACTGTCATGTTCCATTTCCGGCCCGGTTTGAGCAGCATCTTGCATAGACTTGTTCACCGCTCTCACTGCTTGATGGTTTTTAGTGCTGCTGCACCCAGGCCGAACTGATAGAGGATCGTCGTCCAATCCTTCGCGTCCTGCATGAACGTCGTTTTATTCAGTTCCTCCGGCACGAACACCGTGTCACCCGGCTGCGCAGCCACGCCCTCGAGGGTGCTCCCGTAACTCAGCCAACCGGCCGACCTCTGCCGCGCACTGACGACGCTGCCGTTAGCGTGGATCACAAAGGCGCTGCCCGGGTCCGCGCCGCGCGTCGGGCCGCCAGCGAGCTTGATGGCGTCGGCCACGCTGCTTTCGGCCGTGTAGAGAAAGCTGCCGCTATTGAAGACGCTGCCGAAAACGCCGACGGTCGTCGGGCGGGCTGGAACCAGGATGCGGTCGCCGCTCTCGAGAGGAAGATTCGGCAGCTCAGGACGAGTCGGGTCCATCTGGAGCACGATGCGGCCGGAGGGGTGGACCGATCGCAACTGAGCGATCAGGCGCGTCGTGTTCTGCGATTGGGCGGCCAACGCCGCAGCGTCGTCGGCCGAAGTGGCGCGCTGGGTCGCCGTGCTCCGGGTGAACTGCGTCTCGAGGTCGCGCAGCGCGCGCTCGTAGTTCTGCTGCTGCACTGCGCGGACGGACTCGCGCGAGAAGTCGGTGCCGTAGATGTAGGCGGCCGGCGTCAGCCCGCCGGCGGCTGCGATGGCGGCTGCCATCGTCGTCTGTGCCGGAAGGATGTACTCGCCAGGCCGGCGCACCTCGCCTTCGACGCGCACGCGCACGTTCTGCTTGTCCAGCGGCAGCACGGCGCTGACGGCGCTGAATGCGCGCAGCAGGTCGCCGTTCTCGGGCTTGTCGGCGCCCGCGGACGGCAGAGCGAGCTGCATCACGCGCTGGTCGTCGCGATCGCGGATGTGCTCGACGGTCAGGTGGCTGCGGTCGGCCACGGCGCTGAAGCCGCCGGCCATGGCGACGACGTCGTTGACGCTCTCGCCCGGCTTGAGTTCGAAGATGGCAGGCTTGTTGACGCTGCCGATCAGCGCGACCTGCGGGCCGATCGGGCCGATGAACACGACGT
>JAFAMW010000039.1 GCA_019232985.1 Roseateles sp. | reverse complement strand
GAGCGCAGCAGCGCCTGGCCCTGCGGCACCTCGCCCATCACGGTCAGGCACAGGTTCAGCGGCCCCTGGGTCGTGTCGCCGCCGACGAGGGCGATGCCATGCGCGTCGGCGAGCGCGAACAGGCCGCGCGCGAAGCCCTCGAGCCAGGCCGCGTCGGCGCGCGGCAGCGCGAGCGCGAGCGTGAACGCGCGCGGCGTCGCGCCGCAGGCCGCGAGGTCCGACAGGTTCACGGCGAGCGCCTTGTGGCCGAGCCGCGCGGGGTCGACGGTCGACAGGAAATGGCGGCCCTCGACGAGCATGTCGCTCGACACCAGCCACTGATGGCCGGCCTGCGGCTGCAGCACCGCGCAGTCGTCGCCGATGCCGAGGTCGACGCCCGCGCCGACATGCGTGGCGCGGCGCTCGAAGAAGCGCGCGATCAGATCGAATTCACCCATGCGGCGATTGTCTCAGCCGCCGGCGCCCGCCGCGCCGGATCGCTTATTCAGCGACCTGCGGCTCGCGGGCCTGCGCGAGCGCCGCCTCGAGCTCCGCGGCGAAGCCGCGCCGCAGCTCGGCGACGCGCTCGAGCGTCTGCGCCCGCAGCGCCGTCTCGAGCGCACCGGCGAGCGCCTCGAGCCGCGCGGCGCCGAGCGTGCCGGCGACCGACTTCATCGCATGGGCGAGCTGCGCGGCCGGCTCGAGCCGGCCCTGCTCGAGCAGCTGGCCGAGCCGCACGGCGTCGTCGGCGTGGCAGTCGACGAAGGTGCGCAGCAGGCGCTCGTAAAGGCGCTGCTGGCCCATGCAGTTGCGCAGGCCCTGCACGGGGTCGATCGCGGGCGCGCGCGGCGCGGCCTCGGGCAGCCAGCGCGCGACGACCTCGAACAGCTGCGGCGGGTCGACCGGCTTGCGCAGGAACGCGTTCATGCCGGCCGCGAGGCAGGCCTCGCGGTCCGACTGCAGGGCCGACGCGGTCATCGCGACGATCGGCAGGGCCGCGAAACGCGGCTCGGCGCGGATGCGCCGCGTCGCCTCGTAGCCGTCCATGACCGGCATCTGCACGTCCATCAGCACGAGGTCGTAGCCGGCGTCGCCGCCGAGCAGCAGCGCGAGCGCCTCGCGGCCGTCGCAGGCGACGCTCACCCGCATGCCGGCGATGTCGCCGAGCAGCTCGCTCGCGACCTGGCGGTTGAACTCGGTGTCCTCGACGAGCAGCACGCGCCGGCCCTTGAGCCGCGCCATCACGGCCGGCGCGAGCGGCGCGATGCCGCGGTGCTCGCGCCGGCCGAACAGCGTGCGCAGCGTGTCGAGCAGCGCCGCGCGCGTGAGCGGCTTGCTCAGGAAGCCGTCGAACTGCTCCTGCGCGGCGAGCGCGCGCGCCTCGTCCGACGCGTAGGCCGTCATCAGGACGAGGCGCGGCGCGCCGTCCCTTTCCGTCCCGCCCGCATGGCGCGCGCGCACGAGCTCGATCAGCCTCGCGCCGTCGGTGCCCGGCATCATCCAGTCGACGAGCAGGAGGTCGTAGCGCGGCTCGCGCGCAAGCTGCGCGAGCGCCTCGTCGGCCGAGGCCGCGCCGACGCCGACCGCGCCGACGCCGGGCAGCATCTCGAGGCAGGTCTGCCGCGCGACCGCGTTGTCGTCGACGACGAGGACGCGCAGCGGCGCCGCCGCGTCGGGGGCGCCGCGCGTCTCGGCGTCGAGCGCGGCCACGTCGGCGAGGTCGAGCGTGACGCGGAACCAGAACTCGGCGCCCGGCGCGACCTGGGTGTTCACGCCGATCTCGCCGTCCATCAGCTCGACGAGCTGACGGCTGATCGCGAGGCCCAGGCCGGTGCCGCCGTAGCGCCGCGCGATCGTCTTGTCGGCCTGGCGGTAGGGCTCGAACAGCTCGGCCGCGGTCGCTGCCGACAGGCCGATGCCGGTGTCGCGCACGAACAGCGCGAGGCGCACGCGCGCGCCCTCGTAGGCCTCGACCTCGACGCGCAGCTCGACGCTGCCGCCGGCCGGCGTGAACTTGACGCCGTTGCCGCACAGATTGATCAGCACCTGCTCGAGGCGCAGGCGGTCGCCGACGACGTGCAGGCCCTGGGCCGCGCCGCCGAGCACGCGCAGCGCGACGCCCTTCTCGCGCGCGCGCACCTCGACGATGGTCTCGACATGCGCGAGCAGCTCGGCGAACGCGAACGGCCGCAGCTCGAGGTCGAAGCGGCCGGCCTCGATCTTCGAGGTGTCGAGGATGTCGTTGATCAGGCCCAGGAGCGAGTCGGCCGCGACGCGGATCTTGCTCAGGTAGTCGCGCTGCTTGGGGCTCAGCTCGGTGTTCTGCGCGAGGTGCGTCATGCCGATGATCGCGTTCATCGGCGTGCGCAGCTCGTGGCTCATGCTCGCGAAGAACTCGGTCTTGGTGCGGTTCGCGGCCTCGGCGGCCTCGCGCGCGCGCTCGTTCGCGGCGACGAGCGCGCCCTGCTGCTCGAGCGTGCGCTGGATCGTCGCGCCCATCTGACGCAGCACGAGCGCCATCACGCCGAGCAGCAGCAGCAGCGCGAGCGCGCCGAGGCCGACGAGCGAGCGCTCGATCGTGCGCTGGCCCTCGGCCTCGAGCTGGGCGCGGTAGGGCCCGAGCGCCGCGACGAGGCCGTCGACGGCCGAGCGGTTCGCCTGGTAGTCGGCCGCGAGGCGCGCGTACGAGGCCTGCTCGGTCGCCTTGTCGCCGGCCGCGAGCGCGGGCAGAAAGCTGCGGTCGAGCTCGGCGAAGAAGGCCTGGGCCGGCGGAAACACGGCCTCGGTGAACTGGGCCTTGAGCGATTCGGGCAGGCGGCTGCGCTGCCACTCGGCCTGGCCCTTGAGCAGTTCGCCGCGGCGCTGGCCGAGCCGCTCGATCAGCGCCGGGCGCTCGGCCGGCGTCGCGCTGCGCAACTCCCCGACAAGCAGGAAGCTCTCGACCACGTATTGCGGCGGCGGCAGGATGTCGGCCTCGAGCCGGTCGCCAAGCCGGATGCGCTCGTAGAGCGGGCCGTTGACGGCGACCGCCGCGACCGTGTGGAAGGCCCAGAACGCGAGCAGCGCAAGTGCGCCGGCGATGCCCGCGAGCAGCAGCGCGAATTGCGTCTTGATCGAGCGCGCGTCGAAGAGCGGGTTCAAATGCGGGGACCTCGGCCAGGGAAGCCGCACATTAGCAGCAGCGCCACGGCGACGCCAGCCGCGTAAACCTCGCGCCCCGTGGCGACGCCCCGTCACACGCTTGTCCGTTGCGCAAACCCGGCAGCGGACAATGCGCAGACCGCACCCGCCCCCCATCCGAGCTCCGCCCCTTGCAAGCCCAGCCCTACACCACCACCCTCGCGAACGCGCTGCGCGTCGTCGCGATCCCAATGCCCTGGCGCGCGACCGCCTCGCTGAGCGTGTTCGTGCGCACCGGCAGCCTGCACGAGGCCGCGCGCGACAGCGGCATCAGCCATGTCGTCGAGCACATGGCGTTCAAAGGCACGGCGACGCGCGACTGCCAGCGCGTGAACCTCGACGCCGAGGTGCTCGGCGCCGAGGTCAACGCGCATACCGACAAGGACCACACGGCCTTCCATATCGAGGGCCTGTCGCAGGACCTGCCGGCCTTCGTCGAGCTGCTCGCCGACATCGTCCTGAACCCGCGCTTCCCGGCCGACGAGCTCGAGCGCGAGCGCGGCGTGATCGAGCAGGAGTTCGCCGAGTTCGAGGACGACCCGGCCGCGCTCGCGTTCCGCCTGTTCGACCGCGCCTGCTACGGCGGCCTGCACGCGGCGGGCCGGCCGATCATCGGCACGCGCGCGAACATCCGCCGCTTCACGCGCACCGAGCTGCTCGACTACGTGCGCCGCCAGTACACGGCGAGCAACGTCGTCGTCACGCTCGCCGGGCCGATCGACGGCGCCGGCTTCGAGCGCTTCGCGCGCGAGGTCGAGCGGGCGTTCGGCGCGATGCCGGCCGGCGCGCCGAACCGCTTCGACGCGCCGCAATGGCAGGGCGGCGTGAAGACCGGCCGGCTCGCAGGCGCCGGCCAGTGCCAGCTCGTGCTCGGCTATGCGGCGCCCGCGCTCGCCGACGACGCCCATGCGGCCCATGTGCTCGCCGCCGCGCTGCTCGGCGAGGGCATGAGCTCGCCGCTGCTCGACGAGATCCGCGAGCGCCGCGGCCTCGCCTACCAGCTCGGCTGTGCGGCCGACATCTGGCCGCACGCGGGCCAGTTCGTCGTCGACGCGGCGACGGCGCCCGAGCAGGCGGCCGAGCTGCTCGAGGCGGTCCACGCGCTGCTGCGCCGCCATGCCGAGGCGCCGCTCGACGCCGTCGCGCTGGCCCGTGCGCGCAAGCAGCTCGCGGTGCGCGCGCTGCGCGGGCTCGAGCAGCCGGCCAAGCGCATGGAGGCGGCCGCGCTCGACCTGTTCACGTTCGGGCGCCTGCGCGACACGGCCGAATGGCTTGCGCGCCTCGACGCCGTGAGCGCGGCCGAGGTCGCCGCGGTGTTCGGCGCGATGGGCTCGCAGCGGCCCGCGCTCGCGCTCGCGGGCAGCGTGCCGGTCGCGGCGCGGGCGCGCGGCGTCGCGCTGTTCGGCGGCTAGGATGGCCGGCGCCGGGACGCGGCTTTTGCCGGCGCGCCGGCGCAGGCTACCGCGTGCGTTCGCAAGCCGCCTGCAACAGCTGCGGAAAGCCGCTGGCGGCCGGCCGCCGCAACGGTCCTAGAATCTGCAACCCCCGGGAATACCAGTACGAGGAGACTCATGCCGACAGCGGAAGAAAAGCGCGCCCAGCTGCGCCAGGCGGCGCTCGAATATCACGAGTTTCCGACGCCCGGCAAGATCGCCGTCACGCCGACCAAGCAGCTGATCAACCAGACCGACCTCGCGCTCGCGTACTCGCCGGGCGTCGCCGCGGCCTGCGAGGAGATCGTCGCCGACCCGGCCAACGCGTTCCGCTACACCGCGCGCGGCAACCTCGTCGCCGTCGTCACGAACGGCACGGCCGTGCTGGGCCTCGGCGACATCGGCCCCCTCGCCGCCAAGCCGGTGATGGAAGGCAAGGGCGTGCTGTTCAAGAAGTTCGCGGGCATCGACGTGTTCGACCTCGAGCTCGGCGAGAAGGACCTCGACAAGCTCGTCGACGCGATCGCCGCGCTCGAGCCGACCTTCGGCGGCATCAACCTCGAGGACATCAAGGCCCCCGACTGCTTCTACGTCGAGCGCAAATTGCGCGAGCGCATGAAGATCCCGGTCTTCCACGACGACCAGCACGGCACGGCCATCGTCGTCGGCGCGGCGCTGATCAACGGCCTCAAGGTCTCGGGCAAGGACATCAAGCAGATCAAGCTCGTGACCTCGGGCGCCGGCGCCGCGGCGCTCGCCTGCGTGGGCCTGCTCGTCAAGCTCGGCGTGCCGCGCGAGAACATCTGGCTGACCGACCTCGCCGGCGTCGTCTACGAAGGGCGCACCGAGCTGATGGACCCGGACAAGGCGGTGTTCATGCAGAAGACCGACGCGCGCACGCTCGCCGAGGTCATCAAGGGCGCCGACGTGTTCCTGGGCCTGTCGGCCGCGGGCGTGCTCAAGCCCGAGATGGTCCGGAGCATGGCCGCGAAGCCGCTGATCTTCGCGCTCGCGAACCCGACGCCCGAGATCCTGCCCGAGGAGGTCAGGGCGGTGCGCGACGACGCGATCATGGCGACGGGCCGCACCGACTACCCGAACCAGGTCAACAACGTCCTGTGCTTCCCCTACATCTTCCGCGGCGCGCTCGACTGCGGCGCGACGACGATCAACGACGAGATGGAGGTCGCCGCGGTCCACGCGATCGCCGAGCTCGCCCAGGCCGAGCAGAGCGAGGTCGTCGCCGCGGCCTACGCGGGCGCGACGCTGTCCTTCGGCCCCGAGTACCTGATCCCGAAGCCCTTCGACCCGCGCCTGATGATCAAGATCGCGCCCGCCGTCGCGGCGGCGGCGGCGGCCTCGGGCGTCGCGCTGCGGCCGGTCCAGGACATGGCCGCCTACGTCGAGCGCCTGCAGAACTTCGTCTACGCGTCGGGCACGACGATGAAGCCGATCTTCAACGTCGCGAAGCGCGCGAAGGCCAAGCGCGTCGCGTATGCCGAGGGTGAAGAGGAAAAGGTGCTGCGCGCGGTCCAGGTCGTCGTCGACGAAGGCCTTGCGCGGCCGACGCTGATCGGTCGTCCGGCCGTGATCGCGCAGCGCTGCGAGCGCTTCGGCCTGCGCCTCAAGGAAGGCCGCGACTACGACATCGTCAACGTCGAGCAGGACCACCGCTACCGCGACTTCTGGCAGAGCTACCACGCGATGACCGAGCGCAAGGGCGTCACGGCGCAGATGGCGAAGATCGAGATGCGCCGCCGCCTGACGCTGATCGGCGCGATGCTGCTGCACAAGGGCGAGGTCGACGGCATGCTGTGCGGCACCTGGGGCACGACCTCGATGCACCTGCACTACATCGACCAGGTCATTGGCAAGCGCCCGGGCATCAAGACCTACGCGTGCATGAACGGCCTGATGCTGCCGGGCCGCCAGGTCTTCCTCGTCGACACCCACGTCAACTACGACCCGACGGCCGAGCAGCTCGCCGAGATCACGATCATGGCCGCCGAGGAGCTCGTGCGCTTCGGCGTCAAGCCCAAGGCCGCGCTGCTCTCGCACAGCAACTTCGGCTCGAGCAACTGCCCGTCGGCCGTGAAGATGCGCGACACGCTCGCGCTGCTGCAGGTCCAGGCGCCCTGGCTCGAGGTCGACGGCGAGATGCACGGCGATACCGCGCTCGACGCCGGCTACCGCCGCACGGTCATGCCCGCCAGCGCACTGACCGGCGAGGCCAATCTGCTCGTGCTGCCGAACATCGACGCAGCCAACATCAGCTACAACCTGCTGAAGACGGCGGCCGGCGGCGGCATCGCGATCGGCCCCGTGCTGCTCGGCGCGAACCAGCCGATCCACGTGCTGACGCCGTCGGCGACGGTGCGCCGCATCGTCAACATGACGGCGCTGACGGTCGCCGACGCGAACGCGCGCTAAGGCGAAAGGTGCGCCGGCGGGCCCCGCGGCGGGCCCGCACGGGCGCTTCCGGGGCCCCGATCGGGGCCCGATATGACCGTCTTTTTACAAAAGTTTGTAAGGGCTTACGGGGCGGTTGACAGCCCCTGAATCGGCTTCGCCGTAGCACGTCCACGAAATGTGGGCACTTACTCACAAACAGCGGATTCGACCCCCATTGGGGGTGCCCGGCTTGAGATTTTCGGGCCCATTCGCTACCATGTCGCCTTTCAGGAACAGGGTTAACCCGTGTCTTTGCTCTCTCGGCTGGTCCGCCAGCCCGCCCGGCCTACCCGGCGTAGTGCGGTGCTTGCGGCCTTGCTGCTCGCGACCGCCGGCCTCGGTAGCCAGGTGCAAGCCCGGCCGGTGCAGTCGCCGCAGGCCGAGCCGGAGACGGTGCCGTTGTCGGCACTGCCTCGCGAGGCCCAGAAGACCTACGCACTGATCCAGGCTGGCGGGCCTTTCCCGTACAGCCAGGACGGCATCGTCTTCGGCAATCGCGAGCATCAGTTGCCGGCAAAAGCCCGCGGCTACTACCACGAGTACACCGTCCGCACGCCTGGCGCACACAACCGCGGTGCGCGCCGGATCGTGTGTGGTGGCGCGGTGCCGACCCATCCTGATCGCTGTTTCTACACCGACGACCATTACAACAGCTTCAAGCAGCTGGGGCAGTGACGGTCGGCGAGTGCCGCCAGAGTTTCGTGAACTATATCGGAGGATTGCGACCATGCTTTTGCAGACCGTCCGTCCAAACATCGTGCAGGCCATCCGGGCCTACAGGGTGGAGGACCTGATGCGGGCCGCCGAGGAGGCGGGCCAGCATTTTCTGTACGCCAATCTCAACACGGCCGAATCGAAGCCGGACGTGCTCGAAGGGATCGCCCAGGCCTTCCTGTTCCCGAGCCATTTCGGCAAGAACCTGGACGCGCTGCACGACTGCATGACCGATCTCGTCCACAAGTCGGGCGCGCAGCCGGGCTTCGTGGTGGTGCTCGAGCAGCTGCCGGACAACGTGCGTTTCGACCGCGAGGCGCGCGAGCAGCTGCTCGACGTGTTCCGCGACGCGGCGGACTACTGGGCGGACCGCAAGGTACCGTTCCGGTGTTTCTATTCTTTTCGGTAGCCCGCTCCCAAGAAAACGGGTCATGGGAGCGGGCTCAGGACGAGGCCCCTATCGCCGTCAAGCCGGCGGCAAAGAGCGCGAGCAACAAGGCAACGAGCAATCCGAACTTCGGCGTGAACATGCCGATGATGTGCAGCGCGTTCGACACCTCGATGTGGCTGGGCGCGGCTTGATGCCGATGCCTTGAGCCAGCGCTGAAAGACGAAGGGCCCCTCGCGGGGCCCTTTTGTTTTTTGTACTGCAACCAGCGCAGGAGCACGGGGAAGCCGCCTACTCCGTGTCCCCCGCCGCGCTAAGCGCGGCTCCTCCTTTACCTGCGTAGTCGGCTTCCCCGCACTCCTGCGCTTGAGCGTTGCCTCACCGGTTTTTGTTCGCCGCGAAACGCTTGCGGTGGAGAGCCGGGATGCGGGGGCCCGCCATTGCGCAGGTAAAGGAGGAGCCTCGCGCAGCGAGGCGGGGGAGCGAGCCCGGACACATTGAGTCCTGTGGACTCAATGTGCCTGGCGAGCGCCAGGGCCGCTGGCCCTGGCACGGAGCAATGGCGGGCGCCCGTAGCCCGGCACGCTCGGTCTGCGCAGGAAGGGGGCTTAGAGCGAACTCGCCAGCGCGACGAACTCCGCGACCGGCACTTCCTCGGCGCGGCGCTGCAGGTCGAAGTGGCCGCCGAACTGGCGCGCCTCGAGCCACTTGCCGAGCGAGTGGCGCAGCAGCTTGCGGCGCTGCGAGAACGCGACCTGGACCATCTCGCCGAGCAGCACCGAATCGAGCCGCGGCGGTTCGGCGTGGGGCCGCATGCGCACGATCGCCGAGTCGACGCGCGGCGGCGGGTCGAAGGACTCGGGCGGCACGTCGAACACCGATTCGACCTCGTAGCGCCACTGCAGCATCACCGACAGCCGGCCGTAGTCCTTGCCGCCGGGGCCCGCCGCCATGCGGTCGACGACCTCCTTCTGCAGCATGAAATGCTGGTCGACGACATGGTCGACGAAGCCGAGCAGGTGAAAGAGGATCGGCGTCGAGATGTTGTACGGCAGGTTGCCGACGACGCGCAGGCGCTGGCCCGCCGCCGCGGCGAGCGCCGCGAAGTCGACCTTGAGCACGTCGGACTCGACGACGTCGAGGTCGCCGCGCCGGCGCAGCCGCGCGGCGAGGTCGCGGTCGAGCTCGATCACCGTGAAGCGACCGTGGCGCGCGAGCAGCGGCAGGGTCATCGCGCCGAGGCCCGGGCCGATCTCGACGAGCGCCTCGCCGGGCGCCGGCGCGATCGCGTCGATGATGCCGTCGATGATCGCGACGTCGGTCAGGAAATGCTGACCGAAGCGCTTGCGCGGGATATGGCCGCTGCTGCTCACGTCGTCACTGCTGGTCGTCGGGCCACTCGCGCTTCTCGATATAGGCGCGCGAGCGCAGCTCCTTGAGCCAGTCCTGGTAGGCCGCGTCGTACTTCTGCTCGCCCAGCGCGTCGCGCGCCTGCGCGCGCAGCTGCTTGAGGTCGACCGTCGCGTTGCGGCGCTCGAGCACCTGGATCAGGTGCACGCCGTAGCGCGAGGGCACGGGGTCGGAGATGCCGTTGATCGGCAGCGCGTTCATCGCCTGCTCGAACTCGGGAACGAACTGGCCCTGGCGCGTCCAGCCGAGGTCGCCGCCCTGCTGGGCGCTGCCGTCGACCGAGTACTTGCGCGCGAGCTCCTCGAAGGTCGCGCTGCCGCTCTGGATCTGCTGCTTGAACTCGGCGAGGCGCTGCGCCGCGGCCTCCATGGTCAGCTGGCTCGACGGCTGCAGCAGGATATGGCGCGCGTGGGTCTCGAGCACCTCGGTCAGCGCGCGCGCGCCGCTGCGCTTGACGAGCTTGAGGACATGGAAGCCGCCCGCGCTCGAGCGCACGAGGTGCGGCAGCACCTCGCCCTCCTTGAGGTCCTTGACGGCGTTGACGAAGACGTCGGGCAGGCGGTCGATCGGGCGCAGGCCGATGTCGCCGCCGGTCGCCTTGTTGCCGTCCTCCGAGACGTCCTTGTTGACGGCCGCGAAGTCCTCGCCCGCGAGCACGCGGTCGAGCGCCTTCTGGGCGCGCGCGCGGCGCTCGTCCACGACGCTGGGCGACGCGTCCTCGGGCACCGTGACCAGGATCTGCGCGAGATCGAGCTCGGCGCCGCCGGCCAGCGCGGCGCGGCGCTGGTCGAGCCAGGCGTCGATGTCGGCGTCGCTGACATGGATGCGGCTGCGCACCTCGCCGTCGCGGACCCGGTCGGTCATGACCTGGTCGCGCAGGTTGTCGCGGAAGCGCTTGAGGTCCATGCCGTCGGCCTTCAGGCGCTCGAGCAGCTGCGGCATCGTCAGCTTGTTCTGCGCGGCGACGTTGGCGACGTAGCGGTCGAGCTCGGCGTCGTCGACCTTGTTGCCGTTCTCGCGCGCGAAGGTGACCATCGCGCGCTCGTCGATCAGCTGGTCGAGCGCCTTGTCGCGCAGCGTCTCTTCGTCGGGCACCGGCTCGTGGCGGTCGAGCAGCTGCTGGCGCATCGTCGCCATGCGCTGGACCACCTCGCTGCCCGCAACCAGGTCCTGGTTCACGACGGCGGCGATGAAGTCGCCCGGCTGCAGCGACGTGCGGGCCGTCGAGACGATCGGGGCGGGACGCTGGGCCTCGGCGGGCGGCAGCGCGCTGCCGAGGAGGAGCAGGAGGACGAAGCCCGGCAGGGCGCGGCGCAGAAAATCAGTCATTGGAATTCGCTTGGCTCGCCGAACGATCGGCACTCAGCTGTCGGTAACCGGGGATATTGTCTTTCAAGACCCTTAGGGCGTTCGAACCGAGCTCGGACAGGCCGACAAGCTCGAGCTGCAGCATCAGCCGCGTATTGTTTTCGGTCGTACCGGTCGACAGGCGCTCGACGCCGACCCGCATGACCCAGCAGCCGGCGTCGTACTCGACGCTGAACACCGAATCGGTCAGGCGTTTGTCCATCAGCGAATACTGGACCCGCCCGGCACTGTACCAGCCGCCCGAGCAGCCCGGCCCGCCGCGGCGCGGCGTGCCCTTGGCCGTCGTGCCCCACAGCGGCCATTGCCACGCGACCTCGGCCTGCTCGCTCTGGCCGCGCGCGAGCCGGTAGGCGACGCTGACCGTGCGGTATGGCCCCGGCGAGTAGCGCGCACGGTAGACCGCGCGCTCCGACTGGCCGGTCTGCGGGTCGTAGTCGAGCGTACCGTCGGCCCACCATTGCTCGTACAGGTGGGCGCCGGCGATCAGCAGCAGGTCGGAGAAGCGCTGCGTCGACGGCGCCGAGCCGTCCGGCGTGATGCGCTGCGGCGTGAACTGCAGGCGCTGGGCGACGCCCAGGCGCAGCGCCTCGTCGCCGTGGCTCGCGTCGAGCCAGCGGCTGACCGCGCCGAAGGTCAGCTGGTTCGCGTCGTTGACGCGGTCGACGCCGTTGAACTGGTCGTCGCTGTAGATCGAGTCGTAGTTGAAGTCCTTGGGCGCCGAGTCGAAGTTCGGCATCGCGTCCTGGTCGCGGTAGGGCGTGCGCACGTAGAGCAGGCGCGGCTCGAGCGTCTGGCGCATCGCGCGGCCGAACAGGCTCGTGTCGCGCTCGAGCACGAGGCCGCTGTCGAGGCTGAAACTCGGCACCGTGCGGCTCAGGCTCGTGCGGCCGTCGGCCGTCGGCTGGTCGAGCGCGTAGCTCGCCGCGTTGAGCGACACGCGCGGCACGAGCCACCAGGCCGCCCCGCCGATCGGCAGGCTCGCGTGGCCGAGCAGGTGCACGCGCTGGCCGGTCTGGGTCTGCGTCGGCAGCGCGTCGGGCGACAGGTCGAAGCGGTTGTACTCGAGCTCGAGCGAGCCCTCGAGCCGCGTGCGCGGCCCCCAGGGCAGCCAGCCGTCGACGACGGCGTCGTCGGCCTTGCTCGTCAGGCGCGTGCCGATCTGCGGCGTGCGCTGATAGGGCACGAGGAACTGCACGGTCGGGTCGGTGCCCTGCAGCGCCTGCCATTGCTCGACGCGCGCGTAGGTCTGCCACTGGCCCCAGTTCAGGTCGACGCTGCGCTGCACGTCGGCCGCGGCCTCGAACAGACGCTCGGTCTTGCTCTCGAGGCGCTGCGGCATGTCCTTCCAGTAGTTGTCGTCGGACACGCGCTCGCCGTCGACGTGGTACTGCCAGCCGTCGCCGAAGCGGCCGCTCTGCTGGACGATCGCGTTCCAGCGCGAGCGCCCGGCGACGTCGTCGTGCGGGATCAGGTCGAGCACGAGCCGGCCCTGGTGCTCGGGCTCGAGGTAGCGGAACTCGCCGTCGACGCCGGCGCCGCGCCGCGTCATCACGAAGGGCGCGACGGTCGCGTCGCGGTTCGGCGCGATGTTCCAGTAATACGGGACGCCGAACTCGAAACCGCTGCGGTTGTCGAGGCCGATGTTCGGCGGCAGCCAGCCCGACTTGCGCTCGCCGTTGATCGGGAAGCTCAGGGACGGCGCGGCGAGCAGCGGCACGCCGAGGAAGTGCAGCACGGCGTCCTTCGCGACGCCCTCGTTGTTGTCGAAGTCCATCGCGATGCTGCTCGCGCTGAGCACCCAGTCCTGGGGCTGGCCGTCGACGACCGGGCAGCTGCTGTAGGTGCCCTGCTCGGCCAGCACATGCTTGGCGTCGCTGAAGCTGATGGACTTGGCGCGCCCGCCGCCGCCGGTCTGCGAGAAAAAATACGTCGGGTCGACGAGCTCGCCCGTGAAGCTGCCGACGCGCAGCTCGGCCGAGGGACCGCTGAACGTGTTGCCGCCGCGCATGATGCTCACGTGGCCCTCGGCGTGGGCGAGGTCGGTCTCCTGGTCGTAGGTGATCAGGTCGGAGCGCAGCAGCGTGTCGCCGTAGCGCAGCTCGGCGTCGCCCTCGGCGCGCGAGCCGCGGTCGAACTGGGCCTGCATGCGCGCCGCGCTCAGCGCCATCGCCGGGTGCTCGTCGAGGCGCAGCACGCGCGACGGCCTGAGCTGGAGCGGCTCGGTGTCGATGTCGGGCGGGCCGAGCGCCGCGCGTGCCGCGAGCGGCAGGCACAGCACGGCAACAGCGATGGGACTCGGCGCAAACGGCTTGGCTGCGGGCACGGGGTTCGGCTGATGGGGCGCCGCGCGGCGACGCTCAATAGAATTCCGGGGTCTGCACCTTCCGCACCGGCCCGAGGCCGGACGCGAAGGCGCGGCCGATTATCCATGACGACCAGCACCGACACCCCCACTCCCGACCTCGCCGCGCTGCGCCGCCGGCTCGAGGATTGGCTGCAATGGCAGCAGCAGGCCCCGAGGGCCGCCACGACGCCCGAAACGGCGCCAGCCTCCCCGGCCGCACCGGCCGACCTCGCCGCCGGTTTTGCCGCCTTCGCGCGCGACGCCTGGACGCCCGAACAGCGCCAGCACTGGCAGCGCGTCGCCGCGGCGCTCAGCACCGAGCTCGCGGCCCAGCCGCCGTTCGCACTGCACGGCGGCCTCGCGCCGCTCGGCCCGGTCGACTGGCAGCGCGCTCCCCAGGGCTGCGGCCCGCTCGGCTTCGACCTCGCGGCGCTGCTGCGCGACCCGGCCTGCGTGCTCGACGAGGCCGACGAACTCGACCTGGCGATCCGCTACTGGGAACGGGCGCGCCACGCGCTGCCCGGTGTCGACGCCGACTTCGGCGCGTTCTGGCGCGGCTTCGAATGGGCCGCGCTCGCGCGCCACCTGCGGCTCGTCGCGGCGCGGCCCGAGTCCGCGTCCCGCCTGGCCCCCGGCCAGGCGCGCGCCGAGCGCCGCCTGCTCGCGCATATCGTGCGCACGGCGACGCGCTATATGGCGCTCAAGCCGCTGACCCTGCTGATCCCGGACGCCGACGGCCTGCTCGCCGACGGCTTCACGCTGCGTTAGCCGCGCACCGCATCAGCCGCGCCGGCGCGCCTTGCTCGGCGCGCGCGTCTCGCAGTTCGCGGCGAGCAGCCAGGGGTCGCGGTCCGCGCCGCCGAAGACCTCGATCAGGAAGTCGAGCAGCGCGCGCGTGCGCGCCGGCACGAACTTGCGCGTCGGCAGGCAGGCCCAGATCGTCGAGCTGCCCAGCCGCCATTCCGGCAGCACGCGCTCGAGCGCGTTCTCGAGCAGCGCGTCCTCGATCTGGAACGAGGGCAGGCCCGCGATGCCGAGGCCGTGCAGCGCGGCGGCGTAATGGGTGTCGAGGTTGGCCGTGCTGAGCAGGCCGCGGCCCGGGCGCAGCGTGAACCGCTCGGCCGCCTCGTCGCTCGCGCCGCCGCGGCGGAACACGATGCCTTCGTGCTGCATCGTCAAGGGCAGCAGCGAGTCGTGGCCGAGCAGCTCGCTCGGGTGCTGCGGCCGGCCACGCCGGTCGAGGTACTCGGGCGAGGCCACCGCGATGGTCTCGCTGCGCGCGAGCCGGCGCGCGACGAAGTCGCCGTCGAGCGGGTCGCGCGAGTGCACGATGCTGATGTCGAAGCTCTCGTCGGGGCTCGTGACCGGCCCCGGCGAATGCAGCTCGATCGTGACCTGCGGGTACTGCTCGTGGAAGCGCGGCAGCCGCTTCGCGAGCTGGTGCACGGCGAGCGCCGGCGGCACGAGCACGCGCACATGGCCGCGCGGCTCGGTCGTCGCCGCGCTCGTCAGCGCCGCGGCCTCGTCGACGTCGGCGAGGATGCGGCGCGCGCGCTCGAGGTAGGCCTCGCCGATCTCGGTCAGCGTGACGCGCCGCGTCGTGCGGTTCAGCAGGCGCGCGCCGAGGCTCTCCTCGAGCTCGGCGACGAGCCGCGTGACGACGGCCGGCGCGAGGTCGAGCGCGCGCGCGGCGCCCGCGAAGCTGCGGGCGTCGACGACGCCCGCGAACACGCGCATCGCGCGCAGCTGGTCCATGCGCGCGGCGCCTCAGCGGCGGCTCGGGCGGCGGCCGCTCAAGGATGGGCCGCCATGACCTGCGCGACGGCGGCCGTCAGGCGCTTGCCGTAGGGCACGTGGAGGAACTCGTTCGGCCCATGCGCGTTGCTCTTCGGGCCGAGCACGCCGCAGACCATCATCTGCGCCTGCGGGAAGCCCTTTTGCAGCATGCTCATCAGCGGGATCGTGCCGCCCTGGCCGATGAAGCCGACCGGCGCGCCGAAATGCGCCTCGCTCGCGGCGTTCAGCGCGCCCGTGAGCCACGGCGACAGGTCGGGCGTGTTCCAGCCGGTCGCGCCGTAGGCGCCGGCGCGGCCGTCCGGCACGAAGGTGACGCGGGCGTTGTACGGCGCGTTGTCCTCGAGCAGGGCCTTGAGCTCGAGCGCGGCGGCGTTGCCGTCGATCAGCGGCGGCAGACGCAGCGAGAGCTTGAACGCCGTGTACGGGCGCAGCACGTTGCCGGCGTTCTTGAGCTCGGGGAAGCCGTCGACGCCGACGACGCTGAGCGTCGGCCGCCAGGTGCGGTTGAGCAGGCCCTCGACCGGGTCGGTCGTCGTCGGCAGCACGCTGCCGCCGTCGGCGCCGCAGGCCCAGGGCATGCGCTTCCAGACCTCGTCCTTGAGGATCGCGGCGGTCGCCTGCGCCTGCGCGACGCGCGCGGCCGGGATCTCGCAGTGGAAGCTCGCGGGCAGCAGGCGGCCGGTCTGGCTGTCCTCGAGGCGGTCGAGCACCTGGCGCAGGATGCGGAAGCTCGACGGCACGAGGCCCGACGCGTCGCCCGAGTGGATGCCCTCGGTCAGCACCTCGACCTTGAGCACGCCCGAGACCATGCCGCGCAGCGAGGTCGTCAGCCACAGCTGCTCGTAGTTGCCGGCGCCCGAGTCCAGGCACACGACCAGCGAGACATTGCCGAGGCGGGGCTTGAGCACGTCGATGTAAGCGGGCAGGTCGTAGGAGCCCGACTCCTCGCAGGTCTCGATCAGGCCGACGCAGCTCGGCCGCGGGATGCCCTGGCGGTCGAGCGCCTCGATCGCCGTCAGCGACGCATAGACCGCGTAGCCGTCGTCGGCGCCGCCGCGGCCGTAGAGCAGGCCGTTCTCGTACTTGGGCGTCCAGGGCCCCAGGTCGTTGCGCCAGCCCGTGAACTCGGGCTGCTTGTCGAGGTGGCCGTAGAGCAGGATGGTGTCGGTGCTGCCCGACTTGGTCGCGGGCGCCTCGAAGAAGATCACCGGCGTGCGGCCCGGGATGCGCACGACCTCGAGCCTGAGGCCGGCGACCTGGCGCCTCTCGACCCAGGCCGCGGCGTCGCGCAGGACCTTCTCGATATGGCCGTGCGTCGCCCAGTCGGCGTCGAACATCGGGCTCTTGGCCGGGATCGCGATGTAGTCGGTCAGCGCCGGGACGATTTCCTCGTCCCAGACGCGGGCGGCGAACTCGCCGATCGCCAGGTTTTCGTCGTGCTGCAGCGGCAGCGCGGGGTCGCGTGCGTTCATGGGGCCTCCGAAGGCTTGTGGCCGGGAAGCCTCGAAGTTTAAGTCGACCGGCTCTAGAACGCCTGGTCGAGCCAGTCCTTGACCTCGGCGAAGACCTGGTCGCGCTCGGGCTCGTTGAAGATCTCGTGGGCCAGGCCTTCGAAGCATTCATGGCGCAGCAGCGCCGCGGGCGCGCCGGCCGCGAACTCGGCGCTGCCGGCCGGCACGACGCAGCGGTCGGCGCCGGCCCAGACGAGCAGGGTCGGCACGATCCAGTCGGGTGCGAGCCGGCGCACGAGCTGGCCGCCCTCGACGATCATGCGCGCGAGCGTCGGCGTGATGCGGTTGTGCACGAGCGGGTCGGCGCGGTAGGCGCGCACGACCTCGGCGTCGCGCGACACCCATTGCGGGTTCAGGCCGTTGTGCGCGGCGAGGTGCGGCGCGAGCTTGGCGCCGACGAACAGCAGCAGGCGCTGCCAGCCGTTCATCGCGACGGCGAGCGCCGGCGACGACAGCACGAGGCCGTCGACCGGGCGGAACCAGTCGGGCAGCACGCCGGCGCTGCTCGCGGTCAGGCCGCCCGCGACGAAGCGCGCGGCGACGAGGCCGCCCATGCTGTGGCCGACCAGCACGAGGCGGCCGGCCTTCAGGCGTGGGTCGGCGCCCACCGCGTCGATCACGCGGCCGAGGTCGCGCAGCAGGCTCGCCGCGTCGGGCACGTCGCCGCGTCGCCCGCCCGAGGCGCCATGGCCGCGCTGGTCGTAGCCGACGACGTTCCAGCCCCAGCTGTTGAAGCGCTGCGCCGCGTCCTCGTAGCGGCCGATATGTTCGCCGAGGCCGTGGACGATCAGCAGGGTGCCGCGCGGCGGCGTCGCGCCGCCGTGGGGCCACCCGCGCAGGTGCAGCGCGAGGCCGTCTTCGCTCGTCAAATTTTGCATGGGCGCGAGTGTAGGCAGTCGCGCGCGCCGCGCGAGCGGGAAACTAGGGATTTGGTGAACGCTTCACCCGACGAAGAAGGCGTTCAGCTTGTTGCCGTCGAGGTCGCGGAAGTAGGCTGCGTAGAAGCCGTCGCCGCGCGCGCCCGGCGGGCCTTCGCATCGGCCACCGAGCGCCAGCGCCTTCGCGTGCAGGGCGTCGACCTTCTCCTTGCTGTCGACTGCGAGCGCAACCATCACGCCGTTGCCGACCGAGGCCGGCGCCCCGTCGAAGGGTTTCATCACGCCGAAGCCGGGCTTGTCCATGCCCGTGCCCCAGGCGTAGCCGCGACCGAAGTCCATGATGCGCTTGATGCCGATGACGCCGAACAGCTCGTCGTAGAACGCCGTTGCGCGCGGCAGGTCGTTGGTCCCGAGGGTCGTGTAGCCGATCATGAAGTTCTCCTCGCTATGGCCGGCCAGTATCGCGCCGCCGAGGCGTCAGCGGCTTGACATCAGCCGCGGTCGAACTTGAACACCGCGACGCTCGCGAGAAGATTCGGCCGGAAGCGCCGGACCCGGCCGTCCTGGACGCCGAAGCTGTCGAGCACGCTCAGCTTGTTCTTGCGCGCGAGCACCTCGAAGTCGGCATAGGTGCCGACGCGGATGTTCGGCGTGTCGTACCACTCGTAGGGCAGCGTGCGCGTGACCGGCATGCGGCCCGTGAGCACCTGCAGGCGGTTCGGCCAATGCGCGAAGTTCGGGAAGCTCACGATGCCGATGCGGCCGACGCGCGCGGTCTCGCGCAGCATCTGCTCGGCGTTGCGCAGGTGCTGGAGCGACTCGAGCTGCAGGACGACGTCGAAGCTCTGGTCGGCGAACATCGACAGGCCTTCCTCGAGGTTGGCCTGGATCACGTTGACGCCGCGCTCGACGCAGGCGAGCAGGTTCGCGTCGTCGAGCTCGACGCCGTAGCCGCTGCAGCCCTTGTGGCGCTGCAGGTGGGCGAGCAGCTCGCCCTTGCCGCAGCCGAGGTCGAGCACGCGCGCACCCTCGGGCACGAGATCCGCGATCTGTTGAACGAGGCTCACTGGGGCACCCTTCGCGCTACGCGCTGTCCCGCCGAGCGGGAATGAGCGCCCTTCGGAGCGGCCGTGCGGGCGCTCATGCGAACTCTCCCGCCATGCGCTCGAAATAGGCGCGCAGCACGCCGTGGTAGCGCGGGTCGTCGAGCAGGAACGCGTCGTGGCCGTGCGGCGCGTCGATCTCGGCGTAGGAGACCTCGCGGCGGTTGTCGACGAGCGCCTTGACGATCTCGCGCGAGCGCGCGGGCGAGAAGCGCCAGTCGGTCGTGAAGCTCGCGACCAGGTATTTGCAGCGCGCGAGCGCGAAGGTGCGCGACAGGTCGCCGCCATGCTCGCGCGCGGGGTCGAAGTAGTCGAGCGCGCGCGTGATCAGCAGGTAGGTGTTGGCGTCGAAGTACTCGCTGAACTTGTCGCCCTGGTAGCGCAGGTAGCTCTCGATCTGGAACTCGATGTCCTGGGTCGAATAGCCGAGCTCGGCGGCGCGCATCTGGCGGCCGAACTTCTCCTCCATCACGTCGTCGCTGAGGTAGGTGATGTGGCCGATCATGCGTGCGACGCGCAGGCCGCGCTTGGGCACGACGCCGTGGCGGTAGTAGTGGCCGCCGTGGAAGTCGGGGTCGGTCACGATCGCGCGGCGCGCGACCTCGTTGAACGCGATGTTCTGCGCCGACAGGCTCGGCGCCGTCGCGATCGCGATGCAGTGGCGCAGCCGGTCCGGGTAGCGCAGCGACCAGTCGAGCGCCTGCATGCCGCCGAGCGAGCCGCCGAGCACGCCGGCGAGCTGGTTGACGCCCAGGCGCTCGACGACGCGCGCCTGCGCGTCGACCCAGTCGTGCACGGTCACGACGGGGAAGTCGGCGCCGTACTCGACGCCGGTCGCGGGGTTGAGGTGCATGGGCCCGGTCGAGCCGAAGCAGGAGCCGAGGTTGTTCACGCCGATCACGAAGAACCTGTCGGTGTCGAGCGGCTTGCCGGGGCCGATCAGGTTGTCCCACCAGCCTTCGCTGCGCTCCTGGCCTTCGTAGCTGCCGGCCACATGGTGGCTTGCGTTGAGCGCGTGGCAGACGAGGATCGCGTTGGACTTCGCGGTGTTGAGCTGACCGTAGGTCTCGACCTTGAGCTCGTAGGGGCCGAGCGTGCTGCCGCTGCGCAAGCGCAGCGGCGCGTCGAACGTGAGCGTCTGCGGCACGACGTAACCGAGACTCGCCATGGTGGGGCCTTTCGCCAAAAACAAAACCGGCGCCGCAAAAGCACGGACACCGGTCTGGCATCCTCCTTAGTTCCGGCTCACGTCGCAAGCGACATGAGCCTTCTCTGAAGAGGCCCCCTTCGGGTCCTCTTTAGCTGCACTTTTAACGCGCCCGCAATTCGGAGCAAATCGGCGCGATGGGCGAGATTCTAGCCACAATGGCCGTTCGCCGCCTTTGCCGCAAGGACGCCGCCGCATGAGATTGAAGCTCGCCTGCCTCGCTCCCCTGGCCCTGCTGGCCACGGCCTGCTCGCCGCCGCCCGGCGCCGGCTGGCCCGGCTACGCGTTCGGCGACACGCTCTACATCACGGCGCCGCAGACCGGCCGCATCACCGCGCTCAAAGTCGAGTCGGGCCAGCAGGTCGCGGCCGACGCGCCGCTGTTCAGCCTCGACGCGACCTACGCGCAAGCGGTCGAGCGCGAGGCCGGCGCGCGCGAGGCGAGCGCCCGGGCCCAGGCGCTCGACGCCGACAAGGGCCGCCGCGCGGCCGAGATCGCCATGGCCGAGGCCCAGGTCCGCGAGGCCGAGAAGCAGGCCGAGCTCGCGCGCACCGAGCTGCGCCGCCGCCGCGAGCTGCTCGCCCAGGGCTTTATCGCGCGCGCCGAGGTCGACGACGGCGAGCTCCAGCTCGAGCAGGCCGAGGCCCATGTGCGCGAGCTGCGCGCGGCACTAGCCGTCGCCCACCTGCCCGCGCGCAGCGACCAGCGCACGGCCGCCCACGCGCTCGCGGCCGCCGCGAGCAGCAACGTCGCGCAAAGCGCCTGGCTGCGCGCGCAGATGGCCCAGAACGCGCCCGCCGCGGGCCGCGTCACCGACGTGTTCTACCGCCCCGGCGAATGGGTGCCGGCCGGCCAGCCCGTGCTCGCGCTGCTGCCGCCGGCGAACCGCAAGGCGCGCTTCTTCGTCGCCGAGACCCAGCTCGGCGCCTTGAAGCTCGGCGCGCGCGTGCTGCTGAGCTGCGACGGCTGCGGCGCCGCGATCCCCGCGCGCATCAGCTATATCGCGCCGCAGGCCGAGTACACGCCGCCGGTCATCTACTCGAACAGCGAGCGCGCCAAGCTCGTCTTCATGGTCGAGGCGCGCCCCGAGCAGGCCGGCGACGCCGAGCGCCTGCACCCGGGGCAGCCGCTCGAGGCGCGGGCCGCGCCATGAGCGAGGCAGTCGCGGCAGCGGCCGAGCTCGCGATCGACGTGCGCGGCCTGAGCAAGCGCTACGGCGGCCGCGCCGTCGTCGACGCGATCGACCTGCAGGTCGGCGCGGGCCGCATCGTCGGCTTTCTCGGCCCGAACGGCAGCGGCAAGACGACGACGATCCGCATGCTCTGCGGCCTGCTCACGCCCGACGCGGGCGCGGGCACCTGCCTGGGCCTGGACTTCCGCCGCGACGCCGTCGCGATCCGCCGCCAGGTCGGCTATATGACGCAGCGCTTCGGCCTCTACGAGGACCTGTCGATCCGCCAGAACCTCGACTTCGTCGCGCGCCTGTTCGGCATGGCCGACCGCGTGCAGGCCGTCGGCGCGGCGCTCGAGCGGCTCGGCCTGACGGGCCGCCAGCACCAGCTCGCGGGCAGCCTGTCGGGCGGCTGGAAGCAGCGCCTCGCGCTCGCGGCCTGCCTGCTGCACCGGCCGCGCCTGCTGTTGCTCGACGAGCCGACCGGCGGCGTCGACCCGAAGGCGCGGCGCGACTTCTGGGACGAGATCCACGAGCTCGCCGCGGCCGGCATCACGGTGCTCGTCTCGACCCACTACATGGACGAGGCCGAGCGCTGCCACGAGCTCGTCTACATCGCCTACGGCAAGATCCTCGCGCGCGGCAACCAGGCCGAAATCATCGCGGGCGCCGACCTCACGGTCTGGGCCGTCGAGGGCGCAGACGCGCAGGCCTGCATCCACGAGCTCAAGGCGCGCCCCGGCGTGCTCAGCGCGGCGGCCTTCGGCGCCAAGGTCCACGTCGCCGGGCGCGACCCGGCCCTGCTCGAGGCCGCGCTCGCGCCGCTGCGCGGCCGCGCCGACCTGCGGCTCACGCGCGGCGCGGCCTCGCTCGAGGACGTGTTCATCAGCCTGATCGCGCAGGCGCCCGACAACTTCGCGCCGGCGTGACGACGATGGCCCGCATCTCGCTCGCCCGCATCGCGGCCGTGTTCGTCAAGGAGCTCCAGCAGATGCTGCGCGACCGCCTGACCTTCGCGATGGCGGTCGGCGTTCCGGTGTTGCAGCTCGTGCTGTTCGGCTACGCGATCAACACCGACCCCAAGGGCCTGCCGCTCGCCGTCGTCACGGCCGACACCGGCGAGTTCGGCCGCTCGATCACGACGGCGCTGCAGAACAGCGGCTATTTCCGCCTCGCCGCCGAGCCCGCGAGCGAGCGCGAGGCCGACGCGCTGCTCGAGGCCGGCACGATGCAGTTCGTGCTCGTGATCCCGCCCGAGTTCTCGCGCCGCCTCGTGCGCGGCGAGCACCCGGCGCTGCTGCTCGCGGCCGACGCGACCGACCCGGCCGCGGGCAGCAACGCGATGGCCGCGCTCGACCAGATCGCGACGCAGGCGCTCGCGCGCGACCTGCGCGGACCGCTCGGCGCCCTCGCGCCGCGCGCCGCGCCGTTCGAGATCCGCCTGCAGCGCCGCTACAACCCCGAGGGCCTGTCGCGCTACAACATCGTGCCGGGCCTGGTCGGCACGATCCTGACGATGACCATGGTCATGCTCACGGGCCTCGCGATGACGCGCGAGCGCGAGCGCGGCACGCTCGAGAACCTGCTCGCGACGCCGGTGCGGCCGGTCGAAGTCATGGTCGGCAAGATCCTGCCCTTCGTGTTCGTCGGCTATATCCAGCTCGGCGTGATCCTCGGCGCCGCGCTCGTGCTGTTCGGCGTGCCGATGCTCGGCAGCTGGGTGCTGCTGATGGCGTTGATCGGCGTGTTCATGCTCGCCAACCTCGCGGTCGGCTTCGCGTTCTCGACACTCGCGCAGAACCAGCTGCAGGCCGTGCAGATGACCTTCTTCTTTTTCCTGCCGTCGATCCTGCTGTCGGGCTTCATGTTCCCGTTCCGCGGCATGCCGGTGTGGGCGCAATGGCTCGGCGAGGTCCTGCCGCTCACGCATTTCCTGCGCATCGTGCGCGGCCTGATGCTCAAGGGCAGCGACGCCGCGGCGCTGTGGCCCGACGTCTGGCCGCTGCTGCTGTTCATGCTCGCGGCCGGGGTGCTCGCGGTCAAGCGCTACCGGATGACGGTCGACTGAAGCGCCGACGCGGGAGAATGGCGCCCATGCACGCCCCGCTGATCACGCGCAACGAGCTCGAGCGCCGCCACGCGGCCCTGCTCGACCTGCGCCGCTACCTCGCCCTGCAGGAGCAGGCCTACGAGGCGCGGCGCGTGCAGGTCCAGGCCTTCGACGCGCGCTACCGCGCCGAGTTCGACCCGCTATACACCGAGCTCGCGGCGCTCGAGGCGCAGCTGCACACGACGACGCGGGCGCTGATCGCGACGCTGCGCGGCCGCGGCATCGAGCTGCGCCTGCCCGACGCCAAGACCGCGCCGGCGCCCAGCGCGCTCCAGGCCCAGCAGCCGGCCGCGCGCTTCGAGCCGCTGCCGCCCGACGCGCCGCTGCCGCCGGTGCCGGTCGGCGCCGACATCGGCGCCTGGGCGCCGCCGCCGCTCAAGCTGCTGTACCGCCGCGCGGCGATGCGCCTGCACCCCGACCGCGTCGGTCCCGCCTGCGACGCGCTCGGGCGCGCGCGCCGCGAGCAGCAGATGATGGCCGTGAACGCCGCCTATGCGGCCGGCGACCGCGCCGCGCTCGAGGCGATGCTGCTCGCGGCCGGCGAGGACCTCGGCCGCGTCGCCGGCGGCAACGCCGAGGCGCTGCGCAACTGGCTCGCCCATTGCGAGGCGCGCGTGCAGGCGCGGCTGCGCGTCGTCAACCTGCAGATGCACAGCCTCGCCGAGCAGGGCATGTGCCGGCTCTGGCAGACCTGCGCCCAGGCCGAGGAGCGCGGCATCGACGCGCTGGGCCTGATGGCGCTGAAGCTGCGCGAGCAGATCGTGCTGCGCCGCAAGGAGGTCTATATCAGCGAGCGGCTCAAGCCCGAGTCGAGCCTCGCGCGCGCGTTCCTGCACCAGCGCGCGGGCTACGCGCCGGTGAACTGACGGAAGCAGCGACTCAGGGCGCCCCGCACAGGCAATGCGCGACGACCTCGCCGCGCGCCGCGCGGTCGCTCAGCCACGCGAGCTCGCGGCCCGCGTCGACGAGCGCCTTGGGCGGCATGAAGCCGAGCTGCGCGCGCAGGCCGTCGAGCAGGCTCGGCGCGACCACGTCGTCGAGGCTTTGCAGCAGGCGCTCGGTGCGGCTGGGCTCCTTCTCGACATAGCGGATGCGCGCGTCCTCGGCCTTCACGCCGGCGAGCTGCTCGGCCGACTTGATCGCGTCGTCGAAGCTGCCGAGCGCGTCGATCAGGCCGCGCTCGAGCGCCTGGCGGCCGGTCCAGATGCGCCCCTGGGCGACCGCGTCGACCTGCGCGGGCGTCTTGCCGCGCGCCTGCGCGGCCTTGGCCGTGAACTCGTCGTAGGTGTGCTGGACGCCGGCCTGCATCAGCGCCGCGAAGCGCGGGTCCATGGGCCGGCGCGGGTCGTAGGCGCCGGCGAGCCAGGTCGTCGTGTAGCCGCCGGTGTGGACCGAGAGCTTGTCGAGCAGCTTGTCGGCCGTCGGCAACATCGCGAACACGCCGATCGAGCCGGTGATCGTGTCGGGGTCGGCGATCACGCGGTCCGAGGCCATCGTGATCCAGTAGCCGCCCGACGCAGCGACGTCGCCCATCGAGACGACGACCTTCTTGCCGTCCTTGCGCGCGAGCTCGAGCTCGCGGCGCACGACCTCGGACGCGTAGGCGCTGCCGCCCGGCGAGTTCACGCGCAGCACGATCGCCTTCACGTGCGCGTCCTCGCGGGCCTGGCGGACCAGGCGCGCGGTCGAGTCGCCGCCGACCATGCCCGGGTCCGCGTCGCCGTCGACGATCTCGCCCTCGGCCACGACGACGGCGACCTCGGGCGCGTCGGGCAGCGGCGTCTTGCGCGGCTGGCGCGTCAGGTAGTCGAGGTAGCCGACCTGGCGGAAGCTCTTGCCGGTGTCGTCGGCCGCGCCGCGCTTGATCAGCAGCGCGCGCATCTCGTCGCGCGTCTTCAGTGCGTCGACGAACTTCGCGTCGACGGCGAGCTGGGCCATGTCGCCGTGGGTCGCGGCGAGACGCTCGGGCAGCGTGTCGATCAGGGTCTTGACGCTGCCGCGGGCGAGCTTGCGGCCCTGCTCGATCGCGGCGCCGAAGTCGCCCCACAGCGCGTCGTAGACGAAGGCGTCGGCCTCGAGCGCGGCCGGCGACGGCGCGTTCGCGATATAGGGCTCGCCGAAGCTCTTGAACGTGCCGACGCGGAACAGGTGGGCTTCGACGCCGAGGCGGTCGAGCGCGTCCTTGTAGTAGTTGCGCCAGCCGCCGAAGCCGGTCAGCTGCAGCAGGCCCATCGGGTTCATGTAGACCTCGTTGCCCTGGGCCGCGAGGTAGTAGGCGCGCTGGCTGTAGTTGTCGCCGTAGGCGAGCACGGGCTTGCCGGCGGCCTTGAAGCGCGCGAGCGCGGCGGCTACCTCGTGCAGGCCGGCCTGGCCGGCGCCCGAGAAGTCGTCGAGGTCGAGCAGCGCGGCCCAGATCTTCGGGTCCTTCGCACCGTCGTCGAGCGCCCTGACGACGTCGCGCAGGCGGACCTGGTGCAGGGTGTCGCGGCCCTGCAGGCGCGCGAGCGCCTCGCTGCGCGCCGAGCCCGAGCTCTGCTCGACGAGCTGGCCGTCGAGGTTGAGCACGAGCAGGGTGCGGTCGGCGAGCGGCTTGGGCGCGCTCTTGATCAGGGCCCAGACGATCGAGACGATGATCAGCAGCAGCAAGATGTTGAACAGTGCGCGCCGCAGGCCGTCGACGAACCACCAGATCCTGCCCAGCAGCCAGCCTATCGGTTTGAAGACGGTCTTGATGCCCATGTCAGCCTTTCCCTGAGGACGCCCCGCGCCGGGGCCGTGAAGATGCGTATTGTCCGGTTTGTACCCGATGGCGCCCGAAGTCATGTTCGGGCACCTTCGAACTGCGCTTAAGCTGCACCCTTTCCTAGCTGCGGGAGTTCCCCATGCCGCAATGGCTGCGCCGCCTCGACGACGTATTTCCGGTCCGCTACCTGACCTGGCTGCTCAGCGGCCTGGCCATGCTCGCCTTCGCCGTGGCCTGGGGCTTCGGCCGGGTCCACCCGGCCTGGGCCGTGGCGTTCGCCGCGCTGACCCTGCTGGGCCTGCGCGACAGCCGGCAGACGCGCCACTCGATCCTGCGCAACTACCCGGTGATCGGCCATGTGCGCTTCCTGCTCGAGTTCATCCGCCCCGAGATCCGCCAGTACTTCCTCGAGGCCGACAACGAGGCCTCGCCGTTCTCGCGCACCCAGCGCTCGCTCGTCTACCAGCGCGCCAAGGGCGACCCCGACAAGCGCCCGTTCGGCACCCAGCTCGACGTCGGCGCGAACGGCTACGAGTGGATCAACCATTCGCTCGCGCCGACCCGGCTGCCCACCCACGACTTCCGCATCACGATCGGGGCCGAGCGCGCCCAGCCCTATTCGGCGAGCGTGTTCAACATCTCGGCGATGAGCTTCGGCGCGCTGTCGGCGAACGCGATCATGGCGCTGAACAAGGGCGCCAAGCGCGGCGGCTTTGCCCACGACACCGGCGAGGGCTCGATCAGCCAGTACCACCGCGTGCACGGCGGCGACCTGATCTGGGAGGTCGCGTCGGGCTACTTCGGCTGCCGCAACGACGACGGCACGTTCAACGCCGAGAAGTTCGCCGCGAACGCGCGCGACCCGCAGGTCAAGCTCATCGAGATCAAGCTGAGCCAGGGCGCCAAGCCCGGCCACGGCGGCATGCTGCCGGGCCCCAAGGTCACGCCCGAGATCGCGGCCGCGCGCGGCGTGCCGGTCGGCGTCGACTGCATCTCGCCGGCCGCGCACAGCGCGTTCACGACGCCCGTCGAGATGATGCACTTCATCGCCGAGCTGCGCGAGCTCTCGGGCGACAAGCCGGTCGGCTTCAAGCTGTGCATCGGCCACCCGTGGGAGTGGTTCGCGATCGCGAAGGCGATGGTCGAAACCGGCATCGTCCCCGACTTCATCGTCGTCGACGGCGCCGAGGGCGGCACCGGCGCGGCGCCGCTCGAGTTCGTCGACCATGTCGGTGCGCCGCTGCAGGAGGGCCTGCGCCTGGTCCACAACACGCTCGTCGGCCTGAACCTGCGCAGCCGCATCAAGCTCGGCTGCGCGGGCCGCGTGGTGTCGGCGTTCGACATCGCGCGCATGCTCGCGCTCGGCGCCGACTGGTGCAACGCGGCGCGCGGCTTCATGTTCGCGCTCGGCTGCATCCAGGCCCAGTCCTGCCATACCGGCCATTGCCCGACCGGCGTGACGACCCAGGACCCGCAGCGCCAGCGCGCGCTGATCGTTCCCGACAAGGCCGAGCGCGTGTTCCGCTTCCACGAGCAGACGCTCGAGGCGCTGCGCGAGCTCGTCCAGGCCGCAGGCCTCAAGCACCCGTGCGAGCTCAGCGCCGCGCACATCGTCCACCGCATCAGCCGCCACGAGGTGCGCCTGCTCGCAAACCTGCTGCCCTGGGTCGAGCCGGGCGCCCTGCTGAGCGGCGGCGACGTGCCGCTCAACACTTTCCGCGTGTACTGGCCGCTCGCGACGCCGCACAGCTTTGCGCCGACCGGACCGGTACAGCCGATCTAGCCCCCCCGAGTCGCGGGGACTCGCTCATGGGGTATGAAGCGCGACGCGGCCTGCGCACAATGCGTCGCTGGCCGCGTGCTGCGCGGCCGGTTGTTCCGATGCCCCACGTCTACGTTCTCCGTCACCACCCCAGCGCCCTGCACAAGGCGCAGCGCGCGCTCGCGTCCATGCCCGGCTGGACGCTCGCCGGGGCCGGCACGCATGGCCGCCTCGCAGCCGAAGACATCGTGCGCACGCGCCCCGACATCCTCGCCTGCGACCTGCGCCTCGCCGACGGCCCGGCCACGCGGCTCGAGAGCGCGCTGCGCGGCATGGACGAGCCTCCGCTCGTGCTGCTGTTCGCCGATTCGCCCGACGAGCTCGGCATGTTCGACGCGCTGCGCTCGATCGGCAACGGCTACGCGGTCGAGGGCGGCCGCACCCAGGGCCTGATCGGCGCGCTGCGCCGGCTCGCGAGCGGCCGCGCGTCGATGTCGCCGCAGCTGGCCCAGCAGACGCTGGCCCTCGCCGCGCTCGGTCGCACGCGCCTCGCCGACGCGCAGCTCCCCGCTGCGGCGCGCGACTACGGTCAGGCCGGCGGCCTGCTCGGCTTCACGCGCGCCGACCAGCATCTGCTCAGCCTGCTCGCCCATGGCCTGCTCGTCGGCGAGGTTGCGGCGCGCTGGCGCGTCGGCGAGGTCGAGATCGAGCGGCGCATCCATGCGCTCTACCAGCGCCTGCACGGCAGCGCGCGGGCAGCGGCGCAGGCTGCCGCCTGACTAGGGCCTGCCAACGCCACGGAGACCCGGGTCTCCGTGGCGTTGGCAGGCCCTAACCGATTCAGGCCGGCGGCGGCGCGGTATCGACGAAGCTCGGCCGCTGCGCGAGCTTGTCGAGGTGGCGCGCAAGGTTCGGATGCTCGGCGCGCCATGTGAGCGCGGGGAAGCGGAACTCGATCCACGCGAGGGCGCAGCCGACCGCGATGTCGGCGAGCGAGAAATGGTTGCCCGAGCACCAGGGCTTGTCGCCGAGGCCCTGGCCCATCGCCTCCAGGCCCGCATGGACCTTGCTCAACTGGCGGTCGATCCAGGCCGTGCTGCGCTGCTCGGGCTTGCGGCCGGCCCAGGTCTGTTCGTTGCGCGCGAGGATCGCGGCGTCGAGGATGCCGTCGGCGAGCGCCTCCCAGGTGCGCACCTCGGTGCGCTCGCGGCCGCGCTCGGGGATCAGGCGGCCGACCGGCGACAGCGTGTCCACGTACTCGCAGATCACGCGCGAGTCGAACACGGCGCCGCTGATCGAGTCCTGGCCTTCCATGACGAGACAGGGAACCTTGCCGAGCGGGTTCATCTTCATGATCGCGTCGCTGGCCCAGACATCCTCGAGCAGCAGCTGGTAGTCGAGCTTCTTCTCGCTCATCACGATGCGCACCTTGCGGACGTAGGGGCTGGTCAGCGAACCGATCAATTTCATGGTGGGGCGGGCCGGCGGCCCTCATTCACAAGGGGGTCGAACGATTCTAGGGCCAGGCCCCGCCGGCCTCGGCGCGCTGTGGCGTGCGCCGCAACAGGTGGACCCCGACGTCAGGCAAACACTGGATTGCGAGCGCCGTGCGGTGTAGCACACTGCGCGGCACAGACCAGCAACACGCCCCACCGAGGTGCGTTCCCAGGGAGCCCTATGACCGAAACCCAGCCCGGAGACAGCGCCGGCCCGTCCGATTTCCCGGCGACCACGCCGTTCAACCCGCCGGCGCCCGCCGTCGCGCCGCGCCCGCCGAGCACGCGCGACCTGCGCATCGAGTTCACCGCCTCGGGCAGCGAGTACTTCCGCATCTGGATCGTCAACCTGCTGCTGACCCTCGTCACGCTGGGCCTGTACTACCCGTTCGCGAAGGCGCGGCGGCTGCGCTACTTCGACGCGAACACCGTGATCGACGGCCAGGCGCTGGCCTTTCACGGCGACCCCTGGCGCATGTTCCGCGGCTACGTGCTGCTCGCCGTGCTGCTCGCCGCGTACAGCGGCGGCGGCCGGATCTCGCCGACGGTCGGACTCGTCGCGTTCGTGATCGTCGCCGCGATCTGGCCTGCGCTATGGCGCGCGAGCCTGCAGTTCCGCCTCGGCAACACGAGCTGGCGCGGCCTGCGCTTCAGGTTCAGCGGCGGCCTGCGCGAGGCCTACCTGGCCTACCTGCCGGTCGGTATCCCTTTGCTGCCGTACATCGGCATCAGCCTGTTCTTTTCGAACGCGCAAAGGCACGGCGACGTCGAGGCGTTGCGGTCGATGCTGTCGCTGGTCTGGATCCTCGGCCTGTCCGGGCTCGGCGTGGCCCTGCTCTCGCCCTGGACCTTCGGCCTGCTCAAGCGGTACCAGCATGGCCATTACGGCTTCGCCGCGCAGCAGACCCGGCTCGACCTGGGCATCGGCCCGTTCTACGGGCTCGCGGGGCGCATCTTCGGCGTCACGCTGGGCCTCGGCGTGCTGTTCGGGATCTGCGTGATCCCGCTCGCCGCGCTGACCGGCGCGCGCGGAGGCGCCACCCCCGGCTACGGGGCGATCGCCGCGTTCGGCGTCGCCTACGCGCTGTTCATCGCGATCTACCTGTCCTACGCGACCTCGCGCACGCAGAACCTCGTCTGGGGCCACACGCGCAGCGCGGCCATCGCCTTCCATAGCCGCCTCGGCGCGACCGAGCTGCTCAAGCTCACGCTCGTGAACTGGCTGCTCACGCTCGTCACGCTGAGCCTGTACCGGCCGTTCGCGGCCGTCGCGACGACGCGGCTGCGCCTCGCGGCGATGACGATCGAGGTCAGCGAGGACGTCGAGACCTGGGCCGGCGACGGCGCGCTCGCGAGCCAGGACGCGAGCGGCGACGCGGCGGCCGACTTCTTCGGCTTCGACATCGGGCTTTGATGGACGAGGGCGCGGACGGCCTGCGCGTCGACTTCTTCGACGGCCGAAGCCCGCGCGCGCGGCCGGCCGTGGCGCGCCTCGCGGCCGGCCGGCTGACGGTCGAGTGCGAGGGCTCGACGCGCGAGTTCGATCGCGCGTCAGTGGCCTGGCCCGAGCGCCAGCGCCACGGCCAGCGCCAGGCCCTGCTGCCCGGCGGCGGGCTGCTCAGCAGCGCCGACGCGGCGGCCTGGGACGCCTGGGCGGCGCGCGGCGGCCTGCGCGAGCGCCACGTGGCGCGCTGGATCCGCAGCTGGCGCCTGACCCTGCTCGCGCTCGGGCTCGTCGGCGCGGCCGCGTGGGCCAGCTGGCGCTGGGGGCTGCCCGCGCTTTCCGACGCGGCCGTCGCGGCGCTGCCCGCGAGCGTCGACGCGCAGATCGGCGCGCAGTCGCTCGCGCTGCTCGACCAGCGCCTGCTCGAGCCGAGCGCCCTGCCCGCCGTGCAGCGGCAGGCGATCGCGGCGCGCTTCGCGCGGCTCGCCGCGCCGCTGTGCCGGCGCGAGGGCCTGCAGTACCGGCTGCAGTTCCGTGCCGCACCCAAGAGCGTCGGCCCGAACGCGTTCGCGCTGCCGGGCGGCGACATCGTCGTGACCGACGCGCTCGTCGACTTCCTCAAGGACGCGCCCGACGCCGTGATGGGCGTGCTCGGCCACGAGCTCGGCCATGTCGAGCGCCGCCACGCGACGCGCATGCTGGTGCGCTCGAGCTTCACGGGCGCGTTCGCGACGCTGCTTTTCGGGGACGTCTCGACCCTGCTCGCGGGTTCGGCCGGCGTGGTCATGGAAATGGCCTACTCGCGCGAGTTCGAGCACCAGGCCGATGTCACGGCCTACGGGCTGCTGCGCGACAACGGCATCCCGCCGCGCGTGATGGCGACTTTTTTCGAGCGCATCGCGAAGACCGGCCACGCGCAGGGCCTGCCAATCGCGATCGCCTCGCACCCGGCCGACGCCGATCGCATCGCGTTCTTCAGCCATTGACGGCGGCGCGACGGTGAGCGCCCGCTAGAATCCCCGGGTTTCCCCGCAGACGAACGGCCTATGACCACGACCATCCCGCTCAGCAGCATCAGCGCCCTCTCCCCCCTCGACGGCCGCTATGCCTCGCGCGTCGCCGCGCTGCGTCCGCTGCTGTCCGAATTCGGCCTGATGCACCGCCGCGTCCAGGTCGAGGTCGAGTGGTTCATCGCGCTGTCGGACGCCGGCTTCGACGAGTTCAAGCCGCTGTCGGAGGCCTCGCGCGGCCTGCTGCGCGGCCTCGTCGCGCGCTTCTCCGAGGCCGACGCCCAGGCGATCAAGGACATCGAGCGCACCACGAACCACGACGTCAAGGCGGTCGAGTACTGGCTCAAGTCGCGCTTCGAGGCCCAGCCCGAGCTGCGCACGGCGGGCGAGTTCGTGCACTTTGCGTGCACGAGCGAGGACATCAACAACACCAGCCACGCGCTGATGCTCAAGGCCGCGCGCACCGAGGTCATGCTGCCCGCGCTCGACCGCATCGTCGCCAAGCTCGGCGCGATGGCCCTGGCCAACGCGGCCGTGCCGATGCTCAGCCGCACCCATGGCCAGACGGCGAGCCCGACGACGGTCGGCAAGGAGATCGCGAACGTCGTCGCGCGCCTGCGCACGGCGCGCGCGCGCATCGACGCCGTGCAGCTGCTCGCGAAGATGAACGGCGCGGTCGGCAACTACAACGCCCACCTGTCGGCCTGGCCCGACTTCGACTGGGAGGCGTTCAGCCAGCGCGTCGTCGAGCAGCAGCTCGGCCTGACGTTCAACCCCTACACGATCCAGATCGAGCCGCACGACTACATGGCCGAGCTGTTCGACGCGTTCACGCGCACGAACACGATCCTGATCGACTGGGCGCGCGACGTCTGGGGCTACGTGTCGCTCGGCTACTTCAAGCAGGCGACCAAGGCCGGCGAGATCGGCAGCTCGACCATGCCGCACAAGGTCAACCCGATCGACTTCGAGAACGCCGAGGGTAATTTCGGCATCGCCAACGCCCTGCTCGCCCACCTGTCGCAGAAGCTGCCGGTGAGCCGCTGGCAGCGCGACCTGACCGACTCGACGGTGCTGCGCAATATGGGCGTCGCGCTCGGCTACACCCTGCTCGGCTACGAGTCGCTGCTCAAGGGCCTCGACAAGCTCGAGATCAACGCGGCCGCGCTCGCGGCCGACCTCGACGCCGCCTGGGAGGTGCTCGCCGAGCCGATCCAGACCGTCATGCGCCGCTACGGCCTGCCCAACCCCTACGAGCGCCTCAAGGAGCTCACGCGCGGCAAGGCGATCACGGCCGAGGCGATCCGCGCCTTCGTCGACGGCCTCGAGCTGCCCGAGGCCGAGAAGGCGCGCCTGCGCGAGCTCACGCCGGGCGGCTACACGGGCCTGGCCGCCGCGCTCGCGCAGCGCGTCTAGCTTTATTTGGGCGCGTCGAACACGACGCGGAACACCCGGCTCGGCGTCTCGTAGCCGGCGAGCCACTGCTCGCCGAGGTCCTTGAACCCGAGCTCGCGCAGCAGGCGCTGCGAGCCGGCGTTGTCGGGCGCCGTAATCGCCATCAGCGCCGCGAACGCGAGCCGTTCGCGGCCGTAGCGCAGGCAGGCCGCCGCCGCCTCGCGAGCGTAGCCGTGGCCGCGGTGCCGCGCGAGCAGCGCGTAGCCGAGGTCGACCTCGGGCAGGCTGTCGCGCTTGAACAGGCCGCACAGGCCGACGAGCAGGCCGCTCGGCGCGTCGCCCGCAAGCAACTCGACAGCCCAGAAGCCGTGGCCGAGGCGCCGGTAGGGCTCGAACAGGCGCGACGCCATCCAGGTGCGCGCCTGCTCGAGGTCGCGCACCCCCGGGTCGCTGATGTAGCGGTGCCAATCGGGGTCGTTGAGCAGTTCGAGCAGGAACAAAGCGTCGTCCGGCGTGAACTCGCGCAATAACAGGCGGGGGGTGCGTAGGATTTCCACGCGGCGAGCATAGGACAATCGGGGCCATGAACTTCACCGACATGCTCCGCCAGGCCCAGACCCGCAACGACTCGCTGCTGTGCGTCGGGCTCGACCCCGAGCCGGCGCGCTTGCCGGGCGCCTGGGCCGGCGACGCGTCGCGCGTGTTCGATTTCTGCGCGGCCATCGTCGACGCGACCAAGGACCTGGTCTGCGCGTTCAAGCCGCAGATCGCCTACTTCGCGGCCCAGCGCGCCGAGGAGCAGCTCGAGCGCCTGATGGCGCACATCAAGCGCGTCGCCCCGCAGGTGCCGGTGATCCTCGACGCGAAGCGCGGCGACATCGGCTCGACGGCCGAGCAATACGCGCGCGAGGCCTTCGAGCGCTACCAGGCCGACGCCGTCACGCTGTCCCCGTTCATGGGCTTCGACACCGTCGAGCCCTGGCTGCGCTACCCCGACAAGGGCGCGTTCCTGCTGTGCCGCACCTCCAACCCGGGCGGCAACGACTGGCAGATGCAGCGCCTCGCCGACGTCGACGGCCGGCCGCGCCTGTTCGAGCACCTCGCCGCGCTGGCCCAGCGCGACTGGAACCGCAACGGCCAGCTGGGCCTCGTCGTCGGCGCGACCTACCCCGACGAGATCGCGCGCGTGCGCCAGCTCGCGCCGACCCTGCCGCTGCTGATCCCGGGCGTCGGCGCCCAGGGCGGCGACGCGGCCGCGACGGTGCGCGCGGGCGCGACGCCCGACGGCATGATCGTCGTCAACAGCTCGCGCGCGGTGCTCTACGCGAGCAGCGGCGCCGATTTTGCGGCGGCCGCGCGTGCCGCGGCCGAACGCACCCGCGCCGAGCTCAACGCCGCCCGCACCTGAGGCCCCAAGCGCCGCCACGCATGAAGGACACCGACACCCTCGAGGAGTTCAGCAGCCTGGCCGGCCAGTCGAGCGTGCTCGACGACCCGCTGCGCCGCCTCGATGCGAGCATGCGCCGGCGCGCGCTGCGGCTGTTCTTCAGCGCCTGCGCGGTGCTGCTGCTCGTCGCCGCGGCGCTGATGCTGCGCTGGCGCCAGCCTGGCGAGCCGCTCGGCGGCATGGCGCCGAGCCTCGCCGCGCTCGCGACCGCCCTGGCCTGCGGACTGTGCCGCTGGCGCCTGCCGATGCGCCACGCCGGCGCGGTCTCGTTCGTGCTGATGGCCGCGATCATGTCGCTCGCGGTCTACGTCGCGGCGCTGCGCGGCCTCGGCCTGTACTCGGTGAGCCTGACGCTGCTGAGCTTCCTCGTCGCCGCGGGCACGATCATGCTGGGCCTGCGCGCGGGCGCCGCGCTCGCCGCGTTCGCGGGCGCCGCCGTCGCGCTGCTCGCCTGGGTCGCCGGCGGCGCGCAGACCGCGCTCGACCTCACGCGCCACCCGATCGACGAGCGCGTCGTCACCCACCTGTTCCTGATCGCCGCGGCGCTCGTGATCGGCAACGGCGCGCTGCGCATGACGCGCCGCGCGACCCAGGAGGCGACGATCCGCAACGCGCGCTTCCGCGACCTGCTCAGCATGGCCGCCGACTGGTACTGGGAGATCGACCGCGAGTACCGCTTCGTCCACCTCGCCGAGGAGCGCCCGGGCGCGTCGGGCCTGTCGCTCGAGAAGCGGCGCGGCCGCACGCCCTGGGAGATCGCCGACCTCGGCATCAGCGACGAAGACCTCGACGCGCTGCGCGCCGACCTCGAGGCGCACCGCCCGCTGCGCGGCGTGATGGCGCGGCGCACCGGCCCCGACGGCGCGCCGCTGTTTCTGTCGATCAGCGGCGAGCCGCGCTTCGACGCGCAGGGCAATTTCAGCGGCTACTGGGGCGTCGGCCGCGACGTCTCGAGCGAGATGCGCGCCGAGCAGGCGATGCGCGCGACCGAGGCGCGCTACCGCGAGCTGTTCCGGCGCTCGCCGTCGCCGCAGGTGCTGCACCGCTGGGGCCGCGTGCTCGACGCGAACGCCGCGGCGATGGCGCTGTTCGGCTACACCCAGCGCTCGAGCATGATCGGCCAGGACCTGTTCTCGCATTACGAGGCCGGCGACGAGGAGCGCGCGCGCGAGCGCGCGGCCAAGATCGAGCGCATGCCGCTCGGCGGCATGCTGCCGGCCGAGGAGTTCAACCTGCGCACGCTGTCGCGGCGCCGCCGCATCGTCGCGACGACGAGCGTGCGCGTCGACGCCGAGGGCGGGCCCGCGACGCTGTCCTTCTTCATCGACCAGACCGAGGCCTCGCGCGCCCAGGAGGCGCTGCGCAGCTCCGAGAGCCTGCTCTCGCACCTCGTCGCGATGAGCCCCGACGTCGTCACGCTCAACGAGCTCGACAGCAGCCGCTACCTGATGGTCAACAAGACCTGGGAGCAGGTCACGGGCTTCACGCGCGAGGAGGCGCTCGGCCGCACGCCGGGCGAGCTCGGCATCTTCCACTACAAGGAGCAGCAGCAGGCCGTGCGCGAGGCACTGCGCAACGGCGAGGACCTGCGCGCGATGCCCTGCGTGTTCCGCAGCAAGGACGGCCAGCTGATCAGCATGCAGATGTCGGCCGCCGCGTTCGAGGTCGACGGCCAGCGCTACCTGGTCACGAACTCGCGCGACGTGACCGAGAGCGAGCGCCGCCGCATGGTCCACGAGGCGATCCTGTCGAACGCGTCGATCGGCATCTGCCTGACGCGCGGCGAGCGCTTCGTGCTCGTGAACCGACTCGTCGAGTCGATGTTCGGCTTTGCGCCGGATACGCTGAACGGCCGCCACGCGAGCGCGATCTGGCCGAGCGCAGCCGAGCACGCGGCCGCGTTGACCGAGCTCGAGCCGCGGCTCGCGGCCGGCGCGCAGATCGAGATCGAGCGCACCATGCGGCGCCAGGACGGCAGCGATTTCACCTGCCGCATCCTCGGCAAGGCCGTCGACCCCGCGCACCCGAGCCGCGGCGGCACGATCTGGATCATGGAGGACGTGACCGAGCGGCGCCGCGTCGAGGCCGCGCTGGCCCAGGCCAAGGACGAGGCGCAGGCGGCGAGCCGCGCCAAGAGCGCCTTCCTCGCGAACACCAGCCACGAGCTGCGCACGCCGCTGAACGGCCTCGTCGGCCTCGCGCGCATGCTCCAGCAGCCCGACCTCGACGCGGGCACGCGCCGCGGCTACCTCGACCAGATGCTCGACAGCGCCGAGAGCCTGTCGGGGCTGATCTCCGACATCCTCGATCTCGCCAAGATCGAGGCCGGCCGCCTGACGCTCGAGACGCAAAGCTTCGGCCTGCGCGACATGCTCGCGAGCGTGCGCGTCGCCTACCTGACGCTCGCCGAGTCGCGCGGCCTGCGCTTCGCGGTCGAGATCGACGCGGCCGTGCCGGCCTGGGTGCTCGGCGACCAGCTGCGCCTGCGCCAGGTGCTGTCGAACTTCCTGTCCAATGCGCTGAAGTTCACCCAGCAGGGCGGCATCACGCTGCGCGTGCTCGCGCGCCCCGAGGGGCGGCTGCGCTTCGAGGTCGCCGACACCGGTCCGGGCATCGACCCGGCCCAGCACGCGCGCCTGTTCGAGCCCTTCACCCAGGCCGACGAGTCGACGACGCGGCGCTACGGCGGCACCGGCCTCGGCCTGTCGATCAGCCGCGAGCTCAGCACGCTGATGGGCGGCAGCGTCGGCCTCGTGAGCCAGCCGGGCCAGGGCGCGACCTTCTGGGCCGAGCTGCCGCTGCCGGCCGCCGAGGCCGCGGGCCGCCCGGCCGAGCCGCGCGCGCTGCGCGAGTTCGAGGGCCGGCGCGTGCTGATGGTCGAGGACCATCCGGTCAATATGCTGATCGCGGTGGCCCAGCTCGAGCAATGGGGCCTGCAGGTCGAGCAGGCCCACGACGGCCGCCAGGCGATCGCGGCCGTGCGCGCCGCGGCCGCGCGCGGCGCGCCGTTCGACGCGGTGCTGATGGACGTGCAGATGCCGGTCATGAGCGGCCACGAGGCGACGCGCGAGATCCGTCGCGACTTCGACGCGGCGACGCTGCCGATCGTCGCGCTGACCGCGGCCGCGCTATCGTCGGAGCGCGACGAGGCGCTCGCCGCCGGCATGAACGACTTCCTGACCAAGCCGATCGACGCGCAGCGCCTGCGCGCCGCGCTGCAGCGCCTGATCGCGGCGCCGCAGGCCGCGCACGCAGCGCCGGCGACGCCGCCGACGCTGGTCGTCGTGCCGGGCCTCAAGCGCTGAAGCGCAGGAAGACAAGACAAGGAGCAGCGATGGAAGAGCCTGTTGAATACGTCGGCTTCTGGGCGCGCGTCGTCGCGGCGCTGGTCGACACCGTGCTGCTGAGCCTGGTGCTCGCGCCGGTGCTGTTCGCGCTCTACGGCCCGAGCTTCTACCTCGAGGGGCCGCACGGACTTGCCGGCCTGCTGTTCAACTACGTGCTGCCGGCCGCCGCCTTCGTCGCGTTCTGGATCGCGCGCCAGGCCACGCCGGGCAAGATGGTGATCGGCGCGAAGATCGTCGACGCCGCGACCGGCGGGCCGCTGCGGCCCGGCCAGGCCGTGCTGCGCTACGTCGGCTACTACGTGTCGGCGATCCCGTTCTGCCTGGGCCTGATCTGGGTCGGCATCGACAAGCGCAAGCAGGGCTGGCACGACAAGATCGCCGGCACGCTCGTCGTGCGCACGAAAAAATGAAGCCCCTCAGGCGCTGAACGGCAGGCGCCGGCGGCGCTCGCCGGTCAGCGCGAACCAGGCGTTAGCGAGCGCGGGCGCGAGCGGCGGCACGCCGGGCTCGCCGACGCCGGTCGGCGCGGCCTCGCTCGGCACGATATGCACCTCGACGCGCGGCGCCTCGGCGGGCCCGAGCAGCGGGTAGTCGGGGAAGCTCTTCTGGCGCACTACGCCGGCGTCGATGTCGATGCGGCCGTAGAGCGCGGCCGTCAGGCCGAAGATCACGCCGCCCTCGATCTGCTGGCGCACGATTCCCGGGTTCACGACCGAGCCGCAGTCGAGCGCGCAGACGACGCGCTGCACGCGCGGCCGGCCCTGCGCATCCTTCGCGACTTCGACGACCTCGGCGACGACGGTGCCGAAGCTCTCGTGCAGGGCGACGCCGCGCGCGACGCCGGCCGGCAGCGCCTGCCCCCAGCCGGCCTTTTCGGCGGCGAGGCGCAGCACCGCGGCATGGCGCGGCAGGCCGTCGAGCAGGCCCAGGCGGTAAGCGACCGGGTCGGCGCCGGCCGCGTCGGCGAGCTCGTCGACGAAGCTCTCGGTGAAGAACGCGTTGTGCGAATGCCCGACCGAGCGCCACATGCCGATCGGCACGCCGGCGTGCGTCGCGAGGTGCGCGATGCGCTGGTTCGGCACCGCGTAGGGCTGGTCGAGCAGGCCCTCGCTCGCGGTCTTGTCGGGCGCGTCGACCGGGCCCGCGAGCTGCGGGATCACGCGCGCGAGCCAGCGCGGCGAGATCGCGTCGCCGGCGCTGCCGACGCGCCACGCGACGGGCCGGCCCGCGGCGTCGAGGCCGGCCTGCATGAAGGCCGCGCCGGCCGGGCGGTAGAAGTCGTGCGTCATGTCCTCCTCGCGCGGCCACAACAGCTGGACCGGCGCGCCGCCGGCCTCCATGGCGACGCGCACGGCCTGGCCGACGAAGTCGACCTCGAGGCGCCGGCCGAAGCCGCCGCCGAGCAAGCTCACGTGCACGTCGACCTGCTCGGCCGCGACGCCGGCGACGCGCGCGGCGAGCGCGCGCGCCTGGCCCGGCACCTGGGTCGGCAGCCACAGCTCGACGCGGCCGGCGCTAACGCGCGCGGTCGCGTTCATCGGCTCCATCGTCGCGTGCGCCAGGTAGGGCGCCTCGTAGAGCGCCTCGACGCGGCGCGGCGCGTCGCGCAGCGCCGCGTCGGCGTCGCCCTGGCTCGCGAACGCGAAGCCGTCGGCGGCCGCGCGGCGCGCGCGCGCGGCGAGCTCGAAGTAGATGCGCGTGGTGTCGGGCGTCGTCACGGGCGTGGCGCCGGCCGGCGCGCGCCATTCGACCTCGAGCGCGCGCACCGCCTGCGTCGCGTGCCAGCTCGTGCGCGCGATCACGGCGACGGCCTCGGTGCCGCCCGCGTAGGCGGGCAGGCGCACGACGCGCAGCACGCCGGGCCTTTGCAGCAGCGCGTCGACGGCGGCCGGCGCGATCGCGCCGACCTCGCCGCCGAGCATCGGCGCGTGCCGCACCGCCGCGAACAGCAGGCCCTCGGGGCGCTGGTCGATGCCGAAGCGCGCGGCGCCCGTGACCTTCGCGTGCAGGTCGGTGCGCGGCACCGGCTGGCCGATCTCGCGCCATTGGGCGCGCGGCTTCAGCGTCACCGCGTCGGGCCGGCGCTGCGCGGCCGCGGCCGCGAGCGCGCCGAAGCCGAGGCTGCGCCCCTGGCCGTCGCGGACCGCGCCGCCCTCGGCGCGCAGGCCCGCGGCCGCGACGTTCCACTGCGCGGCGGCCGCGCCGATCAGCTGCGCGCGCGCGGTCGCCGCGGCCCAGCGCAGCGGCTCCCACGCGTCGGCGACGCTCGAGCTGCCGCCGGTCAGGTTGATGCCGAGCTCGCGCGCGAGCTTCGCGATGGTCCAGTGGCCGAGCTTCGCGCCGGTGCTCTCGCGGCCCGGCTCGTTCGCGCGCGCGCTCAGCGGCAGGGTGCCCTGGAAGGCCGCGACGTTGCCGTAAATGGCGTCGTAGCCGGCCGCGACGAGGCCGACCGCGGCGGTCGCGACGCCGAGCTCCTCGGCGACGAGCTGGGCGAGCGCGGTGTGCACGCCCTGGCCCATCTCGCTGCGGTTCATCGCGAGCTTGACCTGGCCGTCGGCGCCGATGCGGATCCAGCCGTTCAGGCCGACCTCGCCCTGGGCCAGCGGCAGCAGGTCGGCGCGGCCAAGGCGGCTGCGCGGCGGCAGCGCGCCGTAGCCGACGATCAGGGCTCCGGCGCCGCCAAGGCCGGCGAGCAGCAGCGTGCGGCGCTTCATCGCGCACCTCCGGGCGCAGCGGGCGCCGTGCCGTCGCGCAGTTGCGCGGCCGCCGCGTGGATCGCCGCGCGCACGCGCGGGTAGGTGCCGCAGCGGCACAGGTTCGTGATCGCCGCGTCGATGTCGGCGTCGCTGGGCTCGCGGTTATGCGCGAGCAGCGCGGCGGCGGCCATCAGCATGCCGCTCTGGCAGTAGCCGCATTGCGGGACCTGCTCGGCGATCCACGCGAGCTGGGCCGCGTGCAGCCGGTCCGGCGCGCCGAGACCCTCGATCGTCGTGACCGACTTGCCCGCGCACGCGCCGAGCGGCGTCAGGCACGAACGCGTCGCCGCGCCGTCGACATGCACGGTGCACGCGCCGCAGGCGCCGATGCCGCAGCCGAACTTGGTGCCGGTCAGCGCGAGGCCGTCGCGCAGCGCCCACAGCAGCGGCATGGCCGGGTCGCTGGCCTGTGCGGGCAGCGCATGGCGCCGGCCGTTGACGTCGAGATCCATGGCGTGTCCCCTTGTTGCTATTGATCGCTACATTGGGGCCGTAGCATAGCCGGAGGACAATCGCCGCGATGAACGCCACCGCTCCTGAATTGCCCGAGCACGCGCTGCTCGACCTGCCGGCCGAGGGCCCCGCCGACCTGCTGTTCGTGCTGCTGCACGGCGTCGGCGGCAGCAAATCCCAGATGGTGCCGATCGCGGCGGCGCTGCGCGCCCAGTACGCCCAGGCCGCGATTCTCTCGCTTGACGGCACCGAGCCCTGCGACGACCCGGCCGCCGGCCCCGACCGGCAATGGTTCTCGATGCGCGAGCGCACGTCCGAGGCGATCGCCGCGGGCGTCGACGGGGCGCTGCCGGGGCTGATCCAGCGTGTGCGCGCCTGGGCGCGCCATTTCGAGCTCGACTGGCCGCGCGTCGCCCTGGTCGGCTACTCGCAGGGCGCGATCATGGCGCTCGAGGCCGTGCAGGCCGAGCCCGGGCTCGTCGGCCGCGTGATCGGCTTCTCGGGCGCCTACGCCTGGCTGCCGCAGGACGCGCCCAAGGACGTCTGCATCCACCTGGTCCACGGCATGGCCGACGCGGTGCTGCCGTACCAGCCCATCGTCGAGGCCGCGCGCACGCTGGTCGCGCTCGGCGCCGACGTGACGGCCGACATCGTGCCCGACGTCGGCCACCCGATCGACGCGCGCCTGATCGCGAAGGCGATGGAGCAGCTGCGCAGCTTCATCCCCGCGCGGCTGTGGCGCGAGGCCGTGCTGCTCGCGGCCGAACAGGACCGCCAGCCGCGCCACTGAGCCTCAGTCGAGCACGACCTCGGTGCGCACCGTGCCCGCGCGCGCGGCGTTCGCGCTCAGCGCGACGCGCGTGCCCTGCGGCGCGCGCACGACCCACTCGACGACGGCGCGGTCGGGCGTCGCGTCGCCCGGCGGGAAGAAGTTCAGCTGGCTCGTCGCCGGCGCATGGCCCTGCAGCTGCGGGCCCTCGACGCGCTGCTTGCCGCCGACCAGGCTGATCTCGGGCTGGCCGGCCGGCAGGTGGATCTCGAAGATCACGCCGCGCACGGTCTTGCGCTCGAGCGCGCGCTTGGTCACGTAGGCCGGCAGCCAGCCCGCGTTGGCGACGGCGAGGCGGATGCGCCAGGTGTCGGGACCCAGGGCGCGGACCTCGGTGCGCAGCAACTCGAGGCGCGGCAGCGCGAGCGCGATCTGGGTGAGCCAGGCCGGGAAGCGCGCGGCCTCGCGCTCGCGCAGCGCGGGCGGCGGATTGCGCCAGTAGTTCATCTTGTCCCAGCCGCCGATCTCGACGGCGCCGAGCTGCGGGTGCTGGAACGGTCGCCAGTCGACGTAGGCCTGGCCGCCGCATTGCTCGTCGCTCCACTTGAGCAGCTTGAGGTCGTCGGCGACCGGGTGGTCGCGGAACCAGTCGATCCACTTGTAGCCCTCGATGCCGGCCTCGCGGTTCGGCGACCACAGCTCGACGACCCAGAACAGCGCGCCCAAGTGCTCGTAGACCCAGTCCTGGGTGCCCGTGATCGCGTCCTTCGGGTGGTACTTGAACTCGTGCCAGATGCTGACCGCCGGGTAGCCCGTGTGCTGGGTGCCGAGCTGGCTGAAGCGCTGGTACAGCCACAGGTCCTCGGGGATCATGTCGGTGTCGCTGCACGAGCCCATCGGCCGCAGGATCACGCCGCTGTGCGTGTGGAAGCTGATCGCCGCGCCGACGTTCGGGTGCGCGACGATGAAGTCGACCATCGCGCGGACCTCGGGCTCGCTCGTCGGGTACGGCCCCGCGCCGAGCTGCTGGTGCTCCTGGCGCCAGTCGCTCGGGAAATTGCGGTTCAGGTCCAGGCCCTCGCGGTCGCGGTTCACGGGCACGCTGAGGCCATCGTAGTTGAGCACGAAGCCCTCGGGGATCAGCCGGTAGTACTCGCCGCCGAACTCGCCGGGCTCGCGCGCGACCATCAGGCGCGGGTCCTCGGCGTGCTTCCTGTAGCCGCCGTGCGGGTCGGGCACGCGCATCGTCAGGATGCGGCCGTCGCCGTCGACGTCCTCGACCGTCAGGCCGTCGACGGGGGCCTCGTCGTACGGGTACGCGCGCGTCGACGAGCGGATATGGCGCGGCCGGTCGGCGAGCGCGAGCTCGGCGCCGTCGGGGTTCAGGCGCGGCACCATATAGACCACGCGCGTATCGAGCAGCTGGGTGATCTGGGCGTCGCTGCCGTACTTGGACAGCAGGTGGTCGAGGTAGTACAGGCAGGTCGTCGACGCGAGCAGCTCGGCCGCGTGGATATTGCCGTCGACCCAGAACGCGGGCTTGTCGACGTCGGCGCCGCTCGCGGTGTTCGTGATCACGACGACCCAGAGGTCGCGGCCCTCGAAGCTCTTGCCGATCGAACGCACGGACACGAGGTTCGGACAGGCCTCGGCGTAGGCGAACAGCAGCGCCGTGAGCGCGTCGTAGCGGTGGAACTCGTCGAAGCGGGGCGTCGGCAATGCGGCCATCTTCTTGTCGTCCGTTGTTCGGGTGTCGGCGATTGTGCCGAAGCGCGCCGCCGCGCGCGCGCGAATCACCCCCGGATCGACCCGGCCTCGAAGACCTTGAGCTCGCCCGGCGCGAACGCGACCCAGGGCTCGTCGTGCGTGAGCGGCTCGGTCGCGACGATCGCGACGCGGTCCTGCGCCGTCGTGACGGTCGCGAAGTCGACGCTGAGATCCTCGTCCTTGAGCCGCGCGGCGCCGAACGGGTGGGCGCGCAGCAGGTAATGCAGATGCGTGCTGCCGTGGGCCCACAGCGCCTCGCCGTTGGACAGCAGCATGTTGAAGGTGCCGTGGCGCGCGAGCACCGGCAGCAGCTCGCGCAGCGTGTGGGTGAGCTCGGCGACGTCGGGCGCGCGCGCATGGGCCTTGGCGAGCTCCTGCATGAGCCAGCAGAACGCGCGCTCGCTGTCGGTCTGGCCGACCGGCCGGAACGCCGCGTGCAGGCAGGGGTCGAAGTCGACGAGATTGCCGTTGTGCGCGAACACCCAGTAGCGGCCCCACAGCTCGCGCTGGAACGGGTGGGTGTTCTCGAGCGCGACCTGGCCCTGCGTGGCCTTGCGGATATGCGCGATCACGTTGTCGCTCTTGATCGGGTAGCGCTTGACGAGCTCGGCCAGCGGCGAGCGGCGCGCGCTGTGGTGGTCGACGAAGTGGCGCAGCCCGGCGCCCTCGAAGAACGCGATGCCGAAGCCGTCGCAATGCTCTTCGGCGCGCGTCGCGAGCCCCGCGAAGCTGAACATCACGTCGGTCGGGGTGTTGGCGTTCATGCCGAGGAGTTGGCACATCCGGGGGGCTGCGTGATCTGGCGTAGACCCCCCGAGTATGCCGGGCCGCGGCCGGGTCAGAAGCCGCAGGTGCCGCGCACGTAGTAGGCGCGGCCGGTCGGGTCGGCGTAGCGCGAATCCCAGCCGCCGGCCTGGAACAGGCTCTTCTGGTCGGTGAACGGCGGTGCATGGTCGGCCAGGTTGCGCACTCCGACGACCAGCGCGAGCGGCCGCATCGCCCCCCAGCTCGCGAACAGGTCCGTCGTCGTGTACGACGCCACCCTGTGGCTCGGCATCGCGTCGACGTAGCCCGACTTGAAATGGACCACCGCACCGGCGCCCCAGCCGCCGCGCTGCCAGTCGACGGCGAGGTTGTGCTGCCAGCGGAACACCGGTCCGGCCTCGCCGTAGGTGCCGACGTTCTGCACCCAGTAGCCGTTCTTGAAGTCCTGCGACGCGTACTTCGCGACGTAGGTGCTGTTCAGCGCGAGGTCGAACGCACCATGGGCCGTCGCGAGCTGGTGCGTCGCGCTGAGGTCGACCCCGTTCGTGTGCAGGTCGCCAAGGTTTTGCAGCGTCTGGTCGACGTAGCCGCAGCGCGGCCCCGGGCAGTTGCTGGCAATCGACAGCGTGTTGCCGGCCGCGAAATGGAAATACTGCTGCAGCTGCGGCACGCTGTTGTACTTGCTGAATAGCGCGAGCTGCGGAATCTTGCCGATCGACTGGTCGACGCGGATCCACCAGAAGTCGAGTCCGACGCTCGCGTTCGCCGCCGGCTGGTAGACCGCGCCGAGCGTGCCGCTGCGAGACTTCTCGGGCTGCAGGCCCGGATTGCCGTCGTTGAGCACCTGGAACTGGGCCGCGCATTGGGTCCCGCCGGTGCCGCCCGGGCAAAGCAGCGGGTTCGCGTAGTTGCCCGAGGTGACCGTGTACGAGGGCCCGCCGTACAGCTCGTAGAGCGTCGGCGCGCGAAAGCCCGTCGAGGCCGAGCCGCGCAGCACCAACTGCCGGGTCGGCTGGTAGCGCAGGCTCAGCTTCGGGTTGGTCGTGCTACCGAAGTCGCTGTAGCGGTCGTAGCGCGCCGAGGCCGTGAGCTCAAGCGCCTCGAGCAGAGGCAGCTTGAGCTCGGCGTAGACCGCGTCGACCCGGCGCGACCCGGCGGCCAGGAAGTTCGGCGACACGCCGGTGGCGGACACCACCCTGGCCGCGAAGTCGCGGTTGGCGGCCGAGACAAACTTCTCGTGCCGGTACTCGGCGCCGAGCGCGAGCTGGGCCGGCCGGCCCGCGCCGAACCAGTCGCCGATCTCGCGGCTCGCCTGGGCGTCGAGGTTGCGGGCCTCGCCGGTCGCCGACTCGAGCAGGCCGGTCAGGGCGGCCTGCTGCAGCAGCTGGTCGCCGACCGTGGTCTGCGCGCCGAACGGGTTGATCACACCCTCGAGCAGGCCTTCGCCGACCAGATTGCCATCGGAGTAGCCGCTCACGAGGTACTGGTCGACGCGGTTGCGGTTATAGGCGCCGGACACCGTGTAGTCCCAACCGCCGGCCGACCCGTCGGCGCTGAGCAGCAGGCGGTTCTGGGCGTTCTTGTTCAGCTGACCGCGCGAGCCGTTCGGGAAGTCTCGCCAGAGCACGTAGACGAAGCCCTGCTGCAGATCCGCCGGGTTCGGGAAGACCGTCGTCGCCTTGAAGGCCGGCGCGCCGACCAGGGAGTTCGTGAAGTTCGGGTTGGCGCCCGTCGTCGGGTAGTAGGGGTTCGGCTGGCCGTTTGGCATCAGGGGGTTCAGGTAGTCGCCGTTGTAAGGCGACGGCGCGATCAGCGTCGTGACCTTGTCCTGCGTGGAGAACAGCTCGGCGCCGAGCGTCAGCCGGTCGTTAACCGCGAGCGTGCCCTTGAGCATGCCCGAGTAGGTCTCGGTCTTCGGGCTGAAGTCGACGAAAGCGGGCGTGACGATCTGGCAGGCGCCGCCGTTGTCGATCACGGCCGTGCCCGAGCAGGTCGGCAGCGTCGGGTTGTAGAAGTGGACGAAGTCCTGCGTGTAGTTGGCCGGCGAGGTGCCGTAGGACAGGCCGCCGACGATGCGCTTGTTGAAGTCGCGCTGGGTGCCGGCGATATTGCCCTGGTTCTTGAAGCTCAGAAAGCCGAACAGGTTGTAGCCCTGCGTCGCCAGGTCGCCGACGCCGAAACCCGCGTTCGCGCTGCGCGCCGTGCCGCCGGGGTGCTGCGGCGAGTCGGCGCCGAGCGTGAGCGTGCCGCCCCGGTAGTCCCGCTTCGTGATGAAGTTGATCGCGCCGCCGATCGCGTCCGTGCCGTACAGCGACGAGGCGCCGTCGCGCAGCACCTCGACGCGGTCGATCGCGGCGAACGGGATCATGTTCAGGTCGGGCGCCGAGCCGTCGACCGCGTTGTTCGCGATGCGCTGGCCGTTCAGCAACACGAGGGTCTTGTCGGCGCCGATGCCGCGCAGATTGGCCAGGGACGCGCCGGCGCTCGTCGAGCCGATCGCCGAGGCCGTGTTCAGCGACTGCTGCACGGCCGTCAGCTTGGCCATGACCTGCTCGACCGAGGTCACGCCCGCCTTCCTGAGCCCGTCCATCTTCACGACGGTGACCGGCACAGAGGTCTCGCCGTCGACGCTCTTGATCGCCGCCCCCGTGACCGTCACGCGCTCGAGCTGTTGCGGCGGAACGTCGGTCTGGGCGGGCGCGCACGCTGCAAACGAGCCCAGCACGATCAGGGCGCAGGCAATCCTGGCTGGTTCACGCATGGCCGCCCTCCATCCATCGTCGACATCGGGACGACGAATCATGCCGGCGTAGCGTTTGCATAGCGCACAAAACCACGAGCCGGACCCGAGGATTGGGACGCCGCGGCGGCCGTCGCGACCGGACCGGCACACGTTGCGCCCTAGCAACAAGGGCGGCCGAAAACGGCGGGGGAAACCCGACGCGAAATGTATACGGAGGTGAAGCAAGTCACAGGTCAGCGACACTGCTCAACCTCACCCGGCAATTTGTTTACGTCCAGCAAACAAACCTGTCCGGATTGATTTGCCCAACCAGGTGTATCTGCACGGTAACCCGCCGTGCGCCTGATTCCCACAAGGAGAGCTAAATGTTCAAACGCAAGAGCATCAACGCTGCCGTCCTGCTGGCGCTCAGCGCCGGTGCGGTCGGAGTGGCGTCGGCCCAGGATGCCAGCCCGCAGCAACTCGAGCGCGTCACGGTGACGGGCTCGAACATCCGCCGCCTGAATTCCGAAACCCCGAGCCCGGTCCAGGTCCTGACGGCCGCCGACCTGAAGCAGTCGGGCTTCACGACCATCTCCGAAGTGCTGCAGAACCTGACGGCCAATGGCCAGGGCACCCTCAGCAACGCGTTCCCCGGCGCTTTCGCCGGCAGCGCGACGGGCGTGTCGCTGCGCGGCCTGACGACCGCCGCCACGCTGGTGCTGATCGACGGCCACCGCATGGCGCCGTTCCCCCTGTCGGACGACGGCCAGCGCTCCTTCGTCGACGTCTCGAGCATCCCCTTCGACGCCGTCGAGCGCGTCGAAATCCTGAAGGACGGCGCTTCGGCGGCCTACGGCTCCGACGCCATGGCCGGCGTCGTCAACATCATCCTGAAGAAGGCCTTCACCGGCACGAAGATCTCGGCCGAGGCGGGCACCACCACCGAGGGCGGCGGCCGCACGGGCCACGCCTCGATCATCCACGGCGTCGGCAACCTCGACTCCGACGGCTACACCGCCTACATCAACCTCGAGGCGCGCCACCAGGACCGCATCCTGTACAGCAAGCGCGCGGGCCGCGGCCCGTGGGCGAGCCTCGACCAGACCGGCATCGGCGGCAACAACCAGACGCCGGGCGTGATCAACGACTACGACAAGACCCCGCCGACCTACGGCACGGTCTACCTGACGGCGTTGGGCGCGCCGTTCAGCGCCGCCAACTCGGTGTTCATCACGACGCCGATGAGCCCCAACGCGGCCTACACCGGCAGCTGCGCGAGCTATGCGATGCTGACTGCGGGCCAGTGCGCGTACACCAACCCGAACGCCGAAGTCCAGCCGCAGACCACCAACGTCAACGTCATCGCCAGCTTCACCGCCAAGCTCGCCGGCGACTGGCAGATGGACCTCAAGGCCTCGCTGTTCGAAAGCAAGGGCGAGCAGTACCGCGCCGGCAGCACGGCGCAGGGCCTGGTCACCTACCCGGGCTCGTTCTCGCCGCTGGTTGCCGTCTCGGCCGGCGTCAACCCCTACCTGGTCGGTAGCACCATCGCCGCGATCACGGTGCCCGCCACCTACCCGGGCAACACGCTGGGCGTGGCCGCCAAAGTCCGCGGCGTGATCCCCGACGCGCCCGCCGCCCACGACAACTTCGACAACAAGTCCTACCGCTTCGTCGCCAGCTTCGCGGGTTCGGGCTTCGGCTGGGACATGAACACCGCCTTCGGCTACACCCAGGTGCAGACGAGCGCGAACGACTTCGGCAGCGTGGACGTGCCGGTCCTGTACGCGGCGCTGAACCGCGCGACCAACCCGTTCAAGATCACCGGCGGTAATACGGCCGCCGACCTGGCCGCGATCTTCCCGAGCGTGACCTCCAGCGACGTCTCGACGCTCGAATTCGCCGAATTCAACGCCTCGCGCCCGATCGCCAAGCTCGCCGGCGGCGACATGCAGCTGGCCCTCGGCGCGACGAGCGTGCACCGCGCGCTCGACGCCCCGGCGCCGGGCCTGATCGCCCAGGGCATCGTTTCGGGCAACAACGCCTACGTGCTGGGCAGCCAGACCAACACGGCGGTCTACGGCGAACTGTCGGCGCCGGTCCTCAAGCAACTCGAGCTCGACGCCCATGTCCGCTACGACATGTTCAGCAACGCCGAGAACTCGGTGACCCCGTCGCTGGGCTTCAAGTTCACGCCGACCAAGGAATTCGCGTTCCGCGGCACGGTCGGCACGGGCTTCCGCGCGCCGAACGCCGCCGAAAACGGCAAGGCCGGCCAGGCCTACTCGGCCGGCACGACGTTCGACCCGGTCCTGTGCCCGGGCGGCAATGCGGCTGCGGCCGGCGCCGTCATCTCGCAGTGCAATTTCAACCCGGCCTACCTGAACGCGGCGAACCCGAACCTCAAGCCCGAGAAGTCGAACAACGCGACCCTGGGCGTGGTCGTCGAGCCGACCAAGGACTGGAGCACGACCTTCGACCTGTACCAAGTGCGGATCAAGGACCAGATCGTGGCCGGGACCGGCGACATCAACCACCCCGTGCGCGGCAACCCGGTCACCGACACCTGCTCGGACGGCCACGGCGGTACGGTTTCGTGCACGACCTCGGTCGGCCCGATCCTGTACATCCCGGTCGAATTCGTGAACGCCAACCAGACCAAGGTCAGCGGCCTCGAACTCGACACCAAGTACAAGCTGCACCTTGGCGAATACGGTGCGCTGACCACCGAGCTCGACTGGTCGCACACGACGAGCTACATCTTCACCCAGGGCGGCGTGAGCTACCAGCTGGCCGGCACGCACGGCCCGGCGGTGATCGGTGGCAATACCGGCAACCCCAAGGACCGCGCCCAGCTGACCTTCAACTGGGAGAAGGGTCCGCTGCGCCTGACGACGACCGTCAACTACATCAGCAGCTTCTCGCTGACCGACCCGTCGGGCTCGAACTCCGGCACGCCGGTGCTGACCTGTGCCGACGGCGTCAACCAGGGCGGTTACTACCACGCCTGGTTCCCGAACGCCGGCTCGACGCCGAGCGACCCGGGCGACTGCAAGGTCCGCGCGTTCACGACGGTCACCCTGGCGGGCACCTACCGCTACAACGCGAACTGGACCTTCCACGGCAACATCGACAACCTGTTCAACCGTCAGCCGCCGCTCGACCTGAACACCTACGGTGGCGGCAACCTGCCGTACAACCCGTCGATGCACCAGGCCGGCGCCGTTGGCCGCTTCGTGAACGTCGGAGCGTCGTACACGTTCTAAGCCTCGAAGCGCTGAGAGACGCGGGGCCCGCCGAGGGGCCCGCCTCGAACACCCCGGTGACGCAATTCACCGGGGTGTTTTTCCTTGTGGCGACCGCCGCCTATATCCACTCTTTGCATACTGCCCGTCGGCTTTGCCGTCATCAAGCGCTTGCCGGCGCTGCTGGCAGAGCACGAGGCCCCGCCACCACGGCTGGTGTCGGTCCTGCGGCGGCAGCACGAGCACTTCAAGTACCTCGACGCGCAGCTCGGCACCAGCAAGCGCGGGGACAAGAACATCCGCCGGCTGCTCGTGCAGTGCGCGCGGGTCTTCATGCAGCACGTCGACAAGGACGCCGGGCGAAAAAACACCCCGGGGGACAGGGTCCGCCGGGGTGTTTTCGGGGCCTGCGGCCGCAGCGGGTCGCGGCTTACTTGAACGTGTACTCGGCACGCAGCTGCAGCATGCGGCCCTGGGCGTCCTGCAGATTGGTCGGGATGATGCCGCCGACGCCGAAGGACCGCAGATCGGCCGGGGCGCGCTGGAAGAAGACGTTCCTCACGTTGGCCGACAGCGTCAGGTTCTTGAACCCGGTGTAGCTGAAGAAGTAGTCGAGCGTCTGCGCGCGACCGACCCGGCACTCGGCCGCCGTCACCTTGGCCGCCGCGCAACCGGCGATGCTCCAGGTGCTGTCGCTCTGGCCGTCCTGCAGCGCGTAGGAGCTGGTCCAGTTGAAGCGCAGGCCGTTCGTCATCGTCGGCAGGATCCAGGCGGTCTGCAGGTAGGCGACCCACTTGGGCATCCCGTACTGGCCGACCAGGTTGTCCTGCAGCGTGCTGACCGAGGTGTCGTAGTAGCTGATGTTGTAGGTGCTGCGACCCAGGATGCTCAGCTTGCCCCACGCGCCGAGGCCGGTGACCGTGTCGAAGTTCAGGTCGACGCCGCTGGTCTTCTGCTCGGAGATGTTCTGCATCTCGCGCACGACGCTCTGCAGCGGGCCCGCGGTGACGCCGTACGCGGTGATCTCCGCGGCCGTGAAGATCGGGTCGGCGGCCGGATTCAGCGGCGCACGGTTGACCACCGTTCCGGGCGGCACGTTGCCCATGAGCAGTTGCTGCGTGCTCGTCAGGCCGATCGTGTTCTGGCGGTCGATGCGCCAGTAGTCGACCGTCAGGCTATAGCCCTTGATCGGCTCGAAGACGACGCCGAGGTTGTAGCTCGTCGAGGTTTCGGGCTTCAGCTGCGGATTGTTCTTGACCTCGTCGGCGAGGCCGAACGAGCAGGCCGCCGCGTAGACGTTCTCGGCGCGTGCGACCAGCAGCGGCACCTGGGCGGCCGGCGTCGCCGGATTGTTGGCCTGGTTGTACAGGTCGTTGGCCAGATTGGTCGCCTGGGTGCAACGCTGCGGGTCCGAGGTGCCGCTGTCGAAGGCGAACTTCAGCGAGTTCGCGCTCTCGATCAGGTTCGGCGCGCGGAAGCCATGCTCGACCGTGCCGCGCAGCATCAGGCTCTGGGTCGGCGTGAACTTGAACGCGACCTTGGGCGAGAAATGCGCGCTCAGGTTCGGGAACTTGTCGGCGCGCAGCGCGCCGTCGAGCTCGAAGCTCTTGACCACCGGGACGACCAGCTCGCCGTAGATGGCCTCGGTCGTGCGCGACGAGTCGGCGCTGCTGATGCCGTAGCCGACGATGTCGCCGGTCGCGAGGTTCGACGACGGCGAGATCGTGTAGTGCTCGTGGCGCAGCTCGCCGCCGAGCGCGAACTGGGCGTCGCCGCCTGGCGCCTGGAACAGCGGGCCGCTGATCTTGGCGTCGGCGAACTGCTGGGTATTGCTGCCCGAGTAGCCGAACACCGGGAACAGGGTGTTGAGGACCTGCGCGCTGTTCGTCTGGCCCGGCCGGTAGCCGTTGGGCTGGTTGAAGAAGTTCGGATCGGTGGTCTGGAAGTTCAGGTTGACGTTCGGGTTCAGGTCGGCTGCGTAGTTGTTGTAGTTGCCGATTTCCTGAATGAAGCCCGAGCTGCTGAACGCGCCCTGCTGAGTCGTGGTGGTCGTCGAGTTCATCACGCCCGCGGCGGCTTCCCAGTCGTAGTCCTTGTAGCTGCCGCGCACGCCGGCCAGCGCGCGGTACTGGCGGCTGTCGACGTCCTGGTGGGACGGCGCGTCGGTGAAGCGGTAGCGGAAACCGACGCCGTCGTCGCCGGTCGGGTTCAGCGGGCTGCTCGCGAGCAGCCCCAGGTAGTTGAAGGTCAGCGGCAGCCCGGTTTGCGGGTCGCCCCACTGGGCCGGCGACTGGCCGTCACCATAGATCGGGAACGCGCTCAGGTACTTGGTCTTGATCTTCGAGTACAGCACCTCGGCGAAGCCCTGCTTGCCGTTGCCGAGGTTCAGCGTGCCCTCGCTCGCGAACTGCGCACGGTCGGACTCGGGCTCGGCCTGGAAGCGGCTGTAGCGGTCGTACTTGCACAACCCGCCGATGATCAGCTTGGCCGCGCAGCCGGCGACCGGCTGGGTGCTCGCGCCGTCGATGATGTTGCCCGGGTAGGAATAGCTCGAGAACGTGCCGAACGACGGCGACAGCTTGGTCAGCGCCGGATTCGTGTACTGGAGCAGCGGCTCCCACATCACGTTGTCGCGCTTGTAGAGCTCGCCCGTGAGCAGGACGTTGTAGCCGTCCTTGTCGTAGTTGCCGATGCCGCCGGTCAGCGAGGCCTTCGACTGGCCGAAATGGCCGTTGTTGGCCGACTGGGTGCGGTCGACGCTGCCGACCAGGCCTTCGAAGTTCTGGCGCGTGATGATATTGATCACGCCGGCGACGGCGTCGGAGCCATAGACCGACGAGGCACCGACCTTCAGCACGTCGACGCGCTCGACCGCGTCGATCGGGATCGCGTCGAGGTTGGTGAAGGTCGTCGTGAAGTCGGCGAGTGCGTAGGTCGGCATGCGCCGGCCGTTGACGAGCACCAGGGTCGCCTGCGCGCCGAGGTTGCGCATCGAGGTGTACGAACCGCCCGGCGAGAACGAGTTGCTGCCGTTGATGTCCGACAGGCCGCCGGTCGCGGTCGTCAGGTTGTTGATCAGGTCGGCCATATTGGTCAGACCCTGGCGACGGATGTCGTCGGCCGTGATCACTTCCATCGGCGACGCGGTCTCGGTGTCCACGCGCTTGATGTTGGAGCCGGTGACGAGCACCTTCTCGATTTTCTCGGGCGGCGCCTGCGTCGTATCGTCGGCCCAGGCCGCACCGGCAGCAACACCAGCCAGGGTCGCGAGCGCGACTCGCACCGCAGCGACGCTGTATTTCTCTTTAATACGCATGAGGTCCTCGAACATGTATGTTTCAGAAGTCGGCGCTCGTGGCGCTCAACAGACCGACATGCCGATGGCTCCGCCTCTTGTCCCTTGTTGTCTGTGGATTGGGTCTAGTTGCCCCTGGGAATTGCGAGTCTTTCCCGGTGCTTACGGCATGCTGAGAGCCATTGTGTTGCTGTCACGCAAACAGCCCTTACTGGGATCTTCCCCGTCCCCCCTCTGTTTGTTGCAGCATTACTACCAAATCGAAACATGGCCGTGAAAGCGACTTTCGTTCAGGCCGCCGACCGGCCCGCCTTGACCCTCAGGCGCCACGCATGCAGCAGCGGCTCGGTATAGCCGCTCGGCTGCACGAGGCCCTTGAACACGAGGTCCTGGGCGGCCTGGAACGCCGCACCCTCGGGGTGCGCCGCGAGCGACAGGTAGGCCGCGTCGCCGGCATTCTGGGCGTCGACGACCCGGGCCATGCGCGCGAAGGTCTCGCGCACCTGCGCCTCGGTCACGACGCCGTGCAGCAGCCAGTTCGCGACATGCTGGCTCGAGATGCGCAGCGTCGCGCGGTCTTCCATCAGGCCGACGTTGTGGATGTCGGGCACCTTCGAGCAGCCGACGCCCTGGTCGACCCAGCGCACGACGTAGCCGAGGATGCCCTGGAGGTTGTTGTCGAGCTCCTGCTGGACCTCGGCGGCGCTCCAGTTCGGCGCGGCCGCGACCGGGATCGTCAGCAGCGCGTCGAGCAGCGCCTCGCCCGACTCGCCCGCGGCCTCCATCTGCTGCTGCAGCGCGGCCACGTCGACCTGGTGGTAATGCAGTGCGTGCAGCGTCGCGGCGGTCGGCGACGGCACCCAGGCGGTGTTCGCGCCGGCCTTCGGGTGGGCGATCTTCTGCTCGAGCATCGCGGCCATCAGGTCGGGCATCGCCCACATGCCCTTGCCGATCTGGGCGCGACCGCGCAGGCCGCAGGCGAGGCCGATCAGCACGTTGCGGCGCTCGTAGGCCTGGATCCAGGCGCTCGTCTTCATGTCGCCCTTGCGCAGCATCGGGCCCGCGCGCATCGCCGTGTGCATCTCGTCGCCGGTGCGGTCGAGAAAGCCGGTGTTGATGAACGCGACGCGCGCCGCCGCCGCGGCGATGCAGGCCTTGAGGTTCACGCTGGTGCGACGCTCCTCGTCCATGATGCCGAGCTTGACGGTGTTCGCGGGCAGGCCCAGCAGCGCCTCGACGCGGCCGAACAGCTCGGCCGCGAACGCGACCTCGGCCGGGCCGTGCATCTTGGGCTTGACGATGTAGACCGAGCCGCGGCGCGAGTTGCGGATGCCGTTCACGGCGCGCCCCTGCAGGTCGTGCAGGGCGATCGTCGTCGTGACGATCGCGTCGAGGATGCCCTCGGGGATCTCGTTTGCGCCGCCGTCGAGCAGCACGGCCGGATTCGTCATCAGGTGGCCGACATTGCGCACGAACATCAGCGAGCGGCCGTGCAGGCGGACCGCCTCGCCGCCGGCCGGCGCGGTGTACACGCGGTCGGGGTTGAGCGTGCGCGTAAACGTCTTGCCGCCCTTCGCGACCGACTCGCTGAGCGTGCCGTCGAGGATGCCGAGCCAGTTCGCGTAGGCGAGCACCTTGTCCTCGGCGTCGACCGCGGCGACCGAGTCCTCGAGGTCGAGAATGGTCGACAGCGCCGACTCGACGATCACGTCGGCGACGCCGGCCGCGTCGCTCGCGCCGATCGTCGTCGCGCGGTCGATGCGGATATCGAGGTGCAGGCCGTGATGGCGCAGCAGCACGGCCGTCGGCGCGGCCGCCGTGCCCTGGTAACCGACGAACTGGGCGGGGTCGCGCAGGCCGGTCGAGCCCTCGGCGAGGTCGACGACGAGCCGGCCCGCGTCGACGCGGTAGCCGCGCGCGTCGGCGTGCGAGCCGCGCGCGAGCGGCGCGGCCTGGTCGAGCAGCGCGCGCGCGCGCGCGATGACCTTCGCGCCGCGCACCGGGTTGTAGGCGCCGGCCTTCTCGGCGCCGTCGGCCTCGGCGATCGCGTCGGTGCCGTAGAGCGCGTCGTACAGCGAGCCCCAGCGCGCGTTCGCGGCGTTCAGCGCGTAGCGCGCGTTGAGGATGGGCACGACGAGCTGCGGGCCGGCCTGGGCCGCGAGCTCGGCGTCGACGTTCGCGGTGCTCGCGTGGACCTCGGCCGGCACCGGCACGAGGTAGCCGATGCGCTCGAGGAACGCGCGGTAGGCCGGCAGGTCGGCGATCGGGCCCGGGTGGGCGCGATGCCAGGCGTCGAGCTCGGCCTGCAGGCGCTCGCGCTCGGCGAGCAGCGCGGCGTTGCGCGGCGCGAGCTCGTGGGCGATCGCGTCGAAGCCGGCCCAGAACGCCGCGCTCGCGACGCCCGTTCCCGGCAGCACGCGATCCTCGATGAAGCGGTAGAGCTCGGTCGCGACCTGCAGACGGTGGACGGTTTGGCGGCTGGCGGACATGGCGGGCTCCTTTGAGGCCGTGAATAAAGGGGATTGAGCGTGAATCTACGCCGATCACCCGCTTCGATTCCTAACCCGCGACGCAAGGATTACTTGTCTCAAATGCACAAATCCCCGCCGATCCGCCTTGTTTCACGGCATTGGACGCGCACAATCGCCGCATGGACCGGCTCAAGCAGATGGAATCCTTTGTCGCGGTCGCGACCAAGGGCAGCCTGACCGCCGCGGCCCAGCTCGACGGCGTCGCGCCGGCCGTGATGGGGCGGCGCATCGACGCGCTCGAGGCGCGCCTGGGCGTCAAGCTGCTGCGCCGCACGACGCGGCGCATCACGCTGACGAACGAGGGCAGCGCGTTCCTCGAGGATTGCCAGCGCCTGCTCGGCGCGCTCGCGAACGCGGAGGCCAGCGTCAGCGCCGGCGGCGTCAAGGCGAGCGGCCACCTGCGCATCACGGCGCCGGCCGGCTTCGGGCGCCGCCATGTCGCGCCGCTCGTGCCCGAGTTCCTCGCCGCCCATCCCGACGTGAGCCTGTCGCTGAACCTCAGCGACCGCGTCGTCGACATCGTCAACGAGGGTTACGACTGCGCGGTGCGCGTCGGCGACCTGCCCGACTCGAGCCTCGTGAGCACGCGGCTCGCCGACAACCGGCGCCTGTGCGTCGGCGCGCCCGCCTACCTGAAGCGCGCCGGCGTGCCGCAGCACCCGGGCGAGCTCGCGCGCCACGCCTGCCTGACGCTGTCGAGCGAGGCGAGCCAGTCGCGCGGCTGGGCGTTCATGCTCGACGGCGCGGTCGAGCACCTGCGGCCGAGCGGGCGGCTCGACTGCAGCGACGGCCAGGTGCTGCACGAATGGTGCCTGGCCGGCCTGGGGCTCGCGTGGCGCAGCACCTGGGAAGTCGCGGCCGACCTCGAGGCCGGCCGGCTGCTCAGCGTGCTCGACGCGTTCGCCGCGCCGCCGAACGGCATCTACGTGCTGTTCCCGCAGGCCAAGCACCTGCCGCTGCGCGTGCGGCTGTGGATCGACTTCCTGAAGGCGGCCTGGGGCAGTGCGCAGTACTGGCAGCGCGGCCGCCCATGAGGCGACGGTCCGCGCGCTGGCCCGCTTACTTCTTCAGGCAGTCCTTCATATAGGCCTGACGCTCGCTGCTTGGCTTGCCGGTGGCCCTGAAGTCGGCGCTGCAGGCCTTCATGCGCTCCTGCGCGCTCATCGCGGACTTGTCGGCCATCGACGCGGCCGGGGCGGCGGCGCTCGCGGCGGCGGCCGGCTTGGCGGCGAGGCATTCCTTCATGAAGGCCTGGCGCTCGGACGTCGGCTTGCCGCTGGCCTTGAAGTCGGCGCTGCAGCTCTTCATGTGGTCCTGCGCGGCGTTCGTCGCGTGGGCGGCGCCCGCGAGCAGGCCCAGGCCGAGGGCAGCGACGCTGATCAAGAGAGTCTTCTTCATGGAGGCAACCTTTCTGCAGGGTGATGGACAAGACAGCTTAGGCGATTCGAGCAGCTCGACGCGGGCCGCGCAAGCCGGGTTCACGAGCTCGATCAAAGAATCCGTCGCGGATGCGCGAGCGCCTCGTGTGCCGAGTGCAGGCGCCGCACGAGCACCTGGATGAAGGCGCGGTCGAAGCGGTGCTGGCATTCGGGGCTCAGGCCCCCGAGCGACTCGGGCGTGAACGAGATCGTCGTGCAGTTCTCGCCGCGCACGCGGATGTCGGTGCTGTGGCGGCGCAGGGCGGGGTTCGGCGAGAGGTAGGCCATCTCGCCGACCGAGGTGCCCTGGCCGAGCTCGGCGACGAGCTTGGCGTCGCGCCAGACCTCGACCTCGCCCTGGGCGATGATGTGGAAGGTATTGCCCTCCTGGCCCTTCTTGTACAGCGCGTGGCCCTCGGGGTAGCGGCGCCAGCGCGCGCGGCGCACGACCTCCCAGAGCTCGACGTCGCCGAACTCGGCGAAGAACTCGAGCGCGCGCAGCATGTTGAAGCGCTCCGAGTCCTTGACCTCGTGCAGGCGCGCGAGCGGCACGAGCTGGCGCGCGACGAGCTCGGAGAGCGCGCGGCCGAAGTCGTCCCAGTCGGCGTAGCGCTCGGTCGGGTGCTTGGCGAGCGCGCGCAGGATCACCGCGTCGAGCTCGGCCGTCACGCCGCCGCGCTGGCCGACCAGCGAGGTCGGCGCCTGGTGGTAGATCTGGTGCATCAGCGCCATCTGGTTCGGCGCGTCGAACGGCGGACGGCCCGCGATCAGGTGGTAGAGCACGGCGCCGAGCGCGTACATGTCGGCGCGGTTGTCGACGTCGCCGCCCTCGATCTGCTCGGGCGGCATGTAGGCGAGCGAGCCGACGCGGTGGACCTGGGTCTGGTCCGACATCAGGTTCAGGGCCGAGCCGAAGTCGCTGACCTTGACGTCGGTTACGTGGCCCTGGTCGTCGAGGACGCCGAGCAGGTTCGCGGGCTTGACGTCGCGGTGGATCACGCCCTGGCGGAACACGTAGCCGAGCGCCATCGCGCACTTGAAGCCGAGCTCGACGATCTGGTCGAGCGGCAGCAGGCGGTCGCTGCGGCAGAAGTTCTTCAGCGTGACGCCGGGCACGTACTCCATGACCAGGTAGGGCGCGTCGTCCTCGGGCACCGCGTCGAGGATCTGCACGACGTTCGGGTGCTGGAGCCGGCCCGCGAGCGCGGCCTCGGCCGAGAAGAAGCGCACGCCGTAGTCGCCGCCCGCGCGGCTCGAGGTCGCCCAGGAGCGCAGGCGCTTGATCGCGACCTCGCCGCCGCCGAACGCGTCGACGGCGAGGAACACGTCGCTCGTCGCGCCCTCGCCGAGCCGGCGCAGGACGCGGTACTTGCCGATCTGGGCCGGCAGGTCGGGCCCAGCCGACGGCAATGTGGAGTCCGGCGCGCTCATCGGCGGAATCATAGCGGCGGCGCTATGCTCGCGGCGCCATGCCCGTCGCCCCGCCTTCCCCGCCCGCCGCCATGGTCCCCGCTACCGCCGCAAGCGCGTTTCGCGACCTGCTCGCCCACCGCAGCTTCATGCGGCTGTGGCTCGCGCGCTTCGCGACCAGCCTCGCGGGCCAGATGCTGCTCGTCGCGATCGGCTGGCAGATGTACGACCTGACCCATAGCGCCTGGGACCTCGGCCTCGTCGGCCTCGTCCAGTTCATGCCCGCGCTCGCGCTCACGCTGCCGGCCGGCCATGTCGTCGACCAGCACCACCGCGGCCGCATCCTGGGCACCTGCCTGTGCGTGCAGACCGTCGTCGCGCTCGTGCTCGCGCTCGCGACGCTCGGCTGGGGGCACGGCCCCTGGGCCTCGCGCGAGGTCCTGCTGCTGCTGTCGGTCGTGCTCGGCGCGGTCCGCGCGTTCCAGATGCCGGCGCTTCAGGCGCTCACGCCGGCGCTGCTGCCCGGCAGCCTGCTCGCGCGCGGCCTCGCGTTCAACGCCTCGGGCGCGCAGGCCGCGATGATCGCGGGCCCGGCGCTCGGCGGCGTGCTCTACGTCGCGGGCGCGCAGGTCGTCTACGGCGTCGCGTTCGTCTGCTTCGGGCTCGCCGCCGCGCTCGCGCTGCGCGTGCGCTACGAACACGCGCCGCGGCGCGCCGAGCCCGTCACGCTGCAGATCCTGTTCGCCGGCGTCGCGTTCGTGTGGGCGAGCCCGGTGATCCTCGGCGCGATCTCGCTCGACCTGTTCGCGGTGCTGCTCGGCGGCGCGACGGCGCTGCTGCCGATGTTCGCGCGCGACATGCTCCACGTCGGCGCCTGGGGCCTGGGCCTGCTGCGCGGCGCGCCGGCGGCCGGCGCGCTCGCGATGTCGATCGTGCTCACGCGCCGGCCGCTGCGCCGTCGCGCGGGCCGGCGCCTGCTCGGCGCGGTCGCGGTGTTCGGCCTGTGCATGATCGTGTTCGGGCTGTCGCGCAGCTTCTGGCTGTCGCTCGCCGTGCTCGCGATCTCGGGCGCGGCCGACATGGTCAGCGTCGTCGTGCGCCAGACCCTCGTACAACTCGAGACGCCCGAGGCGATGCGCGGCCGCGTGAGCGCCGTGAGCTCGATCTTCATCGGCGCGAGCAACCAGCTCGGCGAGTTCGAGTCGGGCGCGACGGCGGCGCTGCTCGGACCGGTCGGCTCGGTCGTCGCGGGCGGCGTCGGCACCCTGCTCGTCGCGGCGCTGTGGCGGCGCTGGTTCCGCCCGCTCGCCGAGCGCAACGCGCTGGAGCGCGAAGGCACGCCGTGAGCCTCGGTGGGGTTTGGCGCCGCGCCCCTAGAATTCGCCCATGATCCAAGCCAAGCAGGACCTGCTCGCCGCCCTCGCCGCGGCGATCCAGGAAATCAGCCCCGGCAGCGCGCTCGACGCTGCCTTCGAATCCCCGAAGCAGGCCGCCCACGGCGACCTCGCGTGCACGGCCGCCATGCAGCTGGCCAAGCCGCTCAAGAAGAACCCGCGCGAGCTCGCCCAGGCGCTGATCGCGGCGCTCGAGGCCAAGCCGGCGTTCCGGCACTGGGTCGACGCGCTCGAGATCGCCGGCCCCGGCTTCATCAATATCCGCCTCAAGGCCGCCGCGAAGCAGGCCGTCGTCGGCGAGGTGCTCGCGGCCGGCGCCGCGTTCGGCCAACAGCCCGCGAACGACCAGCATGTGATGGTCGAGTTCGTGTCGGCCAACCCGACCGGGCCGCTGCACGTCGGCCACGCGCGCCAGGCCGCGCTCGGCGACGCGCTGTGCAATCTGTTCGCGACCCAGGGCGCCCAGGTTACGCGCGAGTTCTATTACAACGACGCGGGCGTGCAGATCGCGACGCTCGCGAACAGCACGCAATGTCGGCTCCAGGGCCTCAAGCCCGGCGACGCGGGCTGGCCCGAGGCCGCCTACAACGGCGACTACATCGCCGACATCGCCGCGGCCTTCCTGCGCAAGGAAACCGTCAAGGCCGACGACCGCGAGTTCACGGCCTCGGGCGACATCGCCGACCTCGACTCGATCCGCCAGTTCGCCGTCGCCTACCTGCGCCACGAGCAGGACCTCGACCTGCAGGCCTTCGGCCTCCGGTTCGACAACTACTTCCTCGAGTCGAGCCTGTACACGCGCGGCCTCGTCGAGGCGGCCGTCGCCAGGCTCGTCGCCTCGGGCAAGACCTTCGAGGAGGGCGGCGCACTGTGGCTGCGCTCGACCGAGTACGGCGACGACAAGGACCGCGTGATGCGCAAGTCCGACGGCGGCTACACCTACTTCGTGCCCGACGTCGCGTACCACATCGACAAGTTCGAGCGCGGCTACACCAAGTGCATCAACGTCCAGGGCACCGACCACCACGGCACGATCGCGCGCGTGCGCGGCGGCCTGCAGGCCGCCGGCGTCGGCATCCCGCCGGGCTTCCCCGACTACGTGCTGCACAAGATGGTCACGGTCATGAAGGGCGGCGAGGAGGTCAAGATCTCCAAGCGCGCGGGCGCCTACGTGACGCTGCGCGACCTCGTCGACTGGACCAGCCGCGACGCCGTGCGCTTCTTCCTGATCAGCCGCAAGGCCGACACCGAGTTCACCTTCGACGTCGACCTCGCGCTCCAGCAGAACGACGAGAACCCGGTCTTCTACGTCCAGTACGCCCACGCGCGGATCAACTCGATCATCCGCAAATGGGTCGATGAATCGGGCGGCGACGAAGCGGCCCTCGCCGGCGCCGAGCTCGGCCAGTTGAGCGCGCCGACCGAGGCCGCGCTGATGCTCAAGCTCGCCGACTACCCGCGCATGCTGGCGGGTGCGGCGGCCGGCCTCGCGCCACACGACGTCGCGTTCTACCTGCGCGATCTGGCCGCCGCGTTCCACAGCTACTATGCGGCCGAGCGCGTGCTCGACCAGGCGCCCGAGCTCACCCGCGCCCGCGTCGCGCTGCTCGCGGCGACGCGCCAGGTGCTGCGCAACGCGCTCGGCGTGCTCGGCGTCAGCGCGCCCGAATCGATGTCCCGAGAAAAGGCAGAGTAAGCATCATGGCCGAAGCAGGCAGCAAGAAGGGTGGCGGCAACGCCAAGGGCGGCGGCGGCAAGAAAAGCAGCGAGCGCGGCGGCTTCGTGCTCGGCCTGATCGTCGGCCTGCTCGTCGGCCTCGCGATCGCGCTCGGCGTGGCGCTCTACATCAGCAAGGTGCCCGTGCCCTTCGTCGACAAGCTGCCGCAGCGCACCGCCGAGCAGGACGCCGAGGAAGCCGCGCACAACAAGAACTGGGACCCGAACGCGCCGCTCGCGAGCGCGCGCGCCGCGAGTGGCGTCGTCACGGCGCCCGCGTCGGCGCCGCCGGCCGCCGCCCCGGTGACGCAGGCGCCTGCGCCGGTCGCCACCGCACCGGCCGCGCAGCCGCCGGCGGCCGCCGTCGCCAAGCCGCCCGCGAGCGCGCCGGCCGCCCAGGCCAGGGCCGCGTCGGCCGCGGCCGACGCCGACACCTTCTTCGTCCAGGCCGGCGCCTACACGCGTCCCGAGGACGCCGAACAGCAGCGCGCCCGCCTGGCCCTGCTCGGCCTGTCGGCCAAGGTCATGGAGAAGGACCAGTCTGGACGCACCGTATACCGCGTGCGCGTCGGCCCCTTCGAGACCCGCGAGGACGCCGAGGCCCAGCAAAAGAAGCTCATCGAGGCCGGCATGGAGGCCTCGCTCGTGCACATGGCGCGATAAGCGCCTTTTAAGCCGGGGCCGGCAAGCTGCCGGCTCTGCCCACCCTCGCCATTAGCGCAACCGGAATCAGCATGCAGCGCCGCGACTTCAATTCCATGCTCGCCCTCACCGGCCTCGCCGCCAGCGGCTCCGTCGCGCTGGCCCAGCCCGCGCCGGCCGCACCGGTGGAGGGGCGCCAGTTCCGCCGCCTCGCGCCGCCGCTCGCGACGCCGCCGGGCAAGGTCGAGGTGATCGAGGTGTTCATGTACACCTGCCCGCATTGCTTCAAGTTCGACACGCCGCTGAGCCAGTGGGCGAAGGCCCACGCGGCCGACGTGACGCTGCGCCGCGTGGCGGTCGGCGCGAACACCATGACCGGCCTGACCCAGCGCATGTTCTTCGCGCTCCAGGCGATGGGCGTCGAGGACGCGCTGCACCAGCCGGTGTTCAGCGCGATCCACGTCGGCGGCGCCGACGTGACGAGCGAGTCGGGCGTGTTCGACCTGGCCGGCCGGCTCGGCGTCGACATGGCCAAGTTCAAGCAGGCCTACAACTCGTTCAGCGTCGTCGGCAAATGCCGCCAGGCGAACCAGTTCATGCAGGACACCGGCATCGACAGCGTGCCGACGCTGATCATCGGCGGCCGCTTCGTGACCTCGCCGAGCATGGCCGGCGCGCCCGGCGCCAGCGAAGTCGAGGACGGCGCGCGCGCGCTGCAGATCGCCGACGTGCTCGTCAAGCGCGCGAGGGGCTGAGCATCATGATGAAGCGACGCAAAATCACGGGCCTGCTGGGCCTGTCGGCGATCGGCGCGGCCGGCCTGGCCGTCGCGCCGGCCTGGGCCCAGGCCGGCACGCCCGTCGAGGGCCACGACTACAAGATCCTGAACCCGCCGGTGCCGACGCCGGCGGGCAAGATCGAGGTCGTCGAGTTCTTCTGGTACGCCTGCCCGCACTGCTATGTGTTCGACCCGGCGCTGCGCCAGTGGCTCGCGCGCCTGCCGGCCGACGCGAGCTTCCGCCGCGAGCATGTCGCGTTCAACGCGCTGCAGCGCCCGCACCAGCGCCTGTTCTACACGCTCGAGGCGATCGGCCAGGAAGCGCGCTGGCACGAGCAGGTCCTCGAGGCCTTCCACCAGCAGCGCGTCAACTACGAGGACCCCGAGGGCGTGCTCAAGCTGATGGCCTCGCTCGGCGCCGACATGGCCAAGGTGCGCCAGGCCTGGGATTCGTTCGGTGTGCAGAGCCGCTGCGCCCAGGCGAACCGCCTGACCCAGGCCTACAACTTCGAGGGCGTGCCGGCGCTGGCCGTCGGCGGACGCTTCGTGACGGCGCCCTATATGGTCCCGGACGCCGGCGACGAGCTGGCCCAGGGGCGCCGCGCGCTCGCGATCGCCGACCACCTGCTCGAACTCGCCCGCGGCAAGGCTTGAGCCTCGGCCCGACGGCGCCGCGACGACGCCGTCGGACGCGGCGTGCGTCGGCGCCACAGTCGGCGCCAAAGTCGGCGGCTAGAATGGTCCGCAAGAACTGTGCCACCGATGACCCACCGCCTCATGCGCCGCCTCCCCGCCCTGCTGCTGATCGCGTCCGCGCTGCTCGCCGCGGCGCCGGTCGAGGCCAGCAAGTCCGACCGCGAGCAAAAGATCGCCTGGACCTCCGACCAGCAAAGCACGGTCGACCTCGGCGGCACGCTGACCGTGGTGTTGCGCGGCAACGTCGTGATCAGCCAGGGCACGATGCGCCTCGAGGCTGCGGTCGTGCGGGTCCAGCAGACACCCGATGGCTACGCCCAGGTCTTCGCCGACGGCATGCCCGAGCGCCAGGTCGCGTTCCACCAGGCGCGCGACGAGCCCGGCGAGTCGATCGAGGGCCAGGCCGACCGCATCGAATACGACACCCACGCCGACACGATCCGCCTGATCGGCCGCGCAACGCTGCGTCAGCTGCGCGGCACGGCCGTCGCGAGCGAGGCGAACGGCGAGCTGATCGTCTACGACAACCGCACCCAGCAGGCGACGCTGGACGGCAACGCGCCGGGCCAGACCTCGGGCGGCCGCGTGCGCGGCGTGCTGATGCCGCGCGCGGCGAGCGCCGCGGCGCCGTCGGCGCCGGCCTCGGGCGTGACCCTGCAGCCGAGCACGGCGCTGCCGCGATCGGGCAAGGGCTCATGAGTCCCGCACGGCCGCCCGAACAGGCTTGTACCCGCACGGCGGGACAGCGCGCAGCGCGAAGGGTGCCGACATGAGCGTCCTGCCGGCGAGCCGCCTCGAAGCCGAGGGTCTGGCCAAGACCTACGGCGTGCGCAAGGTCGTACGCGACGTCCATGTCGACGTGCACAGCGGCGAGGTCGTCGGCCTGCTCGGCCCGAACGGCGCGGGCAAGACGACGAGCTTCTACATGATCGTCGGCCTGGTGCGCGCCGACGCGGGCGAGATCCGCATCGACGGCCAGCCGGTCCAGCGCCTGCCGATCCACCAGCGCGCGCGCCTGGGCCTGTCCTACCTGCCGCAGGAGGCGTCGATCTTCCGCAAGCTCACGGTCGAAGAGAACATCCGCGCCGTGCTCGAGCTGCAGCGCGACGCGAACGGCCGCGCGCTGTCGGCAGCGCGCATCAAGGAAATGCTCGAGCAGCTGCTCCAGGAGCTGTCGATCGAGAAGCTGCGCGCGAGCCCCGCGCCGGCGCTGTCGGGCGGCGAGCGCCGCCGCGTCGAGATCGCGCGCGCGCTCGCGACGCAGCCGCGCTTCATCCTGCTCGACGAGCCCTTCGCCGGCGTCGACCCGATCGCCGTGCTCGAGATCCAGCGCATCATCGGTTTCCTGCGCGAGCGCGGCATCGGCGTGCTGATAACCGACCACAACGTGCGCGAGACGCTCGGCATCTGCGACCGCGCCTACATCATCAGCGAGGGCGCGGTCCTGGCCGAAGGCACGCCCGCCGAGATCGTCGACAACGCCGATGTGCGCAAGGTCTATCTCGGCGAACATTTCCGCATGTAGGAAAAAACTGCAATGAAACCTTCATTGCAGGTCCGGCTCAGCCAGCACCTGGCGCTGACGCCGCAGCTTCAGCAGTCGATCCGGCTGCTCCAGCTGTCGACGCTCGAGCTGCACCAGGAGGTCCAGCAGATGCTCGACCAGAACCCGCTGCTCGAGGCCGACGAGGAGTTCGGCGTGAGCACGCCCGAGCTCGCCGACGCGCGCGAGACCGCGGCGAGCGCCGATGGCGAGTTCGACGCCGGCGACGCGGCGCCCGGCGCCGACGACGGCGCGGGCGAGGAAATGCGCGCCGAGGACTTCGGCACGACCGAGCGCGAGGACTGGGAGAACGGCACCGAGGGCGACGACTTCGACGGCATCCGCGAGCTGCCGAGCCAGGCCCCGGCGGGCGGCGACGACGACGGCGAGCGCGGCGACAGCGACAGCGCCGAGATCGGCCTGCAGGAGCACCTGGTCCAGCAGCTCGCCGGCATGAGCCTGAGCGCGGCCGACCGCGCGGCGCTGCACGTGCTGATCGAATCGCTGAACGAGGACGGCTGGCTCGAGGACAGCCTCGAGGAGATCGCCGAGGCCTTCGCCCCCGACGACGCCGAGGCGCGCGAGGAGCTGCACGACCAGCTGCGCATCGCGCTGCAATGGCTGCAGCACCTGGACCCGGCTGGCGTCGGCGCGCGGTCATTGAGCGAATGCCTGCTGCTGCAGCTGCGCGGCCGGCCGCGCAGCCCGGCGCTCGTGGTCGCGACGCTGATCTGCAAGCAGCACCTCGAGCTGCTCGCCAAGCGCGACCTGCGCCGCCTGATGCAGCTGACCGGCGCCGACGAGGAGCTGCTGCGCGAGGCGCAGGCCCTGATCGCCGCGCTCGAGCCCAAGCCGGGCCGCCGCTTTGCCCAGGGTGCGGCGGCGGCCGTCGTGCCCGACGTGATCGTGCGCCGCGTCGGCCGCGAGCTGCGCGTGCTGCTGAACCCCGACGTCGCGCCGCGCCTGCGCATCAACGAGCTCTACGCGAACGCGCTGCGCGCGACGCGCGGCGGCATCACGAACAGCCCGCTCGGCGGCCAGCTGCAGGAGGCGCGCTGGTTCATCAAGAACATCCAGCAGCGCTTCGAGACCATCCTGCGCGTGTCGCAGGCGATCGTCGAGCGCCAGAAGGGCTTCTTCACGCATGGCGAGCTCGCGATGAAGCCGCTCGTGCTGCGCGAGATCGCCGACGAGCTCGGCCTGCACGAGTCGACGATCTCGCGCGTGACGACGGCCAAGTACATGGCGACCTGCTTCGGCACCTTCGAGCTCAAGTATTTCTTCGGCTCGGGCCTGTCGACCGAGGCCGGCGGCAACGCGTCGAGCACGGCCGTGCGCGCGCTGATCAAGCAGTTCGTCGCGGCCGAGGACCCGGCCAAGCCCTTGTCGGACAGCACCTTGTCGACGATGCTCGAGGAACAGGGCATCCAGGTCGCCCGCCGCACCGTCGCGAAGTACCGCGAGGCGCTCAAGATCGCGCCCGCGAACCAACGCAAATCCCTTTGACGCGCGCCGGCCAATCCCCGCGCGCGCTACCGCCATGAAGTCCGCATCGCTCTATCTATTCGTCGCCTGCCCGGGCGGCGTCGAACCCTGGCTCGCCGAAGAGGTCGCGCGCATCGCGCCGAAGCGCCATGTCGAGGCGCGCCGCGGCGGCGTCGCCGTCAAGGGCGACGCCGAGGCCGCGATGCTGATCAATCTGCACAGCCGGCTCGGCCAGCGCGTGCTCGTCGAGCTCGCCCACGGCCCGTATCGCCACGAGGACGACCTCTACGGCCTCGCGCGCCGCGTCGACTGGCGCGACTGGATCACGCCCGAGCAGACGCTCAAGGTCGACGTGACCGCGCAGCGCGCGCCGCTGAACAGCCTGAACTTCGCGGCGCTGCGCGTGAAGGACGCGATCTGCGACCAGCTGCGCGAACAGCTCGGCGCGCGCCCGAGCGTCGACACGCGCGCCCCCGACCTGCCCGTCGTGCTGCACCTGGGCCCCGAGTTCGCGACGCTCTACGTCGACACCTCGGGCGAGCCGCTGTTCAAGCGCGGCTGGCGCGAGGACAAGGGCGACGCGCCGCTCAAGGAGACGCTCGCCGCGGCGATGCTCGCGGCGGCCGGCTGGGACGGCAGCGCCGCGAGCGGCGCGCTGCTCGACCCCTGCTGCGGCTCGGGCACGATCGCGATCGAGGCCGCGCAGATCGCCTGCGGCATCGCCGCGGGCGGCCAGCGCCGCTTCGCGTTCGAACGCCAGCGGCCGTTCCAGCCGCTGCGCCAACGCTGGGCCGAGCTCAAGCAGGCAGCGAAAGCGGCCGAGCACGAACCGGCCGTGCCCATCTATGCGAGCGACGTCGCGTTCCGCATGGTCGACTTCGCGCGCCGCAACGCCGAGCGCGCGGGCGTCGCCCGGCATATCCAGTTCAACGGCGGCGACGCGCTCGAGCGCCCGGCGCCGCCGCTGCCCGAGGGCTTGGGCGGCGCGATCGTGATGAACCCGCCCTACGGCGAGCGCATCGAGGTGCGCGGCAAGGCAGCGGCGGTGCGCGCGGTCAGCGGCTCCGAGCAGCGCGACGCGGCCGACGACTTCTTCCCGCGCCTCGCCGCGCATTGGAAGCGCGCGTTCACCGAGCAGCCGTGGACCGCATGGATGCTGTGCCCCGACATGAAGCTGCCGAGCAAGATGCGGCTGAAGGAATCGCGCCGCGTGCCGATGTGGAACGGCCCGATCGAATGCCGGTTGTTCCGCTTCGACCTCGTCAAGGGCTCGGCGCGCGGCTGAGCGCTCGTCGGATCACGCGGCGTCGGCCGCTGCGAGGTAGGCGCGCAATGCGCGCAGCAGTTCCTCGCGCAGGGTCGCGACATCGAGCGCGGCCGGGTCGGCCGCCGTCATCAGGCTTTGCGAGATCCAGCCGTAGCTGATCGCGTGGGCCATGCGCGCGGCGCCGGGCGGTGGCGGGTCCGCCGCGCCCGCGAGCAGCTCGCCCCACATCCGTACCCAGGCCTCGTAATGGTCGCGGTAGGCGGCGGGCGTCGAGATCTGGCGCTCGAGCAGGAACAACGCAGCCCACGCACGCGCGTCGGCGCAGATTGCTGCGACGAGCGCGTCGGCGAGCGCCGCGGCGATGCGCGCGCGCGGCTGGCCGGCGAGCGGCGCGGCGGCCGCGCGGCCCGCGCGCTCGGCGCCGCGCACGGCCTCGCTGATGCACTTGGCCGCGAGCGAGCGCATATTGCCGAAGTACTCATAGAAGGTGCCCACGCCGACGCCCGCGACGGCGGCGACCTCGCGGATCGTCGTCTTGGCGTAGCCGCGCTCGAGCAGAACCCGAACAAAGGCCTGCTGCAGCGCCTCGGCGCTCAGGCGCGCGCGCGCCTGGCGCGGGCGGCGCCGCACGACGGCCGGGTCGGCCGGCAGGCCGGCGTCGGGGCCTGGAACCCGAACATGCTTTTGGGCCATCGCGCCTAGACTTTTGCCGATGAAGTCAACGATGCGGCGAGGCTAGCATGCAGACCCACGAGGTATTCAACCAGTTCGACGAACTGCACGACTACAACCTGTTCGTGAGCGACGCGGCGCTGGCGGCGGCCGTCGACACGGCCGGCGCGGGCTGGGCGCGCGCGGCGCTCGACGCGTTCGGCGCCGAGGTCGGCAGCGCCGCGAGCTTCGCCGACGCGGCGAGCGCGAACCGCTACCTGCCCGAGTTCGAGCCCTTCGACGCGCGCGGCCGCCGCGTCGACCGCGTCGAGTTCCACCCGGCCTGGCACGCGCACCTCGCGCGCTACCGCGAGGCCGGCTGGGTCTCGCGCTCGTTCGACACCGAGCGCGAAGGCCGCTGGGCCGCGCAGCTCGCGGCCTTCTACATGCACGCGCAGGTCGAATCGGGCTCGGGCTGCCCGGCGACGATGACCTGGGCCGCGATCCCGCTGCTCAAGCGCGAGCCCGCGCTGTGGGCCGAGCTCGGGCCCAAGCTGTGCGCGACCGAGTACGACGCGCGCGACGTGCCGATCGCGCAGAAGCGCTCGGTCTATATCGGCATGGGCATGACCGAGAAGCAGGGCGGCTCGGACGTGCGCGCGAACACGACGACGGCGACGCCGGACGGCGCGGGCGGGCGCGGCGCGACGTATTTGCTGCGCGGCCACAAGTGGTTCTTCTCGGCGCCGATGTGCGACGCCCATCTCGTCGTCGCGCAGATCGACGGCGTCGGCCCCTCGTGCTTCTTCGTGCCGCGCTGGCGCGCCGACGGCACGAAGAACCCGGTGCAGATCCAGCGGCTCAAGGACAAAGTCGGCAACAAGAGCAATTCGAGCAGCGAGGTCGAGTTTCTCGACGCCGAGGGCGTGCTGATCGGCGAGCTCGGCCGCGGCATCCCGACCATCATCGAGATGGCGAACTACACGCGCCTCGCCTGCGTGACGGCGAGCTCGGCCTTTGTTCGCCAGGCCCTGGTCCAGGGCCTCGCGTACACGCGCCAGCGCCGCGCGTTTGGCCGACCATTGGCCGAGCAGCCGCTGATGCGCGCGGTGCTCGCCGACCTCGCGATCGAGAGCGAGGCCGCGCTCGCGCTGACGATGCGGCTGGCCCAGGCGTTCGAACGCGAGGACGACCCGGTCGAGCGGATCTGGAAGCGCGTGGTCACGCCGGCCGCGAAGTTCTGGGTCTGCAAGCGCGCGGTCGAACTCACGGGCGAGGCGATGGAGGTGTTCGGCGGCAACGGCTACGTGGAGACCGGCGCGATGGGCCGGCTGTTCCGCGAGGCGCCGGTGAACTCGATATGGGAGGGTTCGGGCAACGTGATGTGCCTCGACGTGATCCGCGCGTTCGTGCGCGAGCCTGACGCGGTATTCGCGCTGCTCGATTCGCTCGCGGACGGCGCCGAGCCGGCGCTCGCTCACGCCGTGGCCGAGTTACGCGCGCGCCTGGCCGGTGCGCCCGAGCGGCTCGAAGCCCAGGGCCGCTGGATCGCGCAGCAGCTCGTACTGGTGATCCAGGCCCGCTTGCTGCGGGACACGGCGCCCGCGTTTGTTGCCGATGCGTTTGTCGCGACGCGGCTGGTGGCTGCTGGCTGGGGTCGTGTCGCCGGCGGTTTTGATCCGAGTGGCGTCGACGTCGATGCGCTGTTCGCGCGTGCGTTGCCTTGTTGATTGAAGCCGTACTGCGACGACCGAGCGAGACTGCGGCGACGGGTGTGCCTGGCAGCCCCTACGCCCTCGCCCCTCGCTGCGCGAGGGGTCCCCTGCGGTGCGCGCGTCGCGGGGCCGGCGCAATTCACTTCGCTACGCTCCGTTCAAGCTGCGCCTTAAGTCAGATGTTGATGCGCGCTGCGCGCGCGCCCCGCGCCGCTGTGCTCCTCGGCGAGGGCCAAGGGGCCGCCAGGCACACCCGTCGCCGCAGTCAGGCCACAGTGGTTTACTGAGATGATCCAGGCAGCACCACTGTCGAAGCGCACCGCAACCCATCTTCGGTCGCCCCGGCATAGGCAAGCCGTCGCCTTACATCACGACGGCTCGATTCGGCGGCAGGAGCAGCCGTTCGTGAGTGACCGCTTCGTATGATTTCAGTCATGTGCTTCGTGCCTATGCGCAATGTTGGATCGGTGCGGGCTCATCCTGGCTGTTCATAAGGGTGGCGTACGGCTGCCCGTTGTGAACGCTTTTCCCGACCAGCGAAATCGGGAACGACGTATCACCCCCGTCGACCGAGATCCGTACCTCCAGCGATTGATCTTCAAAGCTCTGCAGCTCTTTGATCAAGCCCGAGATAGTCTTCCCTCTCCCAGCCCATTGCGGCTCAGTCATCGGCAGGTCTCCAGTTGCACATTTCTTGGTGGTCGAAAGCGGAACTGTAGTGCGGATGCTCGCTCAAAAGCGGGCATCGGTCACTGGCGGCTCATGGCAGCTACGCGCCTTCCCGCCAAGGCTACTCGTAGATCTTTCCGAGGTATAGGAAGACGGCCAGGTCTCGCCATGACGGTGCGCCGTCGCTAGTTAGGTACCGAACCCTGTTTAGGCGACATCGCACGGTGCGCCGAGCGCTCGGGACTGCGACAAGGGCGGCGGCTGCGCGCGCGACATCGCGGCAGTAAGCCGCTGTGGCCCGACTGCGGCGACGGGTGTGCCTGGCGGCCCCTTGACCCTCGCCGAGGAGCACAGCGGCGCGGGGCGCGCGCGCAGCGCGCATCAACATCTGACTTAAGGCGCAGCTTGAACGGAGCGTAGCGAAGTGAATTGCGCCGGCCCCGCGACGCGCGCCCCGCAGGGCACCCCTCGCGCAGCGAGGGGCGAGGGCGTAGGGGCCGCCAGGCACACCCGTCGGCGCAGTCTCGCTCGGTCTCAGCAGTACGGACTCGATCAGTCCAACGGCCAGGGCAGCGCTTCGTCCGCGGGATCAGGCTCAGCAGGCAGCGGCCCGCTCTCGATCCCACGCCACCAGGGCACGACAGCCTCCGCATGCGCAGGCTCGACCGCCTCGCCAAGCCGCGGCATCAGCAGCCGCTGACCCCGCGCCGCAGCGCCAGAAAGCAGCGTCTCTGCCGGCTCGTCCCACGCATGCATCGCCAAGGAGAACGTGCCCCAATGCACCGGCAGCAGCAGCCCGTTGCCGAGCCACTCGAAGGCCTGCAGCGCGTTCGCGGGGCCCAGGTGGATGTCGCCCCAGGCCGGGTGGTGCGCGCCGATCTCGAGCATCACGAGGTCGAAAGGGCCGAGCCGCTCGGCGATCGTCTTGAACTGCTCGGTCAGGCCCGTGTCGCCGCTGAAGAACACGGCGTGCCGGTCCGAGCGCATCACGAACGAGGACCACAGCGTCGCGTTGCGGTCCTTCAGGCCGCGCCCCGAGAAATGCTGCGACGGCGCGGCCGTGAACTGCACGCCCGTCCCTGCATGCGTCCAGCTCTCCCACCAGTCGAGCTCGTGGATCCGCTCGGGTGCGACGCCGAAGGCCTCGAGGTGGGCGCCGACGCCGAGCGAGGTCACGAAGGGCACGCCGACATGGGCGAGCGCGCGCACGGTCGGGTAGTCGAGGTGGTCGTAATGGTCGTGCGAGAGCACGACCACGTCGATGGGCGGCAGGTCGCGCAGCGCGACCGGCACCGGCTGGAAGCGCTTCGGGCCCGCGAGCCGCGTCGGCGACGCGCGCGGCCCCCAGACCGGGTCGGTCAGCACGCGCAGCCCGCCGATCTCGACGAGCACCGTCGAATGGCCGAGCCAGCTCACGCGCAGCCCGCTGTCGGGCGCGCGCCGCCAGCGCTCGCGCGGGTCGAGCGCCGGCAGCGGCGCCTTGGGCACGCGGCGCTCGCCGCCGCACAAAAAGTCCCTGATCGACGGCATCGCGACGGCCGGGTCGCGCAGGCCCTCGATCACCGGTTGGGCGTTGCGAAAGCCGCTGCCGCCCCATTGCCTTGATCCCTGCATGCGCTCGAGGCGCAGGCCGGCCGCTCGTTTTCCGAATGATCGCATCGGGCCAGAATACACCGCATGAACGCCCCCGACCTGACCCCTTTGCCGGCCACCCCGACGGGCCGCTACCGCCACTACAAGGGCCGCGACTACGAAGTCGTCGGCGTCGCGCGCCACAGCGAAACGCACGAGCCGCTCGTCGTCTATCGGCCGCTCTACGGCGAGGGCGCGCTGTGGGTGCGGCCGCACGCGATGTTCTTCGAGAGCGTCGTCGTCGACGGCGTCTCGCGGCCGCGCTTCGAGCGCGTGGCCGAGCGTTAAATCCGCCCGCAATTCGCGCGAATCGACCCTGACCACGACCCTAGCGTGGCGCCATCGGCGCAGATGCCGAGGCTACAGTTCAGCAGCTTGCTGCCGCCTGACGGCACGCCAACGGAGGGATGACTAGATGAAATTCGCGACCCGCCTGCTCGTCTGCTTCGCGGTGCCGGCGCTGCTGTTCGCGCTCGCGCTCGGCTATTGCGTGTGGGGCCTCAGCGGCACCGACGCCGCGTTCGAGCGCTACACGACGCGCGACCAGGCGCTCTCGAACGGCTTCCGCGAGCTCTACGCCCAGGGCCTGCAGATGGGCCAGGCGCTGCGCAACATCGTGCTCGACCCGAGCAACACCAAGGCCTACGACAACTTCGACAACGCCAAGGCCGCCTACGCCCAGGCGTCCGACAAGGCCGCGGCGACCGCGCGCGACACCGAGTTCGCCGCCAAGATGACCGAGCTCGAGCCGCTGCGCCGCGCCCAGGCCGACGCCCAGGCCCATGTGCTCGAGCTCGTCAAGACCGACGCCGCGGCCGCGATGAAGGCGCTCAACAGCGAGGAGACGCCGGCCTGGCGGGAGATGCGCGCGCGCCTGCTCGACGACATCAAGGCCTCGCGCGCGATCGCCGACGCGTCGCGCGAGGCGACGCGCGCGAGCTCGAGCCGCACGATCACGGTGTCGCTCGCGCTCGCCGCGGTGGCCATCGCCGTCGCCGCGGCGCTCGCCGTCGCGATGCGCCGCACCGTCGCGCGCGAACTCGGCGCCGACCCGGCGGAGGTCCGCGAGGCGCTGCGCCTGATCGCCGACGGCGACCTCACCCACAGCGGCGCCGCGGGCCGCGCGCTCGCGGTCGGCCTGATGGCCGAGCTCGAGCGTACGCGCGAGCGCCTCGAGCAGCTCGTCGGCGAGGTGCGCATGAGCACCGACAGCATCCGCACCGCGAGCGTCGAGATCGCGACCGGCAATATGGACCTGAGCGCGCGCACCGAGGCCGCCGCGAGCAACCTCCAGCAGACCGCGAGCTCGCTCGAGCACATGACCGGCACGCTGCAGCAGACCGCCGAGGCCGCGGGCCGCGCGAACGGCCTCGTCGCCCAGGCCGCCGAGGTCGCGAAGCGCGGCGGCGACGTCGTCGCCCAGGTCGTCAGCACGATGGGCGAGATCACGTCCAGTTCGCAGCGCATCTCGGACATCATCGGCACGATCGACGGCATCGCGTTCCAGACCAATATCCTCGCGCTGAACGCCGCCGTCGAAGCCGCGCGCGCGGGCGAGCAGGGCCGCGGCTTCGCGGTCGTCGCCGCCGAGGTGCGCACGCTGGCCCAGCGCAGCGCCCAGGCCGCCAGGGAGATCAAGACGCTGATCGGCGCGAGCGTCGACCGCGTCGAGGCCGGCGCCGAGCTCGTCGGCGAGGCCGGCCGCACGATGGGCGACATCGTCGCCTCGGTCAACAAGGTCAGCGACATCATCGGCGACATCAGCATGGCCGCGCGCCAGCAGTCTGACGGCATCGGCCAGGTCAACGCGGCGGTCGGCCAGCTCGACCAGACAACCCAGCAGAACGCCGCGCTCGTCGAGGAATCGACCTCGGCGTCGGAGTCGCTGAAGGATCAGGCCGGCCGCCTCGCCGGCCTCGTCGCGACCTTCCGGCTACGCCGCTGAGCGGCGCGAACTGCCGCTCAAGGCCGGTACCACAGCCGCGCGTCGCCGAGCGGCGTGGCCGCCGACAGCAGCGGGTTCGGCAGCTCGATGCGGGTGCGCCGCGCGAGCTCCGAGCGCCGCAGCGCCGCACCGAAATGGCGCTCGAACAGCGCGTCGAACGAGCCGTCGCGCTGCGCGGCCTGCAGGCCATGCTCGATGTCGGCGGCGAGCCGCGCGTTGTCCTTGCGCACGAAGAAATACATCGCCGCCGGATAGTGCAGCACGAGGTGCGGCTCGACCGCAAAGCCCTCGCCATGGTGGGCCGCGAGCTCGTCCCAGACCTCGACGACCGAGCGCGGGAAATAGTCGATGCGGCCCGCCGCGAGCTTGAGGAACAGGTCGCCGTAGCGCACCGAGGCGTCGACGCCGAGCCCGGCCGCGCGCAGGATCGGCGTGTCGGGCCAGTCGACGCCCTGCCCCGCGCGCAGCGCGCGCAGCTCGGCGAGCTTGTCGAGGCCGGCGAAGCGCGCGAGCGCGGCCTCGCGCACGAGCAGCAGGCGCCAGCCGAGCAGGCCGCAGTCGATCGGGATGCGCACCGGCAGCAGGTCGGCCTCGCGCTCGGCCGAGCTCATGGTCCAGACGACGTCGAGGCCACGACCCGCGGCGAGCTCGGCGAGCGAACGCGCCTGCAGCATGAACAGCCGGTGCGGCTCGAGCGTGTAGCGGCGGCCCGCACGTGCGAGCGCGAGCTCGAGCAGCTCGACCTGATAGTCGTCGCGCCGGTCGGCCTTGGCCTCGGCGCGCGGGTACACGATGCGCGTTGCGTCGTCTGCACGGCCGGTTCGCGCAAGTGCCAGCGCCGGCAGCAGAGCGAGTATGCTGCGCCTCATCCTGCCGATCGGTTCGTTGACTGACTTCATATTCACACTGACAGCGAACGGCGCCGGCCCCTTCGCGACACCTCTGCGGAGACCATGCTCAGGACCCGACGCACCCCCTTGGCGCACCTGATGTTGCGGCGCATGCTCGCCGCATGCCTGAGCCTGTGCCTGTTGTTCGTGGCCGCGCAGGCCGCCTTCGAATACCAGATCCAGCGCGCCCGCATTGTCGACGAACTGCAGGACACGGCCAAGGCCTTCGCGCCGGTGCTCGCGTCGACGGCGTGGGACTACCAGCCCAACGCGGTCGGCGACATCGTCGGCGGCATCGGCCGCAACCCCGTGATTTCGCGCGTGCACATGCAGATGGCGGCGGGTTTCCCGGCAAGCCAGTGGACCGAGGCCGACGCGGGCCGCGAGACGCCCGAGCTCAGCGTGACGATTCCCCTCGAGTTCACGAGCGCCGGCGTGCGCCAGAAGCTCGGCACGCTGACGCTCGCGTCGGACACCTCGATCCTGTGGGCGCGCGTGCGCGAGGCGATGTTCGGCACGGTGCTGTTCAGCGTCGTGCAGCTGGTCCTCGTGGCTCTGCTCGTCGGCAGCCTGCTGCGCCGCCTCGTCGTCACGCCGCTGACCGAGTTCAGCAACCAGCTGCGCGGCTTCGACTCGCGCACGCTGCTGCCGGCGGGCGCGCTGCGGCGCGCCGCGGGCCGCGAGTTCTTCGTGCTGCACACGACCTTCGCGCGCATGGCGCGCCAGGCCGCGCGCTCGCGCGCCGCGCTGCAGCGCAGCCACGACGTGCTCGAGGAACGCGTCGTCGAGCGCACCCGGGAGCTCGCCAGCGCGAACGAGGCGAAGAGCCGCTTCCTCGCAAACATGAGCCACGAGATCCGTACGCCGCTGCACGCCGTGCTCGGCATGCTCGCGCTGCTGCGCCGCACCGTCCTCGACCTGCGCCAGCAGGACCTCGCGGCCAAGGCCGAGAGCGCCGCGCGCACGCTGCTGCAGCTGATCAACGAGGTGCTCGACTTCTCCAAGATCGAAGCCGGCCATGTCGTGCTGCACACGCACGCGTTCGCGCCGACGCGGCTGTTCGAAGACCTCGGCGTCGTGCTCGAGGCCTACCTCGGCCCCAAACCGGTCGCCCTGCGCTTCGAGCTCGACCCGCGCCTGCCGCCCGCGCTGTCCGGCGACGCGATGCACCTGCAGCAGGTGCTCGTGAACCTCGGCGGCAACGCGATCAAGTTCACCGAGCGCGGCGAGGTCTGCATCGGCGCGCAGGTGCTCACGCGCTACGCCGACGCGGTCGACGTGCGCTTCGAGGTGCGCGACAGCGGCATCGGCATCGCGCCCGAGCAGCTCGAGCGCATCTTCAGCGCGTTCAGCCAGGCCGAGGCGAGCACCGCGCGGCGCTTCGGCGGCACCGGCCTGGGCCTCGCGATCAGCCGCTACCTGGTCGAGCTGATGGGCGGCGAGCTCGCCGTCACGAGCACGCCCGGCCAGGGCAGCCGCTTCTTCTTCCGCCTGCACCTGCTGCTCGCCGACCCGAACCTGATCGCGCCGAGCGCGGGCGCCCATGCGAGCGCCGACGCGCCGCGGCTCGACGGCCTCGAGCTGCTCGTCGTCGACGACAGCGCGATGAACCAGCAGGTCGCGCGCGAACTGCTCGAGAGCGAGGGCGCGACGGTGCGCGTCGCGAGCGACGGCCCGAGCGCGATCGCCGAGCTCGGCGTCGCCGGCGCACGCTGCGACCTCGTGCTGATGGACATCCAGATGCCCGGGATGGACGGCTTCGAGGCGAGCCGGCGCATCCGCGCGCTGCCGGGCCGCGAGCGCCAGCCGATCGTCGCGCTGAGCGCGAGCGCGTTCGCGCAGGACCGCGCGCAAAGCCTCGCCGCCGGGCTCGACGACCACCTCGGCAAGCCCTTCGACATCGACACGCTCGTGGCCGTGATCCGCCGCGTCGTCGCCGTTGCGCCGCCGGCCGCCGGCGCGGATGCCGTCGCCGCTTCGGATGCCGCCACTGCCGCGACCGCCCCTGCGCAGCCCGCCCCGCCGCCGCCGACCGCGGCGGCACCGGCCGCCGCGCCACGGGCGGCGCGCCCGATTGTCGAGCCCTCGGCGGCGACGCGCGTCGCCGCCGCAGACGCCGGCGTCGACCTCGACACGGCGCTCGCGCGCATGGGCCGGCGCGCGTCGATCTACGCAGCGACGCTGCGCACCTTTCTCGACGGACTCGACGTTATGCACGCGCGCATGCTCGACGCGACGCTCGGCGCCGAGGAGGCCCTGCGCCTCGCCCACAGCCTCAAGGGCCAGGCCGCGACGCTCGGCGCGATGCCGCTCGCGGTGCAGGCCGGCGCCGTCGAGCTGCTGCTGTTCGACCGCGGCGTACCGCTCGAGGCCGAGGCGCGCGCGCAGCAGATGTGCGACCTCGCCGGGGGCATCGCGGCCAACCGCCCCGCGCTCGCGCGCTTCGCCGCGCTGCTGCAGGCCGACGCCATGGCGCCGGCCCTGGCCGCGCCGCCTGCGTCGGCGGCCGACGGCGCCGCAGGCCGGCGCGCGTTGCACGCGCGCCTGCGCGACCTCGCCGGCGCCCTGCAAGAATCCGACATGCGCGCGACCGACCTGGCCGTCGAACTGCGCGAGCGCTTCGGCGCCGAGCTCGGCACGCGCGCCGCGACGCTCGAGGCGCTCGTCGCGGCGCTGGACTTCCGCGCCGCACTGGACCAGGTGCGCGAACTGATCGAGGAACAGACTGCATGAGCATGGAGCCGCTGGACCTGGCCCCGCCCGGTACCTGCTTTATTTCGCCGCCCGACCCGGCCGCGCCGGACGGCGGCGCGAAGCCGCGCCTGCTCGTCATCGACGACGACGCGGTGACGATCCAGGCGCTCTACCGCGCGTTCGCCGAGGACCACCAGGTGCTGATGGCGACGAGCGGCGCTTTAGGCCTCGAGCTCTGCGCGACGCGGGCGCCAGACCTCGTGCTGCTCGACGTGATGATGCCGGACATCGACGGCTTCGAGGTCTGCCGCCGCCTCAAGGACGACGCGGCGACGCGCGATACCCCGGTGATTTTCGTCACCGGCAGCAACGACACGGCGGCCGAGGCGCGCGGCCTCGAGATGGGCGCGTCGGACTTCATCGCCAAGCCGATCAACCCGCCGGTCGTGCGCGCGCGCGTGCGCAGCCAGCTGATCGTCAAGGCCCACGTCGACCTGCTGCGCCACTTCGCTTACGTCGACGGCCTGACCGGCGTCTACAACCGCCGCCACCTCGACCAGCAGCTCGAGGTCGAGCGCAGCCGCGCGAAGCGCGCGGGGGGCGTGCTCACGGTGCTGCTCGTCGACGTCGACCATTTCAAGCGCTACAACGACCGCTACGGCCACCAGGCCGGCGACGACACGCTGCGCCGCGTCGCGACGGCGCTGCGCACGACGCTCAAGCGCCCGAGCGACCTCGTCGCGCGCTACGGCGGCGAGGAGTTCGCGTGCGTCCTGCCCGGCACCGACCGCGCGGGTGCCGAGGCCGTCGGCGAGCAGCTGCGCGCGGCCGTCGCCGCGCTCGGCATCGAGCACGACGCGTCGCCGAGCGGCACGCACGTGACGATCAGCGTCGGTTCGTGCACCGAGCTGCAGGGCCTCGCCGGCAGCGCATCGGCGCTGCTCCAGCAGGCCGACGCGCAGCTCTACCGCGCGAAGGCCGAGGGCCGCAACCGCGTCTGCGCGACCGAGCTCTAACGCGCCGCGCCGGGGTATTCCGGGCCGAGCGCCGGGCCGCCCCAAGCCGGCCCGACCGAGGCGACCGGCGGCTCAACGCCGCTGGCCGCCTCGACCGGCCCGATCGCGCGAGACGCGATCGGGCCTTCGTCGCGCGTCGGACGGCACGCGGGTGCCGTCCTCGGTCGCTACTCAGCCCCTCGGGGGAGCGAGCCCGCACCGATCGAGCGCCTGCGCGCTCGATCGCGGCTGGCGAGCGCCGAACGGCATGCTTGCCGGTCGGCCGACTGGGCTTGCCCGCGTTCAGCGGGGCAAGACCAGGCGAGGGGCTTCATGTCAGTTTGAACGGCAGCTCGCGAAGCGGCTTGCCGGTCAGCGCCGCGATCGCGTTCGCGTAGGCCGGCGCAAGCGGCGGCAGGCCGGGCTCGCCCATGCCGGTCGGCGCGTCGTCGCTCGGCACGATGTGCACGGCGATCGCGGGCATCTGCGGCATGCGCGCGACCGTGTAGTCGTAGAAGTTCGACTGCTGGACCACCCCGTCCTTGAGCGTGATCGCGGCGCCCGGCAGCGTCGTGCCGATCGCCATCAGCGCCGCGCCCTGGACCTGCGCCTCGACGTTGAGCGGGTTGACCGCGCGGTTGCAGTGCACGCCGGCCGTGACCTGGTGCAGGCGCGGCTGGCCGTCCTCGAGCGAGGCCTCGACGACGTAGGCGACGACCGTGTCGAAGCTCTCGTGCACGGCGACGCCCCAGGCGCGGCCGGCCGGCAGCTTGCGTCGGCCGTAACCCGAGCGCTCGACGGCGAGCTGCAGCGCGGCCTTGTGGCGCGGCTTGTCCGCGCCGAGCAGCTTCAGGCGGTAGGCGACCGGGTCCTGCTTGGTCTGGCGCGCGATCTCGTCGACGAGCGTCTCCATCACGTAGGCCGTGTGGGTGTTGCCGACCGAGCGCCACCACAGCACCGGCACGTTGAGCTTCGGGTGGTGGACGTCGACGCTCATCGGCACTTGGTACGCGGTGTCGGCGACGCCCTCGACCGTCGTCGCGTCGACGCCGTTCTTGACCATGAACTGCTCGAAGGGCGTGCCCGAGACGATCGACTGGCCGACGATGCGGTGCTGCCAGCCGAGCACCTTGCCGCTCGCGTCGAAGCCGATCTCGGCGCGGTGCACGTGCATCGGCCGGTAATAGCCGCCCTTGACGTCGTCCTCGCGCGTCCACACGACGTGCAGCGCCTCCTTGCGGCCCTTTCCGCGCCAGGCCTTGGCGATCTGCGCGGCCTCGAACAGGTAGTCGCTCGTCGGCACCGCGCGCCGGCCGAAACCTCCGCCCGCCATCATCGTGTGCATCACGAGCTGCTCGGGCTTGAGCCCCAGCACGCCGGCCATGGTCGCCTGGTCGATGGTCTGGAACTGGCTGCCGACCCAGACCTCGGCGCCGTCGTCGCGGCACTCGATCGTGCAGTTCAGCGGCTCCATCGGCGCGTGGGCGAGATACGGGAACACGTATTCCGCGCTGATCTTCAGCGGCGCGTTCGCGAGCCCGGAGATGTCGTCCTTGCGCGCGACGTTGCCGGGCTGGCCGGCGAGCTCGCGGTACTGGGCGAGCTGCTTGTCGCTGTCGACCTTCTCGATGCCGTCGAGGTTCCAGTTGACCTGCAGCGCCTCGCGCGCCTGGCGTGCCGGCCAGAAGCCGTCGGCGACGATCGCGACGCCGCTCGCGCCGCGGTCGAGCGGCACCTCGAACAGGTCGACGACGCCGGCCACGGTCTTCGCGCGCGACGCATCGAACGAGCCGACCTTCGCGCCCCAGACCGGCGGGCGCGCGATCAGCACGGTCTTCATGCCGGGCCGCTTGACGTCGAGGCCGAAAGTCTGGCGGCCCGAGGACTTGGCCGCGCCGCTGAGCTGGCGCACCGGGTGGCCGATGATCGCGAACTGCTTCGGGTCCTTGAGCCTGACCGTCGCGGGCACGGCTTCGGCCATCGCGGCCTCGGCGAGCTCGCCGAGGCCCGCCTTGTGCGCGCCCGCGCTCACGACGCCCTTCGCGATCTTGACGCTCGCCGGATCGACCCGCCACTTCTTGGCCGCCGCGGCGACGAACATCGCGCGCGCCCGCGCGCCGAGCTCGCGGTACTGCTGGAACGAGTTCTTGACCGTCGACGAGCCGCCCGTCATCTGGATGCCGAAGCCGGCGTCCTTGTAGGCCTCGCCGGCCGGCGCGAGCTCGCCGCGGATCTGGCCCCAGTCGGCGTCGAGTTCCTCGGCGACGAGCATCGGCAGCACGGTCGCCGCGCCCTGGCCGAAGTCGAGCCGGTTCGCGAGCACGGTGACCTCGCCGGCCGGCGTGATGCGCAGGAAGGCCGCTGGCATCTGGCTCGCCTTGAGCGGGCCCGCCGCCGCGGCGTCGGCCGCGGCGGCCGGCAGCACGCCGAGCGCGAAGCCGCCGCCGGCGCCGAGCACGGCGCCGAACTTCAGGAACATGCGGCGGTCGAGCGCGGGCTGGGTCTCTTGGAAGTGGCGCGCCGCGCGCGCCATCAGGGTCGCGTAGTTCATGCGGGGCTCCTTCAGGCGATCGCGCGGGCGGCGTCGTGGATCGCGGCACGGATGCGCGCGTAGGTGCCGCAGCGGCAGATATTGCCGGCCATCGCACCGTCGATGTCGGCGTCGCTCGGCTTGCGGTTGCCGCGCAGCAGCGCGGTCGCGCTCATGATCTGGCCGCTCTGGCAATAGCCGCACTGGGCGACGTCGTGCCTGACCCACGCGGCCTGCACGGCCTTGCCAACAGGGTCGTCGGCGACGGCCTCGATCGTCGTGATCTTCTGGCCCGCGACGGCCGAGATCGGTGTGATGCACGAGCGCGTCGCCTGGCCGTTGATGTGCACGGTGCACGCGCCGCATTGGGCGACGCCGCAGCCGAACTTGGTGCCCGTCATGTCGAGGTGGTCGCGCAGGGCCCACAGCACCGGCGTGGCGGGGTCGGCGTCGACCGAAGCCGGCTTGCCGTTGACGTTCAGGGTGATCATCGACTTCTCCTTTGAGGGGGCCGATGTTCGATCAGCCGCCCGCAGCGGTCAACCGTTGCCGATGGCAGAGACTGTCCGCAGTCAAGCCCGCGCGATGCGCAGCTCGGCGTAGCCGGTCGCGGCGTCGGGCTCGCGCGTGAGACGCCAGCCCGGCAGCGGCGCGAGCAGCAGCTCGGCCGTCGTGCGGACCGTGCAGCCGCGCCCGACATGGCCGCCCTGCACGGCGCCGCTCGCGTCGGCGACGGCCATGTGCAGGTGCGCGCCGTCGGCGCTCAGCGAGCCCGCCAGCGTGAGGATCTCGAGCGGGCCGTCGAGCGCGAGCTCGGCCGTCGCGCCGGCCAGGCGCAGGCGCGCGCCGCCCAGGCTGCCGATGCCGGCGACGACGAAGAAGGCCTGCCCCTCGGCGCTCGCGAGCGCCTCGAGCGCGCCGCGCAGGTCGGCGCCGGGCTCGAGGCGCAGGGGGCGCAGCAGGTGGCCGTCCATGGCGCCGTCCGGTCGGGGTCCGCGCGTCAGCGCAGCGCGGCCGCGAGCGGGCGCATCGCGGCGTAGCCGGCCTGGTTAGGGTGCACGCCGTCGGGGCTGAACTCGGGCCGCATCGCGCCGTCGGGCGTCGCGAGCCGCGGGTAGTAGTCGACGTAGCGCAGGTGCATGCGCTCGGCGTAGGCGCGCAGCCAGCCGTTCAGGCGCACGATCTGCGCCGCCGGCGCGATCCCGGGACGCCAGCCGAAGCGCGCGGCCGGCGGGATGCTCGCAAGCACGACCTCGATGCCATGGGCCTGCGCGATCTCGACCATCGCCATGATGTTGTTGCGCCAGGCCGCCTCGGAGGTCGGGCCGCCGTTGCCCGCGACGTCGTTGGTGCCGGCCATGATGTGGACGATCTGCGGGTGCAGGTCGACCACGTCGGCGTGCAAGCGCACGAGCATCTGCGCGCTGGTCTGGCCGCTGATGCCGCGGCCGACGACCGTGTCGCCGTCGAACAGCGCGGGTTCGGCCTGGGCCCAGAGCTCGGTGATCGAGTCGCCGAGGAACACGACGCGCGGGTGCTTGCCCGCGGCGAGCAGGCGCGCGTCGTCGGCCGCGTAGCGGCACAGGCCGGCCCAGTCGCCGTGCGCGTCGGGCGGCGTGCCCGCGCAGGGCTGCTCGACCATGCCGAGCGGCGCGGACGCCGGCGCTGCGGACGGCGCGTCGGCGGCCACCGCGCCCAGCGGCACGAGCAGCGCGAGCGCGGCGACGCGCAGGGCCCGGCCCAGGCGGCGGCGCGCGCTCACGGCTTGGCCGCCGAAGCGGCCGCGGCCGTCGGCGGCAGCTTCAGCACGAGCAGGTGGAAGCTGCCGCCGATCACCTCGCGGCGCGCGGCCGACGCAAGCGCCGATGCCGCCGATGCCGGCGCAGGCGCGTCGGCCACCTGCCGATAGTCGGCCGCGGGCATGAACAGCTGGCGCGTCGCGGCGTCGGCGACGATCGTGCGCGCGCCCAGGCCGGTCTTGTAGGTCGCGATGCGATCCCAATGACCGGATTCGTCCTCGGCGACGACGGTCACCGTGCCGTCGGCGCCGTTCGCGCTGTAGGCGCGGCCTTCGAGCCAGGCGACGCCGTCGACGCCCTTGCCGATCGGCGCCTGGCCGAGCAGCTTGCCGCTGGCCGGGTCGCTGACGACCATCAGTTCGTTCGCGCAGACCGAGAACAGCCGGCCCTTGGGGTCGATCGCGAGGCCCGTCGGCGCCTGGCAGGGCGCGAGGCTGTAGCGCTTCTCGATGGCCAGGCTCTGTGCGTCGATCACGAGCAGCTCGGCCTTGTCCTCGATGTTCACGTAGACCTTGCCGGCGCCGTTCGTCACGGCGAACTCGGGCTTGCCGCCGAGCGCGATCGGCTCGACGAGCCGTGCCGCCGCCGCCGCGTCGATCACGGTCAGGTCCTGCGAGCGGCCGTTGAACGCGAACACGCGGTGGGTGTGCGGCTCGTAGACGATCGCGTCGGGGTTGCGCCCGGCCTTGATCGCGGTCTGCAGCGCGCCGGTCTTGAGGTCGAACACGCCGACCTCGCCGGCCGCGCCGTTGCTCGTGAACACGCGGCCCTCGGGCGCGGCGATCGCGATGCCGTGCACGCCGGCCGTCGGTTCGAGCAGGCCGGCCGGGCGGTAGGTCTCGGTGCCGTAGGCGTCGACCTCGCCGCCATGGGCGACGTAGACGCGGTGCGCGGCCGGGTCGACGGCCAGGTAGTCCCAGCGCGTCGCGCCGTCGAGCGGCACGACGGCCAGCTGCGGCTCCTGCGCGCAGGCGAAGGTCGGCAACAGGGCGAGCAGCAAACAGGGCAGGAGCTTGGGCATGGCGGCGGTTGCGGAGTCGGACGGAAGCCCCCAGTGTCGCTCATCGCGACGGCGCGCCGACGGCTTCGTCGCCGTGCCCGGGCCGGACATGCCCCGGGGCCGGCAAGCCCTTTGCGCAGGCGCTAGATTCGCGCCCATGAAGATCGATTTCGTCTCCGACGTCTCCTGCCCCTGGTGCGCGATCGGCCTGAAGTCGCTCGAGCAGGCGCTCGCGCGCGTGCCCGAGCTCCAGGTCGAGCTGCATTTCCAGCCCTTCGAGCTCAACCCCGGCATGGCGCCCGAGGGCGAGGACATCACCGAGCACCTGAGCCGCAAGTACGGCATGCCCGCGGCCCAGCTCGAGGCGAACCGCGCCGCGATCCGCGCACGCGGCGCGAGCGTCGGCTTCGACTTCGCGCAGGGCGCGCGCAGCCGCATCTACAACACCTTCGACGCGCACCGCCTGCTGCACTGGGCCGGCGTCGAGGACGAGCGCCTGGGCGGCCACCGCCAGCGCGACCTCAAGCTCGCGCTGTTGAGCGCGTATTTCAGCGAGGGCAAGGACCCGAGCGATCACGCCCTGCTCGTCGAGCGCGCTGCGGCCGTGGGCCTCGACGCCGACGCGGCGCGCACCCTGCTCGCGGGCGACGCCTACGCGGATGCGGTGCGCGAGGCCGAGGCCTTCTACCAGTCGCACGGCATCCACTCGGTGCCGGCCGTGATCATCAACGACCGGCACCTGATCTCGGGCGGCCAGCCGCCCGAGGTCTTCGAGCAGGCGCTGCGCCGGATCGCGGCCGAAGCCTGACGCGCGGCGCAGCCCGCGTCTCACTTGAACTTCAGCTCCTGGAGCAGCTCGCTGCCCAGGATCTCGCGGATCTCGACGCGGTTGCCCGACTCCTTGACCATCTGCTCGTTGGTCTTCTTGGCCCAGGCCACGTATTCGTCGTTGCGCTTCTCGGCCTCGGGACCGCTCGCCAGGTGGTCGGTGATGGTGATCAGGTAGAGGTCGGCCTCGCCCTTGCGGGGGTTGTTGTTGGACAGGATCACATAGCCCTTGATCCAGCCCTTGGACTTCGCGAACTCGCGCTCGGCCCGCCATTCGCCCGCGAGGAACTTCGCGTAGGCGAACTCGCCGCCATCCTTCAGGTGCACGTCCGTGACCTCCCAGAAATCGCCCACGGCGAGCGGCCAGTCGCCCGCCCAGGCACGCATCGGCAGAGCCGCCGCCGACAAGAGCGCGGCCGCGAACAATCCCCTCATCACAGTCTTCTTCATCTCGTTCTCCTTCAGCCCCCATGGCTGAACCGAAGAAGCTAACAGCGATGTCAGCTGGCGGCATCGGGCCTTGCGCGTGCGCCGGGCGGCCCCGCTGTGCCAAGGCGGGGCAGCCGTTCTTGCGCTCAGCGCAAGTCGAAGCGGTCGAGCTCCATGACCTTGACCCAGGCCGCGACGAAGTCGGCGACGAAGCCGGCCTGCGCGTCGGCGCTCGCGTAGACCTCGGCGAGCGCGCGCAGCTGCGAGTTCGAGCCGAACACGAGGTCGACGACGCTGGCCTGGCCCTTGAGCGCGCCGGTCCTGCGGTCGCGGCCCTCGAGCAGGCCCGGCGTCGTCGCGCGCTGCCAGGCCGTGCCCATGTCGAGCAGCTGGGTGAAGAAGCCGTTCGTCAGCGCGCCGCCGCCCTGGGTGAAGACGCTCTGCGCGCCGACGCTGCCGACACCGAGCGCGCGCAGCCCGCCGACGAGCACCGTCATTTCGGGCGCGCTGAGGGTCAGCAGCTGCGCCTTGTCGATCAGCAGCTCGGCGGCGACGCCCTCGAGGCCCGGCTTCACGTAGTTGCGGAAGCCGTCGGCCTGGGGCTCGAGCACGCCGAAGGACGCGACGTCGGTCTGCGCCTGCGTCGCGTCGGCGCGGCCGGGCCGGAAGGGCACGCTCACGCGGTGGCCGCCGGCCGCCGCGGCCGCCTCGACGGCCGCGCCGCCCGCGAGCACGATCAGGTCGGCGAGCGAGACCTTGCGCGCGCCGCCCGCGTTGAACTCCCGCTGGATCGCCTCGAGCTTGGCCAGCACCGCGGCGAGCTCGGCCGGCTGGTTCGCGGCCCAGTCCTTCTGCGGCGCGAGGCGCAGGCGCGCGCCGTTCGCGCCGCCGCGCTTGTCGCTGCCGCGGTAGGTCGACGCCGAGGCCCAGGCCGTCGCGACGAGCTGGGTGTTGCTGAGCCCGGCCGCGAGCACCTTGGCCTTGAGCGCGGCGACGTCCTGCGCGTTGACGAGCTCGTGCTCGACCGGCGGCAGCGGGTCCTGCCAGATCAGCTCTTCCTTGGGCACGAGCTTGCCGAGGTAGCGCGCGCGCGGACCCATGTCGCGGTGCGTGAGCTTGAACCAGGCGCGCGCGAACGCGTCGGCGAACTCGTCGGGGTGGGCGAGGAAGCGGCGCGAGATCTTCTCGTAGGCCGGGTCGATGCGCAGCGACAGGTCGGTCGTGAGCATGGTCGGCAGGCGCTTGCCCGGGCCGTGCGGGTCGGGGATCACGGCCGTCGCGCCCTTCGCGACCCACTGGTGCGCGCCGGCCGGGCTCTGCGTGAGCGCCCATTCGTTGGCGAACAGGATCTCGAAGAAGTCGTTGCTCCACTGCGTCGGCGTGCGCGTCCACGTGACCTCGAGGCCGCTCGTGATCGCGTCGCTGCCCTTGCCCGTGCCGTGGCTGCTGAGCCAGCCGAGGCCCTGGGCCTCGATCGGCGCGGCCTCGGGCTCGGGGCCGACATGGCTCGCCGGGCCCGCGCCGTGGGTCTTGCCGAAGGTATGGCCGCCGGCGATCAGCGCGACCGTCTCGACGTCGTCCATCGCCATGCGCGCGAAGGTCTCGCGGATGTCGCGCGCCGCGGCGAGCGGGTCGGGGTTGCCGTTCGGGCCCTCGGGGTTCACGTAGATCAGGCCCATCTGCACGGCGCCGAGCGGGTTGGCGAGCTCGCGGTCGCCGCTGTAGCGCTGGTCGCCGAGCCAGGTGCTTTCCGGGCCCCAGTCGGCGTCGGCCTGCGGCTCCCAGATGTCGGGGCGGCCGCCCGCGAAGCCGAAGGTCTTGAAGCCCATCGACTCGAGCGCGACGTTGCCCGCGAGGATCAGCAGGTCGGCCCACGACAGCTTGCGGCCGTACTTCTGCTTGACCGGCCACAGCAGGCGGCGCGCCTTGTCGAGGTTGCCGTTGTCGGGCCAGCTGTTGAGCGGCGCGAAGCGCTGCGCGCCATGGCCCGCGCCGCCGCGGCCGTCGGCGACGCGGTAGGTGCCGGCCGCGTGCCAGGCCATGCGCACGAACAGCGGGCCGTAGTGGCCGAAGTCGGCCGGCCACCAGTCCTGCGAGTCGGTCATCAGCGCGTGCAGGTCGCGTACGACGGCGTCGAGGTCGAGCGTCGCGAATTCCCGGGCGTAGTCGAAGCCGGGCTCGTAGGGGTTGCCGGCCTGCGGCTGCTGGTGGAGCAGGCTGATGTCGAGCTGCTTCGGCCACCAGTTGCGGTTGCCGCGCGCGCCGGCCTGGGTGTGGCCCGCGAACGGGCACTTGGATTCTTCGGACATGCTTGCCTCCACTGACTTGATCGGGTTGAACGGGACCCGGCCAGTCTAGGAAGCCGCCACGCCGCGGGCAATGCAAGCCTGCCTATGACCCTGATAGCGAGAATTCAGCGGCCGGCTTTACGCGGCTGTCACATGGCGTTCGTAGTAGACGCGGTCGTACCAGACGCCGCCGAGCTCGAAGCTGCGCCGCGAGCGCCCGAACGCCACGAAGCCGTTGCACTCGAGCACCCGGCACGACGCGAGGTTTTCGGCGCGCGCGTTCGCCTCGACGCGCTGCAGGCGCAGCGGCCCGAACGCGAGCGCGAGCAGCTCGCGCACGGCCGCGCTCGCGACGCCGCGGCCGCAGGCCGCCTCGGCGACGCGGTAGCCGAGCTCGGCCGAGTGGAAATGCGCGCGCCGCACGCGCACGAGGTTGACGCGCGCGACGAGCGCGCCGGCCGCGTCGCGCACCAGGTACTGGTAGCCCTGGTCGGACGCCGCGTCGCGCGCGGCGGTCTCGATCGCGGCGGCGACGCCCTCGGGCGAGTAGTAGGCGGCCGGCCGCGAATTCACGCGCGCCTCGAAGAACGCGCGGTTCGCGGTCTCGAATTGCAGCAGCTCGGGGATATCGGCCGGGGTCGGGGGCGCGAGGCTCAGGCGAAGGTCGACGGTCATCGGATCGGGGCGGTACGCAACGGCCTTCATCCTAAGCCGCAAACAGCTGGCCCAGGCGCGTCACGTCGACGTTGCCGCCGCTGATCAGCACGCCGACGCGGCGGCCCTCGAGCGCCTCCTTCAGGCCGCGCGCGCCGGCGAGGCCGAGGCAGCCGGTCGGCTCGACGACGAGCTTCATGCGGCTCGCGAAGAAGCCCATGCAGGCGACCAGCTCGGCGTCGCTCGCGGTCAGCACGTCGTCGACGTCGCGGCGGATGATCTCGAAGGTCAGCGCGCCGAGCTGCTCGGTCTGGGCGCCGTCGGCGATCGTCTTGGGCGTCGCGATGCGCACGCGCGCGCCGCGCCGGAACGACTGCTGGCCGTCGTCGCCGGCGGCCGGCTCGACGCCGTAGAGCTTGCACTGCGGCGCGAGCGCGCGCGTCGCGAGCGCCGTGCCCGACAGCAGGCCGCCGCCGCCGAGCGGCGCGAACAGCGCGTCGAGCGGGCCGACGTCCTCGAACAGTTCGAGCGCGGCCGTGCCCTGGCCCGCGATCACGTCGGCGTGATCGTAGGGCGGGATCAGCGTCAGGCCCTCGCGCTCGGCGAGTTCGCGGCCGATCTGCTCGCGGTCCTGGGTGTAGCGGTCGTAGAGCACGGTGCGGCCGCCGTAGCCGCGCGTCGCGGCGATCTTGGCCGCCGGCGCGTCCTCGGGCATCACGATCGTCGCGGGCATGCCGAGCAGGCGCGCGGCGAGCGCGATCGCCTGCGCGTGGTTGCCCGACGAGAACGCGACGACGCCCGCACGGCGCTGCGCGGCGCTGAAGCGCGCGAGCGCGTTGTACGCGCCGCGGAACTTGAACGCGCCCATGCGCTGGAGGTTCTCGCACTTGAAGAAGACCTCGGCCGAGAGCTCGGCGTCGATCGTGCTGGAGCGCAGCACCGGCGTGCGATGGGCCTGGCCGCGCAGGCGCCCGGCGGCCGCGCGCACGTCGTCGAAGGTCGGGAGTGGCAGCGTCATGATCCGCGCTTCTTTCAGGCTTGCCCGTTCGCGCCGTGCTGGCGGAAACCCGGGCGTTCGAGCAGGCGCTCGAGGTAGGCGGCGACGGCCGGCAGCGCGGGGCGCGGCGCGACGGCGTCGATCGGCGCGACGCGCCAGCGCTGCGCCGCCAGGCCGATCACGATGTCGGCGAGCGTGAACGCGGCGCCGGCCACATGGGCACCCGTGCGCTCGAGCTGGCCCTCGAGGATCTGCATGTGGCGGTGCCAGCTCGCGACGCTCGCGGCGACGGCCGCCGCGTCCTGGTGCTCGGGGCTCTTGCGCACGAGGCCCAGGAACGCGTAGCGCCACGCGTTGTTGAAGTCGCTGGCCTGCCAGTCCATCCACTGCTCTACGCGCGCGCGCTCGCGCGGCGCGGCCGGCAGCAGGTCGGCGCGGCCCTCGCGTGCGGCGAGGTAGCGGCAGATCGCGTTGGACTCCCAGAGCACGAAGTCGCCGTCGACGATCACGGGAACGAGCGCGTTCGGGTTGAGCGCGAGGTAGGCGGCGTCCTGCGTCGGCCGGTAGCCGGCGCCCCATTCCTCGTGCTCGAGCTCGAGGCCGAGTTCGGCGCAGGTCCAGAGCACCTTGCGCACATTGATCGACGGCGACTTGCCGAGCAGCTTCAGCATCGGGGGACTCCCTCGCGGACGGGCGGGCGCACGCTCAGCACAGCGTGCCCTCGAAGTAGAACACGCAGGCGCCTTCGAGCTCGACGCGCTCGCCGCGCAGGCGCACGTCGAGCGCGCCGCCGCGCGCCGAGGCCTGCCACGCGCGCAGGTCGGTGCGGTCGAGCCGCGCCGACCAGAAATCGGCGAGCGAACAATGCGCGCTGCCCGTGACCGGGTCCTCGGGGATGCCCTTGGCCGGCGCGAAGTAGCGGCTCACGATGTCGTAAGGCCCGGCGTCGGCCCGGGCCGTGACGATCACGCCGCGGATCGCGTCGGTGGCGTCGAGCGCCGCGATCGCGTCCAGCGCGGGCACGAGGCCGCGCACGCGCGCCTCGCCGTCGAGGCGCACGACGTAGTTGAAGCCGTCGTGCGCGACCTCGAGCGGCGCGGCGCCGAGCACCGCCGCGAGGCCCTTGGGCGTCGCGACCGGCTTGCAGCGCCGCACCGGGAAGTCCATCGCGTAACGGCCCGGCGCGGCCGCGCGGCGCACCGTCAGCGGCCCGCTCGCGGTGTGGAAGACGACCCGCTCGCGCGCGGGCTCGAGGCGCTCGAGCACGACGGCCGCGCTCGCGAGCGTCGCGTGGCCGCACAGCGGCACCTCGACGCAGGGCGTGAACCAGCGCAGCCGGTAGTCGGCGCCGTCGCGCATGAGGAAGGCCGTCTCGGCAAGGTTGTTCTCGGCCGCGTGGGCCTGCAGCTCGGCGTCGGCGGGGTAGGCGTCGAGCAGGATCACGGCGGCGGGGTTGCCCTCGAAGCGGCGGTTCGCGAAGGCGTCGATCTGGAAGATGGGCTGCGGCATGTTCGGGTCCATAAATTGATTGGCCGTTTATTTGGCGACGGATTGGCGCTATCTTCCATAGCCAATTGCCGAATGGACTTATTCGAGGACCCGCCATGCCCAAGCCCGACCCGCTGCGCTTCAGCCCCGATCCGGACTCGGCCGCGCCGCTGTACCAGCAGCTCGGCGCGGCGCTGCGCGCGGCGATCCGCGCGGGCCGCCTGCGCGTCGGCGACCGCCTGCCCTCGGAGCGCGACTACGCGACCCGGCTCGGCGTGAGCCGCACGACGGTGACCGCGGCCTACCAGGACCTCAAGGACCAGGGCCTGCTGCGCGGCTACGTCGGCCGCGGCGTGATCGTGATGGCAAGCGACGGCGACGTGGCCGGCCCGATCGCGTGGCGCCAGCTCGGCGCGCCGCTGACGCGCCACGCCCCGCCGCCGGGCCCGCGCCGCGCGCCCGGCGACATCCCGCTCGCCGACGGCTGGCTCCACCCCGAGCTGGTGCCGCGCGCGGCGCTGGCGGCGAGCGCCGCGCGCGTCGCGACCCGGCCCGAGCTGCTCGCGAGCGCAGCGCCGCCGCAGGGCCTCGCGGCGCTGCGCGAGGCGCTCGCCGGGCGGCTGCAGGAACGGGGCGCGCGCGTCGCGGCCGACGAAGTGCTCGTGACCGGCGGCGCGCAGCAGGGGCTCAACGTGATCGCGCGCGCGCTGCTCGGGCCCGGCGCCGTCGCGCTCGTCGAGAGCCCCTGCTGGCACGGCGCGTTCCGCGCGTTCCGCGCGGCGGGCGCCGAGGTCGTCGGCGTGCCGATGGACCACGAGGGCGTCGACCCCGACGCGCTCGAGGACGCCCTCGTGCGCGCGCGGCCCAAGCTGATCTACCTGATCCCGACGCTGCAATGCCCGACCGGGCGCGTGATGGGCGTCGAGCGCCGCCGCCGCGTGCTGCAGCTGTGCGAGCGCTTCCGCACGCCGGTCGTCGAGAGCGTGGTCTACGACGAGCTGCTGTTCGACATCGCGCCGCCGCCGTCGCTGAAGAAGCTCGACCCGGCCGGCCTCGTGATCCAGCAGGGCGGCGCGTCCAAGCACATCAGCCCGGCCCTGCGCCTCGGCTGGCTCGCCGCGCCGCGCGAAGCCATGCACCTGCTCGTCGCGGCCAAGGCGAGCCTCGACCTCAGCACCGCGCCGCTGAGCCAGGCGCTGCTCGCCGACTTCCTGGCGAGCGGCGCGCAGGCCCGCCACCTCGCGCGGCTGCGCGGCGAGCTCGAGCGGCGCCGCGACCTGCTCGTGCGCGCACTCGCGCGGCATTGCCCGGGCCTGCGCGTGACGCCGCCGGTCGGCGGCCCCTATGTCTGGGCCGCGCTGCCGCCGGGCCTGAGCGGCGCCGAAGTCGAGGCCGCCGCCGCCGCCGAGGGCGTGTCGGTGCGCGGCGGCGAGTCTTTCCTGCCCGAGCAGGGCGCGTCGGGCCATATCCGCCTGTGCTACGCGTCGCCCGACGCGGACCAACTCGCCGAAGGCGCCGAGCGGCTCGGCCGCGCGCTGCGCAAGCTGCTCGCGCAGCCGGCCGTGACAGGCGACACGGACGCGGGCCTGGCCTGGGCCTGAGCGCCTCTTGACTCTGGAGTGGCTACAGGGTGTCAAATCCGCTTCGAGATCCCTGGAGGTAGGAAGATGACGTCGCACGATCACGGCCACGAGCATGGCCACGAACACCCGCACGACCATGCCGCGCACGGCCATGGCGACCACGGCCATCATGGCCACCATCATCACGGCGACCCCGACCGGCAGCGCAAGGCCTTCGTCGTCGCGATCGTGCTGAACAGCGGCTTTGTCGTCGCGGAGCTCGTCTACGGGCTGATCGCGAACTCGACCGCGCTGATCGCCGACGCCGGGCACAACCTGTCCGACGTGCTGGGCCTGGTGCTCGCGCTGGTCGCCGCGCTATTGGCCCGGCGCGCGCCGAGCGCGCGCTTCACCTACGGCCTGCGCAGCAGCTCGATCCTCGCGGCGCTCGCGAACGCGGTGTTCCTGCTCGTCGCCTGCGGCGGCGTGGCGTGGGAGGCGCTGCAGCGCCTGTCCGAACCGCCGGCGGTGGCCGGCGGCGTCGTGATGTGGGTCGCCGCGGCCGGGATTGCCGTCAACGGCTTCTCGGCCTGGCTGTTCGTCGCGGGACGCAAGCACGACCTGAACGTTCGCGCGGCCTACACGCACATGCTCGCCGACGCCGCGGTCTCGCTGGGCGTCGTCGTGACCGGCGCCGTGATGATGGCGACGGGCTGGTACTGGCTCGACCCGCTCGTCAGCGTCGTGATCGTCGCCGTGATCGTCTGGGGCACCTGGGGCCTGCTGCGCGAGTCGGTGCGGCTCGCCCTGTCCGCCGTGCCCACGGGCATCGACCTCGGCGAGGTCAAAGACTTCCTGAGCGAGCAGGCCGGCGTCGCCGAGGTGCACGACCTGCATGTGTGGGGCATGAGCACGACCGAGTCGGCGCTGACCGCGCACCTGGTCGTGCCGGCCGGCTACCCGGGCGACGCGTTCGTCGAGGCCGTCGCCGCGCAGCTCAAGGCGCGCTTCGGCATCGGCCACAGCACGCTCCAGGTCGAGCAGGGAACGACGGCGCACCGCTGCTCGCTGGACGTCGAGGCGCATGACGGGCACGCGCATCATCACCGCCCGCACGCGGCGCCGTAAGGCCTAGACGACGTCCATGCCGCTCGCGCGCACGAGCGGCAGCGCGATCCGGCAGGCCGCGACGAGGCGCTCGGCGCAGCCGGGCTCGAGCCGGTAGGTGCGGATCTCGATCAGCTTCATGGCCTCTTCCCGAAACGCTACACCTTGCGGCTGTAGGCGAAGAAAACGTCGTCGCGCACCCAGCCCAGCGCTTCGTAGAGCGACTGCGCGGTCTTGTTCGTGCGGGCCGTGGTCAGGTCCAGGCGCGCCCGGCCCTCCGCGATCGCCCTCGCCTCCGCCGCTTGCAGCAGCAGGCGGCCGGCGCCCGCCTTTCTTGCGGCGGGCTGTACGAACAGGTCGTAGAGCGTATAGATCGGCCGGGCCTCGACCGAGCAGAAGCTCGGGTAAAGCTGGCAGAAGCCGACGAGTTCGCCCGGCGCCGATTCGGCCACGAGGATCACCGATTCGCGATTCTCGAGCCGCGCCGCGATGAACTGCTGCGCCAGCGCGAGATCCGCGGGCTGCTCGTAGAACTGGCGATAGCGGTCGAACAAGGCGGCGACGGCCGGCGCGTCGGCGGCCAGCGCTTCACGGATCGCGAGGCTCATGGGGTCTGGTCTCCTGCGGCCTGCGCGGCGAGCTTGCCGAGCAGCCATTGCAGCCCGGCCAGATGCTGCTGGTCGTGGCTGCACAGATAGTGGACGAGGCTGCGCAGCGTCAGCGGGCCGTAGCCCTCGAACACGGCCGTGCGGTCGAACTGCGCCGGCGCGAGGCCGCGCAGCAGGCCGACGGTGTGGCGACGCGCGGCGCGGAACGACGCGAAGACGGCGGTCGCGTCGGCCTGCCCGTAGGCGCGCTCGGCGGCGAGCGCGTCGGTGTCGAGCGAGGCCAGGGTCGGGTGCGTCTCGGCCAGCGTGCGCTCGAAGCGCAGGTGGTAGCCGTCGACCTCGATGTCGCGGACATGGCAGATCTGCTCGATCGCCGTCAGCGGCTCGCTCGGAACGCCGTCCCAGGACGCCGGCGCCCAATGCGTGAACGCGGCGGGAAAGGCCGCGTAATGGGCCTCGAGCTGGTCGGGGAAGGCCTCGAGGGCGGCAAGCGTGATCGGGTTCATCGGACCGCACGATACGCCGCCACGCCGGCACGGCAAGACGTCATGGCCGGCGACGCGCGCACCACCCGCCCGCGCCGGCGATCGCGATCGCCAGCGCGGAGGGGTAGGACACGGGGTACTCGAGCCCCAGGCCACAGGCCCTGCAGTACCGCGAGACCGAGGAGCACGAACGCGCCGAAACGGCAGGGCAGCTTCACCGTGGAACCGAAAAAATGAATAGCCTCCGCCGAATGCGGCAATCGCGCCGGACGACCGCCTAATATCCTGGGTCCGGCCGACCCCCGGCGTTTGTGGCGTCTTTCCCTATGACGCTGAACCTCACCCGAAGCTCGTCCCCATGCGCCCCCTGCGCCAGCCCGCCCTGCCCTGCCTCGCCCTGCTGCGCCACCTTCTGCTCGCCCTGCTCTTCGTCAGCTTGCGCCTGCACGCCGCTCCCACGACAGCGCCGCCGCAGGACGGCGCGCTGCTCAACGGCCAGGCCGAGGTCTTGATCGACGCAAGCGAGCGCCTCGATATCCAGGGCGCGCGAACCGCCGCGTTCGAGCCGCTGCAGGGCCGCACGGCGCTGGGCCTCGTCGACCACCCGGTGTGGCTGCGCGTGCACCTGCCCGCCGACCCGGGCGCGAGCGCAACCGCGGCGTCGCCCTGGTGGCTCGACCTCTCGCCGTTCTCGATGGCCGACGTCCAGGTCTTCGCGCCGGCCGCGAGCGGCTGGCGGGCCCTGCATACCGGCGAGACGCAGCCGTTCGCGACCCGGCCGCTCGCGTGGCGGCAATTCCTCGTGCCGGTGACGCTGCGCGCCGACGCGCCGACAACCATCTACCTGCGCCTGCGCGGCTACAACACGCTCGTCGTGCCGCTGCGCCTGTGGCGGCTCGCGACCTGGGCGCCGCACGCGCTCGGCGACTACCTGGTCGTCGGGGCCTGCCTCGGCGTGATGGCCGGGCTCGCGCTCTACAACCTGCTGCTCGCGCTGCGGCTGCGCCAGCGCATCTTCCTGCTCTATTCGCTGCTCGTGACGAGCTACGCGCTGTTCTCGGCCGACCTGATCGGCCTCGGCTCGCAGTACCTGTGGTCCGATGCGTTCGTCGCGCTGCCCGGCCGCAACCAGGCGCTCGTGTGCCTGTACGGCTGCTTCGGCGCGCTGTTCCCGCTCTACCTGCTCGACTCGGGCTCGGTGTGGCGCGGCTACCGGCGCGTGCTGCACGGCGTCGCCGCGGCCTACGCGGTGTCGACGCTGCTCGCACTCGCCGGCGCCTACGCGTTCGCCGGCGTCGTGATCCAGCTGCTGCCGCTGCTGTGGTTCCCGCTCGTGCTCGGCGTCGCGCTGTACCGCGGCGTCGCCGAGGGCTTCCGGCCGGCCTGGTACTACCTGCTCGGCTACGGCCCGGTCTTCGTCACGCTGACGCTGCTGATCCTGATCGGCCAGAACAAGGTCGCGGCGACGCCGCTGGCGATGAACGCCTTCCTCGTCGCCGGCGCGTTCGAGGCCGTGCTGTTCTCGCAGGCGCTCGCCGAGCGCTTCAACCTCCTGCGCCGCGAGCGCGAGAGCGCGCTCGAGCTCGCCGTCGGCGCCAAGCAGGAACAGCTGCGCGCAGCCGAGGCGCACCAGGCCGAGCTCGAGGACCGCGTCGCGCGGCGCACCCGCGAGCTCGAGGCGAGCCAGCAGGCGCTGCAGCGGCTCGCCTACCAGGACCCGCTGACCGAGCTGCCGAACCGCCTGCTGTTCCGCGACCGCCTCGAGCGCCTGATCGCGGCGTGCCGGCGCGACGGCGCGACGTTCACGCTCGCGATCGTCGACCTCGACGGCTTCAAGCAGGTCAACGACAACCACGGCCACCACGCTGGCGACCACTTGTTGCGCGCGGTCGCCGCGCGCCTCGGCGAGAGCCTGCGCGAGATGGACACGGTCGCGCGCCTCGGCGGCGACGAGTTCGGCATCCTGCTGCCGGGCCTCGCGAGCGCGCAGGTGCGCGAGGGGCCGCTGCTCGGCCGCCTGCACGCGGCCTGCAGCGGGCCGGTGCGCTACGAGGACGCGCTGCTCCAGGTCGGCGGCAGCATCGGCCTCGCGTCCTACGGGCCGGACCTCGCCGACCGCGAAGCGATCTACCGCGCGGCCGACCGCGACATGTACCGCGCGAAGGCGGGCGCGCGGCAGCAGCGCGTCGCGCCGTAGGCGCCCCGGAGCCGGGGGCGCGATCGCGGCCTAGTCGCTCGCGCCGCGCCGACGCCGCATGGCCGCGCCGATGCGCTCGAGCGTCGCCGCGTCGATCAGGCGCTCGGCCATCGGCAGCAGCTCGGCTTCCTCGCGCGCGATATGGCTGCGGTACAGCGACGCGAAGCCGTCGACCTCGGCGCCCGACAGCACGGCCGCCTGGCCGCGCGCGATGCGCTCGAGCGTCGCGTGCAAGCCGGCCCAGCGCCGCTCGAGCTCCTGGTGCTCGGCCGCGAGCGTCGCCGTCATCTCGCGCAGGCAGACCGCGTCGGAGCCGGCCATCGCCTCGAGCAGGGCCGGGAACAGGTCGAGCTCCTCGTCGGCGTGGTGATTGGGTGCGGCGAGCTCGAAGTAGCGGATCACGGCCTGCGCGGCCTCGGCCGCCGCGGCGTCGCTACCCAGCGCGCCGACATGCGGCACGAGGCGCGCGAGCGTGTCGCATTGCGCCTCGATGCGGCGGTGGCATTCGAGCAGCATCGCGAGCGGCGTCGCGAAGCTCGGGCCGGCGGCGGCGCCGGGCCGGCCGATGCGCATCAGTCCTGCCATCTCACACTTTCCTGTCCAGAGCCGGGCCATCCTACGCCGCGGCGATACGGCGCCGGCCGCCAAGCCCATGAAGCCAGCACTCGAAGATCAGGCCTGCGTGTAGCTCGTCTTCACGGTCGTGAAGAACTCGGCCGCGTAGCGGCCCTGCTCGCGCGGGCCGTAGCTCGAGCCCTTGCGGCCGCCGAAGGGCACGTGATAGTCGACGCCCGCGGTCGGCAGGTTCACCATCGTCATGCCGGCCTGGGCGTGGCGCTTGAAATGCGTGGCGTGCTTGAGCGAGCTCGTCGCGATGCCTGCCGCGAGGCCGAACGGCGTGTCGTTGGCGAGCGCGAGCGCCTCTTCGTAGCTCTTCGCGCGCTGCACGCTCACCACGGGGCCGAAGATCTCCTCGCGGTTGATGCGCATCGCCGGCGTCGTGTCGGTGAACAGCGCCGGTTGCATGTAGAAGCCCGGCGCGCCGTCGGCGTTGGTCGCGATCGCGTTGCCGCCCGCGGCGAGCGTCGCACCCTCGGCGCGGCCGATCGCGACGTACTCGAGGTCCTGGGCGAGCTGGCTCGCGTCGACGACCGGGCCGATGTCGGTGCCGGCCCGGCGCGCGTCGCCGACCTTGAGCGCGGCCATGCGCTCGACCACGGCCGCGACGAAGCGGTCGTGGATGCCTTCGGTCACGATCACGCGGCTCGACGCCGTGCAGCGCTGGCCGGTCGAGAAAAAGCCGCTGTTGACGGCGCAACTGACCGCGACGTCGAGGTCGGCGTCGTCGAGCACGACGAAGGGGTTCTTGCCGCCCATCTCGAGCTGGAACTTGGCCAGGCGGGCGACGCAGGCAGCGGCGACCTTGCGACCGGTCGCGAGCGAACCCGTGAAACTGATCGCGTCGACGCGCGGGTCCTCGAGCAGCGCCTGGCCGACGACCGAGCCGCGCCCCATCACGAGGTTGAACACGCCGGCCGGCAGGCCCGCGCGCTGCAGGATGTCGGCGAGCGCCCAGGCCGACGCCGGTACGAGGTCGGCCGGCTTCATCACGACGGCGTTGCCGAACGCGAGCGCGGGCGCGAGCTTCCACGCCGGGATCGCGATCGGGAAATTCCACGGCGTGATCAGGCCGACGACGCCGACCGGCTCGCGCACCACCTCGACGCCGACGCCCGGGCGCACCGAAGCGAGCGCGTCGCCCGACTGGCGCAGCGCCTCGCCGGCGAAGAACTTGAAGATATTGCCGGCGCGCTGGACCTCGCCGATCGCCTCGGGCAGGGTCTTGCCCTCCTCGCGCGCGAGCATGTCGCCAAGTTCGGCCCTGCGCGCCAGGATTTCGGCGCCGGCCGCGTCGAGGATGTCGAAGCGCTGCTGCGGCGTCGACCGCCCCCAGGCCGGCGCCGCGGCGCGCGCGGCGGCTATCGCCGCGTCGACCTGGGCCATGCCGGCCTGCGCGAACTCGCCGATCACGTCGCGCGTGTCCGAGGGGTTGATGTTGCGCGTCGTCGCCGCGCCGTCGACCCATTCGCCGTTGATCAGGTTCCTGTACATCCTCGCTACCTCTTCGTCTTCATTCTGCTGCAAATACGATGCTCAGCGGCGACGCGACGTCGACCGCCTGCCCGGTGGCCTCGAGCCGGCCGCTCGCGGCGTCCACGCGCAGCAGGCTCACCTTGTCGGCCAGCGCGCTCGCGACGAGCAGCCAGCGGCCCGACGCGTCGAGCGTCATGGTGCACGGCGTGGCGCCGGCCGACGCGATGCGCTGCTCGAGCGCGAGCGCGCCGCTCGCCGCGTCGACCGCGTAGACCTGCAGCGCGTTCGCGCCGCGGTTCGCGACGTACAGATGCCGGCCGTCGGCGCCGAGCACGAGTTCGGCGCCGCTCTTCGGGCCGGCGTGGTCCGGGCTCGAGAGCGCGAGCGTCTGCACCGCGGCGAGCCGGCCCGCCGCGGCGTTCCAGCGCAGCACGACGAGGTCGGCGCCAAGCTCGTCGAGCAGGTAGGCGTAGCGGCCGTCGGCGCCGAACACCAGGTGGTGCGGCCCGCTGCCCGGCGGCAGCACGAGCTCGTGCGGCGGCTCGGGCGCCTCGGCTGCGCGGCGCCGGCGCGTCTCCTGGGCGAGGTCGACAGCGGTCGGCACGAGCGCGTGCATCGTGCGGTCGAACGCGTAGACGAACACGCGGTCGGCGCCGAGGTCGGGCACGAGCGCGTAGCGGCCCTCGGGCGCGACGACGACGCCCTGCGCGTGCGGGCCCTGCTGGCGCGGCGCCGGCCCCATGCCGAGGTCCTGGACCGCGCTCGCGCGCGGGCCGAGGCGGCCGTCGGCGTCGATCGCGAAGCTCGTCACCGCGCCGTTGCCGTCATGCGCGGCGAGCAGGGTCTGCGACGGGGCGTCGAGCCACAGCTGCATGGTGCCCGTGCCGCCGGCCGGCGCCTCGTCGAACTTGTCGAGCGCGCCGCTCGCCGCGTCGACGCGGAACGCGACGACGCGGCCGTCCTGGCCGGCCGGGTCGCTCGCGACGTAGAGCTTGCCCGGCGCGGCGACGGCCCAGCGCGGCCGCGCGAGCGCGGCGACCGGGCCGATCGCCTCGAGCCGTCCCGCGCACGCGTCGAGGCGCAGCGCGACGAGCTGGCCGGCCTCGCTGCCGACGTAGGCGAGCGCGGCCGGCTGGCAGTCGGTCCCGGCCAGCACGGCGGCGGGGACCAGCGCGGCGGCGAGCAAGGCGAACATCGACCGCGCGGTCGCGCGGCGCAGGGTGTCAGAAAGGTGTCGGGTCATCGGCAGGGCAGGCGCGGTCATGCCCGCATCATCGCTTCGATGCGGCCGCGCCCAGGGAGTGCATTCTCGAAGCCCTGTCGGCGCTTCGTCCAATGCGGATTGCGCGGGCGGCTATTCCGCACACACGCGGTGGCGGGCGCCGCAGCGCCTCGACAAACTGGCCCGCCAGGGCGCGGCCGCGACGTTCGCGGCGAGACGCCCGCACGAGAGGGGGCTCGGACCATGGATCGGGCCAGCCACACCGCCATCGTTCCGCGACGAGGGCCTGTTCGGCCGGGGCGTGCGGGTCTTCCGCCGCGTCGGCTTTCCGGCCAAGGCGGCCTGCGTCTCGGCGGCCTTCCGGCTGCCGGCGCTGGTCCTGCTCGCGGCGTTCTACCGGGTCTGCGCAGCGTTGACAGGCCCTACTTCAAATTGCCTCGATCAGGCCTGGGCGCTGACCGTGCCGCCGACCGCCGTGGTGCCGCCGCTCGCGTGGTGGTCGTAGCCGAGATCCTGCTGCAGCGTCGTCAGCAGCGTCTGCAGCGTGACCGCGCTCGGGTTCGTCGCCGTCGTCGTGCCCGTCGGCGGTGCGGCCGTCGTCGCGCTGCTGCTCGTGCCGTTGGCCGCCTGCAGGTCGCCGAGCAGCGTGTTGAACGCACTCTGCAGCTGCGTGGGAGCGTTGCCGTTGCTGACCTCGGTGATCAGCGTCGACAGGCCCGACGCGAAGCGGCCGGCATGGCCGCCGGCGGCCGGCGTGCTGCTGCTCGCCGTCGTCACCGAGCTCGTCGACGCGCTGCTCGTCGTCACCGGGGGGGGCGCGGCCGTTGTCGCGGTGGTGGTGCCCGCTGCCGTCGTCGTGGGCGTCGTCGCACTCGTGCCCGTCGTCGCGCTGCTCGACGACGCGTTGTCGAGCGCGTCGTGGATCGCGCCGAACAACGCGTGCACGAAGTCGCGCAGCGCCGTCGCGAGGCTCGAGCCGGCGTCGTCCGAGCTGCTGCTCGACGCGCTCGTGGCGCTGCTCGCGCCCGCGCCGCTGCTGCTCAGGCCCAGCGACTGGAAGGCCTGCTGCAGGGCCTGCAGCAGCTGCCCTCCGCCGCCGCCGTGGTGGTGGTGAACATGTTGCCCGCCATCGTCGCCTTGACCGGTGGCGCCCTGGGTGGGTGCCGTTGCAGGGTTGCTGCTGCCGAATTGAACGGTCAGATCGATGGTCGCGCTGGTAATGGAAGCAATCATGGCGCTCTCCAGTGCTTTGCCGACCTGACGTTCTTCGACCGCTTTCCTGAACACTTGAGCCCGCGCCGCGCGCGACTCGCAAGCTTTACATTCTGCGCTCGAATAACGAGGCACGAGCCCCCGAAAATGCGCGATTCACAACTAGAATTATCATTAATATCAAATAACGGATGATTCGCCCATGATGCGCGCCCGGCGTCGCCTGCCCCTGGTCCTTCTGGCATGCGCCTGCCTCGCGGGCCGGGTCGCGCCGGCCGGCGCGCAGGTCACGCTGCGCGTCGCGACCGACCACAACCCGCCGCTCGCCTACGCGATCGGCGGCGAGCTGTTCTCGGGGCTCGCGATCGACCTGCTCCGGCGCGCCGCGGCCGACGCCGGGGTGAACATCGCGCTCCAGGAAATGCCCTGGCCGCGCGCGTTCGAGACCTACTCGCACCAGCCGAACGCCTGCCTGATCGGCCTCGGCCGCACGCCCGAGCGCGAGGCGCAGTTCGTCTGGGTCGGGCCGTTCGCGCGCGGCGGCGTCGTGCTGTTCGCGCCGGCCGGGCGCCAGCTCGCGCTCAAGAGCGTCGACGACGTGATCAAGCAGGGCCTCGTCGTCGGCGTCGCGGCCGACGACGTCGCCCAGGGCGTCGTCGAACATATCGCGGGCCTGCGCGTCGCAAGCATCTCGCTGCAGGTGACGGCGCCGCGCATGCTCGAGAAGGGCCGCTTCGACCTCTGGGCCTCGGGCGCGATCCTCGGCCGCTACCGCGCGGCCAACCTCGGCGTCGCGGTGCGCGAGGCGCTGCGCCTGCGCGACGTCGACGTCGCGCTCGGCTGCGCGCCGGGCACCGACCCCGACGCGATCAGGAAGCTGCAGGCCGCGCTCGACCGCCTGCGCGCGAAGGGCGTCGCGGCGCGCTACGAGCGCGCCTACCTCGACAACGCGCCGATGACGGCGCTCGAGAAATAGGCCTGCGTCAGTCGGTGCCCGCGCGCACCTGGTTGCGGCCGCCGCGCTTGGCCTCGAACAGCGCCTCGTCGGCGCGCGCGTAGGCGTCCCCGAACGCGCCGCGCGCGCCGGTCCAGCTCGTGCCGAAACTCGCCGTGACGATGCGGCCCGGCAGGCAGTCGAACGGCCGGCCCGCGATGACCTGGCGCATCTGCTCGGCGCGCGCGAGCGCGGCCTCGAAGTCGGTGCCGGGCAGCAGGATCGAGAACTCCTCGCCGCCGACGCGGCCGATCTCGGCGTCGGGCGGCACGGCGCTGCGCAGGCGCGCGACGACCTCGCAGATCACGGCGTCGCCGGCCGGGTGGCCGTACTCGTCGTTGATGCTCTTGAAGAAGTCGATGTCGAGCACGACGAGCGCGAGCGGGCCGCGCTCGAGGTGCACGGCCGCGCGCTCGAAGATCGCGCCGCGGTTCAGCGCGCCGGTCAGCGAGTCGTGGCGCGCCTTGTACTCGAGCTGGGCGGCGAGGCTCTGCAGCTCGTCGTTGAGCACGTTGAGCTCGCGCTCCTCGCGGTCGCTGCGGCGGATCAGGCGCCGGCTCTCGCGCATCAGGCGCTCGAAATGGCCGACCAGGTCGGCGAGCGCGTCGCGGTACTGCGCGGACGTCAGCGTCGCGTCGTGGCGCGCGCGCTGCGCGCGCTCGAGCGCGGCGGACTCCTGCTCGAACAGATCGGGCGTTGCCATCACCGGGGGCTCAGGCACCGACAGCACGGAGCTTGATCTCGAGATTCTGGAAGTCGGCCATCAGCTCTTCGCCGAATTCGCGGATCGTGTCGTCCTCGGGGTCGTGCAGCCAGTGCAGCGAGACACGGCGGCCCGTGCCGGCCGACACGTCGAGCAGGTCGAACAGCGTGAACAGCATCTTCGTGCTCGAGCTGTTGAAGTAGGTCAGCGCGACCTCGACCTGCAGCGTGCGGTCCTGGTCGGGCAGCGCGAGGAACTCGCGCAGCGCCGCGATCACGGGGCCGTAGAAGGCCGCGGCGTTCTCGGGGTAGGACTCGCCACGCAGCGACAGCGCGTGGGCATCGAAGCGGAACTCGACCTCGGGCGAACTGGCCGTCGCGGGGATGTGCAGTGGGTTCATATGCGGACTCCCAGCAATCTTAGATGGTGGTCTTGAGGAAGAACATGGCCGTCGCCGGGTCCTCGGTCGTCTGGAACTCGAACTCGAGCGGTTCGCTCGCGTCGCGCGCCATCGTCAGGAAGCCCAGGCCCGCGCCCTTGCTTTCCTCGGGCGTCTCGGCGCGCAGCGACTCGCGGTAGCTCGCCTTGATCTCCTCGAGCGTCATCGTGCGCAGGGTCTCCAGGCGCTCGCGCAGCGTCTCGGCGAGGTCGACCTGGATCGGATTCGAGCAGAGCAGGAAGTAGCGGCCCTCGGGGTCGGTGCCGATGCACACCGAGCCGTGGCGCAGCTCCTTGTCGTCCTGCGCGGGCGGGGTCAGCGCGTCGGACGAGTAATGGATGATGTTCTGCGCCATCTCGACGAAGCAGGAGAACAGGCGCCGGCGCGTCGGCCCGGCCGCGCCCGACTGCTCGAGGCGCAGGCGCACGGCCTCGGACATCGCCGTGACGATGTTCTGCGAGAAGTAGCCGACGTAGTAGAAGATCACGCGCTTGCGGCGCGCGAGCTCGCAGAACTCGCGGTATTGGTCGTAGGTATTGGGGTCCATGGGGTAGGTCGAGTTCAATTCAGGCGCAGGCCGAACAGCGTGAGGTCGTCGCGACGGCGCTGCTCGCCCTGGTAGGCGGCGAACTCGCGCATCAGCGCTTCGCCGAGCTGGGCCATCGGCAGCTCGCGGTGCTTGAGCAGCGCGTCGCGCAGGCGGCGCTTGCCGAACGCGATGCTGCGCGCGCCGCCGATCTGGTCGATCAGGCCGTCGGTGCAGGCCATCAGGATCGAGCCCGGGCGCAGCTCGAACTGCTTGCAGGTCCAGCGCGCGTCGTCGGGCGTGTCGGTGTAGCCGAGGCCGACGCGGTCGGCGTCGACGATCTCGACGCCGGCCTGGCCCGGCTCGAGCAGCAGCAGCGGCGTGCGCGCGCCCGCGTAGCTGACGCGGCCCGCCGCCGCGTCGTACCAGAGGAAGGCGGCGTCGAGGCCGTCGTTGGACGCCGCGTTCGCCGCGTCCGCCTGGCCCAGCGCGGCCTTGATGCTGCGGCTGACCTCGCCCATCAGGTGGGCCGGGTCCTGCGGGCCGTGCTTGTCGAGGGCCTGGCTCAGCGCCGAGTAGGCGATCAGCGTGAGGAACGCGCCGGGCACGCCGTGGCCCGTGCAGTCGGCGACCGCCGCGAACCAGCCGCCCGGGTAGTCGACGAAGTGGTAGAAATCGCCGCCGACCGTGTCGCGCGGCTCCCAGATCAGGCTCGCGTCGCTGAGGCGGCGGCCCAGCGCGGCCGCCGAAACGCTGAGCATCGAGCGCTGGATCACGCTCGCGTACTCGATGCTCTGCATCAGCTGGCGATTGCGCTCGGCCTGGACCTCGGCGATCACGCGCATCAGCTCGAGCCCGTAGCCGATGCCCTTGAACTGGCCCTGCTCGACGACGAGGAAGCCGTCGGCGAGCGCCTTCTCGCCCGACTCGACGGTCAGCAGCGCGAGCTGCTCGATCGTCGTCGCGGCCTCGACGATCAGCGGCGCCTTGTCCATGAACGCGATGCAGCTCTTCTTCTCGAACAGCTCCTTGTAGAAGGGCTTGGAGATCTGCGACAGGAACAGCGTGCGGTTGATCAGCCCGATCGGGCGGCCGTCCTCGAGCACCGGCAGGCTGCCGAGATCGCGGTGGCGACCCAGCAGCTCGTAGACCTGCGCGTTGGTGTGCTCGGGCGAGACGGCGACGCAGGCCTGGGCCAGGTCAGCCGCGACGGGCTGGCTGAACCGGACCTCGGGCCGCCAGGGCGGCGCGGCAAGCGCTTCGGTGGACATCACGATGCTGTTCCTGCACGGTTGGAATCAAAGATGAGTCCGCCAGCGTAGGGATACGTTGTGCAACGTATGTGTCGGTTTCTTGACGGACTGCGATGGGCGTGCCGGAGGTCACGAACTTGATGCCCGCTCGCGCCGGCGCGTTGGTTTCCTGCGCAACAGCGGGGGCGGGTCGCGTCCGCCGGCTTGCGTTCGCGTCAACGAATCTGCTGCTGCGCCATCTTGCCGCGGATGTCCTCGGCCTCGCTGGCGTAGCGCACGTCGACAAGGCCCAGCAGCGGGTCGCCGAGCAGCGCGGTGTCGACGCGCGGGCGACTCTGGTAGCGCTTGAGCAGGTCCTCGCCGATCGCGTAGAGCTTGCGGTTCTTGTCCTCGTCGGCGGCCAGCAGCGTCGTGCTGCGCTCGAGCAGCGCGCTCAAGGACCGCGCGGTCTGCAGGCGCTCGGCGCTCTCGCGGCGCGCGGCCTGGAGCTGGCCCTGCAGCTCGGCGACCTGCTGTGCGGCGGCCGCGTCGGCGGCCTTCGCAGCGGCCTGTGCGGCGTCGAGCTGGGCCTGCAGCGCAGCCGCGCGCTGCTCGGCCTGCTGGAGATGTGCGGCGGCGGCCTGGCCGCCGCTGCGCGCGGCCGCGAGCTCGCGGTCGAGGCGGTCCTTGTCCTGGGCCAGCTTGGCCTTGTCGGCCTGCAGGCCGTCGCGCTCCTCGGTCATCGTGCGCAGCGCGCTCTGGGCGCGGCGCAGCGCCTCGCGCTCCTTGGACGCGTGGGCGTCGTCGTCGGCCTGCGCGGCCGTCGCGAGCGCGGCACCGAGCAGCAGGCCGGCGAGCAGTCGCGGCAGCGGGGCGTAACGGGTCTTCATCGATCGTTCCTTAGAAGCGCGCGTTCATTTCGAGCTGCAGCACGTCGATGCGCAGCGGCGCGTTGCTCATCGTGCCGACGCTCGCACCGCTCGGGTCGGTGAAGCGCACGCCGTCGTCGAGGTTGTGCGTGGCGGTCCAGCGTGCGCCGAGCCAGAAGTCGCGGTCGAGCCCGACGTTCAGGCCCAGCGTCCAGCCCTTGTAATTGGTGCCGCCGAGGTTCCAGGTCGTGTCGGTGAAGCCGTCGACCCAGGCGTCGCGCTCGAAGTAGCGGTAGGCCGTGAAGGCCTGCCAGTCGCCGCGCTGATGGATCGCGTCGGCGCCGACGTCGACGCGGAACTGCGCGGCGCGCGTCTTCGGGTAGAGCTGGGTCAGCGTGACGCCCGCGCGCTGCTCGATGTCGGCGAGGTTGAACGCGGTGTTCTTGATGAAGTCGCCGCTGAGCTTGACGAGCACCGGCGCGAACGCGTCGATGTCGACGCCGAGCGTGAGGTCGAACGGGCGGAATTTCGACGCGAGGCCCCAGACCGGCGCGGCCGTGCTCGTCGGGTCGTTCAGCGCGATCAGCGTATTGCCCTTGAGGCGCCAGCTCGGCGCGTACTGGCTGACGAAGTAGGGCACGGTGCCGGCGAGCGCGCCGCTCGGCGGCGGATCGGTTTCGCGGCGGCCCTCGACCTTGCGGAAGTCGTAGAGCGCAACGCCGAACTTGGCCTTGACGCCGCCGGCGATGCGCGCCGCGCCGCCGAGCTGCGCGCCGAGCAGCCACTTGTTCGTCGACGCGCCGAGGCTGCCGTATTCGAGCGGGAACGCGCCGAGCGTCGCGAACAGCCGGTTGTCGCCGCTCGCGCCGAACGGCGCCTTGAGCTTGGTGGCAAGGCCGTCGAACGAGAGGTCGTCGGCCCAGCTCAGGTCGGTGTTGTAGAACGGCGAGGGCATGCGGCCGAGGTCGAGCGCGAGCGCGTCGAGCGGGCGCCAGTCGAGCCACGCGCGGTCGAGCACGAGGCTGTACTTGTTGAAGTCGCTGCCGAGCGTCTGCGAGGTCGAGGTCGGGCCGCTCGTGCTGTTGCCGGTCGAGACGCGGACCGTCGCGTCGAGCTGGTCGCTCAGTTTCGCGGCCACGCCGAGGCGCGCGCGCAGCGTCATGCGGCTCGTGTCCGCCGTCGTGTTCGCGAGATCGGGCGACCAGGCCGGCGAGCTCGTCTGCGCGCGGTAGTCGTAGGCCGGGATGTTGGTGTTCGCGAAGTAGTCGCCCTCGCCGCGCACGCGCAGGTCGCCGGCGATCGTCAGGCGGCCGAGCCAGTCGGGCAAGGCGCCCGGGTCGCCCCAGCGCTCGCTGCGCGCCTGGGCGAGCACCTCGGTGCGGATCTCGTCGGCCATCTGCTTGCGCACGGTCTCGGGCACGTAGGGGATGCGCAGCACCTTCTGCGGCGCGCTCGCCGCGCCTGCGGGTGCCGCAGGCGCCGCCGTGGCCACCGCGGTGTCGGGCGCGGCCTGCTGCGCCGCGGCGGCGCCGGCCGCGCTCGCCTGGGCGAGGATCGCGTCGGCGCGCTCGCGCGTGAGCAGGCCCTGGTTCACGAGCGCCTCGATCAGCGCCTGGGTCGTCGCGCGCAGGCGCGCGAGTTCCTGCTTCTCGCTGTCCTGCGCGTGGGCGGTGCCGGCGAGCAGCGCGCAGCCGAGCGCGGCGACGCTCAGGCGCAGGCGGTGGGTCTTGCAAAGGGTCGGTTTCATGGCGGTCGGGAATTGAGGATCAATCGGGGAGCTGAGCGTCGCGTCAGGCCTGCGGCCGCACGCTGAGCTTGAAGCGCAGCGGCTGCGTGAGCGCCGGCGGCGGCGGCAGCTTGAATTCGTGCATGGTCTCGTCGAGCGCGGCGCGCAGCGCCGCGTCGTTGTGCGGGTTGTCCGAGGGCGTGAGCTCGTAGCGCTCGATCGCGCCGTCCTTCGCGACCCAGATCGCGAAGACCGCGATCAGCTGCGCGTCCTCGCCCTTGAGGCGGCGCTCGATCTCGTCGTGGAGCTGCTGGCGCGCGGTGTTCGCGAAGAAGCGCTCCTGGGCGCGGTCCGAGCCCGTGCCGCTGCCGCCGGTGCCGCCGCTGACGGCCGGGCCGCCCTGGTATTCGTGGTTCACGCCGCCGGCCGCGAAGGCGCTGCTGCCCTGGCCGGCCGCGCCCTCCATCTTGATCGGCTCGGGCGCCTTGGGCGCCTCGACCTGCTTGGGCTGCTCTTGCGGGACCGGCTGCTTGGGCTCCTGCTTGGGCGGCTCGGGCTTCTTCTCTTCCTTGGGCGGCGGGGGCGGCGGCGTGTCGGGCAGCAGCGCGATGCGTGCGACCTGGCGCTTCGGCCCCGCCCCGCCCTTCAGGTGCGACAGCCACCAGCCGCCGCCGGCGAACAGCACGAGCAGCGCGAGCACGACGAGGGCCCCGGGCAGCCAGGACTTCTTGCCCTTCTTGGCTTCAGTACCCATCGTCACGTTCCGATTCTTGAAGTGACCAGGGCCATATTGACCTGGAGCTTGTTGCACAGGTCGACGACCGCGACGACGCCGTCGTAATGCGCGCGCGCGCTGCCCTTGATCGCGACGGTCATCTGCGCGTCGCGGCCATGCGCGGCCTGCAGCTGGCTCTCGAGCTCGGCGATGCTGAGCGCCGCGCCGTTGAGCAGCAGCGCGCCGTCGGGCATGACCTGGACGACGTTGAGCTCGTGGTGCTCGATGCTCGGCTTGTTGCTCGGCTTGGGCAGCGTGATCGACAGGCCCTGGACCGAGGCCGTCGTCATCAGGATGAACACGACGAGCAGCACGTAGGCGAGGTCGAGCATCGGCGTCACGTTGATCGTGTCGTAGGGCTTGGCGTCGGTATTGACTTGCATGGCGGTTCCGGTCGCTTCAGCCCGCGGTCGCGCGCTTGGTCACGAGGCCGATCTCGGTGATGTCGAGCGACTTCACCGTCTCGAGCACTTCCATGACCTTGTCGTACTGGGCCGCCGCGTCGGCCTTGAGCACGACCGGCAGGTTCGGGTTCGCGGCCTTGTACTGCGCCAGCGTCGTGCGCAGCTGCGCCATGTCGACCGGATAGGCGTCGAGGTAGACCGCGCCCTCGGCCGTGATCGTCACCGCGCGCGTCTGCGGCCGCGCGAGGTTGTTCGCCGCCAGCGTGATCGGCGAGCGCACCTTGACGCCCTGCACCGAGGCCGTCGTGAGGATGATGAAGGTCACGAGCAGCACGTAGGCGAGATCGAGCATCGGCGTGATGTTGATGTCGTCGTAGGGCTGGTTGTCGGTCTTGACGTCGGCGGCCACGGCAGCCTCCTTTGCGAAGGCTTGTTAGCGGGCGCCGTAGATCTCGGCGACGCGCGTGATGAATTCGTCGACGAAGATCTGCATGTCGGCCGTCACGTTCTTGATGCGGGCCGCGAGGTAGTTGTAGCCGAACAGCGAGGGGATCGCGACGCCGAGGCCCGCGACGGTCGCGAGCAGCGCCGCGGCGATGCCCGGCGCGATCGCGTTGACGTTGACGTCGCCGGCCGCCGCGATCGCGGCGAAGGTGATCATCACGCCGACGACGGTGCCGAGCAGGCCGAGGAACGGGCCGCCCGAGATCGCGATCGTCAGCAGCACCATCTTCGAGTTCAGGCGGTGGTTCTCGCGCACGAAGTCGGCGTCGACGGCGGCCTTGACGGCGTCGATCGACGCGCCCGACAGCGGCGCGCTGCCGGCCTCGCCGACGCGGCGCTTCGCGAGCTCGCGCACGCCGGCCTCGTAGAGGCGGTACAGCGGCGAGTCGGGGTGGGCGCCGTCGGCGCAGAGCTTGAGCAGGTCTTCCTCGGCCGCGCGGAAGCGCGCGAGGAAGCTGCGGTTGTCCTTGTCGGCGCGGCCGACGAACACGCTCTTGCTGACCATGACCCAGACCGCGATGGCGAACATGATCGCGAGGATCGCGATCACGGCCTTCGCGTCGGGTGTCAGGCTCTTGACGAGGATGCCGATGTAGCCGCCGCCTTCGCCGCTGTCGGCGCTCGCGCTGTCGGCGGTTTCCTTCTGCGACGCGACGAGCTTGCTCTCGGCGCCCTGGGCGCCCGTGCTCACGGCGATCCACTCGGGGCTGCGCAGCGTCGCCGCGACCTCGAGCTCGTCGAGCAGGCCGTGCGCGCCCGCGCCGACGCGCAGGCTCGTGCCGAGCTTCGGCGTCGGCATATCGCCCTGCGCGACCTCGGCGCCGCCGACGTACAGCGTCGCCTTGCCGTTGCCGAGCGTCAGCGCGATGGGCGTCCAGTGCGCGGCGCCGACCGCGCCGCCCGCGACCTCGGCCCGGCCGTCGCCGTGCACGACGAGCTTGCCGTCGGCGAGCGCGACGCTGAGGCCGCCCCACTCGATCAGCGTCGCCTTCGCGACGTCGTCGAGCTTGACCCACAGGCTCAGCGTGAGCTGGCCGCCCGCGGCCGTGACGGCCTTGTCGTCGAGCGGGTACTCGATGCCCTGGCCGTCGAGCTTGGCGGCGCCGCCGAGCAGGCCGTTGGTCTCGAGCGCGACCGGCGCCACGGGCTTGATCGCGCCGCTCGCGCCGGCGGCGGCCGCGTCGCTGTAGTGGAAGGCCGCGACGGTCGCCGCGTCGAAGCCACCGGCCGTGCCCGCGTCGGCCGCGGCCTTGGCGTTGCCGCCGTAGACGTAGAAAACGTTCTTGTCGCTGCCCGGCAGCACGCTCGGCACGTCGACCCACAGCACGGCGAGCTCGTTGACGCTGTCGAAGCGCTCGATCGTGAACTTCAGCGGCGTCTTGTCGTCGGCCGCGACGACGCGCAGGTCGGAGCCGTCCTCCTTGGCCGCCGCGAAGTCGAAGTTGCCCGAGTGCAGGCGCACGGCGACCGCGACATGGGCGGCGGCCTGCTTGGTCTCCAGGCCCTGGGCCGAGGTGTTGAGCGTGATCTTGGCCCGCTCGGTCCAGTCGCCGTTCCACCAGGAGGCATGGGCGACGCCCGGCAGGGCGGCGGCGAGGGCCAGGGCGATGAGAGCTTTGCGCATGGGGTCTCTTCGTTCGGTCAAAAGTGAGGGGGTCAGATGCTGCCGCCGAAGCCGAGGAACTCGAGCAGCAGGTTGCGGTGGGCGCGGCGCTTCTTGCGCGCGTCGTCGTCGCCGTCGGGCGTGGCGACGCCGGCCGCGGTCGCGGCGAGCTGGTTCGCGCCCGGCGCGACGACCGGCACGGCGGCGGCGGCCGGCGGCGGCGCGCCGACGCTGCTGCCGCCGACCGCGAAGTCGTAGGTGTTGACGAAGGTCTTCGCGCCGAAGAACGCGTTGCCGGCCGAGCGGATGCCGGCCTCGCCGGCGCTGATCGCGCCGGACGGCGCGTACAGGTCGAGCGCGCTCGACGCGTCGAGCACGGCGATGCCGCTGCCGCTGAACGAGCCCGAGGTGTCGAAGTACAGGTGGCCGTTCGCGTCGAGGCGCAGCACCGGCGCGGGCGCGCCGACGACGGTCTTGGCGCCGCGGCCCGCGTCGATATTGCCCTCGGACGACCACAGCAGCAGGTCGCCGCTGCCGACCGTGAACACGCGCGACTGGTTGACCGCGAAGTTGTCGGCCACGACGCCCGAGATGTCGCCGCCGGCGAGCGTGACGACGCCGAGCTGGCTCGGGTTCTTGGCCTGGCCGGTCGCGGCGATCTCGCCCGCGTCGACGCCGCCGCCCGGCGTCATCAGCGTGATGGCTGCGTCCTGCACGGTCTTGACCTGGCTCGTCGGCATCGCGATGTCGCCGAGGGGCCGACCGGCGTCCCCGAGCGGGAACAGCAGGTTGATCGCCTGGTAGCCGCGCGCGTAGTCGGCGGCCTGGGTCGCAGCGTCGGTCGCCGCGGCGGCCGCGCGGCCCGCGCTGCGCAACTCGCCGACGAGCATGCCGTTGAGCCACACCGCCTGGCGTTCGAGCGGCAGCGCCTCGAAGGCCTGGGCGGCCTGGGCGTCGCTCAGGCCGGCGTTGCCGGTCACGCTGCGCACGTACTGGCCGAGCGCGGCGAGCTGGGCGCTGCTGGCCCAGCCGTCGAGCGCCGCGTAGCGCGTGGCCGCGGGCAGCGTCGCGAAGGCCTGGCTCAGCAGCGGCACGACGGCCGCGGCCTGCTGGGCCGGGCTCAGCAGCGCGAACGCGGCGAGCGCCTGGGCGGGCGTGAGGCTGCTCCACAGCGGCTGGGTCTGCGCCGTGCTCGCCGCGATCGCTGTGGCGACCTTGGGATCGCTCGGCGTCGTGCCGAGCAGCGCGGCCATGCGGACCGCCTGCTCGGCCGCGTCGGCTCGGGTCGGCAGCGCCTGCGCGTAGGCCGCCAGCGCCGTCGTGTAGGCGCTCGTGCCGAGCAGCTGCTGCACGGCCGCGAGCTGCTGCGTGCCGCTCAAAGCCATGAAGCCGCTCGCGCCGCCGCCGCCGAGCACCGCGTAGAGGTCGCCCGCGTGCGCGGCGAGGCCGCTGACGCCGAGCAGCGCAAAGCCCTGGCGGGTCGCGTTCACATAGTCCTGGCCGTCGGCGCGCAGGCCGGCGACCATGGTGATGTTCGCGCCCTGGTTGGGCAGCAGGATGCTGGGCGAGGGTCCCGCGGTGTTCGGGTTGCTGCCGGTGTTCGCGGTCGAGACGATGCCGTAGCCGACGCCGAGGTCGATGTTGCGGCCCGCGAGGACGACGAGGTCGCCGGGGCCGGCCACCGTGATCCCGCTGATCGTCGCGTTGTTGCCGGTGCCGAGCACGATGTCGCGGCCGGCTTGCACGAGCGTGAGTTCGGACAGGTTCGCGACCAGCGCGCCGGTGCTCGACAGCTGTTGGGGCTGCTGCTGGACGTCGAGGAAGCCTCCGTTGTTGAAGTCGATGTCGGTGCCGGCAATCATGCGTACCGGTCGCGCGCTGCTGACACCGCCGCCGACGCTGAGGTCGCCGCTGCCGGCCACCAGCTCGACCGCGCTGCGGTTGCTCGTGTCGAGCTGCCCCGCGCTGTTGGTCACGGTGTTGCTCGGATTTCCCTGTCCAGCTTCGAAGCTCGCCATCAGCATTGCGGCCGGGCCCGGCGCGGTGCCGGCCGCGGTGACATTGACGAATTCGACGCTCAGGCTCTGCCCGGCTAGCGCCGCAAAGCCGCCGCTTTGCGTCGAGAGCTGCGTGACGGTCCCCGTCACGCCGACCGACCCCTCCGGTGCGAGGAACTGGGCCTGGCCTGGCAGCAACGCGCCGCCAGGCCCTGCCTGACCGGTCGTGCTGACCATCGGCTGGCTCGCGTTCAGGTAGTCGACATTGCCAGCCGTCGACTGCAGACTCACGGACGCGTCGTTGCCGAGGCCCGTCATCGTGTACTTCGCTGCGCTCAGACCATTGCTGGTTTCGGCAGCCAGGTTAGCCAGGCTCGATACATAGGCGACCGTCAAGTCCTGCGCAGCGCTGACGCGCACCGCACCGTCTTGATAGACCAGCTGCAGACCCGGGTCGGTCGACACACTTTGACTCGCGTCGGACTCGATTTGCCCGCCCGCGCGCATCTGGAGCGCGGCACCGCTCGCATAGGCCGAGCCGTTGACGATGTCGTGGCCGGCCGTTTCGTAGACCGAGCCGCCACCGAATTGCTGGACTTGAGCTGGCGTCGTGGCCGTCGCGTTGATGATCCAGCCGTTATTCGCCGCGGCCGTGCGCACGTTCAACAAGTCGTGGCCGGCCGCCACGTGGACGTCGCCACCACCAAAGGTCGCGATGCCCTGATTGAACAGGTCATAGCGACTGAACCAGGCGAGCTGCGTCGTGGTGCCGGGCACCACGGCACGATAGGCCCAGGTCGTCACGCTGGCCGCCGTGCTCGACGTTGCACCGATCACGTCGTGCCCGGCCGTGACGTTGATCGCACCGCCACTGTCGAGGAACGGTGTCGTCGTGCCGGGCGCGATCAACTTCTGGTTCTTCAGCACCGCCAGGTTGACAGGCAGGCTGGCCGACGGGAAGGGATCGGGCGTCGGCGTCGGTGCGGGGGTCTGGGCCGGCGCAGGCGCCGGTGCCGGGCTTGGGGCAGGTGCGGGGCTCGGCGAAGGGGCCGGACCCGGTGCCGGTGCGGGCGAAGGTGCGTTACCCGTCCCGAGAGGCGGTGCGGGCGGCAAGGTCGTGCTCGCCGTGCCGTTCGGGTCGAACGGCCCCGACGGCGCGGGCGCGGGCGCGGGCGCGGGCGCGGGCGATGGCGATGGCGATGGCGATGGCGATGGCGATGGCGACGGTGCTGGAGCCGGCGCGGGAGCCGTACCGAGCGGCGGCGCGGGCGGCAGCGTCGTACTGGCCTGGCTGTTGCCACTGGTGCTCGGCTTGGTCGCCGAATTGCCGCTCGAAGCGTCGAGCGCCTTAGCGCGGCCATCTTCGCCTTGCGCCGTCGCGGTACTTGCGAGGCTCACCACCGGCGTGCCGGTCGTATAGACCGCAGCCTGTCCGTTGAGCAGGCCGACATCCTGCGCCGCCGCCAGATCGATGTTGCCGACCGTGCTGCGAATCACGACCGTCTGATAGCCCGTTCCAGAGGCCGATGCATTGGTCGATCCAATCAAGAGATTTCCGCTGCCGCCAAGGACCGTCACGAGCGGATTCGCCGCACCGAGGTCGGCGCCGGCAACGAGGCGGATCGAGCCGGCCTTGCTGCTGACTGCCGCCCATTGCGAGGGATCCTGCGCCGTCGTATTGACGTCGCCGCCATCGGTCGGCTGGAAGCCCAGGCTGATGCTGTTCGCAACCGTCAGCGTGCCGGCCGCCCGCAGGGTCACCGTGCTGCCACCAGCGTTCGGCGCCGCGGCGATGTCGGCCTTGTTGAGCGGCTCCTCGAGCCACGCGGTGCCGAGGTTCAGGTTGCCGGTCGAGCGGACCTCGACGCCAGCGTGGACGGTCAGCTTGGCGGCCAGGCTCGGCTGGCTCGCGAGCAGGCGCTGCGCCATCGCCTGAGCGTTCGCGCCGGCGACGCCCATGAACTGGTAGTTGTCGACGTAGACCGACTGCACGCCGAGCGTGGTCGCGCTGATCGTCGCGACCTGAGTCGCGCCGGCGACGGTCGGCGCCGCCGTGACGGTCGGCGCGCTCTGCGTGGCCATGCCGGACAGGCGCAGCGCGCTTGCCGTAGCTCCGCCCGGCACCGGCGGCGCTGGCGGCAGCGTCGTGCTGGCCGTTCCATTGGGATTGAACGGCGCAGGCGCGGGCGGCGACGGCGGCGGCGGCGGCGGCGGCGGCGCAGCAGGCGGCAACGGCGGCGCAGGCGGCAGCGTCGTGCTGGCCGTTCCATTGGGATTGAACGGCGCAGGCGCAGGCGC
>JAFAMW010000053.1 GCA_019232985.1 Roseateles sp. | reverse complement strand
TCGCCGCCTCGAAGGGGTCGGGCACAACCCGCCGCAGGAGCGACCCGACGCCTTCGCAGATGCCGCCCTCGCCTTGCTGGATCAACGTCCGCGCTGATCCACCTTGTGTGCGCCGAGCCGCGCGTGCACGCTCGCGAGCGGCCCCTGCGACGAGCCGCCGACCTCGAACACATAGTCGCCGGCGCGCTGCTGCCAGGCGCCGCCCGCGTAGACCGCGAGCAGGCGCGGGTCGACGTCGACCGTGGCGGCGCGCTGCTCGCCGGGCGCGAGCGTGAGCTTGACCCAGCCGACAAGGCGGCGCGGCGCTTCCCAGCCGCCGCCGACCGGCGCCGCGTAGACCTGGGCCACCGCGTCGCCGGCGCGCGCGCCGCTGTTGCGCACCGTCACGTGCACGCTCGCGCGGCCGTCGTGCAGCTCGACCTTCGGCGTGCCGTACTCGAAGCTCGTGTACGACAGGCCATGGCCGAACGCGAACAGCGGCTGCAGGTGCTTGAGCTCGAACCACTTGTAGCCGACCGCCGCGCCCTCGACGTTGTAGTCGAGCTGCGGGATCGTCGCCGCGGTCGACGCCTCGGTCAGTCGGGGCCGCGGCAGCTGGTCCGTGCCGCGCGGGAAGGTCACCGGCAGGTGGCCCGAGGGGTTGACCGCGCCGGCGAGCACGCGCGCGATCGCGGCGCCGCCGCTCGTGCCCGGGTACCAGGCCTCGACGACGCCCTGGACCTGGCCGAGCCAGGGCATCGTGACCGGGCCGCCGGTCTCGAGCACGACGACGGTACGCGGGTTCGCGGCCGCGACGGCCGCGATCAGCGCGTCCTGCTGCCCCGGCAGCGCGAGCGAGGCCTGGTCCAGGCTCTCGCCGGTCCATTGCGTCGCGAACACGATCGCCACGTCGCTCTGCCTGGCGAGCTGCGCGGCGGCGGCGGCGTCCTTGCCGTCGGCGTAGCTGAACGCCGCGCCGTTGAGCTTGCGCAGCTGCTCGAGCGGCGACGACGGGAAATAGACCTGCGGGCCCGGGAAGTCGTCGGGGCCCTCGTTGGGCACGGCAAGGCCGCCGCGCGGATAGACCTGCGACGAACCGCCGCCCGAGAGCACGCCCTTGTCGGCATGGCCGCCGATGATCGCGACGCGCTGCAGGCCGGCCGCGAGCGGCAGCACCCTGCCCTCGTTCTTCAGCAGCACGATCGCGGCCTCGGCCGCGGCCTGCGACACGGCCTCGTCGGCCTGGGGATCGGCAACGTCGCCAGGGGTCGCCGGCACCGGGTGGTCGAGCACGCCGGTCGCAGCCAGGCTGCGCACGATGCGGCGCGCCATGTCGTCGAGCCGCGCGGCCGGCACATGGCCGTTCTCGACGGCTTCCTTCAGCGCCCCGTTGAAATACGGCGACTTGTCGAACGGCCAGCCCGATTCCTGGTCGAGGCCGGCCCTGGCCGCCTCGACCGTCGAATGCGTGGCGCCCCAGTCCGACATCACGTAGCCGCGGAAGCCCCAGTCGCGCTTGAGCACCTGGTTCAGCAGGTAGTCGTTCTCGCAGGCGTAGGCGCCGTTCACGCGGTTGTACGAGCACATGATCGAGCCCGGCTCGCCGCGCTCGATCGCGATCTGGAACGCGAGCAGGTCGCTCGTGCGCGCGGCCGCGTCGGCAAGCTTCACGTCGATGCGGCCGCGCTCGGTCTCCTGGTCGTTGAGCGCGAAATGCTTGATCGTCGAGACGATGTGGTTGGACTGGATGCCGCGCACCTCGGCGCCGACGATCACGCCGGCGAGCCAGGGGTCCTCGCCCGCGTACTCGAAGTTGCGGCCGTTGCGCGGCTCGCGCACGAGGTTCGCGCCGCCCGCGAGCATCACGTTATGGCCCGCCGCGCGCGCCTCCCGGCCGATCATCGCGCCGCCGGCCAGGGCCAGCTCGGGGCTCCAGCTCGCCGCGATCGCGAGGCCCGAAGGCAGCGACGTGCGCTCGCGCGGCGCCGGGCCGCGCTGCGTGGCCACGCCCATGCCCGCGTCGGTCTCGTAGCGGTTCGGCACGCCCAGGCGCGGCACGCCGTAGACGAAGCCGGCGCTGTACGGGATGCCCTCGCGCGGCGGCGGGTGGCCGTCGAAGTCGGTCGAGAAATAGCCGAACACGGTGCGGATCTTCTCGTCCAGGGTCATCCGGGACACGAGCGCGGCGGCGCGGCGGTCGGGGTCGTCCTGACCATGGGCCAGGCTCAGCAGGCCGCAGCCGAGCAGCGCGAGGACGCAGGAGCGTGTTTTCATCGTTGGCATCCGGGTTGGTGGGTGGGAATCAGGATTGGCGGCTCGTGAAACGACCGTAGGCCGCGATGCCGAGATAGCAGGCGACCGGCAGCAGCAGGCCCAGGCTCAGGCGCGTCGCGTCGGCGAGCGCGCCGGCCGCGACCGGGACGATCGCGCCGCCGACGATGGCCATGCAGATCAGCCCCGAGCCCTGCGGCGTGCGCTCGCCGAGGCCCTCGACGGCCAGCGCGAAGATGGTCGGGAACATGATCGAGTTCATCAGGCCGATCGCGAGCACGGCCACCGCCGCGGGCATGCCGTCGCCGAACGCGGCGAACGCCGCGAGCGCCGCCGCGCCGAGCGCCGCGCACGCGAGCACCAGGCCCGGGCGAAACAGGCGCAGCAGGCCCGCGCCGAGGAAGCGGCCGACCATCGCGCCGCCCCAGTAGATCGACACGAAGCTGCCGGCGTCGTGCACGTCGACGCCGACGCCGTGCAGCTGGATCAGGTAGTTGACGAGAACGCTGCCGATCGCGACCTCGGCGCCGACGTAGAGGAACATCGTGACGACGCCCCAGGCCAGGCGCGGCTCGCGCAGCAGCGCGGCGCTGCCCGCGAACTCGATGTCCGAGCGGCCGCGGCCGAGGCGGTCGCGCACGAGCCAGAAGCCGACGCACAGCGCGAGAAGCAGCGCCGCGATGCCGCCGTAGCTGCTCTCGAGCGTATGGACCTCGGCGACCTCGCCGCGCAGCATCAGCTGGGCGCCGAGCAGCGGGAACAGCGTCGTGCCGAGCGAATTGAAGGCCTGGGCGAAGGTCAGGCGGCTGTGCGCGGTGGCCGGGTCGCCGAGCCGCGCGATCAGCGGGTTCGCGGCGACCTGCAGCACCGTGATGCCGGCCGCGAGCACGAACAGCGCGAGCAGGAACGCGCCGAACGCGGCGAACGCGGTAGCGGGCAGGAACAGCAGGCAGCCGGCCGCCATGATCGCGAGCCCCAGCACGATGCCGCGGCCGTAGCCGAGCCGCGCGATCCAGTTGCCGGCCGGCACCGAGATCAGCGCGTAGGCCGTGAAGAACGCGAACTGCACGAGCATGGCCTGCGCGTAGCTCAGCACGAACAGGCTCTTGAGCTTGGGGATCAGGATGTCGTTGAGGCTCGTGATGCCGCCCCACAGGAAGAACAGGCCGATGACCGCGACGGTCAGCGCGGTGGCGCCCGTGCGGGCCGGGTCGCGGGAAGAAGCTTCGGTCGGTGTCGTGATCATGGAGCTTGGTCGCGTGGCTAGGGGTTGAGGGAAGTTGTCGGTCTACAGGTCGAGCGCGTGGGCCGCGCCGATCAGGCCGGGGAAGGACTCGGTGACGAGCCAGCTCGGGATGTCCTTGAGGTAGGCGCCGAGGCGGCCCTTGGCCTCGAACTGCGCGCGGAAGGTCGCGGGGTCCAGCAGCGCGCCGAGCCGCGGCGCGATCCCGCCGCCGATATAGGCGCCGCCGCGCGCGCCGTAGGTCAGCGCCATATTGCCGGCGAAGCTGCCGAGGAAGGCGACGAACAGCTGGACGGCCTCGATGCAGACCGCGTCGCTGCCCAGGCCCGCGCGTTGCGTGACGTCGGCGGCCTCGAGCGGCTGCGCCGCGTGCCCGTCGAGCTCGCACAGCGCGCGGTACAGGTTGACGAGGCCCGGCCCCGACAGCACGCGCTCGGCCGACACATGCTCGAAGCGGCGCCGCAGCCGCTCGAGCACCTGCGCCTGGCGTTCGTCGGTCGCCGCGACGGTCGCGTGGCCGCCCTCCCCGCTGATCACGAGCGGCTGCCCGTCGCGCTGCCAGGCGAGCGCGGCCACGCCGAGGCCCGTGCCCGGCCCGACGATCACGATGGGCTCGCGCGTGGCGGCCGCTTGCGCGGGCGCCGGACCGAGCGGCCGCAGCCCGTCGCGGCCCAGTCGCGGCAGGCTCAGCGCGAGCGCCGCGAAGTCGTTGAGCACGAGCAGGCGCGACACGCCGAGCCGCGCGCGCAAGGCCTGCGTCGAGAAGCTCCAGGCGTTGTTCGTGAACGCGACATGGTCGCCCGTCACCGCCGTGGCCACGCCGATCGCCATGGCCTGCGGGCGGGCGCCGCCGAGCGTGCCGAGGTAGTGCTCGACGGCCGCCTCGAGCGTGGGGAAGTCCGCGCATTCGTCGCTCGCGATATGCATGAGCGGCGCGTCGGGCTCGGCCTGCCAGGCCCAGCGCGCGTTGGTGCCGCCGATATCGCCGATCAGGCGCGGGAACTGCAAAGTCTGCATGGGAAGTTTCTGTCCAATCGTTCAAAGGCTGGGTCTGGCGGGGGCGCGCCGGGCCGCGTCGGCCAGGCGCTGCATCGCGTCCTGCGGCGTCATGCGCTCGCTGTTCCAGTAGGCGCTGACGACGTCCTTGAACGCCGCCTCGGCCGCCGGCGCGACGGCCATGCCATGGGCCAGCGACGGCAGCAGCGCGTTGCTGCGGGCCGCGGCGCGGAAGTCCGCGTTCGAGGCCTTCGCGCACGCGTCGAAGCGCTCCATGCCGACGTCCATGCGCACCGGGATCGAACCCTTGTCGAGGCTGAAGACCTGCTGGAACTCGGGCGCCATGATCGCGGCGGCGAGGTCTTTTTGCGCGCGCGCGTCGGCCGCGTTCCTGAGCTTGAACAGCGCGAACGAATCGACGCTGTAGATGAAGCTGCCGGCCGTGCCCGGCACCGGCGTGCAGACGACGTCCCGGCCGGGCTGCGCGCCGACCGCGAGGTACTCGCCCTTGGCCCAGTCGCCCATGAACTGCATGGCCGCCTGGCCGTCGATGACCATCGCGGTCGCGAGGTTCCAGTCACGGCCCGGCGCGTCCCGGTCGGTATAGGGCTTGATGCGCTTGAAGGTGCGCAGCACCTGCGCCATCGTCGGCCCGGCGAGCGCGGCCGGGTCGAGCCGCACCAGCGCGTCGCGATAGAACGCGGGGCCGCCGACGCCGAGCGCGACCGACTCGAACAGGGTCAGGTCCTGCCAGCCCTGGCCGCCATGAGCGACCGGGACGATGCCGACACGGCGCAGCGCGTCGGCCGCGGCGAAGAACTCGTCCCAGTTCGTCGGCACGCGCGCGCCCGCACGCCGGAACGCCGCCGGGTTGATCCACAGCCAGTTCACGCGGTGCACGTTCACGGGCACGGCGACATAGCTGCCACGGTACTTCATCTGGTCGGCGATCGCCCTGGGCAGCACCGCGTCCCAATGGCCGGCCCGCGCGACGTCGTCGATCGGCGCGAGCGCGCCCTCGCCGGCCCAGTCCTGCAGCGCCGGCCCCTTGATCTGCGCGGCCGCCGGCGCATTGCCCGAGGCCACGCGCGACTTCAGCAGCGTCATCGCCGAATCGCCACCGCCGCCGGCGACCGCGAAGTCCTTCCAGACGTCGCCCTGCGCGCGCAGCGTCGCCTTCAGCGACTGCAGCGCCTTGGCCTCGCTGCCGCTGGTCCACCAGTGCAGGACCTCGACCTCGCCGCCGGCAACGGCCGCGCGCGCAGCGATCGACGCCGCGAGCACCGCGGCGCTGCCAAGCCACGGGCGGAACGACCTGCGCGGGCCCATCCAATGTCTCCTTCACGGGGCATCGACGCGCCCTCGGTCGACATTATTAACAAATAATTAATCCATCGCGTCCGGACAAACCTTAGGTCTGTTCAGCCAGCGGCAGCTCGACGCGCGCGAGCACACCGCTCGGGTCGACCGGCCGCAGCTCGACGCGGCCGCCGTGGCGCTCGACGATGTCACGCACGATCGCGAGGCCCAGGCCGCAGCCGAGGCCGTCGTGGGTCGCACGCACGAAGCGCTCGAACACATGCTCGCGCTCGGCCGGCGCGATGCCGGGGCCGTTGTCCTCGACCTCGACGACGGCGTGCGCGCCCTCGCGCCGCACGCGCACCGTGACCGTCGCGTCACGGCCGGCGTAGCGGATCGCGTTGTCGACGAGGTTGACGAGCGCCTCGCGCAGCAGCAGCGCGATGCCCGACACGGTCGGCGGCGCGGCGTCGGGGCGGCCGTCGAAGCCGAGGTCGACGCCATGACCGAGCGCGCGCGGCACCATCTCGGCGGTCACGTCGCGCGCGAGCGCCTCGAGGTCGACGGCGGCATGGGCGACGCGGCGCATCGCCTCGGGTTCGGCGCGCGCGAGGCTCAGCAGCTGATGGACCAGATGCGCGCTGCGCGCGGCGCCCGACAGCACCTGCTGGAGCCGCTCGCGCTGGGCGGGCGCGGCCGCGTCGGCGAGCGCGAGCTCGACCTGGCTCTTGAGCCCCGCGAGCGGCGTGCGCAGCTGGTGCGCAGCGTCGTTGATGAAGCGCTTCTGCGCGGCGACGCTGCGGTCGACCTCGGCGAGCAGGCTGTTGAGCGCCTGCGCGAGCGAGCGCACCTCGGGCGGCGCGGCGTCGAGGCTGATCGGGCTCAGGTCGTTCGCCGCGCGCCCGGCGACCTGGCGCTGCAGCGCCGCGAGCGGCGCGAGCCCGGCGCGGATGCCGGCCCAGACGATCATCGTCATCAGGCCGATCAGCGCCGACAGCGGCAGCGTCGTCTCGAGCAGGATGCGGCGCGCGAGTTCCTCGCGGTTCGCGCTCGAGCGCGCGACCTGCACGAGGATGGTCTGGGACTCGGAGCCGCTTGCGCCGTAGCGCAGCAGCAGCGCGGCGACGCGCACGCGCGCGCGCACGCCGCGGCCGCGCACGGCGCCCGCGCCGTCGGCGAGGTCGCCATCGTAGAAGTAGGGTTCGCCGAGCTTGATCGGCGCGCCGGCCGGCAGGTCCGGCAGGTTGCGGTTGCCGAGGATGAAGCTGCCCGGCGGCGTGCTGACCGTGTAGAGCACGCGGTCCTTGGGGTCGGACTCGAGGATGTCCTGGGCGGCGCGCGGGAAGTCGATCAGCAGGCCGCTGTCGAGCGGCTTGATCTGGCGCGCGAGCGCGTGCGAGGCCTGCGACAGCGTCGCGTCGATCGCCGCGTTCGCGTAGTAGGACGCGAGCTCGTAGGTGAAGCTCGCCGCGGCCAGCCACAGCACGATCTGCGGCAGCACGAGCCACAGCAGCAGCTGCCGCCGCAGCGACGGCGCGCCCGGCCGAGGCGCGGTCCGCGACGGCCGCCACCTCATGCGACGGCCGTATTGGCTTCCAGCAGGTAGCCGAGGCCGCGCACGGTGCGGATCGCCAGCCCCGAGTGCTCGAGCTTGCGGCGCAGGCGGTGGATATAGACCTCGATCGAATTGGCGCCGCTGCTCTCGGAACGGTCCTGGGCCCAGTCCTGGCTGATCTGCTCCTTGGTGACGACGCGGTCGCGCTCGCGCAGCAGCAGGTCGAGCAGCATCCACTCGCGCGGGCTCAGCTCGAGCGCCTCGCCGCGCACGCTCGCGCGGCGCCCTTCGCGGTCGAAGACCAGGTGCGCGGCCTCGGCCCGGTGCTCGCCGTGCGACTGGCCGCGCCGCAGCAGCGCGTACAGGCGCGCCTCGAGCTCGGGGAAGTCGAAGGGCTTGCACATATAGTCGTCGGCGCCCGAGTTGAGGCCGGCGACGCGGTCCTCCATGCTGTCGAGCGCGGTCAGGATCAGCACCGGCAGGTGGCGCCGCGCCGCGCGCAGGCGCTTGAGCACGGTCATGCCGTCGACCATCGGCAGGCCGAGGTCGAGCACGGCGACGTCGAACGGGTGCTTGAGCAGCAGGTACTCGGCGACCGCGCCGTTCGGCGCGTGCTCGACCGTGAAGCCGGCGCGGCTCAGCTGCACGCTCAGGGCGTCGGCAAGAATCGCGTCGTCTTCGGCGAGCAGCAGGTTCATCGGGCGGATGGGCGGGAGGCGGCGGTCGGGGCAGTTTACTGCCCGGCACCCGGGCCCCGTGGGCTCCGGGTCGAGGGTTTCCGTGCTTAACGATTCATTAATGCCGATTTAATAATCGACCCATGCCCAGCCGACTCCGCACGCCCCTGATCCTCGTCGCCCTGCTCGCCTGCGCGGGCCTCGCGCGCGCCGATGCCGACCCCAGCCCGCGCGTGCGCGCGCTGATCGCGCAGATGACGCGCGAGGAAAAGCTCGCGGTGATCCGCGGCGCGCAGGAACCCGAGGCGACGTTCCAGGGCCAGGCCGGCTGGATCGCCGGCGTGCCGCGCCTGGGCATCCCCGACCTGCGTCTCGCCGACGGCCCGCCCGGCGTGCTCGTGCGCCACGCGTCGACGGGCATGCCGGCGACGATGGCGATGGCCGCGACCTTCAGCCGCGCCGACGCGGCCGCGAACGGCGCCGTGATCGGCCGCGACGCGCGCGCCCTGGGCGTCGACGTGATCCTGCAGCCCTATATCAATCTGGACCGGGACCCGGCCTACGAGCGCGCGTACAACACGCTCGGCGAGGACCCGCTGCTCACCGGCGAGCTCGCGGCCGCGTTCGTCAAGGCCGCGCAGGCGCAGGGCGTGATGGCGCAGGCCAAGCATTTCGTCGCCTACGACGGCGGCGTCGACGCGGTGCTCGGCGAGCAGGCGCTGCACGAGGTCTACCTCGCGCCGTTCAAGGCCGTGGTCGACGCCGGCGTCGCCTCGCTGATGTGCGCGTACAGCCATGTCAACGGCGTCTACAGCTGCGGCAACGAAGGCCTGCTCACGCACGTGCTGCGCGACGAGTTCGGCTTCGCGGGCTTCGTGACCTCGGACTGGGGCGCCGCGCATGGCGCCGAGTTCCTCGCGCGCGGCATGGACATGGAGCAGCCCGGCGGCGGCCCCGACGCGTTCTTCGCGCTCCACGACAAGCCGGCCGACGCGAAGGGCATGAGCGCCGAGGAGGTCGACGCGCTCGTCAAGATCATGAGCGTCGGCGTGCCCGAGGAGCAGCGCTTCGCGCCCACCGCGAAGGCCGAGGACAAGACCCCGCCGCTCGCCGACGTCTCCGCGAACCTCGGCCGCGCGCTCGCGCGCGGCAGCGTCGGCGACGCCGACATCGACCGCGCCGTGGCCCGCGTGCTCGGCCAGATCGAGCGCTTCGGCTGGCTCGACCATGCGCCGAGCCACCGCGTCGGGCCCGAGAACGTCGCGGCCGACGCGGCCGTCGTGCAGCGCACGGCCGAGCGCGCGGCCGTGCTGCTCAAGAACGACGGCATCCTGCCACTGCGCCGCGCCGAGCTGCCCCGGGTCGCGCTGATCGGCCCGGGCGCGCAGCAGGCCTTCGCGATCGTGACCGGGGCCGAGCAGTCCTACGGCCGGCCCGAGCGCCAGACCGGCGCGCTCGCCGCGCTGCGCGCGATGAGCCCCGGCCGCGGCCCGCGCTTCGCGGTCGCTGACGACATGAGCGGCGTCGCGATCCCGGCGTCGAGCTGGCACGACCTGAAGCGCGTCGGCGACGGCGCCGCGGTCGCGGCCATCGACTTCACGCGCCGTGCGGGCCGCGCGCTTCCGGCCGGCACGAGCGCGAGCTGGACCGGCACGCTCGAGGTGCCGGCCGAAGGCGACTACGACCTCGACCTGCAGCTGCTCGGCGCGACCGGCAAGCTCTTCGTCGACGGCCAGCCGATCGGCGCGATGGCCTGGTGGGGAGGCCACGGCGAGATCGTGTTCGCGAACCGCGACAACGTGGTCCCGACGCTCGACGGCCTCGACAATCTGCGCCGCCTCGTGCCGCTGCGCGCGGGGCCGCACGAGGTCCGCGTCGAGGCGACGGCCGACGTCAGCGGCGCGCCCGTGCAGGTGCGCCTGGCCTGGGTCACGCCGGCGATGAAGCGCGAAACCTTCGACGCGGCCGTCGCGGCCGCGCGGGCGGCGAAGACGGCCGTCGTGTTCGCCTGGGGCCGCAACCGGCCGGCCTTCGGCCTGCCCGGCGAACAGGACCGGCTGATCGAGGCCGTCGCCGCCGTCAACCCGAACACCGTCGTCGTGCTGAACACGAGCCAGGCGGTCGCCCTGCCCTGGCTCGCCAAGGTGCGCGCCGTGCTCGAGCTCTGGTACACCGGCGACGAGGGCGGGCGCGCGACGGCGCGCCTGCTGACCGGCGAGGTCAGCCCGGCCGGCCGCCTGCCGTTCACCTGGCCGCAGCGGCTCGAGGACGGCGCGGCGAACGACCCGGCCTACCCCGAGCGACAGTCGGTCGGCGTGGCCGGCCGCACCCATTACGACGAGGGCGTCGACATCGGCTACCGCTGGTTCGACCGCATGGACCGCGCGCCGCTGTTTCCGTTCGGCCATGGCCTGTCGTACACCCGCTTCGACTACGCGGACCTCGCCGTCGCGCCCGCGGCCGACGGCGGCGCCGACCTCGCGTTCACGCTGCGCAACGCCGGCGCGCGCGCATCCGACGAAGTCGTGCAGGTCTACCTCGGCGCGCCCGCGCAGGCGCCGGCCGGCGCGGCCTTCGCGGTGCGCGCGCTCGCGGCGTTCGAGCGTGTCGCGCTGCGCGCGGGCGAGTCGCGCCGCGTGCATTTGCATATCGCAGCCGCGCAGCTGCGCTACTGGTCGGTCGCCGACCACGGCTGGCGGCCCGCGCCGCTCGAGCGCCAGGTCTACGTCGGCGCGTCGTCGCGCGACCTGCGGCTCAGCGGCGCGCTCGCTGCTGCGCGTTAGCGATCGGCCGCTGGTCCTCGCGGTGCAGCCCGATCAACGCCGCGCAACTCGGCTGCTCGGCGCGCACCGGCGGCGCCGGCAGCGCGGCGATATGCAGGTCCTGCGCGAGCTCGTCGAACGCGAGCTGCTGCAGGCGCGCAACCTGCTCGCGCGACAGGCCGAGCTCGTTGCCCGCGCATTCGGTGTCGCCGAGCGCGCGCGGATCGCGGCCCGTCACGGTGCCGAACACGACGAGCGCCTCGAGATACGCACCATAGGCGCTCGCGTGGTAATGATCGAAGGCCCACAGGTCGACCTGGCCCGGCGGCAGCGGCGCATAGGGGTCGGGCGTCGCGACGCCCGCGTCGATCGCGCGCTGCCAGGCCGGCCCGACCGGCGCGACCGCCTGCGCGTGGATCGCCGCGGCCGCGGCCGCGTAGCCTTGGCGGATGTCCTCGGTCATCGCCGCGACGCCGCGCCCGTGCCAGGCGCCCTGGGCCGGGTAGACCTGGTCGGCGCGCGGCCAGGTCGCCGTGAGGAACAGGCGCACGGCCGGGTTCGCGCGGCGCAGCAGCGCGGCCATGCGCGTCGCCGAATCCACGAGCAGCGCGGGGTCGCCCGGGTGGTCGCAGTCGAGCGTGCTGTAGCCGTGCATGACGACGGCGTCCCAGGGCCGGCCGCCGAGCAGCGCGGCGCGGTGGGCGAGATGCCAGTCGAGCCCGACGCCGGGCTCGGTCTCGAGGGCGACCTCGTAGGGCAGGCCCTCCTGAGCCGCGAAGGCCTTGAACAGCGCGGGCACGCCGCCGCGGCCCTGGCCGTTCAGGTCGGTCACGGTCTCGACGCGGTAGTACTGCACCGCCGAGCCATGGCCGTAGGTGAAGCTGTTGCCGATGAACAGGATCTTCGCGGCGACCGCCGGCGCCGCGACGAGCAGGCCGAGCGCGGCGAACGCTGCGCTCGCGCCGAGGCGCCCGCGCGGCCTCATTGCTCGGGCGTCCAGCTCAGCGTCACGACGCTGCGCGGCGGCAGCTCGTAGCGCAGCGCGGCGCCCGCGGAGCCGACGCTGAACGCCTGCGCCGTCGCGCCGCCGTTGCTGACGATCAGCGCGATCGAACCGTCGGGGTTGCGGAACGCGACGCTCTCGAGCTCCTTGTTGCCGCTCGGGGACGTCGCGATGCGCTGCGCGCCCTGGCGGACGAAGCGGCTCGCGTGGCCGAGCGCGTAGTACTCGACGTTGCGCGTCACGGCGCCGCTGCGGCTGTCGATCGTGACGATGCCACGGCAGTCGCTGCAGCCGCCCGTATGCGGGCCGTGGTTCTCGTCGAGCGCGAGGTTCCACATCAGCACGCCGCGCGCGCCGTTTTGCGTCGCTCCGATCACGAGGTTGTGCATGATCCACGGCAGCACGACCTCCCACTGGGCCATCCACTCGCCGCCCGAGCATTCGGTCAGCCAGACGTCCTTGTCCGGGTAGGCGGCGTGCACGGGCGTTTGCGCGTCGGGTGTGCCGTCGTAGCAATGCCAGGCCACGCTGGAGATATAGCGGCGCGCACCCGCGTCGGCGAGCACGCCCAGCGGCTCCTCCGGGTGGTCCCAGTTGTGGTCCCAGTCGAAGACCTGCGTGCGCGGCGCCTTCGCGGCGAGCAGCGGGCCCAGGTACTTGCCGACGACGGCCGCGCGCGCGGCCGGGTCCATGCGCATGCCCGGGTAGTTGTCGGGCTCGAAATGCGGCTCGTTCTGCAGCGTCAGCGCGAAGATCGGCACGCCCTCGGCCTGCATCGCCTCTACGTACTTGAGCAGGTAGCGGCTGAACACCTCGTACATCGCGGGCTTGAGCTCGCCCCTGTAGGGGCGGCCGTTGGTCTTCATCCAGGCCGGCGCGCTCCACGGCGAGGCCATGACCTTGAGCTCGGGGTTGACGCCGAGCGCCTGCTTGACGACCGGCACGACGTCGGCGCGCAGCGGCGCGATCGAGAACGCCGCGAGCTTCATGTCGGTCTTGCCCGGCGCGACGTCGTCGAGGCTGTAGTGGCGCAGCGAGAAGTCCGACGCGCCGATGGTGAGCCGCGTGAACTCGAAGCCCAGGCCGTTCGGGCCATGGCCGAACAGCTCGTTCATCAGCGTCGCGCGCTGGGCGGGCTGCAGCGCGTGCTCGATCAGCCAGGCCGAGCTGTCGGTGATCGCCGCACCGAAGCCGACCATGGTCTGGAAGCGCTGCGCCGGGTCGACCTCGATGTGCAGCGGCAGTGCCGGCGCGCCGGCCTCGAAGCGCAGCGGCGCGCCCTCGGTCAGCAGCGCCTGCTGGTCGGCCGTCGTCAGCCAGTCCTGCGCGAGCGGCGCGGCCGCCGCGAGGCCGGTGCACAGCGAGGCGATCAGCGTCGCGAGGACGCGGTGGTGGCGTGCCATGGGCTTGTCTCTCCTAGATGCGAGGCGCCGCGCAATGCGCGGCAATGAAGTCGCCCTGCGCGGGCATCACGTCGATGCAGCGCCGCACGACCGAGCGGATGTCGTCGGCGAAGGCCTGGATCTGCGCGAGCGGGCGCAGGTCGGCCATCGGGTGGTGGGCGCGCGGGCGGATGCCCTGGCCGTGCAGCACCTGCAGCCAGCTCGGCTCCCAGAACAGTTCCATGTTCTCGCGGTAGATGCGCGCGTTGCTCTCGTAGAGCTCGATCTTCTCGCGCAGCGAGTCGGGGATGCTCATGCTGCGGCAGTAGTCCCAGAACGGCGAGTCGTCGCGCCTCGTCGCCTTGTAGTGCAGCACGATGAAGTCGCGGATGCGCTCGTACTCGAACTGCATCTGGCGGTTGTAGACGGCGATGTCGGCCGCGTCGAGGCCGGCGCGCGGGAACAGGTCCATGAGCCGCGTGATGCCGTTCTGCACGAGGTGGATGCTCGTCGACTCGAGCGGCTCCATGAAGCCGCCCGCGAGACCCAGCGCGACGCAGTTGCCGATCCACGAGCGCTTGCGCCGCCCGGCCGTGAACTTGAGCAGGCGCGGCTCGGCCAGGGGCTTGCCGTCGAGGTGGGCGAGCAGCGTGTCGGTCGCGCCCGCGTCGTCGATGAAGGCGCTCGCGTAGACATGGCCGTTGCCGGTGCGGTGCTGGAGCGGGATGCGCCATTGCCAGCCCGCCGCATGCGCGGTCGCGCGCGTGTACGGCAGCAGCGGCTGCGTCGATTCGCTCGGCACGGCCTGGGCGCGGTCGCAGGGCAGCCAGTGCGACCAGTCCTCGTAGCCAGCGTGCAGGGTCTGTTCGATCAGCAGGCCGCGAAACCCCGAGCAGTCGACGAAGAAGTCGCCCGCGACGAGCTCCCCGCTCGCGAGGCGCAGGCCCGTGATCAGGCCGTCCTCGGCCTGCAGGACCTCGGTGATGCGGCCCTCGGTGCGCCGCACGCCGCGCGCCTCGGCGTGGCCGCGCAGGAAGCGCGCGTACAGGCCCGCGTCGAAGTGGAACGCGTAGGCGACCTCGGCGAGCGGCGAGCCCTGCATCTCGGGGCGCGGCCGCAGGAACTTGCCGGCCAGCGCGGCGCTCGTGTTGATCGAGTAGTCGAACAGGTCGCCGGCGAGGCCGGCCGCGTCGAGCCGGTGCCAGTAATGGTGGAACGCGATGCCGTCGGCCGGCTGGCCGATCGCGCCGAAGCCGTGCATATAGCGCTCGCCGAGCCCGCCCCAGTTGACGAACTCGATGCCGAGCTTGAACGTGCCCTGGGTCGCGCGCAGGAAGTCGTCCTCGGCGATGCCGAGCACGGTGTTGAAGTGGCGGATCGCGGGGATCGTCGCCTCGCCGACGCCGACCGTGCCGATCTCCTCGGACTCGACGACGCGGACCGTCCACGGCGATTCGGCGCCGTCGCGCTGGAACAGCTTGGACAGCGCCGCGGCGCACATCCAGCCGGCTGTCCCGCCGCCGACGATCACGATGTTGCGCAATGCTTGCAATGGCATGTCAGAGCCTCCGCTCGGTGCTGCGGTCGAACAGCGAGACGCGGCGCGCGTCGATCGAAAAGCGCACGCGCTGGTCTGGCACGAAGCTCGCCGCCTCGTGCACGAGCGCGGCGAACGCGACGTCGCCGGCCTTGAGCCAGACGACCTGGTGGTTGCCCATGGACTCGACGAGCTGCACGAGCGCCTCGGCCGCGCCGTCGGCGCCCAGGCTCACGTGCTCGGGGCGGAAGCCCAGCGTGACGGCCTGGCCCGGCGCCGGCCGCGCCGCGTACGCCGCGTACGCCGCGTCGTCGAGCGCGAGCTCGAACGACGGCGCGCGCAGCGCGAGGCCCGCGCCGCCGGCCCCCGCCTCGACCGTGCCCGCGACGAAGTTCATGCCGGGCGCGCCGAGAAAGCCCGCGACGAACAGGTTCTCGGGCCGCTCGTAGACCTCGCCCGGCGCGCCGACCTGCTGGATCGCGCCGTTGCGCATCACGACGACGCGGGTCGCGAGCGTCATCGCCTCGACCTGGTCGTGGGTCACGTAGATCATGGTCGAGCCGAGCTGCTTGTGCAGCAGCTTGAGCTCGCGGCGCAGCTCGCCGCGCAGCTTCGCGTCGAGGTTCGAGAGCGGCTCGTCGAACAGGAACACGCCGGCCTCGCGCACGAGCGCGCGCCCGATCGCGACGCGCTGGCGCTGGCCGCCCGACAGCTGCGCGGGCTTACGGTCGAGCAGCGGGCCGAGCTGCAGCATCTCGGCGGCGCGCGCGACGCGCCGCGCGATCTCGGCCTTCGCGACGCCGCCGACGCGCAGGCCGAAGGACATATTGCGCTCGACCGTCATGGTCGGGTACAGCGCGTAGGACTGGAACACCATGCCGATGCCGCGCTCGCTCGGCTCGGCCCAGGTCATGTCGCGCCCGCCGATCTCGACGCTCCCGCCGCTCACGTCGATCAGGCCGGCGATGCTGTGCAGCAGCGTGGACTTGCCGCAGCCCGAGGGGCCGAGCAGGACCAGGAACTCGCCCTCGTGGACGCTGAGCTCCAGCCCCTTGATGACCTCGTGGCCGCCGAAGCGCACGTGCAGGTCGCGGATATCGACGCCGCTCATTTCAGCCTTTCACCGAACCGGCCGTGATGCCGCGCACGAACCAGCGCCCCGACACCAGGTAGATCAGCAGCGGCACCGCCGACGTCAGCATGGTCGCGGCCATATTGACGTTGTAGAGGCGCTCGCCGGTGGTCGTGTTGATCAGATTGTTGAGTTGGACCGTCATCGGCAGGTTGTCGCGCCCCGCGAAGACGAGTCCGAGGATGTAGTCGTTCCAGACGCCGGTCGCCTGCATGATCGTCGCGACGATCACGATCGGTAGCGACATCGGCAGCATCACGTGGACGAAGATGCGCCAGAAGCCGCTGCCGTCGATGCGCGCGGCCTTGAACAGCTCGGCCGGGATCGCCGCGTAGTAGTTGCGGAACAGCAGCGTCATCATCGGCATGCTGAAGATCACGTGCACCGTCACGATGCCGGCGAGGCTGCTGAACAGCCCGGCCGCGGCCTCGATCTTGACGAGCGGGTAGATCAGCACCTGGCCGGGAATGAACGCGCCGAGCATCAGCACGCCGAACAGCAGGTTCGCGCCGCGCGGCCGCCAGAAGCTCAGGCAGTAGCCGTTCAGCGCGCCGATCAGGATCGGCAGCACGGTGCTCGGCACGGCGATGCGCACCGAGTTCCAGAAGCCTGCGCGCACGCCCTCGCAGGCGACGCCGGTGCAGGCCTCGCGCCAGGCGCTGCGCCACGCGGCCAGGCTCGGCGCGTGCGGCAGCGCGAATAGCTGGCCGAGGCGGATCTCGTCCATGCTCTTGAACGAGGTCGCCAGCATGATGTACAGCGGCGCGAGGAAGAACAGCGCCGCGATCAGCAGGAAGCCGTAGACGCCGACGCGCGCCGGCGTGAGATGGCGGCGCGGTCGGCGGGCCGCGCCGCGCGGCGCCGGGGCTGCGCCGCTCATCGACCGCCCCTTCCCGCCCGCTGCGCGCGCCGCGCCGCGTGGCCGCGCGCGTACAGCAGCGGCGCGACGAGCGCGAGCACGGTCGCGAGCAGCACCATCGCGCCGGCCGACGCGAGCGCGATGTTCGCGCGCCCGAACAACAGGTCCATGATGAACTTGGCCGGCAGGTCGCTCGCCGTGCCCGGGCCGCCCTGGGTCATCGAGACGACGACGTCGTAGGCCTTGACGACCATGGTCGCGAGGACGACGAAGGCGGTCGCCAGCGTCGGGCCGAGCGTCGGCAGCACGATGGACGCGTAGACGCGCCAGGCCGGGATGCCGTCGAGCCGCGCGGCCTGCCAGATCTCGGCGTCGACGCCGCGCAGGCCCGCGAGCATCAGCGCCATCACGAGGCCCGCGGCCTGCCACACGCTCGCGATCACGACCGTGTAGATCACGCGGTCCTGGTCGACGATCCAGTCGAACACGAAGCCCTGCCAGCCGAGCTGCTGGACGGCGGCCTGCAGGCCGCTGTCGGGGTTGAGCAGCCACTGCCAGATCAGGCCGGTCGCGACGAAGGACATCGCGTAGGGGTAGAGAAACGCCGTGCGCAGCAGGCCCTCGCCGCGCACCTTCTGGTCGACGAAGACCGCGAGCAGGAAGCCGATCGCCATGGACGCGACGATGAACAGCGCGCCGTAGACGCCGAGGTTGTGCAGCGCGAGCTGCCAGCGCTCGTTGTCGAACAGGCGTGCGTACTGGGCGAGGCCGACGAAGTCGCTGGCCGGGAAGGTGCGCGAGCTGCTGACCGAGATGCGCAGCGTCCACAGCGCACCGCCGAGGTAGGCGACGAGCACCGTCAGCGCGAGCGGCAGCAGCGCCGCCCACGGCACGAGGCGCCGCAGCCGGGCGGTGAGGCGGGAGGGGCTCATGGCGGACTCAGTCCTTCAGCGCGGCGACGAGGTCGTTCTGCACCTTCTCGACCGGCAGGTCGCGGTTCCAGTAGTTCGTCAGCACGTCGACGAGCGCGCCGTTCTGGTCGGGCGTCTGGTAGAGCTCGCCGCTCGCGAGCTGGCGCGACGCGTCCTTCATGATCGAGACGCCCAGGCGCGCGCACATGTCCATCTTGGCCACGTCGATGTCGGTGCGGATCGGGATCGAGCCCTTCTTCATGCTGAACGCGACCTGGGTCGCCGGCGCGGCGACGACGCTCGCAAGCAGCTTCTGCGACTTGATCGCGAGCGCGTCGCTGGTCTTGGGGAAGATCAGCACGTCGCCCTGGACCAGGTAGGGCGAGTGCGCGCCGAAGCCCGGGATGCAGCCGTAGTCGCGGCCGGCCTCGAGCTTGGCGTTCGTGAGCTCGCCCTTGACCCAGTCGCCCATGATCTGGACGCCCGCGCGGCCGTTGATCAGCATCGTCGTCGCGTCGTTCCAGTTGCGGCCCGGCGAGCCCTTGTCGACGTAGCCGTGCAGGCGCTTGAAGGTCAGCAGCACCTGCTTGAACGCCTCGGAGCGGATCGCCGCCGGGTCGCGGTCGCGCATGACCTTGAGGTAGAGCTCGCGGCCGCCGAGGTTTGCAAGCACGGCCGTGAACACGATATTGTCCTGCCAGGGTTGTCCGCCATGCGCGAGCGGCACGATGCCCGCGGCCTTGAGCTTGTCGAGCGCGGCGAACAGCTCGTCGAAGTTGCGCGGCTCGGCCGTGATGCCGGCCTTCTTGAACGCGGCCTTCGAGTACCAGATCCACTCGGGGTTGTGGATCTCGACCGGCACCGCGTAGTAGTGGCCCTTGACGCGCACCGCGTTGAGCACGAGCGGCGGCAGGAACTTGTCCCAGCCCTCGCGGGTCGCGACGTCGTCGACGTTGTTGAGCAGGCCCTGGTCGACGATGTCGAGGAACTGCCGCGAGGTGTTGAACTGCGCGGCCGTCGGCGGGTTGCCGCCGACGATGCGGTTGACGGCGACCGAGCGCGCCTGCTCGCCGAGCGCGACGGCCGTGTCGACCCACACGCCGCCCTGGGCGCGGTAGGCGTCGGCGAGGGTCTTGACGGCGGCCGCCTCGCCGCCCGAGGTCCACCAGTGGACGACCTCGACGCGCGGCGCCTGGGCGGCGGCCAGGCCGGACAGGGCCAGCAGCGCGCTGGCCGCGAGGGTTCGGATCGCAAACTTCATCGGGGCTGTCTCCGGGTTCTTCTTCATCAGGGCGCGGACAGGAAGCGGCGATACCAATGCCCGCTGGCCTTGAGGATGCGCTGCTGGGTCGGGTAGTCCACATAGGCCAGCCCGAACCGGCGCAGATAACCCTCGGCCCACTCGAAATTGTCGAGCAGACTCCAGGCGAAATAGCCCTTGACCGGCACGCCGTGCGCGATGGTCGCGCGCAAGGCGTCCAGGTGGCGCACCAGATAGCTCAGGCGCTCGCTGTCCTGCACCGTGCCGTCGGGGCGCAGCATGTCCTCATAGGTCGAGCCATTCTCGGTGAGGTAGACCGTGCCCGGCGCGTAGTCCTGCTGCAGGCGCACGAGCAGGTCGACCAGGCCCTGCGGCGAGACCTCCCAGCCGAACGCCGTGCGCTCGACGCCGTGGCGCTCGACGACGCGCGTGCGCGTCGGGCCGGCCTCGGGCGCGTCGGCGACGACCTCGGGGAAGTAGTAGTTGACGCCGAGGAAGTCGGTCTGCGCGGCGATGTCGGCGAGGTCACCCGCTTCCGTGCGCGGCGCGATGTCGGCGAACAGCTCGAGCATGTCGGCCGGGTAGCCGCGGCCGTGCAGCGGGTCGAGGAACCAGCGGTTGCGCGTGCCGTCGTGGCGCGCCGCCGCGGCCTGGTCGGCCGCGCTCGTCGAGGCCGCGACGATCGGGTGCAGGCTCAGCGTGATGCCGACCTTGGCCCCGGGGCTGTTCGCGCGCAGCACGGCGAGGCTCTGGCCATGCGACAGCAGCACATGGTGATTGGCCTGGAGCGCGGCCTGCAGGCTCGTCTCGCCGGGCGCGTGCACGCCCTCCCAGTAGCCCATGAAGCACGAGCACCAGGGTTCGTTGTGGGTGATCCAGTGCTTGACGCGGTCGCCGAGGCGGCGCGAGACGGCGTCGGCGTACTCGAGGTAGGCCGCGACGGTCGCGCGGTGTTTCCAGCCGCCCTGCTCCTGCAGGGCCTGCGGCAGGTCCCAGTGGTAGAGCGTCGCCCAGGGGTCGAGGCCGCGCGCGAGCATGCCGTCGACGAGGCGGTCGTAGAAGTCCAGCCCCGCCGCGTTGACGGCGCCGCGGCCCTGCGGCAAAACGCGCGGCCAGGCGATCGAGAAGCGGTACGCGCCGACGCCGAGGCTGCGCGCGAGGTCGAGGTCTTCGGGCCAGCGGTGGTAATGGTCGCAGGCGACGGCGCCGCTCGAGCCGTCGCGGATGCGGCCCGGCTCGCTGCAGAAGCGGTCCCAGATCGACTCGCCGCGGCCGCCCTCGTGGACCGCGCCCTCGATCTGGTAGGAGGAGGTCGAGCAGCCCCAGACGAAGTCGGCGGGAAAGTCGGAGCGCGCTACCTCGGGCAGCGCGGCAAGGTCGGAGGAGTTCATCGAAAGCATGCGTACAACGCGTGAGCAGGCCGCAGCCCGCGCGCGCTCGACGCGCGCGCGGCCGCGGCCTGCGGGGGGCGGCGCCTTATTGGAACTTGTAGTTCACGCCGAACAGGTAGGTGCGCCCGTACTTGTTGTACTCCTGCGGCGCCGTGACGTTGCCGCCGAAGCCGCTGCCGTCCTGCACGTTCTTGTCGGGCGTGTTCGTCAGGTTGACGATCTGGAACAGGTACTGCAGGCCCTTGGTCGGTCCGCTCTGCGTCTCGTAGCTCGCCTGCACGTCGATCGTGCTCTGCGCGAGCGTGCGCAGGATCGAGGTGTTGCCGAACAGCGAGGTGTATTCGCCGCGGAAGTCCGAGCGGTAGTTGTCGCTGATGCGCAGCGAGTAGCCGTACTTCTCGTAGAACAGCTGCAGGTTCGCGACGCGCTTGGACAGCCCCGGCAGTGACTGCCAGGCCGCCGTGTTGCCCGGGCCGTTGGCGAGGATCGAGCTGTCGGTGTACGAGAAGTTCGTCTGCACGCCGAAGCCGTCGAGCGCCGGGGTCAGCAGCGCCGCGTCGAGCACGCCGCTGAGCTCCACGCCGCGCATGCGGCCGCCCGTGCCGTTGCTGTTCGTCGTGTAGGTGCCGATGTTGCTGGCCGGATTCACCGTCGGCGTCGAGTTGATGAAGCCGCTGAAGTCGTAGGGAACGGTGGCCGAGTAGATATAGCTCTGCAGCTTCTTGTAGAACACCGCGCCGGCGATATAGCTGCGCTTGCCGAAATACTGCTCGAGCGACAGGTCCGCGGCGCTCGCGAGCCAGGGCTTGAGCTTGGGGTTGCCGCCGTTGCCCGACCAGAAATGGTCGGTCGTGCTGACGCTGGCCGACGACGCGGCGTTCATGTCGAAGATGCGCGGACGCATCTCCTCGCGGGCCAGGCCGAGGCGCAGCAGGCGGTTGCCGCCGATGTCGCCGGTCAGGTTGAGGCTCGGCAGCAGGTTGCTGTAGCTCGTGCCCGGGTCGATCGTGCCGATCACGGCGCCGTTGCCGTCGAACGCGAACGCGTTCGAGTCCTGCTTGGTGTGGATGAACTGCACGCCCGTGTTGCCGTGGATCGGCACGCCGCCGAGTTCGGTCTCGATATCGAGCTTGACGAAGGCCGTGGCGATGCGCTCGTGCACGCCGAAGTCGTGCGACTGGTCGCCGCCCGGACCCCCGCTGAGGTTCTGCGTCATCGTGTAGTACTTGGCCGCGACCGCGTTGACGTCGTAGGCCAGGGTGCCGCCGGGCAGGCCGACGAAGCCCAGGCTGCTGCTCGGCAGCACGTCGCTCGAGCTCAACAGCTCCGAGGTCGCGCCGTTCTTCAGCGTCGCGAACAGCACGTTGAAGTTCTGCGTCTTGTCGCGCTTGTTGTAGTTCACGCCGAGGTCGACCTGCGTGAAAGGGCCCCAGCCGAGCTCGCGCTTGAAGTCCAGGCGCGCGTCCTTCATCACGTCGTTCTGGGTCGTGAACTGCTGGCGGCCCAGATGGCCCCAGGCAGCCGGGTCGCTCAGCGCGATCAGGCTCGGGTCCGAGAAATTGGTGCTGCTCGAGAAGGTCGGGTAGCCCGGGCTGGTCGGGATGTCGAACGTGATCGACGGCGAGGTGGCCGAGCCCGCGTAGGTCTCGAACAGCGTCTCGATTCGCCTGGCGCTCGAATAGCTGAGGTCGCCCACGGCCGTCCATTGGCCGATCTTGGCCTCGGTGTTCCAGCCCAGCGCCTTGAGCGTGTCGTTGCGCGTGTTGTAGTCGTTGCGGACGACCATATTGGGCACCATGGTCGTCGTGGCCGAAGTCACGAGCGAGCCGTCGCCGACCGGCGTCGTCGTGACGTTGGAGAACACGCTGCCGGGCACGCCCCAGCCGTCGCCGATCGAGCCCATCAGGCCGCGCATGACCTCGGTCTGCTTGAACTTCGAGTAGTAGAGGTCGACGGTGCTGTGGAAGTCGCGGTTGGGCTTGTATTCGAGCACGCCCATCAGGCCGTCGCGCTTGTCGTCGCGCGAGAAGGTCGCGGCCTCGAAGCCGGTCATGTAGTAGGCCGAGCCCGGCGAGGTGCCCGTGACCGGGTGGCAGCCCCAGTCGGTCTGGTGCTGCAGGCAGTTCGCGTCGGTCTGGAAGCCCCAGGCCTTGTAGTGCAGCTCCTGGCCCGGCGAGTCGAGGTGGGCGTAGCCGAGGGCCACGCCGACCGTGTGGTCGGCGAACTGGTCGATATAGGACGCGCTCAGGCGCGCGCCGTCGGCGCCGGTGCCGCCGTAGCCGTGGTTGAGGTCGCCGAGCGAGTTGCGCTCGGCGCGCGCGTTCAGCGCGACGGCACGCGAGGACCGGTCGAGCGGTCGGATCGTGCGCAGGTCGACGGTGCCCGAAATGCCCTGGCCCAGCAGGGCCGCGTCGGGCGTCTTGTACACGACGACGGAGGACATCAGCTCGGCCGGGTACTGGTCGAACTCGACGCCGCGGTTCACGCCCGTCGTGGTCTGCTCGCGGCCGTTGAGCAGGGTGCCGGAGAAGTCGGACGACATGCCGCGGATCGCGATGCTCTGCACGCGCCCGTCGACGCGCTGCCCGGCCAGGCCCGGCAGGCGCGACAGCGATTCGGCGATGCTGACGTCGGGCAGCTTGCCGATGTCCTCGGACGTGATGGTCTCGACGACCGACTCCGAATTGCGCTTGAGCGCGATCGAGCTTTCGATCGAGCCGCGGATCCCGGTCACGACCACGGTGTCGAGCTGGTCCGGCGTCTTGCCGTCGGCCGGCGCCTGGGTCGTCGTCGCCTGCGGGGCTTGGTCTTGCGCGTAGACCGCCGGCGTCGCAAGCAGCGCGGCGCAGACGGCGGCGACGGGCTTGACGCGGTAGGCCGGGCGCAGCGCCGCGCCAGGGTCCGCGGCCCTCTTGATTCGATTCATCGGCTTGTCTCCATAGGCCTGTTGTTCAAACGCCTGGATCTCGCGGCGGCATCGGCTGGCCATGGCCGATGCGCGCCGGGGCGTCGCCGCACTACACCGCCAAGCTGCGGCCGCCGCCCGCTCCACTACAAAAGTGGAATCGATTCCAATTCGGTTTGAAATTTACTGCCGACGCGCGTCGCTTGTCAATCGCGTTTGCCTGAGGACATCGGTTCGCACGCGTTGCGCGCGCCCGACAGACCGGGGGTGAATTGGCCCGTTCGTGCCTCGCTTGGCGGCTTCGGATCGGCCGCCATAATCGGCGCTCGTTCAAGGCCCAACCTGCCCTCACCCATGCCCACCATCAAGGACGTCGCCCGCCTCGCGGGCGTCGGCGTCGGCACCGCGTCGCGCGTGATCAGCGGCAACGGCGCGGTGGCGCCCGCGACGGCCGAGCGCGTGCGCGAGGCCATCGCCGAGCTGAACTTCCGGCCTTCGCACGCGGCGCGCACCCTGCTGTCGGGCTCGTCGCAGATGATCGGCGTGTTCATCCCGCTGCTCAAGGGCACCTTCTACACGCCGATCCTGCAGGTCATCGACAGCACGCTGCGCGGCCACGGCCGCCACATGGTCGTGGCCTTCGGCCAGGGCAACGGCGACGAGCGGCGCCAGACGCTCGACGGCCTGCAGTTCCTGATCGACCGCGGCTGCGACGGGCTCGTCGTGATGAGCAACGCAATCCGCGAGGAGGACGTCAGGGCCCTGCGCAAGAACCTGCGCCACATCGTCGTGCTGAACCGCCACTTCCCGCGCCTCAAGGAAGCCTGCTTCAACACCGACCACGTGCAGGGCGGCGTCGTCGCGGCGCGCGCGCTGCTCGAGTTCAAGCACCGTCATTTCGCGGTGATCGCTGGGCCGGAGACCTCGCCCGACAACGTCGAGCGGATCGGCGGCTTCATGGGCGAGCTCGCGCGCCACGGCGTCGACCCGGCCACGGTCAAGCTGATCTACAGCGATTTCTCGCCCGAGGGCGGCTGGGCCTGCGCGAAGGAGCTGCTCGACTGCGGCCACAGGTTCACGGCGCTGTTCTGCGCGAACGACGAGAGCGCGGTCGGCGCGCTGTCCTGCTTCCAGCAGCATGGCGTGTCGGTGCCCGGCGACGTCTCGGTGCTCGGCTACGACGACACCGCGAGTGCCGAGTACTCGGCGCCGCGCCTGAGCAGCGTCCACCTGCCGCTGCGCGACATGACGCTCAACGGCCTGCACTGGCTGATGAACCGCTGCTACGGCTTCGAGCTGCCGGTCGTGCGCGAGTTCCCGATCGCGATGACCTGGCGCGCATCGGTCGGGCCGCCGCCGGCCGCGCGCGCGCGCCGCTGAGCGTCAACCATCAACGGCGCGGCATGCTCAGGCGGCCGCCTTGGGTCGGAACACTCGAATGCGAGGCTCGATGCCCACCCGGGTTTCGCGCATCGCCATCCTCATGTCGTACTCGCTCTGCAGGTTGAGCCAGAAGCGGGGCTCCATGCTGAAAAACAAACCCAGGCGCAGCGCCGTGTCGGCGGTGATCGGCCGCCTGCCGTTCACCAACTCGCTGACGCGGCTCGGCGACACGTCGATGTCGGCAGCAAGCTGACGCGCACTGATGCCCAGCGGCTTCATGAAGTCCTCCAGCAGCACTTCGCCGGGGTGGATCTCGTCAAGCAGCTTGGTCATCGCCATTTCCTAGTGGTAATCCACGATCTCGACACGCTCGGCGCCATCGCCTCTCCGGACAAAGCACACGCGCCACTGATCGTTGATCCGAATACTGTGCTCGCCGCTGCGCTTGCCCTTCAAAGCCTCGAGGTGATTGCCCGGAGGAACGCGTAGGCTGTCCAACACCGTGGCAGCGTGCAATTGCAGCAGCTTGCGTCGTGCTACCCGCTCGATGTTCCTGAACCGGGCGACGGCTCTGCTCCTAAAGAGCGCCTCGGTATCCGTACACGCCGTACACGCGAACGAGTGGATCATGCGGGATTTTTTCTGCGGCACGGAATCCGTCAAACGGGTCGTCGCATTCCTTCAAAAATATCGTCACGCGTTGCACAATCGCCGCCATGAACGCGAAAAAGGCCGACGCCCCGCCCGCCCCGGCCAAGCGCCGCGGCCGCCCGCCGGCTGGCGAGCGGGCGATGAGCAACGCCGAGCGTCAGCGCCGGTACCGGCGTCGGCGCTTCAACGCGCTCTACGAGATCGACCCCGCGGAAATGGCGCGTGTCACCCTGCTCGAGCGCCTCGCCGCCGCCTTGCGTACGATCGAGGACCCGGGCAGCGAGCTGCGCGAAGGCGCGGCCCACGAGGCCGAGAACCTGCTCGCAGAAATCGTCACGCGTTACGAATTAAACCTTGCGCGCATGAAGCGCATCACCAAGCCCAACAAATAACAAGGAGACAAGCATGCGCCGCTGGCTGCTTCTGCTGCCCTTCATCGGCCTGCTGGCCGTGCCGTTCTACAACCAGGAGGAGCCCGCGCTGTGGGGCTTCCCGTTCTTCTACTGGTACCTGTTCGCGTGGGTTCCCGTCACCTCGGCGCTGATCTGGTTCGTCAACCGCGGCGAACGCGACGGGGAGTAAGCAGCGATGGACACCACCAACATCAACTGGACCGCGCTCGCGGTCTTCGTGTTCTTCTTCGCGCTTGTCACCGTGATCGGCTTTCTCGCCGCGCGCTGGCAGCGCGGCGCCTCGCACAAGGGTGCGCACCTCGACGAATGGGGCCTCGGCGGGCGCAACTTCGGCGCCTGGATCACCTGGTTCCTCGTCGGCGGCGACTTCTACACGGCCTACACCGTGATCGCCGTGCCCGCGCTCGTCTACGCGGTCGGCGCCTACGGCTTCTTCGCGCTGCCGTACACGATCGTCGTCTACCCGATCGTGTTCGCGATCATGCCCAGGCTGTGGAAGGAGGCCGCGCAGGGCGGCCATGTCACGGCCGCGGACGTCGTCTACGGCCGCTACGGCTCGCGCGCGCTCGAGGCCGCCGTCGCGCTGACCGGCATCGTCGCGACCATGCCCTATATCGCGCTGCAGCTCGTCGGCATGCAGACCGTGATCCAGGCGCTGGGCCTGACCGGCGAGCTGCCGCTCGCGGCGGCCTTCGTCGTGCTCGCGCTCTACACCTACTCGGCCGGCCTGCGTGCGCCTGCGCTGATCGCGTTCGTCAAGGACGTGATGATCTACATCGTCGTGCTCGTCGCCGTCACCGTCGTGCCGCTCAAGCTCGGCGGCTACGGCGCCGTGTTCTCGGCCGCGCGCGACGCGTTCGCGGCCAAGGGCGGCGCCACCGGCATCACGCTCAAGCCCGCGCAGATGCTGCCGTTCGCGACGCTCGCGCTCGGCTCGGCGATGGCCGCGTTCATGTACCCGCACACGCTGACCGGCGTGCTCGCGGCCAAGGACGCGCGTACGATCCGCCAGAACGCGATCTACCTGCCCGCCTACACGGTGCTGCTGGGCCTGATCGCCCTGCTCGGCTTCATGGGCTACGCGGCGCACCTGCAGCTCAAGTCGAACAACGACGTCGTGCCGCAGCTGTTCGCGACGCTGTTCCCGTCCTGGTTCACGGGCTTCGCGTTCTCGGCGATCGCGATCGGCGCGCTCGTGCCCGCGGCCGTGATGTCGATCGGCGCGGCGAACCTGTTCACGCGCAACTTCTGGAAACCCTACGTGAACGCGCAGGTCACGCCGGCGCAGGAAGAGAAGGTCGCCAAGGTCGTGTCGATGGTCGTCAAGGTCGGCGCGCTCGCGTGCATCCTGCTGCTGCCGACCAAGTTCGCGCTCGACCTGCAGTTGCTCGGCGGCGTGTGGATCCTGCAGACCTTCCCGGCGCTCGTGTTCGGCCTGTTCACGCGCCGGCTGCGCGCGCCCGCGCTGCTTGCCGGCTGGTTCGTCGGCATCGTCGTCGGCACCTCGCTCGCGTACGCGGACGGCGTCAAGCCCGTGCACGCCCTCGTCGTCGGCGGCACGAGCTACGCGATGTACACGGGCCTGATCGCGCTCACGCTCAATATCGTCGTCGCCGGCATCGTCCAGCTCGTGCTCGGCGGCCGCGGCGCCGCTAGCCGGTAGGCTTGGACGCGGACGCGTAAACCAGGCGCTCGACGCCGATCTCGCCGCCGGCCTCGACGGCCGGCCGCATCAGCGCCTCGAAGCGCTCGCGCTCCGGCGCGTCGAAACAGCGCTCGAGGATCGCGCCGTTGGTCGGCGCGCACGGGTGCGGCGAGGCCTGCAGGAAGGCCTGCCAGGGGCGCGCCTCGATCGGACGCGAGTCGAGATGCAGCTCGAGATGGGCGTCGACGAAGCCGGCGTCCCGGATGAACCCGAACAGGTCGCGCTCGGAGTAGTTCGCGATCGGGCTCTCGCGCAGCCCGGCCAGCGTGTCGGGGTACTGCGCGGCTTTCCAGCGGTGCAGCAGGGGCAGCAGCTCGTGCCCGGGCAGGTGGCCGCGCGCCTCGACGATGCGGCGCAGCGTCACGGTGTCGACCGCGTCGTCCTGCATCAGCGGCTCGCAGACGGAGACCCGGCCGCCCGGCTTGAGCACGCGATGGAACTCGCGAAGCGCGGCGCGCTTGTCGGCGACATAGGCGAGCGCCGCACGGGTCACGACCGCGTCGACCGAGGCGTCCGGCAGCGCGGCGAGCCGCTCGGCCGAGGCTTCGACAAAACTGCACTGGGCGGCAAGGCCGGCCGCCAGCGCGGACTCGCGCGCGTGCCGCAGCAGCGGTGCCGAGATGTCGACGAGCACGGCGCGCAGCGCGCCGGTCCGCCGGATCGCGCGGAACGCGACCGTGCCGTCGCCGCACCCGATGTCGGCGAGCGTCATGCCGGGCCTCAGTCCGCAGGCGTCGAGCACCTTGTCGGCGTAGACGGCGACGCGATCCTCGACATGACGCTGCCAGTCGGCGTCGCCGCCGTAGCGATGGTCGAGCAGCCAGCTCGACCAGGCGTCGGACGGGGTGTAGGCCGGGGCCCTCGAAGCTTCGCTGCTCATGCCGCGCGAGCATCGCCGCGCCGACTTAGCCCGGGCATAGCGGGGTCGGCGCCGGGCTGCCACAATCGCGCCGCCACCGGACCGTCCATGAACGAAGCGATCGCCCCCGTCCCGCTGCCCAAGGCCTACCGCCTGCTCAACCATGGCCCGACCGTGCTCGTGTCGGCGCGCCACGGCAGCGTCGACAACGTGATGGCGGCGGCCTGGTCCTGCGCGCTCGACTTCGCGCCGCCCAAAGTGACCATCGTGATCGACAAGGCGACGCGCACCCGCGAGCTCGTCGAGCAAAGCGGCCGCTTCGCGATCCAGGTGCCGACGGTCGCGCTACTCGATGCGACCTACCGCGTCGGGCACGCGAGCCTCAAGGACGAGCCGGCCAAGCTCGCGCGCAGCGGCGTCGCGCTGTTCGACATCGACGACCACGCCCTGCCCTTCGTCGCCGGCTGCGCGGCCTGGCTCGCGTGCCGCGTGATCCCCGAGCCGCACAACGAACGGACCTACGACCTGTTCATCGGCGAGGTCGTCGGCGCCTGGGCCGACGCGCGCGTGTTCAGCGACGGGCATTGGCATTTCGAGACCGCGCCGCCCGCGCTGCGCAGCCTGCACTACATCGCGGGCGGGCATTTCTACGCGATCGGCGAGAGGCTCGAGGCGCCGGCGTCCAGGCCCTAAGCGCCCCCGGCCGCGTACCGTTTCAGAGCTGGATCGCGACCTTGAGCACGCCGTCGCGCTGGTTCGCGAACAGCGCGTAGGCCGCCTCGATCCGGTCGATCGGGAAGCGGTGCGTGACGAGCCCGGCGAGCTCGGCGCGGCCGCTCTCGATCACGGCCATCAGGCGGCGCATGCGCTCCTTGCCGCCCGGGCACAGCGTCGTGACGATGCGGTGGTTGCCGAGCCCGGCCGCGAACGCGTCGAGCGGGATCCGCAGCTCGCTCGAGTACACGCCGAGGCTCGACAGCGTGCCGCCGGGCCGCAGCACGCGCAGCGCGGCCTCGAAGGTCTGCTGGGTGCCGAGCGCCTCGATCGCGACGTCGACGCCGCGGCCGTCGGTCAGGCGCAGGATCTCGTCGACCGCGTCGACGCGGCTCGCGTCGACGACCTGGTCGGCGCCGAGCGTCAGCGCGAACGCGAGCCGGTCGGGGAGGCGGTCGACGCCGATCACGTGGGCCGCGCCGCAGAGCTTCGCGCCGACCGTCGCGCACAGGCCGATCGGCCCCTGGGCGAACACCGCGACCGTGTCGCCGATGCGGATGCCCGCGGCCTCGGCGCCGCCAAAGCCGGTGGACATGATGTCGGGGCACATCAGCACCTGCTCGTCGCTCAGGCCCGCGGGCACGGGCGCGAGGTTGACCATCGCGTCGGGCACGCGCACGTACTCGGCCTGGCAGCCGTCGATCGTGTTGCCCAGGCGCCAGCCGCCGAGCGCCTTCCAGCCGTGGGCCGTGCCCGCGCCGTCCTGCGCGCATTGGCCGCACAGGCAGGCGTTGCTCCAGCCGCTCGGCGTGATCGCGCCGGCGATCGCGCGCTGGCCCACGCGGTACCCGGTGACCGCCGCGCCGAGCTGCTCGATCACGCCGACCGGCTCGTGCCCGACCGTCAGGCCGCGCGCGACCGGGTACTCGCCCTTGAGGATATGGACGTCGGTGCCGCAGATCGTCGTCGTCGTGACGCGCAGCAGCGCGTCGTGCGGGCCGATGTCGGGAATCGGCTTGGTGTCGAGCTCGATGCGGCCCGGCTCGACGAACACCGCGGCTTTCATGCTTGGCATCGCAGCCCCCTTCCGACCTGATGGTCTAGAAGCTAGTGCATGCCGCGGCGGGCGCTGAGACCGACTTCTGGGGCAATCACTGCGCTGGATCAGACCCGACATGACTCCACAGGAACGCATAGGTCCGCGCGATGCGCGTCGCGAGCTGCTCGGTCACGACCGGGCCGTGGTGGCCGCCCTCGACGTTCTCGAAGTACTCGACCGCGTAGCCCTCGTCCGCCATCTTCGCGGCCATCTTGCGCGCGTGGCCCGGGTGGACGCGGTCGTCGCGCGTCGTCGAATAGAACATCACCGGCGGCAGGCTCATATGCGGCGCGACGCGCTGGTACGGCGAGTACCGGCTGATGAAGGCCCAGTCCTCGGGCTTGTCGGGATCGCCGTACTCGCCCTGCCAGCTCGCGCCGGCGAGCAGCTTGTTGTAGCGCTGCATGTCGATCAGCGGGTTGCCGCAGACCACGGCGCCGTAGAGCTCGGGGTGGCGCAGCATCGTGCTCGAGACGAGCAGGCCGCCGTTGCTGCGGCCCTCGATGCCGATATGGCGCGGCGCCGAGATCCGGCGCGTCGCGAGGTCGGCGGCGACGGCCTCGAAATCCTCGAAGGCCTTGACATGGTCGGCGCCGAGCGCGGCCGTGTGCCAGGCCGGGCCGAACTCGCCGCCGCCGCGGATGTTCGCGAGCACGAACACGCCGCCGCGCTCGAGCCATAGCTTGCCGTAGGCGCCATGCAGGTCCTCGTAGGAGCCCGAGTACGACGGCGTCAGGGCCTCCTCGAAGCCGCCGTAGGCGAACATCCAGACCGGGTTCGCGGCGTCGAACTTCATGGCCTTGGGGCCGACGACGAAGTACGGCACGCGCGTGCCGTCGGCCGAGACGGTCCAGTACTGCGTGACCTCGAAGCGCGCGGCGTCGAAGGTCGCGGCCTCGGACTTGAGCTTCTGTGGCCGGCCCGCGCCGGCCGGCACCCGCCACAGCGACGGCGGCGTCAGGAAGGACTGGTACTCGACGATCGCGGCGCCGCTCGCCGCGTCGGTGGTCACGACGCGGATCGTGCCGTTGTCGGGGAACGGCACGGCCACCGGGTGCCAGCCGGCGGCGTCGCGCGTGGTGCGGATCAGGCGGCCGCGCACATTGTCGAGCAGGTTCAGCAGCAGGCCCGTTCGCGTCGCCTCGACGCCGCGCACGATCGCGTGGCCGTCGGGCACGAACACCGCGTCGAGCGGCGTGTCGGCGCCGGCGCCTTCCTCGAGCTGCGCGGGCGTCGCGAGCAGGATCGAGCCGGCCGGCCAGGTCTTGCCGCCTTGGGTCCAGTCGGCCTTGAGCCAGAGCACGAGCCGGCCCTGGTAGCCACCCGCGATGCGGGCCGTGCCCGGCAGTTGCAGCGCCACGGGCTTGCCGTCGACGAGCAGGCTGCGCCGCGCCGACCAGAAGGTCTGCTCGTCGTTGAGGACGTCGAGCGGCGCGGCGTCGGCCATGTCGACGCGCTGCACATAGGCCGAGACCGAGTCCGGCGGGGCCTCGTACAGCGGCGCTGCTGCGGCCAGCGGCGTGCCGCGCTGCCAGACCCTGACCTCGCGCGGGTAGCCCGAGCGCGTCAGCGAACCGGCGCCGAAATCGGTGGCGACGGAGAGCGTGTCGGCGTCGCGCCAGCTCACGCGCGACTTCGCGGCCGGCAGGCGGAAGCCGTCGGGCACGAAGGCCTTGGCCTCGACGTCGAACTCGCGCAGCTCGGCCGCGTCGCCGCCGCCCGGCGCGAGCTCGATCAGCGCACGGCGCTCGTCGGCGCGGAACCGCGCGCCGTTGAACGCGTAGAGCGTGCCCTCCTGCTTGGACAGCGCGTCGATGTCGAGCAGGATCTCCCAATGCGGGTCGGGCCGGCCGAACTCGGCGAGCGTCGTGCGCCGGTAGACGCCGCGCGGGTGTGCGGCGTCCTGCCAGAGGTTGTAGAGCCAGCGGCCGTGCTGCTCGACCTCGGGCAGGCGCGAGGCCGAGCTCAGCGCGGCGAGTGCGTCGCGGTACAGGCCCGCGTACTGCGGCAGCGCGCCGAGGCGCTGCGCGGTCGCGTCGTTGTGCGCCTTGACCCAGGCCATCGCGCGCGCGCCGTCGATGTCCTCGAGCCACAGGTAGGGGTCGGTGGGGTCGGGCGCGGCGGCCGCGAACAGCGGCGGAACGGTCAGGGCCAGCGCGGCGAGCGCGCGAGTCAGCAGGCGGGTCTTTGTCATGGCCGGCATTCTTGCCGCCGCGGCCCGCCCGTCGATTAGTAATGGGGCGGCAGCTCGTCGCGCAGGCTGCGGAAGCTCGGCCCGCCCTCGCCCGGCGCCTGCGCCTTCAGCGCCGTGACCTCGCGCACGAGCAGGTCGATCTGGGCCTGCTGGCGAATGATCACCTGGTTCAGCTGCTCGACGAGGTCTTCGGCGAAACCGGCTTTGATTTCGAGCTCGGTGATGCGGGCGTCGAGGCTTTGAGGGGCGTGGGGATCCATGCCGCTATTGTCGGCGCCTGGGCTTGGCCCAGATCAAGCGGAAAATTCGGCAGTTCGCGATGGTCGGCGAGGGAGCGCCTGGCCATGATCCTGCAGAACCGCCAATTCCAATGCTGCGTCGCGCTGACGATCGTGCAGCAGCTCGCCCTCGCGGCCTCGACCTACCTGATCGCGCTGGCCGGTGGTTCGCTCGCCGCCAACGACGTATCGAGGACGCGTTACCTGATCGTCCTGTTCTTCGGCTTCGCGCTCGGCGCCTACCTGATCGGCTCGCTCGTCACCTACCTGACGACGCGGCTCAAGAACAGCCTGTGGCGCAACTACGTGCTGGAGACGCTCGAAACCTTGAAGTTCGACCAGACCCGCTCGTCGCGCGTCGACCAGCAACGCACGATCGGCTGGCTCGGCGGCGAGGCGTTCTCGACGCTCGAGCAGGCCGGGGAATTCGCGGTCGGGACGGTCGGCATCTATTGCAACGTCGTGCTGACCTTCGCCGCGTTCGCGCTGACGCTCGGCGCCGGCATCACGGCGGCTCTGGCGAGCGCCGTGCTCGTTTCGCTCGCGCTGACTCGGGCGCTGCGGCACCGGATTCGCCGCCTCGCCCGCGAATCGCAGTCGAGCCGCCTCGACGCGCTGGTCGACATCGGGGCGCTCTGGGATCGCTTTCTGTTCGCCGATTCGCGCATCGCGGCGCGTGCGCGCAAGCGCTTCGTGGGCCACGCAGCGCGCTATTTCGCCAAGATCGAGCGTTGCGTCGTGACCGAGCAGTTGATCGCCTGCCTGCCGATCTACGTCGCGATTCCGCTGGCGCTGGCCGTCATGGTCCGATCCGACACCACCGACCCGGTCACCATGGGCATGATCGTCGCGGTGCTGCCGCGCTCCCTGCAGTTGCTCGGATCCATTCACGAGCTGAGCGTCAGCAACAGCAAGGTCTTCTTCTTCGTCGAAAAGCTGCGGAACCTGGCGGGCTTCGTCGCCACGCTCGAGGTACAGGCACTCGAGCAGCAGATTCGCTGGGCCGCGATCCGCGTCACCGATCTGTCGACGGGGCTGGCCTTGGACGCGCACGCGTTCTACCGGTCGGTCAGCGCGCCCGGTATCGCCCGCGGTCGCTTCAGGCTGACCGGCGCCAACGGCTGCGGCAAGACCAGCCTGCTCAAGCTGATCAAGCAGGCGCGACCGGAGGCGCTGTATTGTGCCCAGGATGTCCGGCTCGTCGATGACGTCGAACGCGCGTCCACCGGGCAGCGACAGGTCCGGCAGCTCGAGATCCTGCTGTCCGCCGCCCTGCCGACGACGCTCCTGCTCGATGAATGGGATGCCAACCTCGACGCCGCCAACGCCGCTCGCGTCGACCGTATGCTCGAGGCCCGGTCGAGCGCACTGCTGATCGTCGAGGTGCGACACCTGAGCGCGGCCGATGCGACCGGGATCAGCCGGGAACTGCTAGCATCGCCCTGACCGCCGAGACCGGAAGGAAGCCCGAGCCGATGCTGAGTGCCCCGACCCCGAGCAACGAATCCGCGCGCCTGCAGGCGCTGCGCGAGCTGCTGATCCTCGACACCCCGCCCGAGCAGCGCTTCGACCGCGTCGTCGAGTTCGCGCGCGAGGAGTTCGAGGTGCCGATCGTGCTCCTGAGCCTCATCGACGGCGAGCGCCAGTGGTTCAAGGCGCGCACCGGGCTCGACGCCTGCGAGACCGGGCGCGACATCTCGTTCTGCGGCCATGCGATCCTCCAGCCCGCGTTGTTCGTCGTGCCCGACGCGCGGCTCGACCCGCGCTTCGCCGACAACCCGCTCGTGACCGGCCCGCCGCATATCCGCTTCTACGCGGGCGCGCCGCTCGAGGTCGCGCCGGGCCTGCGCGTCGGCACGCTGTGCCTGATCTCGCCGCAGCCGCGCGCGTTCGACGCGACCGACCAGGCCATCCTCGGCGTGCTGCGCGACCTCGTCGTCGGCGAACTGCGCGAGCGCGCGGAGGCCGGCGCATGAGCGCCCGCACGGCCGCTCCGAAGGGCGCTCACTCCCGCTTGGCGGGACAGCGCGTAGCGCGAAGGGTGCCCCGGTGAGCGCGCGCAAGCAGGTGCTGCTCGTCGAGCCTCATTCGCTGTTCCGCCGCACGCTCGCCGGCATCGCGCGCCAGCTCGCCGGCGTCGACGTCCACGAAACCAGCTCGCACGAGGCCGGCCGCGTGATCCTCGAGACCCAGCGCGTCGACTGCCTGTTGCTCAACCTCGGCGACGACCTCGCCGGGCTCAAGCTGCTCAAGATCCTGCGCGCGGGCCAGACCATCAACCGCCGCGACCTGCCGACCGTGCTGCTCGCCGAGGTCGTCGGCGCCGACGCGATCGCCGAGCTCAAGGCGCTGCACCCGCAGCGCCTGATGCTGATGCCGTTCAAGGTCCGCACCGCGTTCGACGTCGTCGTCGGCCTCGTCGGCGGGGAGGCCGCGGCCAGCGCAGCGGTCAAGCCCGCGGCCTGACGCGCGCCGGCGCGGGGCTTCAGCCGCGCGCCTCGGCCGCGCCGGCCTCGCCGTCGAAGTCGAAGTACTCGGCCCGCGCCGGTCGCGCGCCCTGGCGCAGCACCTTGTGCTCGGGGCCGATCGGCCGGCCGCTGCGCGCGTCGATCAGCGCGAGCTCGACGGTCTCGCCGTTCGTCGAGTCGATCAGGCGCACCGGCTGCTGCTTGGGCATCGCGTGCTTGTTGCCCCAGGCGAGCAGGGTCAGCAGCACCGGGCGGAAGTCGCGCCCCTTGGCCGTCAGCAGGTATTCGTGGCGCGGCGGCTTCTCGCTGTACAGGCGCTTCTCGAGCAGGCCGGCCTCGACGAGCTCGGCGAGCCGCCGCGTCAGCGTGTTCGACGCGATGCCGAGTTCGGCGAGGAACTCGTCGAAGCGCGTACGGCCGTAGAGCGCCTCGCGCAGGATCAACACGTTCCAGCTGTCGCCGAGCGCGTCGGCCGCGCGGGCCAGCGGGCAATTCATCGATTCGAAGCTCGTGCGTCGCATGACGCCTCCTTGAGGCCCGGCTTTGGGTCCGATGTTGGTTTCATTATGCAATGGAAGTTCTTTTGCACAACCACCAATATTCTATTGATCCATCGGCCAACAATGCTACTTGCATGATGAAAGTAACAACTCTACAGTTCGGCACCAAGGCCTGCCACAAGCGGCGGGCATTCGAAGCCGGAGCCCCTCCAATGAGCACCCCCAACGCCGCCCTTTCCCCCGAGCCCCCGAGCCGCGCCCGCGGCTCGCTCGGCCGCACCGTTCTGTCCTCGGCCCTGCTCGGCGCGGTCGTACTCGGCGTCGCCGTCTACGGCCTGCGCTGGTGGACCGTCGGTCGCTTCCACGAGCAGACCGACGACGCCTACGTCGGCGGCGACCTGACCGTGATCGGCGCCAGGATCCCCGGCTACGTCGCCGAACTCGCGGTGACGGACAACCAGTTCGTCCACGCCGGCGACCTGCTCGCGCGCATCGACAGCCGCGACTACGGCGCCGCGCTCGAGCGCGCGGGCGGCGCGGTCGCGGCCCAGGAAGCGGCGCTCGAGAACCTCAAGGCGACGGCGGCGCTCCAGCAGTCGCTGATCGCGAGGGCCCGCGCCGGCGTCGACGCGGCGGCGGCCGAGGATGGCCGGGCCCGCGACGACGACCTGCGCCACCGCGACCTCGTGAGCCGCGCGGCCGTGTCGGTCGAGGCCGCGCAGCGCGCCGAGTCGGCGGCCAAGGCCGCCGCGGCCGGCCTCGCCCGCGCCCGCGCCGAGGCCCAGGCGGCCGAGCGCGAACTCGACGTGATCGCGACGCAGCGCGCGCAGGCCGAGGCCGCGCTCGCCCAGGCCCGCGCCGAAGCCCGCCTCGCCGAGCTCAACGTCGGCTATACCGAGCTCCGCGCGCCGCGCGACGGCTATGTCGGCAACCGCAAGGCGCGCGTCGGCGCCTACGTCGGCGTCGGCGCCGCGCTGCTCGACATCGTGCCCGCCCAGGGCCTGTGGGTCGACGCGAACTTCAAGGAAGACCAGCTCCACCGCATGCAGGTCGGCCAGGCCGTCACGCTGCGCGCCGACGCCTGGCCCGACCGCGTGCTGCACGGCCACGTCGCGAGCCTCGCGCCGGCCACCGGCGCGCAGTTCAGCGTGTTGCCGGCCGAGAACGCAACCGGCAACTTCACCAAGATCGTCCAGCGCGTGCCGGTGCGCATCGAGCTCGACCCGGCCGACGCGCGCCTCGGCGCGCTGCGCCCGGGCCTGTCGATCGTCGTCGACGTCGACACCCGCAGCAACGCCGCGAGCCGCTCATGAGCGCCAAGCCGAGCTTCTGGTCCTCGGACGTCGTGCCGGTCGAGCAGCTGTCGATGCGGCAGAAGGTGCTCGCGTTCGCGACGATGTGCGTCGGCATGTTCATCGCGCTGCTCGACATCCAGATCGTCTCGGCCTCGCTGCGCGACATCGGCGGCGGCCTGTCGGCCGGCGCCGACGACACGACCTGGGTCCAGACCGCCTACCTGACCGCCGAGATCATCGTGATCCCCCTGTCGGGCTGGCTCGCGAGCGTGCTGTCGACGCGCTGGCTGTTCGCGGTCTCGGCGCTCGGCTTCACGCTGACAAGCCTGCTGTGCGGCCTCGCCTGGAACATCCAGAGCATGATCGCGTTCCGCGCGCTCCAGGGCTTTCTCGGCGGGTCGATGATCCCGATGGTCTTCACGACCGCGTTCATGTATTTCAGCGGCAAGCAGCGCGTCGTCGCAGCGTCGACGATCGGCGCGATCGCCTCGCTCGCGCCGACGCTGGGCCCGGTGGTCGGCGGCTGGATCACCGACGTGCTGTCGTGGCAGTGGCTGTTCTACATCAACCTGCTTCCGGGCCTGCTCGTGACCATCGTCGTGCCGACGCTGGTGCGCGTCGACAAGCCCAACCTCGCGCTGCTGCGCGGCGCCGACTACCTGTCGATGCTGCTGCTGGCCGCCTTCCTCGGCTGCCTCGAGTACACGCTCGAGGAGGGGCCGCGCTGGAACTGGTTCGGCGACACGACGATCGTCGCCACGGCCTGGATCGCGGCGCTGAGCGGCGTCGCGTTCATCGTGCGCAGCCTGCTCGTCGCGCGGCCCATCGTCGACCTGCGCGCGCTCGAGGACCGCAACTTCGCGCTCGGCTGCCTGCTCTCGTTCGTGACCGGCATCGGCATCTTCGCGACGATCTACCTGACGCCGCTGTTCCTCGGCCGCGTGCGCGGCTTCAGCGCCCTCGACATCGGCCTCGCGATCTTCTCGACCGGCGTGTTCCAGGTCATGACGATCCCGTTCTACGCGTTCCTCGCGAGCCGCTTCGACCTGCGCTGGATCATGATGGCGGGCCTCGCGCTGTTCGCCGCGTCGATGTGGGACTTCGCGCCGATCACGCACGACTGGGGCGCGCGCCAGCTGCTGCTGCCGCAGGCGCTGCGCGGCATGGCCCAGCAGCTCAGCGTAGCGCCGGTCGTCACGCTCGCGCTCGGCGCGCTGCCGCCGGCGCGGCTCAAGCTCGCGTCGGGCCTCTTCAACCTGATGCGCAACCTCGGCGGCGCGATCGGCATCGCGGCCTGCGCAACGGTGCTCAACGACCGCACGAACCTGCATTTCCTGCGCCTCGCCGAGCACCTGAACGCGCCCGACGCGACGAACCTGGGCGACGCCTCGGACGCCGCGCTGCGCCAGCTCTGGGCGCTGACCTACCGCGAGGCGCTGACGATGACCTTCTCCGACGCGTTCCTGCTCGTGATGGTCGGCTTCCTCGCCGCCCTCGTCGTCGTGCCGCTGCTGCGCCGCGTCGCGGCGCCGAAGGCGCCGTCCGCCGACGCGCATTGATCGATCCCCGAAAGAACCCAAGGAGCCTCGCCATGACGCTGTCCCGCCTCCACCCCTTCCGCCTTGCGGTGCTTGCGTCCGCGGCCTTGCTCGCCGCCTGCGCGCCGCAGTCCGAGGCCCTGGTCCGGCCGACCGCGCCCGCGCAGTTCGCGGGCCCGGCGCGCCTGAATCAGCCGGCCGCCGACGCGCCGGCGCCACGCCTGGGCGACTGGTGGCTCGGCTTCGACGACCCGGTGCTCACCGCGCTCGAGCAGCGCGCGCTTGCGCAGAACCTCGACCTCGCGGCCGCGCTCGCCCGCGTCGACCAGGCGCGCGCGGCGGCCCAGGATGCCGGCGCCGCGCGCCTGCCGCAGCTGGGCCTCGACGGCGACGTCGCCCACGAGCGCCAGTCGCTGCTGAGCCCCGACGGCGAGCTCGCCCGCGCGCACCCCGGCTACACGCGCGGCCAGACGCTGCAGAGGCTCGGTGTCGGCGCGAGCTGGGAGGCCGACCTCGCCGGCGGCCTGCGCGCGGGCGAGGCCGCCGCCGTCGCCGAATGGCAGGCCGCCGCGGCCGCGCAGATGGGCACCCGCGTGAGCGTCGCGGCCGAGGTCGCCGACGCGTATTTCCGCGTGCGCGGCGCCCAGGCGCGGCTCGCCGTCACCGAGCAGCAGGTGCGCACCGAGGACCAACTGCTCGGCCTCGTGCTGGACCGCCTGGCCCATGGCCTCGGTACCGAGCGCGAGGCGGCCGAGGCGCGCGCCGAGCTGCAGCGCGCGCGCGGCGCGCTGCCGCCGCTGCGCGTCGAGCTCGCCGAACAGCTGCACCGGCTCGATACCCTGCTCGGCGCGCCGGCCGGCAGCGAGGCTGCCGCGCGCGTCGCCGGCGCAGCGGCCTACGCCGTGCCCGCGCTGCCCGCCGAGCTCACGCCGGCCGAGCTGATGCGGCGTCGCCCCGACGTGATCGCGGCCGAGCGCGAACTCGACGCGCGCCACGCGCGCATCGGCGTCGCCGCGGCCGAGTACTACCCGCGCCTGAGCCTCGGCGGCCTGGTCGGCGGCGAGAGCCTGCACGGCGCGCTGTTTTCGGCCGCCGCGTTCCAGCCCGAGGCGCTGCTGGGCCTGCACTGGCGGCTGTTCGACTTCGGCCGCGTCGACGCCGAGGTCGCGCAGGCCCACGGCGCCGAGGCCGAGGCGCTCGCCCGGCTGCGCGCGACGATGCTGCGCGCGACCGAGGACGTCGAGGACGCGCTCGTCGCCCAGGCCGGGCTCGAGGCCCAGCGCGAAGCGCTCGCGGCCGAGGTCGACGCGCGGCTGAGCGCGCGCGCCACGGCCGCCGACGCCTACCGCGGCGGCGCCGTGAGCCTCGTCGAGGTGCTCGCACAGGACCGCGCCCTGCTCGGCGCGCGCGAACGCCTCGCCGCGCTGCAGGCGGCCCGCGCGCGCGCCGCGGTCGCCGCGTTCCGCGCGTTCGGTGGCGGCTGGGAGCCGGCGCCTGCCGCCGAGACCCGGAGTTAGCGGGCGGCGGCCCGGTACCCGGCGGCGCGCGCGGCCAAGGCAACGCGCGCGCAGGCCCCCGCGCCGCGAGCTTCGTCGCCGGCGAGGCGGCTTGCGTCTCGGTCATGGGCCTTGGCTTACGCGACAACGATAGCGTCACGCGCGCGCGACGCCCGGGGCGGCGGCGTGCGGATTGAGCCTGCAGACGCGCCCAGTCTCGGCCAGAATCGGGGCGATGCGCGCCGTCCGGCGCCGGGAGAAGACTTGATGGGCCCCGAGAGCCTCGCCCCCGGATCGGAGGATCCGGACAACCCGGACAACCCGGTCAACCGGCATTTCCTCGACCATGTGGTGAAGTCCTGCGAGGCGCAGCAGATCTGCGCGTCCGAGGACATCTACGCCGGCAACGGCATCAAGCTGCTCAGCAAGGGCGCCGCGATCGACGGCCAGATGCACGAGCGCCTGCTCCAGCACAAGCTCGTCAAGCCGCTCGAGTCGAGCATCGAAACCGTCGACCAGGGCGTCGGCGGCCTGCTCGCGCGCACCGCGGGCACCGTGATGGCCAAGCAGCCGATGGTCGCCGAGCTCGCCCAGCTGCCCCAGGAGGAGGCGCCGGGCCTGTATTTCAGCGGCCTCGACCTGAGCGCGCAGACGCGCACGATGCTGATGCTCTACGCCGACATCGGGCCGGGCAAGCTCGAGCACGCGGTCGGCGTCGCGCTGGTCTGCCTGGGCCTCGCGCGGCGCCTGCTGCCGCGCGACGAGACCGCCCACCACGCGCTCGTGCTCGCGGGCCTGCTGCACGACGTCGGCGAGCTCTATATCGACCCGGCTCTGCTCGTGCCCGGCGCACGCCTGCCGACCGAGGCCTGGCGCCATGTCGCGAGCCACCCGATCATCGGCTTGCGCGTGCTCGCGAACCTGCGCGGCGCGGGCCGGCGCGTCGCCGACGCGGTGCTGCTGCACCACGAGCGCCTCGACGGCTTCGGCTACCCGCGCGGCACCGGCGGCGCCGGGTTCTCGCTCGACGGCCAGATCACGGCGACGGCCGAATGGCTGATCGGCTTTCTCGGCTCGGGCGGCGCGCCGCTTGCGCGCGCGCGCGTGGCGGCCAAGCTGCTGCCCGGCGAGTTCGGCGCGCCGATGCAGCAAGTGCTGCGGCTCGCCGCGCAGGACGGCGGCGCCGCCGCGCTCGATTGGCATCAGTCGGTCGAGAAAACCCTGCCCGAGCTCGAGCGCACGGTCCGCTCGTTCGACAACTTCGACGCCCATCGCGCGGAGATCGAGCAGGCGCTCGCGAAGGCGTCGGCGCCGATGCGCCGCCTCGGCGCGCTCGCGCTCGAGCGCCTGCAGCGCCTTCAGGCGGCGTTCGCGAGCAGCGGCCTGAACGGCAGCGGCAGCCCGCGCGAGACCCTGGCCGGCCTGACCGGGCACGCCGACGCCGAGGTTCAGCAAGAGGTCGTCGCGCTGACGCGCGAATTCTCGTGGCGCCTGCGCGAGCTCGAGCGCGAGAGCCTGCTGCGCGCGAGCCTGCTCGGCGGGACCGAGCTCGCGCAGATGGCCGGCCTGATGAACTATCTGCGCACGCCGGCCGAGGCCGTCGCGACGCTGGGGCCGCTGTGAGCGGCTGGCGCGCGAGCCTGGCCGGCGCCGCCGCCGCACTCGTCGTGCTGTGCGCGGGCGCCGCGCCGGCCGCAGGCGCGCCGGCCTGGCATTTCGCGACCGAACCCTTCCCGCCCTATACCTACGCGAACCGGAGCGGCCACGCGGCCGGTCCGATGGTCGACGTGCTCGCGACGGTCTGCGCCCGCCTCAGGCGCGACTGCATGGTGGAGGTGATGCCCTGGCGCCGGGCGTTGATGCTGGCCGGCCAGGGCGACGTCGACGGCCTTTTCACGATCATCGACTCGGCCGAGCGGCGCGCCGCGTTCCGCGTGTCGGCGCCGGTGATCGAAGCCCGTTACGTGTTCATCGCGTACAAGTCCGACCGCTTCGAGTACCGCCGCCCGCTCGACCTGAGCGGGCGCACGATCGGCGTCTACGGACCGTCGGGCACGGCGTCGACGCTGCTGCCGCTGCTCGAGGGCAACGACGCGCGCGCCGTGGTCGAGCCCGACAACGAGATGGTGCTGCGCAAAATGGAGGCCGGCCGCTACGGCCGCGACGGCCTGGTCTTCATCAACGAGCGCGTCGGCCTCGACCTGATCGAGCGCATCGGCATCTCGAACCTGCGCCTGGCCGGCGAAGCCGCGCGCTTCAATTACTCGTTCGGTTTCGCGCCGACGCGCGTGTCGGCCGACGAGCTCGCCGCCTTCGACGCCGAGCTCGCGGTCCTGTGCCGCTCGGGCCAGTTGCAGGACCTGCTCAAGCCTTACGAGATGCGCGCCCCGCCCTGCCCGCATTGAGGATGTCCTGGGGAGGGCGCGCGAGCGTGTCCGCTTAAGATCGCGCAGCCCCGCCGCTCCGGACTTTTTCAGTGCGCTCCTCCCCGATGTTTCAAAATCCGCTGGCCTTCTGGACCGGCTGCCTGTTCGTCACGCTCGGCGTGTTCGCCCACCTGCCGATGTTCATGATGGGCCGCTACACCCATTGGCAGATGGTCGGCATGCCGATGAGCGTGGAGATGTGGATCGGCATGGCGCTGATCCCGCTGGGCCTGTTGCTCGCCTGGTGGGGCCTGCTGCCGCCGCCCCACGGCGCGACGCAGCCGGCCACGCAGGGGCTGTTCCACGTCGCCGACGGCGTGCCGCTGAACCGCGAGCACTGGAAGCTCGTGCTCGTGCTGACCGTGACGCTCGTGATCGACGTGATGAAGCCCGCGACGCTCGGTTTCGTGATGCCCGGCATGAGCGCCGAATACGGCATCCCGCGCACCGAGGCGAGCCTGCTCGCGCTGGTCGCGCTGATCGGCACGACGGTCGGCTCGCTCGTCTGGGGCCGCGTCGCCGACCGCATCGGCCGGCGCGCCGCGATCCTGCTGTCGGCGCTGATGTTCATCGGCACGGCGATCTGCGGCGCGATGCCCGCGTTCGGCTGGAACCTCGCGATGTGCTTCCTGATGGGCGCCTCGGCCGGCGGCCTGCTGCCGATCACGTTCACGCTGATGGCCGAGACCGTGCCCGCGCGTCACCGCGGCTGGCTGCTCGTCGCGCTCGGCGGGGTCGGCAGCGCGGCCGGCTACCTCGTCGCGGCCGGCGCCGCGGCGACGCTCGAGCCGCTGTTCTCATGGCGCGTGCTGTGGCTGCTCGGCCTGCCGACCGGCGCGATCATCATTTTCCTGAACCGCTTCATCCCCGAGTCGCCGCGCTTCCTCGCCGCGATGGGCCGCCACCTCGACGCGGCGCGCCTGCTGCACCGCTTCGCGGGCCGGCGCCACGCGCTCGAGGCCGACGACGCGGCGCACCCGGGCGCGACCGTGATCGACGAGGCGCACCCGGTCGGCGGCCTGCTTGCACTGCTGCGCGGCACGCATGCGCGCATCACGCTCGCGCTGCTCGTCTGCGGCGTCGGCTGGGGCCTCGTGAACTTCGGCTTCCTGCTCTGGCTGCCCAGCAACCTCAAGCTGCTCGGCATCGACCCGGCCGCGGCGAGCGGCCTGCTCGCGCGCTCGGCGCTGCTCGCGCTGCCCGGCATCGCGCCGGTGATCCTGCTCTACCAGCGCTGGAGCAGCTTCAAGGCGCTCGCGATGTTCGCCGCCGCGACGGCGCTCGCGCTGGTCGCGTTCGCGCTGCTCGACCTGCTCGCCCTGCGCGACGCGGCGCTGACCTCGGCCGTCACGGCCGGTCTGCTCATCAGCATCAGCGGCGTGATCGCGATGCTGATCCCCTACGCGGCCGAGATCTACCCGGTGCACCTGCGCGGCAGCGGCTCGGGCGCGATCGCCGGCGCGTCCAAGTTCGGCGGCATCCTCGGCGCCGCGCTCGCCGGACTCGGCTTCTTCGACCATTTCCTGCTCTCGGCCCTGCTGCTTGCGGTGCCGATGCTGGCCTCGGCCTGGCTGCTGTGGCGCAGCGGCGTCGAGACGCGCGGCGTCGGCCTCGAGGACATCCAGAGCGCGCTGACCCGCGCTTGAGGCCGTCCCCATGATCCCGCCCCGCCTGCCGCGCAACCGAATGCTGCGCCTGGTTCGCACGCGGCCGCGCGTGTTCATCGCGACCGGCGTCGCGCTGCTCGTCGGCCTGCTGCTGCCGCAGGACCTCGCGAGCCACGCGGTCACGCGCGCGCTGATCGGCTGGAACACCGGCGCGCTGCTCTACGTGCTGCTCGCCGGCTTGATGATGGCGCGCTCGTCCGAGCATGGCCTGCGCCACCGCGCCCAGCTGCAGGACGAGGGCGCCTGGGTGCTGCTGCTGCTCGTCGTGGTCTCGAACGTCGCGAGCCTCGCCGCGATCGTCGCCGAGCTCGCCGTCGTCAAGGACATGCACGGCCTGCTGCGCACCGCACATATCGCGCTCGCCGGCATCACCGTGCTGTCGTCGTGGGCCTTCACGCAGGTCATGTTCGCGCTGCACTACGCGCACGACTACTACGCCGATCTCGGCCGGGGCCGGCCGCCGAGCCTGCAGTTCCCCGGCGACGAGGCGCCGGACTACGGCGACTTCTTCTACTTCGCCGCGATCATCGGCACCTCGGGCCAGACCGCCGACGTCTCCCTCGCGAGCCGCGCGATGCGCCGCACCGGCAGCCTGCACTGCATCCTCGCCTACCTGTTCAACACGACGGTGCTCGCGCTCTTGATCAATATCGGGGCGAGCCTGTTCTAGAGGCTTGTTTGCGGCCTGCTATCCTGTCCCCCCCCACAGGATAGGGATCGAACCATGGCCGTCCACGCCAGCTACCCCGCCATCGTCAAGCGCCTCAAGCGCGCCGAAGGTCACCTGCGCAGCATCGTCGCGATGCTCGAGGAGGGCCGCGAATGCCTCGACGTCGCGCAGCAGCTGCAGGCCGTCGAGAAGGCCGTCGCGGGGGCCAAGAAAACGCTCGTCCACGACCACGTCGACCATTGCCTCGACGAGGCGGTCGCCAAGGGCGGCAAGCACGCGAGCGACGCGGTGCGCGAGTTCAAGGCCATCACCAAATACCTCTGAAACCGCCATGAACGACTTCGCCGCCCTGCTCAACCAAGGCCAGCCCTGGCTGTTCGTCCCCACGGCCGTCGCGCTTGGCGCGCTGCACGGCCTCGAGCCCGGCCATTCCAAGACCATGATGGCCGCGTTCATCGTCGCCGTGCGCGGCACCGTGCGCCAGGCCGTGCTGCTCGGCCTGGCGGCGACGCTGTCGCACACCGCCGTGGTCTGGGCCATCGCGCTCGCGGGCCTGTGGTTCGGCCGGCAATGGCAGGGCGAGGCCTTCGAGGGCTGGTTCCAGCTCGCCTCGGGCCTGATGATTCTCGGCATCGCCGCCTGGATGGCCTGGCGCGTGCTCAACCACAGGAGCGCCTGCGGCCACGACCATGGCGCCGAGGGCGGGCACCACGGCCATGCCCACGCGCCGGGTCAGCCGCACGGCCATGATCACCACGATCGCGACGCCCACCGCCGCGAGGCGGGTCATGCCTGCACGCACGACCATGGGCATGGCCACGGGCAAGCGCATGGCGACGCTCATGGCCATGCGCATGCCCACGACGAGCCTTCGGCCCAGGCCGAGGCGCTGACGCTGCGTCACCGGTACCCGCTGCACCACGCGAGCACGCGCCAGATCGTCGTGTTCGGCCTGACCGGCGGCCTGCTGCCCTGCCCGGCCTCGATCAGCGTGCTGCTCGTGTGCCTGCAGCTCAAGAAGCTCGCGCTCGGCGTGGCGCTCGTGCTGTGCTTCAGCGTCGGCCTCGCGGCCACGCTGGTCGCGGCCGGCGTCGTCGCGGCGCTCGGGGCGCGCCACGCGTCGCGGCGCATGGGCCGCTTCGACTTCAACGCCTGGCTCGAGAAGGCGCCGCTGATCTCGGCCGCGCTGATCGGCGCGGTCGGCGTCTACGTGACGCTGCAGGCGTGGCGCGCGCTCGCAGGCGCCTGAGCGCCGCGCCGGCGCCTATTTGAGCTTGGCCCCGGCGGCGTCGAGCACCACGACCTCGACCGGGATCGCCGCGCGCACGCTCTGCGTGACGGTACAGAAGTCCTCGAACTGCGCGAGCACGCGGTCGAGATGCTCGAGGTCCGCGGCCGCGACGCCGAGTTTCAGCGTCGCCTGCAGGCCGAGCACGCGAACGCGCCCGGCCTCGTTGCGACCGACCGTCGCGACGACCGCGCCGCTCAGCGGCTCGGGCCGCTGCTTGTACTTGCGCAGCGCGAACAGCAGCGAGTCGAGCAGGCAGTTGCCGACGGCCGCGGCGAGCAGTTGCACCGGCGAGGGCCCGGCGCCCTGCCCGGTCGGCGGCGGTTCGTCGCAGACCAGGGGCGGAACGCCGGCGCCGAAATCGGCGTCGAACGCGTAGTCGGCGCGCTGGGCGAGGTGGATGCTGACTTGATTGTTGTCGTCGGCCATGACGATGGGGCGGCAAGCTCGGAGTGGCAATGCGGTCATCATGCCCGAACGGCGGAACTCAGGCGGCCGGCTTCCAGCGCCGCAGCGCCAGCGCGTTCGTCACGACGCCGAGGCTCGACAGGGCCATCGCCGCGCCCGCGAACGCGGGGCTCAGCAGGCCCGCCGCCGCGAGCGGGATGCCGAGCACGTTGTAGCCCATCGCCCAGAACAGGCCCTGGCGGATCTTGGCCTCGGTGCGGCGCGACACCTCGAGCGCGATCGCGACGAGGCGCGGGTCGCCGCGCAGCAGCGTCACGCCGCCGGTCTGCAGCGCGACATCGCTGCCGCCCGCCATCGCCATGCCGACGTCGGCCGCCGCGAGCGCCGGCGCGTCGTTGACGCCGTCGCCGACCATCGCGACGACGGCGCCGGCCGCGCGCCACGCGGCGACGCGGTCGGCCTTGTCGCCGGGCAGCAGCTCGGCCTCGAACGCGCCGATGCCGAGTTCGCGCGCGACCACGGCGACGCTGGCCCGGGCGTCGCCGCTGAGCAGCGCAACGCTCAGGCCGAGCCGGTGCAGCGCTGCGACGGCCGCTGCAGCCTCGGGCTTGAGCGCGTCGCCGAACGCGAGGCGGCCGAGCACGCGCGGCCCCTGCGGCGTCGATTCGAGCAGCCAGGACTGGCTCAGCGCCGCGCCACCGCCCTCGGTGCCGACGTCGACGCCCTGCTCGGCGAGCAGGCGCGCGCTGCCCAGCCACAGCGAACGCCCTTCGACCTCGGCCGTCACGCCGCGCCCCGGCAGCACGCGCGCGGCCCGGGCGGTCGGCAGGTCGAGGCCGTGCGCGGCGTCGAGCACGGCGCGCGCGAGCGGGTGCGAGCTCGTCGCCTGCAGCGCCGCGGCCAGGCGCAGCAGTTCCTCGCGCGCGACGCCGGGCGCGGGCTCGGCCGCCCGAAGCGTCGGCCGGCCGACGGTCAGCGTGCCGGTCTTGTCCAACGCGACGAGCGTCACGCGCTGCGCCGCCTCGAGCGCGAGCGCGTCGCGGATCAGCACGCCGTGGCGCGCGGCCGCGCCGGTGCCGGCGATCAGCGCGATCGGCGTCGCGAGGCCCAGGGCGCATGGGCAGGCGATCACGAGCACGCTGACGGCCGTCAGCAGCGCGCGTTCGCCCCCCGCGCCGGCGAGCCACCAGCCGAGCCCGGTCAGCAGCGCGACCGCGCCGACGATCGGCACGAAGACCTCGGCGACGCGGTCGACGCGCTGCTGCACGGGCGCCTTGCTCGCCTGCACGCCGGCGACGCGCTCGACGATGCGCGCGAGCAGGCTTTGCGCGCCGACGGCCGTCGTGCGCACGAGCAGCAGGGCCGCGCCGTTCACGCTGCCGCCGACGACGCGGTCGCCGACGCCGCGGGCGATCGACAGCGGCTCGCCCGTCAGCAGGGCTTCGTCGAGCTCGCTCGCGCCTTCGATGATCTCGCCGTCGACCGGCACGGCCTCGCCCGGGCGCACGACGACGAGGTCGCCGAGCGCGACGCGCGCGATCGGCACGCGCACCTCGCGCGAACCGACGCGCACGCGCGCCTCGGTCGGCCGCAGCGCCTGGAGCGCGCGGATCGCCTCGGCGGCCTGGCGCTTCGCGCGCGCCTCGAGCCATTTGCCGAGGCGCACGAGCGCGATCACGACGGCCGCGGCCTCGAAGTACAGGCCCCCGCCGCGCGCCCAGTTGCACAGCGACAGCCCGTAGGCGGCCGAGCTGCCGAGCGCGACGAGCAGGTCCATATTGCCGGCACGCGCCTTGAGCGCGCGCCAGGCCGCCGCGTGGAAGCGCGCGCCGAGGCCGAACTGCACCGGCGTCGCGAGCAGCCATTGCAGGCCGCCGGGCAGCATCCAGTGCACGCCGAACGGCATCAGCAGCATCGACGCGACGAGCGGCGCGCACAGCAGCAACCCTGCCGCGACCCACCAGGCCTCGCGTTTGGCTTCGCGGCCGGCCGGCGCATCCGGCGGCCCAGCCGCGCCGGGCTCGGGCAGCGCGCCAAGCGCGTAGCCGGCGGCCGCGACGGCCGCACTCAGCGTCGCGAGCGAGACCGCCGCTGCGGCGTCGACGCGCGCCTGCTCGGTCGCGAGATTCACGCTCGCCGCGGCGACGCCGGGCACGGCCTTGAGCGCGCGCTCGACGCGCGCGACGCAGGCCGCGCAGCTCATGCCCGTGATCGGCAGGTCCCAGGTCGTGGCGACGGACTCCATGTGCGGCAGTAAAGCACAGCACGACGGATCGATGCACCGCAGAGGCGCATAGCCCCCGGCGAGGGCGCGTCCGCGCGCACTCGTTGCAACCGGAACGACGCCGCACGTGCCCAAAGAAAAAAGCGCGTCGCGCGGCCTGGCCCGCACGACGCGCAAGCGCTCGGGGAGTTCAGCCGAGACGCACCGGAACGAAGATGCGCTGGTTGCCGCGCTGGACCAGCAGGGCGACCGACTTGGTCGCGCCGGCGACGATGTGCCGGACCTGGTCGACCGAGGTCACCGGCGTGCCGTTGATCGCGAGCAGCACGTCGCCGCCCTGCACGCCGGCGAGCGCCGCGGCCCCGCTCGCGTCCTCGATCACGAGGCCGCCGGCGATGCCGCTCTCGCGGCGCTCCTCGGGCTGCAGCGGGCGCAGCGTGAGGCCGAGCTTCGCGCCCGGCGACGCGCTGTCGCCGCTCGCCGCGAGCTGGCCGCGCTTGTTCGCCGCGTTGCCGAGCTTGACGCTGAGCTCCTGGTGCTTGCCGTCGCGCCAGACGTCGAGCTTGACGGTGTCGCCGGGCTGGTCGAGGCCGACGATATTGGGCAGGTCGCTCGAGGCGACGATGTCGCGGCCGTCGACCTTGAGGATCACGTCGCCCGACTTGATGCCGGCCTTCGCGGCCGGGCCGCCGTCCTCGACGCTCGCGACGAGCGCGCCGGCCGGCCGCTCGAGCTTGAACGAGTCGGCGAAGGTCTGGTTCACGTCCTGGATCGTCACGCCGAGGCGCGCGTGCTCGGCCTTGCCGGACTTGAGGATCTGCTGCTCGATGCGCTGGGCGACGTCGATCGGGATCGCGAACGACAGGCCCTGGTAGCCGCCGGTCTGGCTGTAGATTTGCGAGTTGATGCCGACGACCTCGCCGCGCGTGTTGAACAGCGGGCCGCCCGAGTTGCCGGGGTTCACGGCGACGTCGGTCTGGATGAAGGGCACGTAGCTTTCGTCGGGGGACAGGGTGCGGCCCTTCGCGCTGACGACGCCGGCCGTCACGCTGTTCTCGAAGCCGAAGGGCGAGCCGATCGCGAGCACCCATTCGCCGACGCGCAGGTCCTTGGTCGAGCCGAGGCGCACGACCGGCAGGTTCTTGGCCTCGATCTTGAGCACGGCGACGTCGGTCTGTGGGTCGGAGCCGAGCACCTTGGCCTTGAACTCGCGGCGGTCGGTCAGCTTGACGATGACCTCCTGGGCGTCGCGCACGACGTGGGCGTTGGTCAGGATCACGCCGTCGGCGCTGACGATGAAGCCCGAGCCCTCGCCGCGCACCGGGGTCTGGCGCACGTTCGGGCCCTGCTGGAAGCGGCGGAAGAACTGGAAGAACGGGTCGTCGGGATCCATGCCCGGCATGTTGGGCACGCCGGCGTTGACGGTCTTGACCGTGCCGGTCACGCTGATGTTGACGACCGCCGGGCCGTTCTGCGCCGTGATCGTCGCGAAGTCGGGCAGCGCGACCGGCACGGCGGCCGGCGCGGCGGCCGCCGCGGCCGCCGCGCCGAGCGCCAGCGGCGCGGTCGCGACCGACGCGGCCGGCGCCGCCGCGGGCGTCTCGGCCTGGGCCTCGCGCTGCAGCGCGAGCGCGCCGAACGCACCGCCGCCGAGGCCGACCACGCCGGCCGCAGCCAGCGCCCAGACGAGGCGCTTGGCGGAGATCATTGTTTCGCTTGCCATGGTGGGGTCCTTCCTTCAGTGGATGCAGGGGGATGGCGGGACTATCGACAAAGGCGCTTAGTCGCCTCTTAAAAACTCGCGGCGGGAAACCGGACCTCGGCGCGCAGGCCGCCGAGCGGCTCGGCGGTGGCGAGCAAGAGGCTCGCGCCATGGCGCCCGGCGATCGTGTCCACGATCGCGAGGCCGAGGCCGCTGCCGCTCGCTTCCTGCGGCCGATCGGGGCTGCGGTAGAAGCGGTCGAGCACGCGCTCGCGCTCGGCCGGCGCGATGCCGGGGCCGCTGTCGTCGACGCGCAGCGTCGGCGCCGGCGCGGCGAACAGGCTGACGTCGACCTTGCCACCCTCGGGCGCGTACTTGATCGCGTTGTCGACGAGGTTGCGCACGAGCACCGCGAGCGCGTCGGGCTGGCCCGCCACGGTCGCCGCGTCGAGGCGCGCGATGCCGAGGTCGACGCCGCGCGCCGCCGCTGCCGCCGCGTGCTCGGCGACGACCTGCTCGACGAGCGGCGCGAGCGCGACGGCCTCGCGCGGCGCGGCCTGGTTGTCGTGGCGCGCGAGCAGCAGCAACTGCTCGACGAGCCGGGTCGCGCGGTCGATGCCGGCCGCGAGGCGCGCCTGGGCGAGCTGGCGCGCCGCGTCGTCGTGGGCGCGCTGCAGCGACTGGACCTGCAGCTTCAGCGCGGTCAGCGGCGAGCGCAGCTCGTGCGCGGCGTCGGCGACGAAATGCTGCTGCGCCGCGACCGACTGCTGGACGCGGCCGAGCAGCGAGTTGAGCTCGCCGACCATGGGCTCGATTTCGGCCGGCAGGCCCTCGGACGCGACCGGCGCGAGGTCGTCGGCGGCGCGCCGCGCGAGCTGGGCGCGCACGCGCTCGACCGGCGCGAGCGAATGGCTGACGACCCAGCCGACGACGATCATCAGCAGCGGCACCATCGCCGCGACCGGCAGCACGGTGCGCCAGGCGAGCCGGCGCGCGAGCCGCTCGCGCACCGCGAGCTCCTGCGCGACCTGGACGATCTGGCCGCCCGACTGCACCGACAGCACGCGGTACATGTGATCGTTGACGGCGACGTTGGAGAAGCCGAGCACGGCGCGCGCGGGCATGCGCGCGCGGCCGGTCGACTGGAACACCTGCAGGCCCTCGGCGGTCCAGGCCTGGATCACGAGCTCCATGTCGTCGTTCGCGCTCTGCACGCCGCCGCCGAGGCTGCCGCCGAGCGACAGCGCCATCTGCTGCATGTGGTAGTCGAAGATCTGGTCGGCTTCCTGCAGCGCCGTGCGGTAGCTGCTCCAGGCCTGCAGGGCCGCGGCGAGGCAGACCGCCGCGAGCAGGAACAACAACAGCCGGCCCTTGAGCGAGGCGGCGCTCGCCCTTGCCCAGGCCGGCAAGGACGGCAGGCGCGCCCGGCTCATTGCTTGGGCACCATGTAGCCGAGGCCGCGCACCGTCTGGATCAGGCCCGCGCCGAGCTTCTTGCGCAGGCCGTGCACGTAGACCTCGACGGCGTTCGAGCTGATCTCGTCCTTCCAGCCGTAGAGCTTTTCCTCGATCTGCTGGCGCGACAGCACGAGGCCCGGGCGCGCGAGCAGCGGCTCGAGCACCGACCATTCGCGCGCCGACAGCAGCACGGGCTGGCCGTTCACGCTGGCCTCGTGGGTCGCCGGGTTCAGAGCGACGCCCAGATGCTCGTAGACCGGCTCGGCGCGCCCTTGCGCGCGGCGCAGCAGCGCGCGCACGCGGGCGAGCAGTTCGTCGAGCTCGAAGGGCTTGAGCACGTAGTCGTCGGCGCCCGCGTCGAGGCCCTCGACGCGCTGCGCGAGCGCGTCGCGCGCCGTCATCACGAGCACCGGCACGCGCTGCTTGCGCGCGCGCGCCGCGCGCAGCACGGCGAGGCCGTCGCGCCGCGGCAGGCCGAGGTCGAGCAGCATCAGGTCGTAGTTCTGGCTCTGCAGCGCGGTGTCGGCCATCTCGCCGTCGCGCACCCAGTCGACCGCGTAGCTTTCGGCGCGCAGCAGGTCGAGCAGCGGTTCGCCGATCATCTGGTCGTCTTCGACGAGGAGCAGTCGCATAAGGTCACCTTTACGGTGATTTTGACGCGCGGCGTCGGGCGGGGATTAACGACGGCTTAACCTGTCGACGCGCCGCCGGCCAGGGCTACAATGCGCCCCGCCAGGAGAGTGCCGCCGGAACCAAGTTCCGGGACGGCCGCCGAAGGCGCAGGGGTTGCGTGCCGCCCCGAACGCTCAGGCAAAAGGACTGGCAAGACGCCCAGGCGCTTCTTTGTTGAAGCGGGGCGTTCCTCACTGGAGAGAGACGGGTCTGCGAGCCCGTCCACCGAAGGGGCAAGCGACTCGCGTCGCCAATCTCTCAGGTAAAGCGGACAGCGGGGGCATCCAAGAAGCGAAACACTTCCCATCTGGAGCCCTGAGTCCATGTCCGCTGCCGAAACCACGCCCCTCCACAAGACCCCGCTTCACGCGCTGCACCTCGAACTCGGCGCGAAAATGGTGCCCTTCGCCGGCTACGACATGCCGGTCCAGTACCCGAGCGGCGTGATGGCCGAGCACAAGCACACGCGTGCCCAGGCCGGCCTGTTCGACGTCTCGCACATGGGCCAGGTGCTGCTCGTCGGCCCCGGCGCCGCGGCCGCGCTCGAAACCCTCGTGCCGGTGGACATCGTCGACCTCGGCCTCGACAAGCAGCGCTACGCGCTGTTCACGAACGACGCCGGCGGCATTCTCGACGACCTGATGGTCTGCCACCGCGACGACGGCCTGTTCGTCGTCGTCAACGCCGGCTGCCGCGACCAGGACATCGCGCATATGCAAACCCACCTGGCCGGCCGCTGCGAGGTCCGCCCGCTGCCCGAGCGCGCGCTGCTCGCGCTGCAGGGCCCGGCCGCCGTGACGGCGCTCGCGCGCCTGAACCCCGGCGTCGCCGCGCTGACCTTCATGACCGGCGGCTTTTTCGAGCTCGACGGCATCCCCGTCTACCTGACCCGCTCGGGCTATACGGGCGAGGACGGCTTCGAGATCTCGGTGCACCAGGACCAGGCCGTCGCGCTCGCGCGCAAGCTGCTCGCCCAGCCCGAGGTCAAGCCGATCGGCCTCGGCGCGCGCGACTCGCTGCGCCTCGAAGCCGGCCTGTGCCTGTACGGCCACGACATCGACACGACGACGACGCCGGTCGAGGCCGCGCTGACCTGGGCAATCCAGAAGGTGCGCCGCGCCGGCGGCGCGCGCGCAGGCGGCTACCCGGGCGCGGCCGTGATCGACGCCCAGCTCGCCGGCGGCGCCGCGCGCAAGCGCGTCGGCCTGGTCGGCAGCGAGCGCATGCCGGTGCGCGAAGGCGCGGCGGTCGTGACGGCCGACGGCACCGAGGTCGGCCGCGTGTGCAGCGGCACGCTGGGCCCGACGGTGAACAAGCCGGTCGCGCTCGCCTACGTCGCGGCCGAGTTCGCCAAGGCCGGCACCGAGCTGTTCGCGATCGTCCGCGACAAGCGCACGCCGATGACGGTCAGCGCCACGCCGTTCACGCCGAACAACTATTTCCGCGGTTAACCGCATTTCATTTCCCTCAACGGAGCTTTGAGCATGAGCAGCATCAAGTACACGCCCGATCACGAATGGGTCGAAGTCCACGGCGACGGCACGGTCACGGTCGGCATCACGGTGCACGCGCAGGACGCGCTCGGCGACGTGGTCTTCGTCGACCTGCCCGAGGTCGGCAAGACCTTCGCGGCCAAGGACACAGCCGGCGTGGTCGAGTCGGTCAAGGCCGCCGCCGACGTCTATATGCCGGTGAGCGGCGAGATCCTCGAGGTCAATGAGACGCTGCGCGCCGACCCCGCGCTCGCGAACAGCGACCCGCTCAAGGCCGGCTGGTTCTTCAAGGTCAAGCTCGCCGCCCCGGCCGAGCTCGACGCGCTGATGGACGCGACCGCCTACGACACGCTCGTCAAGAACGGCTGATGCCGCGCCCCGGGGCGCGCCCCGTCCTGCCGCGCGCCCGCCCCCTGAACTCCTGAGACCCCGACCATGCTGATGTCCGCCCTCAAGCCTCTTGGCGACCTCGAGAACGCCGCCGAATTCCAAGCCCGCCATATCGGCCCCGACGCCGCCGACGAAGCCGGCATGCTGTCGGTGATCGGCGCCGCGTCGCGCCGCGCGCTGATCGACGCGATCGTTCCCGCGGGCATCAAGCGCGCGGTCGGCATGCAGCTGCCCGCCGCGCTGACCGAGGCCGCCGCGCTCGCGGAACTCAAGCAGGTCGCGGCGAAGAACAAGGTCCTCAAGAGCTATATCGGCCAGGGCTATTACGACACGCTGACCCCGGGCGTGATCCTGCGCAACATCCTCGAGAACCCGGCCTGGTACACGGCCTACACGCCCTACCAGGCCGAGATCTCGCAGGGCCGCATGGAAGCGCTCGTGAACTTCCAGACCATGGTCTGCGAGCTCACGGGCATGGCGATCGCGAACGCGTCGATGCTCGACGAGGCGACCTCGGCCGCCGAAGCGATGACGCTCGCCGCGCGCGTCGGCAAGAGCAAGAGCAAGGTCTTCTTTGTGGCCGACGACGTGCTGCCGCAGACGCTCGAGGTCGTGCGCACGCGCGCGACGCCGCTCGGCTTCGAGGTCCAGGTCGGCCCGGCCGCCGACGCGGGCAAGGCCGACTGCTTCGCCGCGCTGGTCCAGTACCCGGGCGTGAACGGCGAGGTGCGTGCGCTCGACGCGATCGCCGCGGCCGTCCACGCCCAGGGCGCGCTGCTGATCGCGGCCTGCGACCTGCTCGCGCTGACCCTGCTCACGCCGCCCGGCGAGCAAGGCGCCGACATCGCCGTCGGCACGACCCAGCGCTTTGGCATGCCGATGTGCAACGGCGGCCCGCACGCCGCGTTCATGGCCTGCAAGGACGAATACAAGCGCAACCTGCCGGGCCGCCTCGTCGGCGTCAGCGTCGACACGCACGGCAATCCGGCCTACCGCCTCGCGCTGCAGACGCGCGAGCAGCACATCCGCCGCGAGAAGGCCACGTCCAATATCTGCACGGCGCAGGTGCTGCCCGCCGTCGTGGCCAGCATGTATGCGGTCTATCACGGCCCGCAAGGCCTCAAGCGCATTGCGCAGCGCGTTGCCAGCTTCACCGCCGTGCTGGCCCAGGCGCTCGGCGTGAAGGCTGCAGCCTTCGACACGATCGAAGTCCCGGCTGATGTGGACGCGCTGCTGGCCAAGGCCGTCGCCGCCGGCATGAACCTGCGCCGCGCCTCCGCCAAGAGCGTTTCCATCTCGCTCGACGAGACGACGACGCGCGCCGACGTGCAGGCCATCGCGGCCCTGTTCGGCAAGACGGTGGACTTCGCCGCCTTCGAGAAGGGCATCGCCAGCCTGATCCCGGCCGAGCTGCAGCGCACTTCCGCCTATCTCACGCACCCTGTCTTCAACACGCACCACTCCGAGACGGAGATGCTGCGCTACATCCGCTCGCTGTCGGACAAGGACCTCGCGCTCGACCGCTCGATGATCCCGCTGGGCTCGTGCACGATGAAGCTCAACGCGACCAGCGAGATGATCCCCATCACCTGGCCCGAGTTCGCCGCCATCCACCCGTTCGCGCCGCAGGACCAGCTCGCGGGCTACACGCTGCTCAACGAGCAGCTGACCGGCTGGCTCTGCCAGGCCACCGGCTACGCCGGCATCAGCCTGCAGCCCAATGCCGGCTCGCAGGGCGAGTACGCCGGCCTGCTGGCCATCAAGGCCTGGCACGACGCGCGCGGCGACGTGCACCGCAACATCTGCCTGATCCCCGAATCGGCCCACGGCACCAACCCGGCCTCGGCCCAGATGGTGGGCATGCAGGTCGTGGTCACCAAGTGCGACAAGGAAGGAAACATCGACCTCGCCGACCTCGAGGCCAAGTGCGTGCAGCACGCCGACAAGCTCGCCGCGATCATGATCACCTACCCCTCGACGTACGGCGTGTTCGACACGCACGTCAAGGAGATCTGCGCCCTGGTCAAGAAGCACGGCGGCCGCGTCTACGTCGACGGCGCCAACATGAACGCGCTGGTCGGCGTGGCGGCGCCAGGCTCGTTCGGCGGCGACGTATCGCACCTGAACCTGCACAAGACCTTCTGCATTCCGCACGGCGGTGGCGGCCCGGGCGTGGGCCCGATCGGCGTCGGCGCGCACCTGGCCAAGTTCCTGCCGAACCAGCGTTCGACCGGCTACCAG
>JAFAMW010000070.1 GCA_019232985.1 Roseateles sp. | reverse complement strand
CGTGAGGCGTGTAAATGGCCTTGTGCTTGCCGCGCAAACGGAGTGCCACTTCGCTGGCAACACGTCCGAGCACCTTGTCGGTGGCGTCAATCACAAACCACTCGTGCGTCACTTCGGCCGGCTTGGCGCTGAAGGTCTTCATGAGTTTCTTTCACTGTTGCCCGCCAAAAGACGGCGGGCAGCTGAATGGCTGAACTGCATCGACGGGCCGCGACCGGGTTCGGTGCCGCTTATGTGACGCCGCGGGTGCAAAACCCGGCGCCGACGGCCTCTCACCTGGATCCCCGAAACCGAAAAACTCCGGGAACCCTCACGATCCGTGACTCTTCCCCCCAGCCAGATGGAGGAAAGCCCGCTAGTGTATCAGCTCGGCCAGGAAAGACCAAATCGCTAGAATTCCGCCATGACCCCGCCCAGCGCCCCGGACCCCGGCAACCGCCACCCCGGCGACTGGCTCGGCCGCCTGCACCCGTCGCGATGGGTGCCGATCCGCCCGCTGAGCGCCCGCCACCGGCGCCGCATCCTCGAGCACCTGCTGAGCCTCGGCGCGCGCGACCGCTACCTGCGCTTCGGCTACGCGGCCTCCGACGAGCAGGTCGCGCGCTACACCGAGCGGCTCGACTTCGGCCGCGACGAGTTGCTCGGCATCTTCAACCGCCGCCTCGAGCTCGTCGCGATGGCCCACCTCGCCTACGACCCGGCACCCCAGCGCCCGGGCAGGCCGGCGATGGCCGAGTTCGGCGTGTCGGTCCACGCGCGGGCCCGCGGCAAGGGCGTCGGCCAGCGCCTGTTCGACCGCGCCGCGCTGCACGCGCGCAACCGCGGCGTCGGCACGCTGTTCATCCACGCGCTCAGCGAGAACACGCCGATGCTGCGCATCGCGCGCCGCGCCGGCGCGAAGGTCGAGCGCGAGGGCGCCGAGTCCGAGGCCTGGCTGCGCCTGCCGCATGACACGCTGAGCTCGCATGTCGACGAGGCGCTCGAGCGCCACCTCGCCGAGGTCGACTTCGAGTTCAAGCGCCACCTGCGCACGCTGCGCCGCTGGCGCGAGCGCCTGCGCCGGCTTGGCGCCACGCTGTTCGGCCGCGGCGGCGGTTAAGGCTCCCTGCGGCCGCAAAACGCGCCGCCGCGGCGCATGCCGGGCCCCCCGAGCGGGGGAGTCCTGGGGCTAGGCCCAGGGTAAAGCGTCACGCCCATCGGCTAAAGTCCGCGAATCTGAACCCCAAAGCCCCGGCTTTTCCTTCTTTCACCCGTCGCCATGCAAGGCCTGCCCGTCGCCGCCCCCTGGATCATCGCCGCCGCCGCGGTGCTGGCCCTCGCCGTGTCCGCGATCCTGTGGCTGCTGCGACGGCCGGCGCGCAGCCAGCGCGCGCTACCCACTGAGTGGTCGCTCACTGCGCGACCGGTGTTCAGCACCGACGAGCGGCGCGTCTACCGCCTGCTCAAGGACGCGCTGCCGCACCACGTGATCCTCGCCAAGCTGCCGCTCGTGCGCTTCTGCCAGCCGAACGAGGCGAAAGAGGTCCGCTACTGGTACGAGCTGCTCGGCTCGATCCACGTGAGCTTCGCGATCTGCAGCCCGAACGGCCGCGTACTCGCCGCGATCGACCTCGACGGCGAGCGCAGCATCTCGGGCCGCAACCTGCAGATCAAGCAGTCGGTGCTCGGCGCCTGCCGCGTGCGCTACCTGCGCTGCCCGGTCAACAACCTGCCGAGCGCGGCCGAGCTGCAGCTGCTCGTGCCCTTCTCGAACACCCAGGCGCGCGGCCCGCACGCGGCGCCGATGCCGGTGCGCAGCCCGGCGCCGGCGGCCTCGCATGCCGGTGCGGCCGCCCGCGGCGGCAGCCGCGCGGGCCTGTGGCAGGACTCGGCGCTGTTCGGCGACTCCTTCTTCGCGCCCGACAGCCGCTTCGACGCAACCGGCTTCGACGGCTCGTCGCGCGGCGGCCGCAGCGGCTTCGCGGCGAGCCGGCCGTTCGCCGAGCCGCTCGGCGCCGACTCGCAATACCCGGGCGAAGCGCCCAACGACATCGTCGGCGTCGTCGTCGACTCGCCGCGCTACCGCGGCGGCCTCGCGCCGCGCTGAGCCCCCGCGTTGGACAGCAGCAGCGACGACGCGGCGGCCTTCGCCGGCCTCACGCCCGAGTTCATGCTCGACGCGCTCGACGCGGTCGGGCTGCACGGCGACGGCCGGCTCATGCAGCTGAACTCCTACGAGAACCGGGTGCTCCAGGTCCACCTCGAGGACGGCCGCGTCGCGGTCGCGAAGTTCTACCGGCCCGGCCGCTGGAGCGACGCGCAGATCCTCGAGGAGCACGCCTTCGCGGCCGAGCTCGCCGCGGCCGAGGTCCCGGTCGCCGCCCCCTGGTCCCTGCCCGCGCTCGCCGCGCCGGACGCGCCCGCGTCCACGCTGAGCCACTACCGCGGCCAGCGCTTCGCCGCGACCGGCCGCCAGGGCGGCCGCGCGCCCGAGCTCGAGGACCCCGAGGTGCTCGCCTGGATCGGTCGCCTGCTCGGCCGCCTGCACAACGTCGGCCGGCGCCGCCGCTTCGACCACCGGCTCGACTGGGTCGGCAGCGCGCCCGGCGCGGCCGCGCGCGACTTCCTCGTCGCGAGCGAGGCGCTGCCGCCCGAGATCGCGCCGGCCTGGCGCGACACGGTCGCGCAATGCCTGGCGGCGGTCGACGCCGCGTTCGCCACCGTGCCGGACCTGCGCACGCTGCGCCTGCACGGCGACTGCCACCCGGGCAATATCCTGTGGACGCCGAACGGCGGGCCGCATTTCGTCGACCTCGACGACGCCGTCAACGGCCCGGCCGTGCAGGACTTGTGGATGCTGCTGTCGGGCGACGCGCTGAGCGCGCGCCAGCAGCTCGTCCATGTGCTCGACGGCTACGAGAGCGTCGCCGCGTTCGACCGCCGCGAGCTGCGCCTGATCGAGCCGCTGCGCACGCTGCGCATGATCCACCATAGCGGCTGGCTCGCGCGGCGCTGGGCCGACCCGGCCTTCCCGCTCGCGTTCCCCTGGTTCGGCACGCCGAACTACTGGAGCGACCAGGTCGTCAAGCTGCGCGAGCAGCTCGAGCTGATGCGCGACGCGGCGGAGGGCGACGCGCCGCCGCCGGCCGCTGCGGCCGGCGACGACGAGCCCTACCGCTTCTGGGACGAGTGAGCGGCCCGAGCGAGCGGCTTCAGGCCGTCAGCAGCGCGTTGACGCGGCGCACGTAGGCGGCCGGGTCCTCGAGCTGGCCGCCCTCGGCGAGCACGGCCTGGTCGAACAGCACCTGCGCCAGGTCGTCGAAGCGCGCGTCGGCCGTCGCGTCGCCGAGCTTGCGCACGAGGCCATGCGCGGGGTTGATCTCGAGCGTCGGCAGGCTCGTCGCGGCGGGCTGGCCGGCCTGCTTGAGCAGGCGCGCGAGGTGGCCGCTCATGTCGCCCTCGTCGACGACGATGCAGGCCGGCGAGTCGACCAGGCGCGTCGTCACGCGGACCTCCTTCGCGCGCGCGGCGAGCGCCGTCTTGAGGCGCTCGACGAGCGGCTTGAACTGCTCGGCGACCTGCTCGGCCGCCTGCTTCTCGGCCTCGTCCTCGAGGCGGCCGAGGTCGACGGCGCCCTTCGCCACCGACTGCAGCGACTTGCCCTCGAATTCATAAAGGTGGGCGAGCATCCACTCGTCGACGCGGTCGACGAACAGCAGCACCTCGATGCCCTTCTTGCGGAAGATCTCGAGCTGCGGGCTGTTCTTCGCGGCCGCGAGCGAGTCGGCCGCGATGTAGTAGATCGTCTCCTGGCCTTGCTTCATGCGCGCGACGTAGTCGGCGAGGCTCACGCCCTCGTCGTGCGTCGTCGACGCGAAGCGCAGCAGCTTGGCGAGGCGCTCCTGGTTCGCGTGGTCCTCGCCGACGCCCTCCTTGAGCACCTGGCCGAAGTCCTTCCAGAAGTCCGCGTATTTCTGGCGCTCGGCCGCGTCCTCGCTGTCGGCGAGGCCCTCGAGCATCGAGAGCACGCGCTTGGTCGAGCCCTCGCGGATCGCCTTGACGTCGCGGCTCTCCTGGAGCAGTTCGCGCGAGACGTTCAGCGGCAGGTCGGCCGAGTCGATCACGCCCTTGACGAAGCGCAGGTACACGGGCATCAGCGCCTCGGCGTCGTCCATGATGAAGACGCGCTTGACGTAGAGCTTGACGCCGCCGCGCTTGTCGCGGTTCCACAGGTCGAACGGCGCCTTCTTCGGGATGTAGAGCAGCTGGGTGTACTCGCTGCGGCCCTCGACGCGGTTGTGCGTGTAGGCGAGCGGCGCCTCGGTGTCGTAGCTGATCTGCTTGTAGAAGTCCTCGTACTGCTCGGCAGTGACCTCGTTCTTGTTGCGCGACCACAGCGCCGAGGCCTTGTTGACCGGCTCCCACTCGTCCTTGAGAACCTGTTTGGCCTCCTCGGCGATCCATTCCTCCTTGCGCATCAGGATCGGCAGCGAGATATGGTCGGAGTACTTCGAGATGACCGACTTCAGGCGCCAGGTCTTGAAGAACTCGTCCTCGCCCTCGCGCAGGTGCAGGATCACGTCGGTGCCGCGGCCGGGCTTGGCGATGGTCTCGACCTCGAAGTCGCCGGTGCCCGCGCTGATCCAGCGCACGCCCTGCTCGGCCGGCAGGCCGGCGCGGCGCGACTCGACGACGATCTTGTCGGCGACGATGAAGCCCGAGTAGAAGCCGACGCCGAACTGGCCGATCAGCGCGGCGTCCTTTTTCTGGTCGCCGTCGAGCCTGGCCATGAATTCACGCGTGCCGCTCTTGGCGATCGTGCCGAGGTGGGCGATCGCCTCCTCGGCGCTCATGCCGACGCCGTTGTCGCTGATGGTCAGCGTGCGCGCGGCCTCGTCGAAGCTCACGCGCACCTCGAGGTTCGGCGCGTCCTCGAGGAACTGCGGATGGTCGAGCGCCTCGAAGCGCAGCTTGTCGCACGCGTCGGACGCGTTCGAGACGAGCTCGCGCAGGAAGATCTCCTTGTTGGAGTACAGCGAATGCGTGACGAGGTGCAGGATCTGCTGAACCTCGGCCTGGAAGGAATGGGTTTGCTTCGTCGTCATGGTCAGTACTGAATCAGGGACGCGGCTGCGTCGGCGCGGCGGTATTTTGGGCCAGATCGGCGCGCTTCAAGGCCGACCCTACACTCGCGGCCATGCTTCTGTACTGGTTCGACCTGCTCGGCGTCGCCGTGTTCGCGGTCAGCGGCGCGCTCGCGGCGATGCAGGCCGGGCTCGACCTGTTCGGCCTGCTCGTGCTCGCGGCCGTCACCGCGATCGGCGGCGGCACGCTGCGCGACCTGCTCCTGAACCGCCACCCGGTGGTCTGGATGCGCGACGGCCGCTACCTGCTCGTGATCGCCGTCGCGGCGCTCGCGACGGCGATGTTCGGCCAGCTCTCGCCGGGCGCGATGAAGGGCCTGCGCGTCGCCGACGCGCTGGGCCTCGCGCTGTTCGCGCTGACCGGCACCGAGCTCGCCGAAGACCAGGGCATCAAGCGCGTGCCGGCGCTCCTGATGGGCACGCTGACGGCGGTCGGCGGCGGCGTCGTGCGCGACCTGCTCAGCGGCCAGGTGCCGCTGCTGCTGCGCCGCGACATCTACGCGACGGCCGCGATCGCGGGCATCGCGCTGTACCAGCTGCTGCGCCGCGCGGGGCTCAAGCGCGACTGGGCCTTCGTGCTCGGCATCGGCTGCGTCGCGGGCCTGCGGCTCGCCGCGATCCGCTACGACTGGCAGCTGCCGAGCCCCGAGCTGTACCGCTGATCAGCGCTTGCGGCGCGCCTTCACGGCGTCCGACAGGATGTCGAGCGTCGCGATCGAGTCGTCCCAGCCGAGGCAGGCGTCGGTGATGCTCTTGCCGTATTCGAGCGCGGCCGGGCTGTCCTTGCCCGGCGTGAACTTCTGCGCCCCGTCCTTCAGGTGGCTCTCGACCATCACGCCGAAGATCGCCCTGGATCCGGCGGCCATCTGGGCGGCGATGTCGCGCGCGACCTCGACCTGGCGTTCGTGCTTCTTGCTGCTGTTCGCGTGCGAGCAGTCGACCATCAGGCGCGCGTCGAGCTTGGCCGCCGTCAGGTCGGCGCAGGCCGCGGCGACGCTCGCGGCGTCGTAGTTCGGCGCCTTGCCGCCGCGCAGGATCACGTGGCAGTCCTTGTTGCCCTTGGTCTCGACGATCGCGACCTGGCCGTTCTTGTGGACCGACAGGAAATGGTGCGGCCGCGCGGCGGCCTGGATCGCGTCGGTCGCGATCTTGATATTGCCGTCGGTGCCGTTCTTGAAGCCGATCGGCGCCGAGATGCCCGAGGCGAGCTCGCGGTGGACCTGGCTCTCGGTCGTGCGCGCGCCGATAGCGCCCCAGGAGATCAGGTCGCCGATGTACTGCGGGCTGATCACGTCGAGAAACTCGCTGCCCGCGGGCAGGCCCAGGCGGTTGATCTCGAGCAGCAGCTGGCGCGCGATGCGCAGGCCCTCGTCGATGCGATAGCTCTCGTCGAGGTAGGGGTCGTTGATCAAGCCCTTCCAGCCGACCGTCGTGCGCGGCTTCTCGAAGTACACGCGCATGACGATCTCGAGCGTGTCGGCGTAGCGCTCGCGCTGCTCGAGCAGCTTGCGCGCGTAGTCGAGCGCGGCGGCCGGGTCGTGGATCGAGCAGGGGCCGATGATCACGAGCAGGCGGTCGTCGCGTTCCTGCATGATGTCGCGGATCTTCTGGCGCGTGCCCGTGATCAGGCGCTCCATCGGCGTGCCGACGATCGGGAAGAAGCGGATCAGGTGCTCGGGCGGCGGCAGCGGCGTGACGTCGCGGATGCGCTGGTCGTCGGTCGCGCTGGTCTTGTCGGCCGGCGAGTACCAGCGCTCGGCCTTGGGTTCGGTGGACTTGGCGTTCATCGGAGGGCTCGGTTGAGGATCAAACAAAACTCGGGGCACAAAAACAAAACCGCCGGACTTTGCGGGTCCGGCGGTTTCGTGGGGAGGGAAGTCTGGCGGCTGCGCGCGTTCAGGCTTCTTTCCCACCGCCGGAGCGGGGAAAGTGCCAAAAGCAGAAGAAGAACGCAGCGCGGGACATCGCCGCAAATCTAGCATGGATGCGCGCCCGTGGGTTCGCGCCCCGGCAAGTCCGCCCTCGCCGGCCGAGGAAGCTGTGCCGCCCGGGCCGGCGCCGGCCCGCGTCCAGCGCGGCAGGACCAGGCGAGGGGCCTCACTTCATGCCGTGCCGCCGACCACGAGTCCGTCGATGCGCAGCGTCGGCTGGCCGACGCCGACCGGCACGCTCTGGCCTTCCTTGCCGCATACGCCGACGCCGGTGTCCAGCGCCATGTCATTGCCGATCATGGACACGCGCGTGAGCGCGTCGGGGCCGTTGCCGATCAGCGTCGCCCCCTTGACCGGGTACTGGATGCGGCCGTCCTCGACCCAGAAGGCCTCGCTCGCCGAGAACACGAACTTGCCGCTCGTGATGTCGACCTGGCCGCCACCGAAGTTGGTCGCGAACAGGCCGCGCTTGATGCTCGCGACGATCTCGGCGGGATCCTTGTCGCCGCCGAGCATGTAGGTGTTGGTCATGCGCGGCATCGGCACGTGGGCGTAGCTCTCGCGGCGGCCGTTGCCGGTCGGCGCGACACCCATCAGGCGTGCGTTCAGCGCGTCCTGGATATAGCCCTTGAGGATGCCGTCCTCGATCAGCACGTTGCGCTGGCTCGGCGCGCCCTCGTCGTCGACGTTGAGCGAGCCGCGCCGGTCGGGCAGCGTGCCGTCGTCGAGCACGGTCACGCCCCTGGCCGCGACGCGCTCGCCGACGCGGCCCGAGAACGCGCTCGAGCCCTTGCGGTTGAAGTCGCCCTCGAGGCCGTGGCCGATCGCCTCGTGCAGCAGCACGCCAGGCCAACCCGGGCCGAGCACGACCGTCATCTCGCCGGCCGGGGCCGGGCGCGACTCGAGGTTGGTCAGCGCCGCATTGACGGCCTGGTCGACGTAGCTGCGGATCTTCGCGTCGTCGAAATAGGCGAGGCCGAAGCGCCCGCCGCCGCCGCCGCTGCCGACCTCGCGCCGGCCGTTGCTCTCGGCGATCACGGTCACCGACAGGCGCACGAGCGGCCGCACGTCGGCCGCGAGCAGGCCGTCGGCGCGCGCGACGAGCACGATCTCGTGCTCGGCCGCGAGCCCGGCCATGACCTGGACGACGCGCGGGTCCTTCGCGCGCGCGAGCTTCTCGACGCGCTCGAGCAGCGCGACCTTGGCCGTGCTGTCGAGGCTCGCGATCGGGTCGGCGACGCCGTACAGCGCGCGGCTGCCCGCGAAGCGCGGCGCGGCCGGCACCTTGACGCGGCGGCTCTGGCCGCTCGCGGCGATCGCGCGCACGGTGCGCGCGGCGTCGAGCAGCGCGGCCTCGGTGATGTCGTCGGAGTAGGCGAAGGCGGTCTTCTCGCCGGCGACCGCACGCACGCCGACGCCCTGGTCGATCGAGAAGCTGCCGCTCTTGACGATGCCCTCCTCGAGGCTCCAGCCCTCGGCGCGCGTGTGCTGGAAGTACAGGTCGGCGTCGTCGACGCGGTGCTCGGTGATCACGCGCAGCGCCTGCGCGAGCTTCGCCTCGTCGAGGCCGCAGGGGTCGAGCAGCTGCGCCTTCGCGGTCGCGAGCCGCGCCAGGGTCGGTTCGATGGAGATCATCCGGCTATTCTAGGGAGACGCAAAACCCCACGGTGGTCAGGCCCCGCTCGCTGCGCGCGAAGGCCCGTCCGCCGTGCATCGCCGCGACCGCCTTGACGATCGCGAGGCCCAGGCCGTGGTTCGCGTCGCTGTTCGGCCGCGACGCGTCGACGCGGTAGAAGCGGTCGAACAGGCGCGCGAGCTGCTCGGGCGGGATCGTCTCGCTCGGGTTGCTCAGCGCGATGCGCACGAAGCCCTCGCCGCGCTCGACGCGCGCCTCGATGCGGCTGCCGGCCGGCGCATGCTGGATCGCGTTGTGCAGCAGGTTGGACAGCGCGCGGTGGATCAGCGAGACCTCCACACGCGCGCGCGCGTCGCCCTCGACGTAGACGCTCACGCCCGCGTCCTCGAGCAGCGCGTCGAAGAACTCGACGGTCTTGAGCAGCTCGGCCGCGAGCGAGGCGTCGGCGCGGCGCTCGGCGCGCGCGCCCTGCTCGGCGCGCGCGAGGAACAGCATGTCGGCGACGATCGTGCGCAGGCGCTCGAGCTCCTCGAGGTTGGAGTGCAGCAGCTCCTCCATCTCGGCGGCCGGGCGCGGCCGCGAGAGCGCGACCTGGGTCTGGCCGATCAGGGTCGCGAGCGGCGTGCGCAGCTCGTGGGCGACGTCGGCGTTGAAGGTCTCGAGCTGCGCATAGGCCGCGTCGAGGCGGTCGATGGCGGCGTTGAACGAGCGGCCGAGGTCGGCGAGCTCGACCGGCAGCGCGGGCAGCTGCAGGCGCTGGCCGCGGTTGTCGGGGCCGACGCGCTGGGCCTCGGCGGCCATGCGCGCGATCGGCCGCAGGCTCCAGCGCACGCCCCAGAAGCCGAGCACCGCGACGAGCAGCGCGCCGCCGACGCTGAGCAGCAGCAGGCGCGCCTGGAAACGCGCGAGCGACGCGCGGTAGGGCTCGCGGTTCACGCCGACGATCAGCGTGACGGGCGGGCGCACCGGCGTGGCCGGCAGCGCGACCGCGCGCAGCGCCATGCTCAGGCCGTCGATCTCCTCGATGTCGGGCGTGTCGCCGCTGCCCTTGATGCGCTGCGCGAGCGCCTCGGCGTCGGGGCCGTAGCGCCAGGCCGGGTCGGTGTCGCACCACAGCCAGTAGCGCGTGCGGCCGTCGCGGCTCAGGGTCTCGATCTTGTCGCGCGCGCGCTGCGCGAGGTCGGTCGCGCGGCCGCGTTCGAGCAGGTAGCGCAGGTCCTCGATGCGGTCGTGCGCCTGCAGCGCCTGGAGGCGCTCGATCGCGTTCTGCGAGGCCGTACGCAGCATCGCCGCGCTCAGGGCGAAGCCGAGCAGCGCCGCGACGCTGAACGCGAGCGCGAGACGCCAGGCGATCGAGGCCGGGCGCTTCACCGTTCCTCGAGCAGGTAGCCCATGCCGCGCACCGTGTGCAGCAGCGGCCGGTCGAACGGCGCGTCGATCTTGTTGCGCAGGCGCTTGATCGCGACCTCGATCACGTTGGTGCTGCCGTCGAAATGCATGTCCCAGACGAGCTCGGCGATCGTCGTCTTCGACAGGATCTCGCCCTGGCGCCGCGCGAGCAGCGTGAGCAGGCCGAACTCCTTGGCCGTCAGGTCGATGCGCTGGCCCTCGCGCGTGACGCGCCGCGCGATCAGGTCGATCTGCAGCGTGCCGACGCGCAGCAGCGTCGCGTCGAGCACGCGGCTGCGGCGCGTGAGCGCCTGGAGCCGTGCGTAGAGCTCGACGAAGGAGAAGGGCTTGACGAGGTAGTCGTCGGCGCCGTTCTGCAGGCCGCGCACGCGGTCCTCGACCGCGTCGCGCGCCGTGACCATGATGACCGGCGTGTTCTTGACCGCGCGCAGCGAGCGCAGCAGCTCGAAGCCGTCGAGCCCCGGCAGCATCGCGTCGAGCACGATCACGTCGTAGTCCTGGTGGACCGCGAGGTGCTGGCCGTCGACGCCGTCGTGGGCGATGTCGACGCTGCAGCCCTGCTCGCTCAGGCCCTGGCGGAGGTAGTCCGCCGCCTTGCGTTCATCCTCGACGATCAGTACTTTCATGATTGGGGGGCCACCTTCGCTGCCTTGCGGGCCGCGCGCGCCGCCCGGCTCCTGACGTACCAGTGGTGCGCGCGGTCCAGATAGAGGTAGATCACCGGGGTCGTGAACAGCGTCAGGATCTGGGAGAGGATCAGGCCGCCGACCATCGCGAAGCCGAGCGGCCGGCGCAGCTCGGAGCCCGCGCCGTGGCCGAGCATCAGCGGCAGGCCCGAGAGCAGCGCGCACATCGTCGTCATCATGATCGGGCGGAAGCGCAGCAGGCAGGCCTCGAAGATCGCGTCCTGCGGCGCCAGGCCGCGGTCGCGCTCGGCGTGCAGCGCGAAGTCGACCATCATGATGCCGTTCTTCTTGACGATGCCGATCAGCAGGATGATGCCGATCAGCGCGATCACGCTGAAGTCGAAGCCGCCGGCCATCAGGATCAGCAGCGCGCCGACGCCGGCCGAGGGCAGGGTCGAGAGAATCGTCAGCGGGTGGATGTAGCTCTCGTAGAGCAGGCCCAGCACGATGTACACGGCGATCAGCGCCGCGGCGATCAGGTAGGGCTGGCTGCGCAGCGAGTCGCCGAAGGCCTGGGCCGTGCCCTGGAAGCTGCCCGACAGCGTCGCCGACACGCCCATCTGGAGCTGCGCCTTCTCGATCGCCTTGACCGCGTCGCCGAGCGCATGGCCGGGCGCGAGGTTGAACGAGATCGTCACGGCCGGGAACTGGCCCTGGTGGTTCACCGCCAGGTAGGCCGTGTGCGAGGTATCCCACTTCGCGAAGCTCGACAGCGGCACCTGCTGGCCGGTCGTCGGCGAGCTCAGGTAGAGCTTGTCGAACAGCTGGGTGTCGCGCTGCAGCTCGGGCGGGACCTCGAGCACGACGTTGTAGCTGTTGAGCTGGGTGAAGTACTGGGCGACCTGGCGCTGGCCGATCGCGTCGTAGATCGTCGCGTCGATCTGCGCGACCGTCAGGCCGTAGGTCGCGGCGCGCTCGCGGTCGATCACGATGCGCGCGACCGGCGCCGAGTTCAGCTGGTCGGAAGTCACGTCGGTCAGGCCCGGCAGCTTCGACAGCCGGTCGGTCAGGCGCGGCGCCCAGTCGTTGAGCTCGTCGAGGTCGACGTCGGTCAGCGTGTACTGGTACTGGGTGCGCGAGGGCCGGCCGCCGACCGTGATGTCCTGGCCGGCCTGCAGGTACAGGGTCACGCCGGCGACCCTCGCGAGCCTGGGACGCAGCCGCGCGATGACCTCGTCGGCCGTGACCTTGCGGCCCTCGTCGAGCGGGCGCAGGGCGATGAACATATTGCCCTGGTTGAAGGTCGACGAGCCGATCGACACGCCGAACGCCGACACGTCGGGGTCCTGGCGCACGATGTCGGCGAGCTGCTCCATATGCTCGAACATCGCGCCGCTCGAGATGTCCTGGCCGGCGACGGCCTGGCCGAACACGAAGCCGGTGTCCTGCTGCGGGAAGAAGCCCTTGGGGATGACGACGAACAGCCCGATCGTCAGCGCGAGCGTCGCGAAGAAGCTCATCAGGGTGATGAACGGGTGCTTGAGCACATGGGTCAGGCCGCGCCTGTAGCCCGACTGCATTGCTCCGAAGCCGCGCTCGAACCACTCGAGGACCTTGCCATGCTTGACGTCGTGCGCGTTGCGCAGGAACTTCGAGCACAGCATCGGCGTGAGCGTCAGCGAGACGACGACCGAGACCGCGATCGTCAGCGTCACGGTGACGGCGAACTCGCGGAACAGCCGGCCGACGATGCCGCCCATCAGCAGCAGCGGGATGAACACCGCGACGAGCGAGACCGAGATCGAGACGATCGTGAAGCCGACCTCGCCGGCGCCCTTGAGCGCGGCCTCGAAGCGCGGCACACCCGCCTCGACGTGGCGGTAGATGTTCTCGAGCATCACGATCGCGTCGTCGACGACGAAGCCGACCGCGATGGTCAGGGCCATCAGCGACAGGTTGTCGAGGCTGTAGCCGAGCAGGTACATCACGGCGGCCGTCGCCAGGATCGCGAGCGGCACGGTCACGCTCGGGATCACCGTCGCCATCACGTCGCGCAGGAACAGGAAGATCACGGCGACGACGAGCAGCACCGACAGCACGAGCGTGAACTCGACGTCCTTGACCGACGCGCGGATCGTCTGGGTGCGGTCGATCAGCTTGTTGATCGTGACGGCCGGCGGCACCGCCGCGCGGATGCGCGGCAGCGCGGCCTCGACGCGGTCGACCGTGTCGATCACGTTCGCGCCGGGCTCCTTGGTGATCGCGAGCATGATCGAGCGGCCGCCCGAGATGTTCGAGCCGGCCGGCGCGCCCGCGCCCTGGAAGCCCCAGGCCGCGTACTTGGTGTTCTCGGGGCCGTCGATCGCGACGCCGATGTCGCGGATGCGGATCGGTGCGCCGTTGCGCCAGGCGATCACGGCGTCGTTCCACGGGCCGGCCTGGAGCAGCTGGTCGTTGGTCTGGACGTTGAACGACTGGGTCGCGCCGTCGATCGTGCCGGTCGCGCTGCTGACCGTCGTGTTCGCGATCACGCCGCGCACGTCTTCGAGCGACAGGCCGAGCGCGCGGATCCTGGCCGGGTCGACCTGCACGCGCACGGCGGGCTTCTGCTGGCCGAACACGTTGACGAGGCCAACGCCCTTGATGCGCGAAAGCTGCTGGGCGAGGATGTTCTCGGCGTAGTCGTCGACCTGGGTCAGCGGCAGCACGTCGGACTGGACCGCGTAGATGACGATCGGCGAGTCGGCCGGGTTGATCTTGCGGAAGCTCGGCGGGCTCGGCAGGCTCTTCGGCAGCTGGCCGGTGGCCGCGTTGATCGCGGTCTGGACGTCGAGCGCGGCGCCGTCGATATTGCGGTCGAGGTCGAACTGCAGCGTGATCTGCGTCTGGCCCAGTGAGCTCGTCGAGGTCATCTGGGCGAGGCCCGGGATCAGCGAGAACTGGCGCTCGAGCGGCTGGGCCACGGTCGCGGCCATGGTCTCGGGCGCGCCGCCGGGCAGGCGGCCGGTGACCTGGACGGTCGGGAAGTCGACCTGCGGCAGCGGCGCGACCGGCAGCAGCGGCCAGGCCGCGAGGCCGATCAACAGCAGCGCCGCGGCGAGCAGCGTCGTGCCGATCGGGCGCTTGATGAAGTTGCTGGAAATGCTCACGGCTGATTTGCTCCGCGCTTAACGTGACGCGGCCGCGCTCGCGGCGCCGCCCTTGGCCGCGGTCTCGGGCGGGCGCTCCTGGACGCTCGCGCCCGGGAACAGGCGGTACTGGCCGTCGACGACGACGCGCTCGCCGAGCTTGACGCCCTTGCTGATGCGCGCGATCTTGTCGTCGCTCGACGCGACCGTGACGGCCTGCACGCGCACGGTGTTGCCGGCGTCGACGACGTAGACCATCAGGCCCTGCTGGGTGCGCTGGATCGCCGCGACCGGCACGGTCAGCGTGTCGGCCTGGGTGCCGAGCACGAGGCGCGCGTCGACGGTCTGGCCCGGCCACAGCCGGTGCTGCGGGTTCGTGAAGCGCGCCTTGAGCAGCACGGTGCCGGTGCTCACGTCGATCTGGTTGTTCAGCAGCGAGAGCTGGCCGGTCGCGAGCACGGCGTGGGTGTCACGGTCCGAGGCCTGGACGGTCAGCGCGCGGCCCTTGCTCGCGTTGATCGCGGCGTTGACGGCCTGGAAGTCCTCCTGCGGCAGCGTGAACTGGACCTGGATCGGGTCGATCTCGTTGATCACGACGAGGCCGCCCGGGTCGGCGGCGTGGACGATATTGCCGGGGTCGACGAGGCGCGCGCCCGCGCGGCCGGCGCTCGGCGCCGTGATGCGCGTGTAGCTGAGCTGGACGCGCGCCGCGGCGACGGCCGCCGCGTCGTTCGCGATCGCGGCCTGGAGCTGGCGCACGAGCGCTTCCTGGGTGTCGAGCTGCTGCTGCGTCGCGGCCTTCTCGGGCACGAGGGTGCGGAAGCGGCGCAGGTCGACCTGGGCGTTCGCGAGCTGGGCCTCGTCGCGCTGCTGCGCGGCCTCGGCCTGCTGGAGCTGGGCGACGATCATGCGGTCGTCGAGGCGGGCGAGCAGCGCGCCCTTGCGCACGTCCTCGCCTTCGCGGTAGTTGACGGTCTCGAGCTCGCCGTCGATGCGCGTGTGCACCGTCACGCTGACGCCGGCGAGCACCTGGCCGAGGCCCGTGCGCTCGACCGGCAGGGTCTGCTGCTGGACCGCCGCGCTGACGATCGGCACCGGCGCGGCCTTGGCCTTGGCGGCGGCCGCGCCGTCGTCGGCGACGGCGCTGTGGTTCATGCGCAGGACGAGCACGGCGAGGGCGAGCGCGGCGAGGCCGAAGCCGGCACGGCCGGCAAGGCGGTCGCGGAGGGAAGTGGATTGCATGGTCTGGTCGTTCATGGTTCGGTTCCGAAGCCGCCGCCGAGCGCGCGGATCAGCGCGACATGGGCGAGCAACTCGCGGCCCTGCAGCTGCAGGGCGGTGCGGCCTGCCGCGAGGCTGTTGGCCTGGGCGGTGACGAGAGAGACGTAGCTCGCGCTGCCGACTTCGTACTGGCGCGCGAGCACCCGCTCGGCCTCGACGGCGGCGGCGAGCGCCTGGTCCTCGAACACGCGCTCGCGCGCGAGCTCGCGCTGCGCCGCGAGCTGGTCCTCGACGTCCTGGAAGGCCGCGAGCACGTTCTGGCGGTAGCTCGCGACCGCGCCGTCGTAGGCCGCGCGCGCCTGGTCGTTGAGGCTGCGCAGCTGGCCCGGGTCGAACAGCGGCGCCGTCACGCTCGCGCCGAGCGACCAGACGCGCAGCGGCGCGCCGGCCCATTTCCCGAGCGCGGTCACGCCGTCGCTGGCCGTCAGCGACAGGTTCGGGAACCAGGCGGCCTTGGCCACGCCGATCTGGGCGTTCGCCGCGCGCACGCGCTGCTCGGCGCCGGCGACGTCGGGGCGGCGCTCGAGCAGCCGCGAGGGCAGCAGCGGCGGGATCGCCGGCAGGCTCAGCGCGAGCGGCTTGGCCGGCAGAGAGAAGTCGCTGGGCAGGCGGCCGAGCAGCACGGCCAGCGCGTGCTCGCCCTGGACGCGCGCGAGCCGCAGGTCGACGCGCTGCGCCTCGGCCGACGCGAGCGTGCTCTGCGCGAGCGCGACGTCGGCCGGCGTCGCGACGCCCGCGCGCTCCTGCGCCTGCGCCACCCCGAGCGACGCGCGGTAGGCATCGACGGTGCGGTCGAGCAGGTCGAGCATGGCGTCGTCGATGCGCAGCTGCACATAGCTGCTCGCGACCGTGGCCTGCACCGCCAGGCGCGCGGCGGCGAGGTCGTCGCCGCTCGCGGCCGCCGAGGCCTGCGCGCTCTCGAGGCCGCGCCGCGCGCGGCCCCAGAAGTCGGGCTCCCAGCTCGCAGCGATGGCCGCGCCGCGCGTGTCGAGCGGCGTGTTCGGCGAGAACTGGCGCTCGCGCCCGATCTGGCCGGTCACGCCGACGATGGGCCAGAGCTGCGCGCCCGCGTTCAGCACCAGGGCCTGGGCGTTGCGCAGCTGGCTCTCGGCCTGGCGCAGCGTCTGGTTTGCGTCGTTGGCCTGGACCACGAGCGCGTTCAGGTCGGCGTCGCCGAAGGCCTGCCACCAGGGCTGCTTGGCGTCGGCCGCGGCCGGCACGGCCGGGCGCCACGGGCCGTCTTCCTTGAACTGGGCCGGCGCAGCCGGCAGTTCGGGGCGCTGGTAGTCAGGCCCGACGGCGCAGCCGGCCAGGATCAGGGCCGACACGAGCGCCGCCAGGGCGACGGCAGGCCCGCGAGCCCGCCTCGATTGCTTGGATCTCCACATGGGCGCGACTCTAGGCCGGGGGCCCCGGCGAGAAGCTGACTTATAAATGACAATTCAGTCAGCCCACGGCCATGATCCGGCAAAGTAAAGAGATGTGCGCCCGGCTACACCTCTGAAACCCAGGCGTCAGCTTGCCTCGCCGCGGCGTTTCAATGCTGCCTCGTAAAGCCCGTTGCGCGGCGCGCCGCTGATCGCGGCGGCAAGGCTCACGGCCTGCTTGAGCGGCAGCTCGGCGAGCAGCAGGTCGAGCGCGCGCAGCGCATCCGCCGGCAGCTCGGCCGCGCCGGCGGCGGCACGCGGCGCGGCGTGCAGCACCAGCACGAACTCGCCGCGCTCGCGCTGCGCGTCGGCGGCGAGCCAGGCCGGCAGGCTCGCGGCCGGCGCCGTATGGACGGTCTCGAACTGCTTGGTCAGCTCGCGGCCCAGCGTCACGGTCTGCGCCGGACAGAGCTCGGCGAGCAGCGCGACAAGCGCCTGGATCCGGTGCGGCGCCTCGAACAGCACCTGGCTGCGCGCCTGGCCGACGAGCGCCTGCACGCGCGTGCGCCGTTCGGCCGCCTTGGTCGGCAGGAAGCCGACGAAATCGAAGCCCTCGGCCGCCGCGTCGCCGGCGACGCTGAGCAGCGCGGCCGCGCTGCTCGCGCCCGGGATCGGCACGGCGCGCAGGCCCGCGGCCGCGACGGCCGCGACGAGCACGGCGCCCGGGTCGGAGATCGCCGGCGTGCCGGCGTCGGAGATATAGGCGACACGCTCGCCGGCCTGCAGGCGCGCGACGATGCGCGCGCTCTCGCCCTGCTCGTTGTGCTGGTGCAGCGCGACGAGCGGCTTGTGCAGGCCGAGGTGGCGCAGCAGGCCCGCGCTCACGCGCGTGTCCTCGCAGGCGACCGCGTCGACCAGACCGAGGACATGGATCGCGCGCAGCGTGAGGTCGGCGAGGTTGCCGATCGGCGTCGCGACGACATAGAGTGTGGCGGCCGGATACTGCTGGCCGCCGGCCGCGGCGGCGGCGGCGTCCCGTTGCAGCCGCGAGGCGTCGATGTTCAAGCGCTGGGCTCCCATGAGCAAGACCGAGGAAGGCGCGGCCGCCGAGGTGCGCGCGCTGCGCTTCCTCGCGGCCCGGGGCCTGCGGCTCGTCGAGCGCAATTATCGAGTCGCGCGCGGCCCCGCCGCGCCCGGCGCCGAAATCGACCTGATCCTGCGCGACGCCGACGGCACGCTCGTGTTCTGCGAGGTCCGCGCGCGCGCCGACACCCGCCACGGCGGCGCCGCGGCGAGCGTCACCCCGGCCAAGCGGCGCCGCATCGTCTACGCGGCGCGCCATTACCTGCAACGCTTCGCGACGCCGCCGGCCTGCCGCTTCGACGTGGTCGCGATCGACGGCGCGACGCTCGCGTGGCTGCGCGGCGCGTTCGACGCGGCCTGACGGCGGCCGGATGCCACCGCCGGGTGCCGTCCCGCCATTCGCGCCCGCCGGGCGCCACTCGCGCCGCGCAACGTGCACTCTGTCACAGGCATGACGATTTCCTCAGCATCCGTCGTTATGATCCGCCGCGTCATGCTCGAGCCCCGCATCCAACAACAGTTCTTCGAGAGCGCCGACCTGCTCTACCAATCGGCCGAGGCGCTGTCGCGCCCGCTCGCGGCCGCGGCCCAGCTGCTCGTCGACGGCATCACGGCCGGCGGCCGCGTGCTGTGCTGCGGCTTCGGCCCGGCCCAGCTCGACGCGCGCTACCTCGCCGCGCTGCTCGTCGGGCGCTTCGAGCAGGAGCGCCCGGGCCTCGGCGCGCTCGCGCTCGACGCGCTGACCGACGCGGCGCGCCAGATCCAGACGCTCGGCCACCCGGGCGACCTGCTCGTCGTATTCGACGCCCAGGGCGCGCCGGCCGCCGACTGGGCCGCGGTGCTCGACGCCGCGCACGAGCAGGACATGAACGTGATCGCGCTCGGCGGCGGCGCCGGCGAGTCGTGGCGCGCGCACCTGCACGACACCGACCTCGCGCTGCGCATCGCGTCGACGCGCCCCGCGCGCGTCGCCGAGGGCCTGCGTCTGCTCACCCATTGCCTGTGCGACGCCGTCGATATGCAGCTGCTCGGCGACACCGAATGAGGAATCCAATGATGAAGACCCTGATGAAGACCCGCCCCTCCCTGCTGATCCTGAGCCTGCTCGCGGCCACGCTGGGCCTGGGCGCCTGCGCGCCGATCGTGGTCGGCGGCGCGATGGTCGGCAGCGCGCTCGTCGCGACCGACCGCCGCACCGCGGGCACCCAGGTCGAGGACGAGACGATCGAACTCAAGGCCGGCGCGAACATCAAGCAGCAGCTCGGCGACAAGGTCCACGTGAGCGTGAACTCCTACAACCGCGTCGTGCTGCTGACCGGCGAGGCGACGACGGCCGAGGCGCGCGACCAGGCCGGTCAGATCGCCGGCAACGTCGAGAACGCCGCGAACGTGATCAACGAGCTCGACGTGACGCCCGCGAGCTCGCTGACCAGTCGCTCGAACGACGTGCTGATCGCGAGCAAGATCAAGGCGACGCTGTTCAACGCCCAGGACCTGATCTCGAGCGCGTTCTACGTCGTCGTCGAGCGCGGCAACGTCTACCTGATGGGCCGCGTGACCGAACGCGAGGCCTCGCGCGCCACCGACGTGATCCGCACGATCAGCGGCGTGCAGAAGGTGGTCCGCTGCTTCGACGTCATCAGCGAGGAAGAACTCGCCCGCATGGTGCCGCCGAAGAAGGCGGATCAGCCGGCGCAGACCAACCAGTAAGACCGTCCGCGGCCCGACCGGAGACCATCATCGACGCGAACCTGCTGAACCAACTGCGCATCGCCGACGACGCGCGCGAAGAACGCAGCCGCCTGCCCGGCTGGCTGCTACCCGTGGCGGGCGGCGTCGTGGTGCTGGCGCTGCTGGCCGGCGGCGGCGCTTGGTGGTGGCAGGCGCACAAGGCCGTGCCGGTGCGCGTCGCGGCCGCCGTGGCCGAAGGCGGCGCAGGCGGCAGCAACGCGGTACTGCAGGCGACCGGCTACCTCGTAGCCAAGCGCGAGGCCACCGTCTCCACACAGATCACCGGCACGCTGACGCAGGTGCTGTTCGACGAAGGCGACCATGTCGCCAAGGGCCAGGTGCTCGCCCGGCTCGAGGACAGCGCGCTGCGCGCCGGTCTCGACTCGGCCCGCGCGAATGCGCGCTCGGCCGATGCGCAGACGGACCAAGCGCGCGCCCAGCTCGATCAATCGCGTGCCGACGCCAAGCGCGCGGCGGACCTCGCGGCGCAAGGCATGGTCTCGAAGCAGAGCACCGAGCAGGCCGACAACGCCGTGGCCGTCAATGTCGCCACGCTGCAGGCGCGCGAGCGCGCCGCCGAGGCCGCGCACGCGCAGCAGACGCAGGCCGAGGTCAACTTCGACTACGCCACGGTGCGCGCGCCGTTTGCCGGCGTGATCATCGCGAAGGCCGCGCAGGTCGGCGAGATCGTCTCGCCGCTGTCCGCCGGCGGCGGCTTTACGCGCACGGGCGTGGGCACGCTCGTCGACATGGACTCGATCGAGGTCGAGGTCGACGTGAACGAGGCCAG
>JAFAMW010000063.1 GCA_019232985.1 Roseateles sp. | reverse complement strand
CGGTTCGGCATCGTCATGGTCGGCGATTCTAGGGGGGCTCCCGAAGCTCGTAGAGTAAGGACATCGTCAGACCGGCTTGGCACATTGCGGCCCAGTTCGGAATTCGCATCCAGCAAACGGAGACAAGCTCATGAGCGAGACCCACATCTACCCGCCGAGCCCCGCGTGGGCGGCCCAGGCCGCCATCCAGGGCATGGCGCAGTACGAGGCCCTGGTGGCCGAGGCGGAGGCCGATTACGAAGGCTTCTGGGCCCGGCAGGCACGCGATCTTGACAGCTGGCAGACGCCTTTCACCCAGGTGCTCAATGACAGCGATGCGCCGTTCTTCAAGTGGTTCGAAGACGGCAAATTGAATGTCTCCTACAACTGCCTGGATCGCCACGTCGAGGCGGGCCGCGGCGACAAGACGGCGCTGATCTTCGAAGCTGACGACGGCGCGGTCACCAAGGTCTCATACAAGGAGCTGCTGGCCCAGACGAGCCGCATTGCCAACGCGCTCAAGAGCCGCGGCGTGAAAAAAGGCGACCGCGTTGTCATCTACATGCCGATGTCGGTCGAAGGCGTGGCCGTGATGCAGGCCTGCGCGCGCATCGGCGCAACGCACTCGGTCGTCTTCGGCGGCTTCTCGGCGCAAAGCCTGCGTGACCGCGTCCAGGACGCCGGCGCTGTGATGGTGGTCACGGCCGACGAACAGATGCGCGGCGGCAAGGCGCTGCCGCTCAAGGCCATCGTCGACGAGGCCTTTGCCGACAACGCCTGCCCGACGCTCAAGGACGTGATCGTCTACCAGCGCACCGGCGGCAAGGTCGCCTGGACGGCCGGGCGCGATCTCTGGCTGCACGAGCTGACGGCCACTCAGTCGAGCGAGTGCGCGCCCGAGTGGGTCGAGGCCGAGCACCCGCTGTTCCTGCTCTACACGAGCGGGTCGACGGGCAAGCCCAAAGGCGTGCAGCACAGCACCGGCGGCTACCTGCTGCATGCCGCGCTCACCACCAAGTGGACCTTCGACGTCAAGCCCGACGACGTGTTCTGGTGCACAGCCGACATCGGCTGGGTGACGGGCCATACCTACATCACCTACGGCCCGCTGGCCCTGGGCGGCACCGAGATCGTCTTCGAGGGCGTGCCCACCTACCCCGACGCCGCGCGATTCTGGAAGACCATCGAGAAGCACAAGGTCACGATCTTCTACACGGCGCCCACCGCCATCCGCTCGCTGATCAAGGCCGCGGAAACGAACGCCACCGTGCATCCGCGACACAGCGACCTGTCCAGCCTGCGCCTGCTCGGCTCGGTCGGCGAGCCGATCAACCCGGCCGCCTGGGAGTGGTACTACGAGCACGTGGGCGGCAAACGCTGCCCCATCGTCGACACCTTCTGGCAAACCGAGACCGGCGGCCACATGATCACGCCGCTGCCGGGCGCGACGCCGCTGGTGCCGGGCTCCTGCACCCTGCCCTTCCCCGGCATTGCCGCCGCCATCGTCGACGAGACCGGCCACGACGTGCCCAACGGCCAGGGCGGCATCCTCGTCGTCAAGAAGCCGTGGCCCAGCATGATCCGCACGATCTGGGGCGACCCGGAGCGCTTCAAGAAGAGCTACTACCCCGCTGAACTCAAGGGTTACTACCTCGCGGGCGACGGTGCGATCCGCGATGCCAAGACGGGCTACTTCACCATCACCGGCCGCATCGACGACGTGCTCAACGTCAGCGGCCACCGCATGGGCACGATGGAGATCGAATCGGCGCTCGTGAGCTGCACCGAGCTCGTGGCCGAGGCCGCGGTCGTCGGCCGTCCCGACGACACCACGGGCGAGGCGATCTGCGCCTTCGTGGTCCTCAAGCGCCCGCGCCCGACGGGCGACGAAGCCAAGGCCATCGCCAAGGAACTGCGCGACTGGGTCGCCAAGGAAATCGGTCCGATCGCCAAGCCCAAGGACATCCGCTTCGGAGACAATCTGCCGAAGACGCGCTCGGGCAAGATCATGCGAAGGCTGCTGCGCTCCATCGCGAAGGGCGAGGCGATCACGCAGGACACCTCGACGCTGGAGAACCCGGCCATCCTGGATCAGTTGGCCCAGACCAACTGAGATCCGGCGCAGGCGCGTCAGGCGCGCCTGCGCAGTCCGCCTGGCGCCCTGCCGGCTCACCTCGTCACTTGCGACCACCGCCCGTATGGACGAGGATATTGGCAAACCAAGTCACCGGCCTTGAACGGACTGGGGAGGACGCCATGAGCCAGGACACGCTTTCCGTCTTTGTGCACCACAAAGCGCGCCACCCGGATTCCCTCAGCTGAGACCAACCGCCGTGCCGTGAGGCCGGCGCGCATCCGCGACAGGTCAACGCGAGGAGGCGATATGGCCGCAGAGCAGAGCGAAGCAGCGACGGTCCTGTTCGTCGACGACGAACCGGCAATCCTCAGCGCCCTGAGGCGCCTGTTCCGTCCCGAGGGCTACAAGGTATTGATGTCCGACAGCGGGGCATCTGGACTCGCCCAGCTCGAGTCCGCGCCGGTCGACCTGGTCGTCTCGGACATGCGCATGCCGGGCATGGACGGCGCCGCGTTCCTGGAGCAGGTGCGCCTGCGCTGGCCCGACATCGGGCGCATCCTGCTGACGGGCTACGCCGACATCAACTCGACGATCGCCGCCATCAACCGCGGCGAGATCCACCGCTATTTCGCCAAGCCCTGGGACGATCGCGACCTGGTACTGGGCGTGCGCGACAGCGTCGAGCGCCAGCGGCTGGTCCGCAGGAATCGCGCCTTGCAGGATCTGACGCGGGCCCAGAACGAGATCCTGCAGGCGCTCAACGTGGACCTCGATCGACGCGTCAAGGCCCGCACCAGCGAGCTCGAGCAGGTCAATGCAATGCTCGAAACGTCGTTTGCCCAGCTCGAAGAAAACTTCCTGCTGTCCATCGACGTCTTCACCGGCCTGCTGGAGCTGCGCCAGGACGGCATGGCGGGCTATTCGCGCGAGGTAGCCGACCTGGCCCGACGTACGGCACGCCACCTGGCCAGCAAGACGGCGGCCGAGCAGGATGTCTACGTCGCCGGCCTGCTCCACGAAATCGGCAAGATCGGCCTTCCGGACGCACTGCTGCAAAAGCCCCTGTCCGCCATGACCGGCGAGGAGCAGGCGAGCTATCGCGGCCACGTGCTGCTGGGCGAGGCGGCCCTGATGCCGCTGGCGCGCCTGCAGCGGCCCGCCCGCTTCGTCCGCAGCCAGCTGGAACGCGTCGATGGCAAAGGCTTCCCGGACGGCCTCGCCGGCGAAGAGGTGCCGCTGGGCGCCCAGATTCTCGCTGCCGTCAGCGACTATTTCGGCGCGCAGCATGGCCGTCTAGCGGTCAAGCGCCGCTCGCCGGCAGACGCACGCGCCATGGTGATCAGCGGCGCCGGGACCCATTACGCGGTGGCGGTCATCGAGGCTTTCAAGGCAGCGCTCGAAGATGCCCCCGAGGTCACGCCCGCGGATCGCGAAGTCGCGCCGCAGCAGCTCGAAGTCGGCATGGTGCTCGCGCGCGATTGGCGCAGCCCGCGCGGAACCCTGCTGCTCGCCGCCGGCTTTGTCTTCGACGAACGAGCGGTTCGGCAGGTGCGCGACTTCAGCCTGCGCCAGGACACGAAGTTCGCCCTGCATGTGAAGCATGCCGCCCCGCCGCCGCGGCAAGCCGGGGCGCAGACGCCTGCGCTGCAGGAGCGGCCATGATCGACCGCATCCTGCTCGTCGACGACGAAGCGCACATCCTCGCGGCGCTGCAGCGCCTGTTGCGACACGGCCTCAGGGACGCCGATGGCAGCCCCTATCGGGTCGAGGCCTTCACGGATCCCGCCGCCGCGCTCGCGCGCATCGGCGATACCCCGTTCGCGCTGGCCATCTCCGACTACCGCATGCCCGGCTGCAACGGCGTGGAGCTGCTGCGCCGCCTGCGCGAATGCCAGCCGCATTGCGGCCGCATCATCTTGTCGGGCTACGCCGACCTCAACGCGCTGGTCAGCGCCGTCAACGAAGCCGGTATCTCGCGCTTCCTGCCCAAGCCTTGGACTGACTTCGAACTGCTCAGCGCCGTCCAGCAGATCCTGAGCATCCGCGCCCTGACGCTCGAGAACGCGCGACTGGCCGACGAAATCCGCCTGCAGCGCGGCACGCTCAGCGCGCAGGAAGCTGAGTTGCGCCGCCTCGAGCAACTCGAGCCCGGCATCACGCAGGTGCAATGGGGCGAAGACGGCTCGTTCATCCTGGTCGATCCCGGAGATGCCTCGCCGTGACCCCGGATCGCCGCACCAGGCAGAGTTTTCTCGGCCCGGATCTCTCGGATGCGCTGGAGGCCGTGACCTCCGCCGTGCTGCTGCACGCCGGAGGCGCCATCCTCTTCGCCAACGCTGCCGCACAACGCTTGCTCGGCTATCCCGACGCCGAATTGCGCAATATGCGTTTCGACGCCTGGGCCGACCCCGAAGACCGCAAGGCCGTGTATCGCTACGGTCTGCGCTGCCTTGAGGAAGAAGGCGAACTGCCCGCGATCGAGGTCTCGGCCTGCACGCTCAGCGGCGCAAGGCGGGCGCTGGAGGTCACCGGTCGCCGTGCCGTCGTGAATGCCACGGCCGTCACGATCTTCACCTGCCAGGACCTCAGCGACATCCGCTATGTGCAGACGAGCCTCATCGACATGGGGCGCGTGCTGAGCCAGATCATCGGCGGCACGCCGGTGGCGACCTTCGTCATCGACGCCAACCATCGCGTGACGCATTGGAACGCCGCCTGCGAGCAGCTCACCGGCGTCAGCGCCGACCGCGTCCTCGGCCGCGACGATGCCTGGTCCTTCTTCTACGCGCAGGCCCAGCCGCTGTTGGCCGACCTGATCGTCGACGGCACCGTCGCGGTCGAAGCGCCGCGCCTGTACGGATCGCGCTGCGCGCCCTCGCACACGGTCGCCGGCGCCTACGAGGTGGAAGGCCACTTCACCAACTTCAGCGTGGGCCCGCGCTGGCTCCACTTCACGGCCGCACCGCTGGTCGACGCGCAGGGGCGGATCTCTGGCGCGATCGAGACCCTGCTGGATGTGACGCGGCGCCATCAGGTCGAGGAGCAATTGCTCCAGCATCGCAACGAACTCGAGAGCCAGGTCGTCAACCGCACCGCGGACCTGCTGAGCACGCATCGCGAACTTGAAGCATTCCTGGAGAACGCGCCGGTCGGCATCATCGCCGCCTCGCGCGGTCGCATCACGCGCGGCAACCGCAAGTTTCGGGAGATTTTCGAGCTCGACGGCATCAGCCCGACCGGCGTGGCAGTGCAGGAGCTGTTCGCATGCCGGCAAGACTATGCGGCGCTTCGGCGCCAGGCTCTTCGCACGCTCTCGCAGGGTGAATCGCTGGTCCACGAAATGCCGATGCGAACGCTGGGCGGCAATTCGCTCTGGGTCCAGCTGATCGCCTACGTGGCCAACCCGGCGGAGTCGTCGATTGGCACCTGGTGGCTGGTGCAGGACTGGACCGAGATGCGACGCGTCGAGCGCGAACTGCAGATCAACTACGAGCGCATCAAGCAGAGCAACACGCGCCTGGAGGAGGCGCAGAACCAGCTGCTCCAGTCGGAAAAGATGGCCTCGATCGGGCAGCTCGCCGCTGGCGTGGCTCACGAGATCAACAACCCGATCGGCTTCGTGAGCTCCAACCTGAGCGTGCTGCGCAAGTATGTCGAGCCTGTCTTCGAAATGCTCACCACGCTCAGAGGTGCGGCGCCGGAAGATTTCGCCGCCGTCGCGCAGTGCGAGATAGCACGGGTCGAGCGGGCGGTGGACCTCGACTTCGCCCTGGAGGACCTGCCCCAACTCCTCGACGAAAGCGACGAAGGCCTTGGCCGCGTGAAGAAGATCGTGCAGGACCTCAAGGACTTTTCGCGCGTCGACCACGCGGACTGGCTCGAGGCGGACCTCAACGCCGGACTCGACTCCACGCTCAACGTGGTCATGAACGAGGTCAAGTACAAGGCCCGCATCGAAAAGGACTACCAGGCCCTGCCGCCGGTGCGCTGCATCGCTGCCCAACTCAACCAGGTCTTCATGAACCTGATCGTCAATGCGGCGCAGGCCATCGCCGAGCGCGGGCGCATCACGCTGCGCACCCGCCACGACGACGGCTGGGTCCATGTGGAGGTCGAGGACACCGGCTGCGGCATGAGCGAGGAGGTCAGGCGCCGCGTCTTCGAACCCTTCTACACGACCAAGCCCGTGGGCCAGGGCACCGGGCTCGGCCTGTCGCTGTCCTTCTCGATCGTGCAGAAGCATGGCGGGCGGATCGACATCGACTCGACACCGGGCGTGGGGACGACATTCAAGGTCTCGGTGCCGGTCGCCGGTCCTGCGGCCACGGCGGTGCCCGCCGCCGCATGAAAAAAGCCTCGCAGCGTTTCCGCTGCGAGGCCTGCGAGTCGGTCGTTGGCGCGGGCACGGCGCCCGCCTCCGATCAACGCTGCGCGATCGGCTTGACGTCGCGCGGCTTGGCGCCGACGAAGAGCTGGCGCGGGCGGCCGATCTTGTACTCGGGGTCGGCAATCATCTCGTTGAGCTGGGCGATCCAGCCGACCGTGCGGGCCAGCGCGAAGATGGCCGTGAACAGCGGCACCGGGATGCCGATGGCGCGCTGGACGATGCCCGAGTAGAAGTCGACGTTCGGGTAGAGCTTGCGGGCAACGAAGTATTCGTCTTCCAGCGCAATCTTCTCGAGCGACATGGCCAGCTTGAACAGCGGGTCGTCATGCAGGCCGAGCTCGTTCAGAACTTCGTGGCAGGTCTCGCGCATCAGCTTGGCACGCGGGTCGTAGTTCTTGTAGACGCGGTGGCCGAAGCCCATCAGCTTGACGTTGCTGTTCTTGTCCTTGACCTGCTTGATGAACTCGCCGATCTTGGCCTCGCCACCCATCTTCTGGATGTCCGACAGCATGTTCAGGCAGGCCTCGTTGGCGCCGCCGTGGGCCGGGCCCCAGAGGCAGGCCACGCCGGCCGCGATGGCCGCGAACGGGTTCGTGCCCGACGAGCCGCACAGGCGCACGGTCGACGTCGACGCGTTCTGCTCGTGGTCGGCGTGCAGCGTGAAGATGCGGTCCATGGCGCGGACCAGCACGTCGTTGGGCTTGTACGGCTCGCACGGCGTGGCGAACATCATGCGCATGAAGTTGCCAGCGTAGGACAGATCGTTCTGCGGATAGATGTACGGCTGGCCGATGGTGTACTTGTAGGCCATCGACACGAGCGTCGGCATCTTCGCGATCAGGCGGATCGCGGCGATCTCGCGGTGCTCGGGATTATTGATGTCGGTGCTGTCGTGATAGAAGGCCGAGAGCGCCCCGACCAGGCCCGTCATGACGGCCATCGGGTGGGCATCCCTCCTAAATCCGCGCAGGAAGAACTGCATCTGCTCGTTGACCATCGTGTGGTGCGTCACGCGGTCGACGAAGTTGGCCTTCTCGCTCTCGTTGGGCAGCTCTCCGTAGAGCAGCAGGTAGCAGGTCTCGAGGTAGTCGCAGTTCACCGCGAGCTGCTCGATCGGGTAGCCGCGGTACAGCAGCTCGCCCTTGTCGCCGTCGATGTAGGTGATGGTCGAGTTGCACGAGGCAGTCGACAGGAAGCCCGGGTCGTACGTGAACTTGCCGGTCTGCGCATAGAGCTTGCGGATGTCGATCACATCGGGCCCGACCGAGCCCTTGTAGATCGGCAGGTCCATCTGCGGGCTGCCGTCGGAGAACGACAGGGTGGCTTTGACGTCGGACGGTGTCATGTAGCTTCCTTCTATGTGGTTACTTCGGTGTCCTGAGCTGGCTCAGCACCAGTTGGACGCTCTCGCAATCGAGTTCGCCGGCCGGCTCCTTGCGGGCAAGCAGCAGGTCGAGCAGATCGTTGTCGGCGAGGTCCATCAGCCTGCGCAGGCCATCGGCCTGCCTCTCGCTGAGATTCTCGTGCCGTTCGAAGAAACGTTCGATGAAAAGGTCATTCTCCAGAAGGCCGCGCCGGCAGCGCCAGCGCAGCTTGGAGAGTTCGCGTTCGTCGATGAGCGTTTCCATGACGGCCTTGTCAGACTCTGGCAATCAGATGGCGCGGCGCACCATCAGTTCCTTGATCTTGCCGATCGCCTTGGTCGGGTTCAGGCCCTTGGGGCAGACGTCGACGCAGTTCATGATCGTGTGGCAGCGGAACAGGCGGTACGGGTCCTCGAGGTTGTCGAGGCGGTCGCTGGTGGCCTGGTCGCGGCTGTCGGCGATGAAGCGGTAGGCCTGCAGCAGGCCGGCCGGGCCGACGAACTTGTCCGGGTTCCACCAGAAGCTCGGGCAGGACGTGGAGCAGCTCGCGCACAGGATGCACTCGTACAGGCCGTTGAGCTCTTCGCGCTCCTCGGGCGACTGCAGGCGCTCCTTCTCGGGCGGCGGCGTGTCGTTGACGAGGTAGGGCTTGATCGAGTCGTACTGCTTGAAGAACTGCGTCATATCGACGATCAGGTCGCGCACGACGGGCAGGCCCGGCAGCGGCTTGAGCACGATCGTGCCCGGCAGCGTGCGCATGTTGGTCAGGCACGCGAGGCCGTTCTTGCCGTTGATGTTCATCGCGTCCGAACCGCATACGCCTTCGCGGCACGAGCGGCGGTAGCTGATCGACGGGTCGACTTCCTTGAGCTTGATCAGCGCGTCGAGCAGCATGCGCTCGTGACCGTCGAGTTCGACCTCGATGGTCTGCATGTAGGGCTTCGCGTCCTTGTCGGGGTCGTAGCGATAGATCTGGAAAGTGCGCTTCATATTCGTCTTCTCGCCTTCTTAGAACGTACGGACCTTGGGCGGCACCGTGTCCACCGTCAGCGGCTTCAGATTGACCGGCTTGTACTCGAGACGGTTGTCCGCCGAGTACCAGAGCGTGTGCTTCATCCAGTTGGCGTCGTCGCGGCCGAGCGGCGCCGTAGGATGATCGGCCGGGTGCTCGTAGTCGTCCACCGTGTGGGCGCCGCGGCATTCCTTGCGCGCGGCGGCCGACACCATCGTCGCCTGGGCCGCCTCGATCAGGTTCTCGACCTCGAGCGCCTCGACGCGCGCGGTGTTGAAGACCTTGGACTTGTCCTTGAGCGTCAGGCCCGCGACGCGCTCGCGCAGCGCGGCGACCTTGCCCACGCCCTCGTCCATGCCGGCCTGGGTGCGGAACACGCCGGCGTGCTGCTGCATCGTCGCGCGGATGTCGTTGGCGATGACCTGCGAGTACTCGCCGCTCGTGCTCGCGTCGAGGCGCGCCAGGCGCGCGAGCGTGCGGTCGGCCGCGTCCTTGGGCAGCGGCTTGTGCGACTTGTTCTTGAGGTTGTAGTCGACGATGTGGTTGCCGGCCGCGCGGCCGAACACCAGCAGGTCGAGCAGCGAGTTGGTGCCGAGGCGGTTCGCGCCGTGGACCGACACGCACGAGCATTCGCCCACGGCGTACAGGCCGTTGACGACCTGGTTGTGCACGCCGCCGCCCGGGGTCACGACCTGGCCGTGGATGTTCGTCGGGATGCCGCCCATCTGGTAGTGGATGGTCGGCACGACCGGGATCGGTTCCTTCGTGATGTCGACGTTCGCGAAGTTGTGGCCGATCTCCTGGACCGAGGGCAGGCGCTTGTGGATGGTCTCGGCACCGAGGTGGGTCATGTCGAGCAGGATGTAGTCCTTGTTCGGACCGCAGCCGCGACCTTCCTTGATTTCCTGGTCCATCGAGCGCGAGACGAAGTCGCGCGGCGCGAGATCCTTGAGCGTCGGCGCGTAGCGCTCCATGAAGCGCTCGCCGTTCGCGTTGCGCAGGATCGCGCCCTCGCCGCGGCAGCCTTCGGTCAGCAGCACGCCGGCGCCGGCGACGCCGGTCGGGTGGAACTGCCAGAACTCCATGTCCTGCAGCGGGATGCCCGCGCGCGCGGCCATGCCGAGGCCGTCGCCGGTGTTGATGAACGCGTTCGTCGACGCCGCGAAGATGCGGCCGGCGCCGCCGGTCGCGAGCAGCACGGTCTTGGCCTCGAGGATGTGGACCTCGCCGGTCTCCATCTCGAGCGCCGTCACGCCGACCGCGTCGCCCTCAAGGTCGCGGATGATGTCCAAAGCCATCCATTCGACGAAGAACTGCGTGCGCGCCTTGACGTTCTGCTGGTACAGCGTGTGCAGCAGCGCGTGGCCGGTGCGGTCGGCCGCCGCGCAGGCGCGCTGCACGGGCTTCTCGCCGTAATTGGCCGTGTGGCCGCCGAACGGGCGCTGGTAGATCGTGCCGTCGGCGTTGCGGTCGAACGGCATGCCCAGGTGCTCGAGCTCATAGACGGCGTTCGGCGCCTCGCGGCACATGAATTCGATCGCGTCTTGGTCGCCCAGCCAGTCCGAGCCCTTGATCGTGTCGTAAAAGTGATAGTGCCAGTTGTCTTCGCTCATGTTGCCGAGCGACGCGCCAATGCCGCCTTGCGCGGCCACCGTGTGCGAGCGCGTCGGGAACACTTTCGAGAGCACGCACACCGACAGGCCCGCGCGCGCCAGTTGCAGCGATGCGCGCATCCCCGAGCCGCCCGCGCCCACGATCACCACGTCGAAGCGGCGACGCGGCAGAGAATTTTTAATTGCAGCCATTCTTTTACACTCTCCAGAGAATCTGCGCAGCGTAGCCCGCACAGCCGAGCAGCCAGACGATCGTCAGCGCTTGCAACGTGAGCCGCACGCCCACGGGCTTGATGTAATCCATCCAGATGTCGCGGATGCCCACCCACGCGTGATACAGCAGCGCGATGAGCGTGACGAACGTCGCGAGCTTCATCCATTGCGTGGCGAAGATCGACGCCCAGCCTTCATAGGAAAAGTCCTGCGCCGCAAAAA
>JAFAMW010000031.1 GCA_019232985.1 Roseateles sp. | reverse complement strand
AGCATCAGGCCGACCGCGCCGAGCGCGAGCAGGCCGGCCACGACCTGCAGCACGGCCGCCCCGCCCCATTGGACGACGCGCGCGAGCGCGAGCATGCGGAACGCCTCGGCGCGCGTCGCCCACAGCGTGAGCGCCTGGGCCGCGGCGCCGCTGAGCACGGCCAGCGGCAGCAGGCCGGCCGGCGCGAGGCGCTGGACCGCGACCAGCGCCGCGCCGATCACGCAGGCCAGGATCGTCATGCCCGCGAGCACGCGCGCGCACAGCGCGAGCAGCAGCGCCGCGCCGGCCTCGTCGCGCTCGAGCGGCAGCGCGAACTCGAAGCGCGCGCAGCCGACCACGGCCAGATTCGTCGCGAGCGTCCACGCGAACGAGAACTGGCCGAACTCGGCCGGCGTGTACAGGCGCGTGATCCAGGGCCCGAGCAGCAGCGGCAGCGCCTGGGCCAGCGCGCCACCGGCCAGCAGGGTCAGCGTGGCGCGGAGAAGCTTCATCGGATTAAGTCAGGGCCTCGCGCAGTGCAGCGATCACCGCGTCTTGCTGGGCCTCGCTGAGGTCCGCGCTCATCGGCAGGCTGATCACGCGCGCGGCCGCGCGCTCGGCGTTCGGCATCGCGACGTCCTGCGCGTAGGCCGGCTGGCGGTGCAGCGGGCGCGGGTAATGGATCGCGGTCGGGATGCCGGCCGCGTTCAGGCGCTTCTGGACCGCGTCGCGCTGATTCGAATCCGCGAGCTGCAGCGTGAACTGCGCCCACACGCAGTCGCGGTCGGCGCGCACCGCGAGGCGCTCGACCGGCAGCTCGGCGAGCAGCGCCTGGTAGCGCGCGCCGATCTTCAGGCGTTGCGCGATCTCCCACTCGAAGCGCTCGAGCTTGGCGAGCACGACCGCGCATTGCAGCGTGTCCATGCGCCCGCCGACGCCGAGCCGCGTATGCGTGTAGCGCGCGCTCTGGCCGTGCACGCGGATCTCGCGCGCGGCCTGGGCGAGCCGCGCGTCGTCGGTGAACAGCGCGCCGCCGTCGCCATAGCAGCCGAGCGGCTTGCTCGGGAAGAAGCTCGTCGCGCCCCAGGTCGACAGGCCGCAGCTCTTCTTGCCGCGGTACGTCGCGCCGAAGGACTGCGCGGCGTCCTCGATCACGGGCAGGCCGAACGCGTTGATCGCCTCCATGTCGGCGACCTGGCCGTACAGGCTCACGGGCATGATGGCCTTGGTCCGCGGCGTGATCGCGGCGGCGATCTGCGCGGCGTCGATATTGCAGCTGTCGGGCTCGATGTCAACGAACACCGGCTTCAGGCCCGCGAGCACGATGGTCTCGGCCGTGGCGGCGAACGTGAACGGCGTCGTGATGACCTCGTCGCCGGGCGCGAGGTCGAGGCTCATCAGCGCGATCAGCAGCGCCTCGGTGCCGCTCGCGACCGTCACGCAATGGCCGACGCCGACGTAGCGCGCGAGCGCCTCCTCGAGCTCCTTGACCTCGGGGCCCATGATGTACTGGCCATGGTCGAGCACGGCCTGGATGCGCGCGTCGATGCGGGTCTTGAGCGCCGCGTACTGGGCCTTGAGGTCGATGAAGGGCAGGTTCACAGCAGTTCCACTTGGTTCGCTTCGACGAGCCGGTAGCGCTCGCCCGTCGCCGGGCATTGCGCGACGCCGTCGACGAATTCGAGCCGCTCGCCGTGGCGGCTCATCCAGCCGACGCGGCGCGCGGGCACGCCGACCATCAGCGCGAAGTCGGGCACGTTCCTGTGCACGACCGCGCCCGCGCCGACGAAGGCGTAACGCCCGATCTCGACGCCGCAGACGATCGTGCAGTTCGCGCCGAGCGTCGCGCCCCGGCGCACGACGGTGCGGCGGTACTCGTCCTTGCGCACGACGGCCGCGCGCGGGTTGTAGACGTTCGTGAAGACCATGCTCGGGCCGCAGAACACCTCGTCCTCGAGCGTCACGGCGTCGTAGACCGAGACATTGTTCTGGACCTTGCAGCCGGCGCCGATCACGACGTCGTTGCCGACGAACACGCCCTGGCCCAGCGAGCAGCCGGGGCCGACGCGGGCGCCGCCGCAGACATGGGCGAAATGCCAGACCTTGGTGCCGGCGCCGAGCTCGGCGCCGGCGTCGACGATCGCCGACTCATGCTTCCAGTAGGCGCCCATGATCAGAACACCAGCGGCAGGCCGACGCGCTGGCCGTCGCGCGCGCTGCGGTAGGCCGCGACGAGGATCTCGAGCGAGCGCAGGCCCTCGTAGCCGTCGACGGCGGCGTCGGCCTCGCCGCGCAGCGTGCGGATCACGTTGTCGTAGTACAGCGGGTGGCCGAAGCCGTAGACCGAGCCGCCCGCGCCGAGCTCGTAATTGCTCGCCTTGACGGCCTCGTCCTCGGGGCGCGTGTCGGCGAAGGCCCAATGCTCGATCTTGTTGACGGCCGTGCCGCCGATCTTGACCGTGCCCTTCTCGCCGAGGATGGTGATCGAGCCCTCGAGGTTCTGCGGCCAGGTCAGCATCGTCACGTTGATCGACGCGAGGCCGCCGTGGCGCAGGCGCAGGCTCAGCACGCCGGTGTCCTCGGCCTCGATGTCGCGCGCGAGCGTGGCCGTGTAGGCGTGGACGTTGTCGACCGGGCCGACGAGCCAGTCGAGCAGGTCGACGTAATGGCTGGCCTGGTTCATGAACGCGCCGCCGTCGAGGTCCCAGCGGCCGCGCCACGGCGCCGCGTCGTAATAGCTCTGCGGGCGCGTCCAGAACACGTTGACCGTGCTCATGAAGATGCGGCCGAAGCGGCCCTGCTCGATCGCGTTCTTGACGAGCTGGACCGTCGCGTTCAGGCGGTTCTGCTTGACGACGAAGAGCTTGACGCCGGCGTCGCGGCAGGCGCGCACCATCGCCATGCCCTCGTCGAACTTGGTCGCCATCGGTTTTTCGGTCAGCACATGGCGGCCCGCCGCGGCGACCTGCATGGCCTGCTGGGCGTGCAGGCCCGAGGGCGTCGCGAGCACGACGACGTCGGCGTCGGCGCCGGCGAGCAGCGCGTCGAGCGAGGCGTAGCCCGCCGCGCCTGTCGCGGCGACGGCGGCGGCCAGCGCGGCCGGGTCGCGGTCGCAGACGGCGACGAGCGCGGCGCGGCCCTGGTGGCGCGCGAGCGCCTCGACATGGTTGCGCGAGATGCGGCCGCAGCCGACGAGGGCGAAGCGGACGGGACGGTCGGTGATGGGCGGCATGGCGGCTTGTAGGCTGAGCGCGGAATTCTACGGGGCGCAGCATCGGCCGCTGCGGGCGCGAAAGCCCCGCTTAAAATCAAAGGCTTCGCCCGAAAGCCACCCATGACCGACGCCCAGCCGACGCCCGCGACCGCCGCCGACGAGAACCAGCTCATCACCGAGCGCCGCGAGAAGCTCGCCGCGCTGCGCGCGCGCACGAGCGTGCCCTTCCCGAACGACTTCAAGCCCGCGCACCGCGCGCTCGCGCTGCAGCAGCGCTGGGGCCATGTCGCGAACGAGGAGCTCGAGCCGCAGGGCGTCAAGGTCAGCGTCGCGGGCCGTTTGATGCTCAAGCGCATCATGGGCCGCGCGAGCTTCGGCACGCTGCAGGACGCGACCGGCCGGATCCAGCTGTTCGTGACCCGCGACGGCGTCGGCGAGGCGAGCTACGACGAGTTCAAGCACCTCGACCTCGGCGACATCGTCGGCGCCGAGGGCACTTTGTTCCGCACCAAGACCGGCGAGCTGTCGGTGCGCGTGACGACGCTGCGCCTGCTGACCAAGAGCCTGCGCCCGCTGCCCGACAAGTTCCACGGCATGCAGGACCAGGAGCAGAAGTACCGCCAGCGCTACGTCGACCTGATCACCGACGAGGCCGCGCGCGCGCGCTTCGTCGCGCGCTCGAAGGCCGTGTCCTCGATCCGCAACCACATGGTCGAGCATGGCTTCCTCGAGGTCGAGACGCCGATGCTGCACCCGATCCCGGGCGGCGCGAACGCGCGTCCCTTCGTCACGCACCACAACGCGCTCGACCAGCAAATGTTCCTGCGCATCGCGCCCGAGCTCTACCTGAAGCGCCTGATCGTCGGCGGCTTCGAGCGCGTGTTCGAGATCAACCGCAACTTCCGCAACGAGGGCATCAGCGTCCGCCACAACCCCGAGTTCACGATGATGGAGTTCTATGCGGCCTGGTGGACGCATCACGACATCATGGACTTCACCGAAGAGGTGCTGCGCCACGCCGCGCGCTGCGCCGCGGGGACGGCCGCGATCACCTACGCGGGCAAGCCGGTCGCGCTCGACCAGCCGTTCGCGCGCCTGTCGGTGCGCGACTCGCTGATCAAGTTCGCGGGCCTCTCGCCCGAACAGGCCGACGACGCGGCCGTGCTGCGCGAACGCATCGAGGCGGCCGGCGAGCAGGCGAAGAAGCATTGGAGCCTCGCCGAGCTGCAGTTCGGCCTGTTCGAGGCCGTCGTCGAGGCCCAGCTGTGGGACCCGACCTTCATCATCGACTACCCGGTCGAGGTCTCGCCGCTCGCGCGCGCGTCCGACGCCGACCCGAAGATCACCGAGCGCTTCGAGCTGTTCATCACGGGCCGCGAGGTCGCGAACGGCTTCTCCGAGCTCAACGACGCCGAGGACCAGGCCGCGCGCTTCCAGGCCCAGGTCGCGAACAAGGAGGCCGGCGACGACGAGGCGATGTTCTTCGACGCCGACTTCATCCGCGCGCTCGAGTACGGCATGCCGCCGACCGGCGGCTGCGGCATCGGCATCGACCGCCTGATCATGCTGATCACCGACTCGCCGAGCATCCGCGAAGTGATCCTGTTCCCGGCGCTGCGCCGCCAAGAGTAAGCCGGAGTGTCGGCCCGGCCGCGGCTCAGCCCGCGGCCCAAGGGTCGACAAGCGCGACGCCGGTGCCGGCAAAGTCCGCGACATTGCGCGTCGCGACCGTGAGCCCGTGGACGAGCGCCGTCGCCGCGATCAGGCTGTCGCGTTCGGCGCGCCGATCTGGCACGTGCAGCGCCGCGCAGCGGAGTGCGACCCGCGTGTCGACCGAGAGCACGCGCCCATCGAACGCGGGCAACACATGCCGGTTCATCCAGGTCCGCAGCACGGCGGCCTGCTTGAGGTCGCGCCGCTGCAGCTGCAGGATGCCGAGTTCGAGCTCGAGCACCGTGATTGCCGACAGATAGAGCTGCGCGATCGGCAGCGCTGCAGCCCAGGCGACGACGCGCGCGTCGGCGCGCCCCGCCGCGGCCTTGCGCAGCTCGGACACGACATTGGTATCGAGCAGGAACATCAGTCGTCGAGCGCCGCGGCGCGATACGGCGCGGCCAGCGGCGCCGGCTCGAACTCGAGCTCGGCCGCCTCCGGCATCGCGAGCAGACTCACGATGTTGGCGCCGCGCCCCGCGAGCTCGAGGTAGCGCGCGTAGCTCATCAGCACATGCGAGGGGCGGCCGCGGTCGGTGATGACGACCGGCCCGCGCTCGGCCGCCTTCTTGGCGCCGGCCAGGTCCTGATTGAACTCGCGCGCGGAAATCGTCGAATCACTCATGTAGGAACATTACTACATTAAGTCACCGTCCGCAAACGACTCCGGCGATCCGCGCCCCGCGGCGCCAAGGGTAATGACCAATTCAATAGCGCGGCCGGCTTGGCCACAGTCAGCGCAGCGCCCCGAACGACAAGACGAGGAGACCGCCATGACCCTGAAACGTCGCACGCTCGTGCGCGGCGCCGGCGCGCTGACGCTGGCTCCGCTCGCGCCGCTCGCCCAGGCCCAGCCGACCGAGCTCAAGATCTCGCACCAGTTCCCGGGCGGCACGCTGACCGAGGGCGACTTCCGCGACCGCCTGTGCCGGCGCTTCGCGGCCGAATGCGACAAGCGCAGCGGCGGCGCGCTCAAGGCCGTCGTCTACCCGGGGTCTTCGCTGATGAAGACCAACGCCCAGTTCGGCGCGCTGCGCAAGGGCGCGCTCGACCTGAGCCTCGTGCCCCTGTCCTACGCGGGCGGCGAGGTCGGCGAGACCAACGCGGGCCTGATGCCGGGCCTCGTGCCGACCTACGAGATCGGCGCGGCCTGGAAAAATGCCGAGGTCGGCCGCCTGATGAGCCGCGTGCTTGCCGACAAGGGCGTCGTGATCGTGAGCTGGCTGTGGCAGGCCGGCGGCGTCGCGAGCCGCGCGCACCGCCTCGTGAGCCCGGCCGACGCGAAGGGGCTCAAGGTCCGCGGCGGCAGCCGCGAGATGGACATGATGCTCAAGGAGGCCGGCGCGGCCGTGATCAGCCTGCCGTCCGACGGCATCTACGCGGCCATGCAGACCGGCGCGATGGACGCCGCGATGACCTCGTCGACGAGCTTCATCTCGTTCAAGCTCGAGGAGATCGCGAAGTACCTGACGACGGGCCGCAAGGGCACCTACTGGTTCATGCTCGAGCCGCTGCTGATTTCGCGCGACGTGCTCGCGCGCCTGCCCAAGGCGCAGCAGGACATCGTGATGGGCGTCGGCGCCGAGCTCGAGGCCTTCGGCCGCGACGCGGCCCGGGCCGACGACCAGCGCGTCGCCGAGATCTACGCCAAGGCCGGCGCCCAGGTCGAGGACATCGACGCGGCCTCGCTCGCGCAATGGCAGGCGATCGCGCGCAATACGGCGTGGAAGGACTTCGCCGAGCGCAACGAGTCCTGCGCGGCCCTCCTCAAGGCCGCGCAGAAGCTGCTCTGATGGCTGGGCTGCTGGACCGGGTCGAGCGCGGCGTCGCCCTGCTGAACCGCGCGATGCGCGGGCTCGGCATGCTCGCGCTGCTCGCAGCCGCGCTGATCCTCACGTCGAGCGTCGTCACCCGCTACGTGCTGCACGCGTCGACCGACTGGCAGGACGAGGCCGCGGTGTTCTGCCTGGTCGGCGCGGTGTTCCTGTGCTCGGGCTGGGTCCAGGCCGAGCGCGGCCATATCGGCATCGAGGCCGTCGCCGCGCTGCTGCCGCCGCGCGTGAACCGCTGGCGGCTGGGGCTCGTCGACGCCGTGAGCCTCGCGTTCTGCGCGTTCTTCGCGTGGAAGTCGGCGACCCTGCTGCACGAGGCCTGGGTCGAGGGCCAGACGACCGACTCGTCCTGGGCGCCGCCGCTGTGGATCCCCTACGGCCTGATGACGGCCGGCATGCTGCTGCTCACGCTGCAGCTCGCGCTGCAGTTCGCGGCGCGCTGTGCGGGGCGCGAAGCGCGAAGGGTGTCCCGGTGAGCCTGCTGTTCATCGCCGTCACGCTGCTGTTCATGTTCTCGGGCCTGCCGATCGCCTACGCGCTCGGCAGCGTCGCGCTCGTGTTCATGTACTTCTTCATGCCCGCGTCGAGCCTCGACACGGTGACCCAGAACGTCTACGAGGAGATGGCGTCGATCACGCTGCTGTCGATCCCGCTGTTCATCCTCAAGGGCGCGGCGATCGGGCGCTCGCGCGCGGGCCAGGACCTCTACGCGGCGCTGCACGCGTGGCTGCACCGCGTCCCCGGCGGCCTCGGCATCGCGAACGTGTTCGCCTGCGGCCTGTTCGCGGCGATGGCGGGATCGAGCCCCGCGACCTGCTCGGCGATCGGCTCGGCCGGCATCCCCGAGATGCGCCGGCGCGGCTACTCGCCGGGCTTCGCGGCCGGCGTCATCGCGGCCGGCGGCACGCTCGGCATCCTGCTGCCGCCGTCGATCACGATGATCCTCTACGCGGTCGCGGCCGAGCAGTCGCTGGGCCGGCTGTTCCTCGCCGGCATCGTGCCCGGCGCCTTGCTGCTCGGGCTGTTCGCGGCCTACGCGATGGCACGCTTTCGCGTCGAGCAGCGCCGCGCGCGCGCCGCGTTCGAGCGCGCGGGCACGCCGTCGGCGCTGCTCGAGACCGAGCGCTACACGCTGCGCGAGCGCGCCGCGACGCTGCCGCGCGTGCTGCCCTTCGTCGTGCTGCTCACGGGCGTGATGGCCGCGCTGTACGGCGGCTTCGCGACGCCGTCCGAGACGGCCGGCCTCGGCGCGCTGCTCGCGCTCGCGCTGATCGCGACGATCTACCGCGTCTGGCGCCCGCGCGAGCTCGCGCCCATCCTCGGCGCGACGCTGCGCGAGTCGACGATGCTGATGTTCATCATCGGCATGTCGCTGCTGTTCTCGTACGTGATGAGCTACCTGCAGATCAGCCAGTCGGCCGCGCAGTGGATCGTCGGCCTGCAGCTGTCGCGCTGGGCGCTGATGGCCGCCGTGCTGGGCCTCGTCGTCGTGCTCGGCTTCTTCCTGCCGCCGGTCTCGATCATCCTGATGACGGCGCCGATCGTGCTGCCGCCGCTCAAGGCCGCGGGCTTCGACCTCGTCTGGTTCGGCGTGATCATGAACATCGTCATGGAGGCCGGCCTGATCCACCCGCCGGTCGGCCTGAACCTGTTCGTGATCAAGAACATCGCGCCCGACATCGGCCTCGCCGAGATCGTCCGCGGCGTCCTGCCCTTCGTGCTGCTGCTGTTCCTCGCCGTGCTGCTGATCTGCGCGTTCCCGGCGCTCGCCCTGGGCCTGCCGGCCTGGCTCATGGGCTGAGGCCCTGCCCCGGCCCCGGCCCCGCGCCGGCTACATGAACACCGTGTCGCTCTGCGCGTGCGAGTCCGACAGGAACAGCTTGAGCACGGCGCCCTGGCCGTCGTGCTCCCAGATGCGCGCCTGGACGATGAACTGGCGCCCGCCGATGCGCAACGCGTCGCCGGTCTGCGGGGCCACGCCGTGGCCGGCCCAGAAGCGCGGCACCTCGGTCTTGTTGCGGCGCAGCCAGGCCGCGTCTTCGGTCGAGAAGGTCGGAACGATGCGAAGCGGCTCCATGCGAAATCTCCGTTAGCGGTTCGATCCCCGTCGGGGCCCAATGTAACCGGATGTCGGGGCCGCCGACCTACTCGAAGTTCGGCGCGCGCTTGTTCAGGAACGCGTCCATGCCCTCGCGCTGCTGCGGCGTGCCGAAGCTCGCGTGGAAGTAGTGGCGCTCGACCGCGACCGAGTCCTTCAGCGGCAGCTGCAGCGACAGGTTGACGAGCTCCTTGACCATCTGCACGGTCGCCGGCGCGTAGCCGTTGATCGTCTCGGCGGCGGCGAGCGCCTCCTCGAGCAGCTTGTCGGCCGGCACGACGCGCGCGACCTGGCCGCAGCGCTCGGCCTCGGCCGCGTCCATGAAGCGCGCGGTCAGCAGCAGGTCCATCGCCTTGCTCTTGCCGACGCTGCGCGGCAGGCGCTGCGAGCCGCCCGCGCCGGGGACGACGCCGAGCTTGATCTCGGGCTGGCCGAACCTGGCCGTCTCGGCCGCGATGATGAAGTCGCACATCATCGCGAGCTCGCAGCCGCCGCCGAGGCAGAAGCCCGCGACCGCCGCGATCACGGGCTTCTTGACCTGCAGGATGGCCTCCCAGTTGCGGCTGATCAGGCCGCTCTTGTAGGCGCTCACGAAGTCGTGCCGGGCGAGCGTCGGGATGTCGGCGCCGGCCGCGAACGCGCGCTCGGAGCCGGTCAGCACGATGCAGCCGATCGCCGGGTCGGCGTCGTAGCCGAGCAGGGCCTGGCCGAGCTCGTCCATCAGCTGGTCGTTCAGCGCGTTGAGCGCCTTGGGCCGGTTCAGCGTGATCAGCGCGGTCTTGCGCGGACCCTCGCCGCGGACCTCGGTCAGGATGCAGTCAAAGCTCATGGCGGACTCCTTGTCGTCGTAGTGGTGGATTGTGGCGCGGCCGCCTGCAGCGGCGCCGACTTGATCAGCATGTCCGCGTAGTTGCCGCCGTTCTGGCGCACCCGGATGCGCACGGGCAGGTACTGCAGCGCCGGCGCGAGCCAGACCTCGGCAACGAGGTCGCCGGTCTGCATCGCCGCGTCGCCGCGCGCGGGGCGCAGGTGCCAGGTGTCGAGGCGGCCGTAGCGGGTGTCGAGCGGCTCCGCGCCGACGACCTCGTAGCGCCACGCGTAGACGCGCCGCGGCAGGACCAGCGGCACGTCGATCGCGACGCCGGGCGCGAGCGTGCGGCGCCCGGTCAGGCATAGCCAGGTCAGGTGGACGAACTGGCTCGCGGCGTCCTGGGCGCCGGCGAGCACCGGCTCGACATGCCCGTCGGCGAGCTGGACGCGGCCGGGCTCGAAGTGCAGCGTCGCCTGGTAGGGCGCGGCGAACAGCAGGCGCTTGGTCTCGTCGTAGCGGCGCGGTTCGATGCCGTCGGGGCCGAGCCGGCCGTCGCTCGCGAGCTGCACCGACATCAGCGGCGCGCTCTCGAGGCCGACGACGAAGTCGAGGTGCATCTGGTAATGCGCGCCGTCGCGCAGCCATTCGACGCGCGCGCTGCCGGTGATCTCGCCGCGGTAATAGCCGCTCAGGCGGTAGTCGATGCGCGTGGACAGCGGCCATTCGGGGCCGGGTTCGCCGGCGTCGGCGGCGCTCGCGGCGCCGGGCTCGGCCGCGACGAGCTGCGGCGGCTCGGGTGCTCGCAGCGCCTCGAGCGCCGGCAGCGACGCGGCCGCGAGCGGCGTCGGGGCGACGGGCGCGGGCGCGGCCGGCGCGCCGGCCAGCGTCGCGAGCCGGCGCGCGGGCGGCGGCGGCGCGCTCGGCCTGAGCGCGCGCACGAACGCGACCTGGATGCGCGGCGGCGGCGCCGCTTCGGCCGCCCAGTCCTGCCGCAGGCGCCAGACCGCCGTGCCGAGGCCCCAATGGGCGAGCAGCACGGCGCCGGGCAGCAGCGCGACGGCGATCAGCCTGGCGAGCGGCGGCCGGCGCGGCAAGGCCCCCTGCGTTAGACCCCGAGCCATGCCTGGCGGCGCGCCAGCACGGCCGCGTCGACGTTTTCGGCCAGGCGCAGGCGCACGCCGCCGCCGCCCGCCTCGGCCGGCGGCAGCTCGACGTCGAGCTCGAGCACGCGCTGGTCGCGGCCGACGAGCAGGCGCAGCCGCGTCGCGCCGGGCGCGAGCGAGACGAGCGCGTCGTCGAGCCGGCGCAGGCGCCAGCCATGGCAGGCGAGCAGCTCGTCGCCGGCCGCGAGGCCCGCGCCCTGGGCGGCCGAGTCGTCGAGCACCTGCTTGACCTGCACGCCGGTCAGCGCGCTCTCGGCAACGCGCAGGCCGAGGCGCTGCGCGAGCGTCGGCGCCAGCGCCTCGTAGAGCACGCCGAAGCGCGCGAACAGCTCGGCGAGCGGCAGGTCGGCCGTGCCGTGCACCCAGTCGGCGAGCGCGGTGGCGACGGCCGCGCCGCCTGCCCCGCCGATCTCGCGCACGGCCGTGAGGATCATGGCCTCGTCGACCGGGCCGCCGCCGCTCGCGCGCCACAGCCCGGTCATCAGCGCGTCGAGGCTCGCGCCGGCCTCGCGCAGGCGCAGGTCGAGCGCGAGGCCGACGAGCGCGCCCTTCGCGTAGTAGCTGACGCTGCTGTTCGGCGAGTTCTCGTCGGGGCGGTAGAGCCGCACCCAGGCGTCGAAGCTCGCCTGCGCGACGCTCTGGCGGTGGCGCCCCGGCGTCGCGAGCACGCGGCCGAGGTTGTCGCCGACGAGCTTGAGCCAGCGCTGCGCGTCGATCAGGCCGCAGCGCTGGACGAAGCGCTCGTCGTAATAGGACGTGAAGCCCTCGAAGAACCAGAGCAGGCGCGTGTAGTTCTCGCCGCCATAGTCGTAGCGCGCGAACTCGGCCGGGCGCAGGCGCTTGACGCTCCAGGCGTGGAAATACTCGTGGGCGAACAGGCTCAGGAGGTTCACGTAGGCGTCGCTCGCCTCGGCCTGGTCGTGGCGCGGCAGGTCGCCGCGCGCGGCGAGCAGGGCCGTGCTGGCGCGGTGCTCGAGCCCGCCATGGCCGTCGGCCACGGTGTTGAGCAAAAAGGTGTAGGCCGCGAACGGCGCGCCGCCCCAGAACGAAATCTCGGCCTCGCACAGGCGCCGCACGTCGGCGAGCAGGCGCGCGCCGTCGAAGCTCGGCGGCGCGCCCGCGACGACGACGCGGTGCGGCACGCCGCCGGCGTCGAATTCGCCACGCCAGAACGTCCCGAGCTCGAACGGGTGGTCGACGAACTCGTCGTAGTCGGCGGCCTCGAAGCGCAGGCCCGCGCCGGCCATCGCCGTCGCGACCTGCCAGCCCTCGGGCAGGCCGGCGAGCTCGAGGCGGTGCGGCAGCGCCTCGGCGCCGTGCACGCGCAGGAACAGGCTCGTGCCGTTGAAGAAGCCGCGCGCGGCGTCGAGCCAGGCCGCGCGCACCGAGGTGTCGAAGGCGTAGACCGTCCAGCTCAAGTCGAGCGGCCGGCCCGCCGCGCAACGCACCCGCCAGCTCGCCTTGTCGAGCGCCTCGACCGCGCAGGCCGCGCCGTCCTGGCGCGCCGCGAGTCCGTCGAGGTGGCGCGCGAACTCGCGCACGAGGTAGCTGCCCGGGATCCAGACCGGCAGGCTGACGGTCTGGTCGGCCTGCGGCGCGGCGACGCGCAGGCTCACGCGGTAGCGATGCCGGCGCGCGTCGCTCAGGTCGACGCGGTAGTCCAGCGCCGCCGGCGTTTCGCTCATGGCTTGTTCAGCACCCGGCCGCGCCGAGGAAGCAGCACAGCGCGGCGATCGCGCTCAGGCGGAAGCGCAGGTTCAGCCAGCCGGCGGCGCCGAGCGCCGGGTAATGGCGGCGGTCGAGCAGGTAGGCGACGACCAGGCACACGCCCTCGACGACGAGTCCCGAGTACGGCGGCATGACCGCGCCGATCCAGGCCGGCACGAGCAGCAGCACGCCGCTCGCGTAATGCGGCGCGGGGTCGGCCGCGCCGTGCATCGCGAGACCCCAGTGGATCGCGCCGAGAAAGCTCACGACGAGCGCGGCCCACAGCGCGAGGCCGCGCGAGACGAAGGCGTGCGCCTCGTCGCTGCGGTCGCCGACGAGCCAGACGAGCAGCGTCAGCAGGACAAAGGGCGCGAGGCCGGCGACGGCGAGCCCGCGCGCGCGCGGGTGGATCGCGTCGGGCGCGGCGGCGGTGGCAACGGCGGTGTTCATGGCGCGCTCGTCAGCCCTTGTCGGCCGGCTTGTCGGCGGGGGAGGTCTTCTCGCCGCCCTTCTCGGCGGTCTGCAGGCGGCGCTCGAGCTCGTCGGCGCCGACGGCGCCCGGCGCGCGCGAGCCGTCCTCGAAGAACACGCCCGGCGTGCCCATCACGTGCAGGCGCCGCGACAGCGCGAGGTTGCGGCCGATCGCCGCGTCGTCGCACTTGGCCTCGACCTTGGCCGGCAGCTTGTCGCCGAGCATCCAGTCCTTGTAGGTCGCCGCGGCGTCCTTTGCGCACCAGATGTTGCGGGCCTTCTCGGGCGAGTCGCCGCCGAGGATGGGGATCAGGAAGGTGTAGACCGTCACGTCCTTGGTCGCACGCAGGGTCTGCTCGAACGCGCGGCAATAGCGGCAGTTCGGGTCAGCGAACACGGCGACGCGGCGCTTGCCGCTACCCTGCTTCCAGACCATCGCGTCCTTCAGCGGCAGGCTCGAGAAGTCGATCTCGCTGAGCTTGGCGAGGCGCTCCTCGGTCAGGTTGCGGCGCTCGCGCACGTCGATCAGGTCGCCCTCGATCAGGTAGTTGCCGTTCGCGTCGGTGTAGCGCACCTCGTTGCCGATGCGGACCTCCCACAGGCCCGGCATCGGCGTCTGGCGGACCTCGTCGATCTGGCTGCCGACGAGGCGCTCGCCGAGGTTCTTGCGGATCTGCGCCTCGTTCGCCTGGGCCGCGGGCTGGCAGGCCGCGATGAACAGGGCCAGGGCGGGAATCAGGATGCGGGTGTACTTCATCTCGGTCAGGTTCCAATGGCCTGGCGGGTCAGCCAGCGCTTGAGCGGGGCGGCGGCGTCGAGCAGCGACAGGCCGCGGTTGCGGACCTCGCGCGCGAGCGCCGAATCGGCGGCGAACAGGCGCAGCAGACCGTCGGTCAGCTCGCCCATCGCCCAGGTCGCGGCGAGGCGTTCGCGCGCGTAGCGGCGCAGCAGGCGCTCGTCGCCGAGGCTGCGCCAGGATTCGCGCGCGCGGATCACGCGCGCGAGGGACGCCACGTCGGCAAGGCCCAGGTTCAGGCCCTGGCCGGCGAGCGGATGGACCGTGTGCGCGGCGTCGCCGAGCAGCACCCAGCCGGGCCCGAGCAGCGGTTCGGCGCGGGCGAGCTGGAGCGGCCAGCTCATGCGCGGGCTCGCGAGCGCAAGCTCGAGGCCGGTGGCCTCGGCGAGCGCCGCCTCGAACGCCGCGTCGTCGAGCGCGAGCAGCTCGTCGGCGCGCGCCGCGGGCAGCGACCACACGAGGCTGTAGCTCGCGCCGGCGTCGGGCCGGCTCGCCGGCAGCAGCGCGAGCACGTCGGGCGCGCGGAACCACTGGCGGGCGACGCCCTGGTGCGGGGCGGCCGCGCGCAGGCGCGCGGCGATCGCGCGCTGGCCGTAGTCGCGCGGCTCGAAGCGCACGCCGCGCTCGGCGCGGCCAGCCGCGTCGCGGCCCTCGCAGATCGCCGTCAGCGCCGCTGCGAGCGGGCTGCTGACAAGCTGGACATGCGGCGCAAAGCGCAGCGCCTGGGCGAGCTGCTCCTCGAGCGCGGCCGCGTCGACGATGAACGCGAGCTCGGCGACGCCTTGCTGCCAGGCCGAGAAGCCGAGCACGCCGGCCGCGTCGCCGTGCACGGCCATGTCGTAGACCGGCGTGACGGCGTCGGCCGGCAGGCCCTCCCAGACGCGCAGCTCGCGCAGCAGCGCGACCGAGCCGGCGTTCAGCGCGTAGCTGCGCACGTCGGCGGTGCCGCCGGCGCGCGCCGGCGCGCCGGCGCCAAGGTCGAGCAGGGCCACGCGCAGGCCCTGCGCGCCCAGCGCGAGCGCGAGGCTGCGGGCGACGCAACCGCTGCCGCGAACGAGGACCTCGGGAGATGCTTGCATGGCGCGATTGTAGGCAGGCCTTAGTGACAAACCCGGGGCCGGCTAAAATCGCGCGTTTTGCGCGGCCGTCGTTGCGCGCAGCTAACGAACCGCTAACGAAAACCACGATCATGAGCCTCAAATGCGGCATCGTGGGCCTGCCCAACGTCGGCAAGTCCACCCTCTTCAACGCGCTGACCAAGGCGGGCATCGCGGCCGAAAACTACCCGTTCTGCACGATCGAGCCCAACGTCGGCATCGTCGAGCTGCCCGACCCGCGGCTGGCCAGGCTCGCCGAGATCGTCAAGCCCGAGCGCATCGTGCCGGCGATCGTCGAGTTCGTCGACATCGCGGGCCTCGTCGCGGGCGCGTCCAAGGGCGAGGGCCTCGGCAACCAGTTCCTCTCGCATATCCGCGAGACCGACGCGATCGTCAACGTCGTGCGCTGCTTCGAGGACCCGAACGTGATCCACGTGAACGGCCGCGTCGACCCGATCGCCGACATCGAGGTGATCCAGACCGAGCTGTGCCTGGCCGACCTCGCGACCGTCGAGAAGGCCCACCAGCGCCACAGCAAGACCGCGCGCGCCGGCGACAAGGACGCGCAGGCCCTCGTCAAGGTGCTCGACAAATGCCTGCCCGCGCTCAACGAGGCCAGGCCGGTGCGCTCGCTCGACCTCGCCCGGGAGGAATGGGCGCTGCTCAAGCCGCTGTGCCTGATCACGGCCAAGCCCGCGATGTTCGTCGGCAACGTCGCCGAGGACGGCTTCGGCGACAACCCCTTCCTCGACCGCCTCAAGGACTACGCGGCCGCGCAGAACGGGCCGGTCGTCGCGATCTGCGCGAAGACCGAGGCCGAGCTCGCCGAGATGGACGACGCGGACAAGGCGATGTTCCTCGCCGAGATGGGTCAGGACGAGCCGGGCCTGAACCGCCTGATCCGCGCGGGCTTCGGCCTGCTGGGCCTGCAGACCTACTTCACGGCCGGCGTCAAGGAAGTGCGCGCCTGGACCATCCACAAGGGCGACACCGCGCCGCAGGCCGCCGGCGTGATCCACACCGACTTCGAGCGCGGCTTCATCCGCGCCCAGACCATCGCGTTCGACGACTTCGTCGCTTTCAAGGGCGAGGCGGGCGCGAAGGACGCGGGCAAGATGCGCGCCGAAGGCAAGGACTACGTCGTCAAGGACGGCGACGTGCTGAACTTCCTGTTCAACGTGTAGACCGGCGGCACAATCGGCGGCGCCCCCGACAACCCGCCGCCCGCGCCGCCCATGCGACTGCAACGCAAGCACAGCCGGTATCTGGTCCGCGCCGTCACGCTGACGCTCAGCTATCTGGTCGTCGGCCTGGCCGGGCTGCAGCTCGCCGGCGACCCGCTATGGGTCACCGTGCTGTTCCCGGCCGCCGGCGTCGCGCTCGCGGCCATGCTCGCGATGGGGCGGCGCTTCGCGCCGGCTGTCGCGCTCGGCAGCTACCTGATGAACCGGCTCGTGCTCGACGGCGACCACCTGCCGCAGCCCGACGTCGCCGCGGTCGGCATCGCGATCGGCGCGACGCTGCAGGCGGTGGTCGGCGCCACGCTCGTCGAGCGCCGCGTGACGCGTCCGCTGACGCTCGCCGAGCCGCGCGACCTGCTGCTGTTCGCCGGGCTCGGCGCCGCGCTCGCCTGCCTCGTCAGCGCGACCATCGGCGTGACCAGCCTGTGGCTCAGCGGCCGCGTCGCGGGCTTCGCCGCGGCGCTGCCGGCCTGGCTGTCCTGGTGGCTCGGCGACACCGTCGGCGTGCTGATCGCCGCGCCGATCGCGCTCACGCTGATCGGCCGGCCGCGCCGCGTCTGGCGCCCGCGCGGCCTCAGCGTCGGCCTGCCGCTGCTGCTCGGCTGCCTGCTGCTCGGCGGCGCGACCTACGTCGTCACGCGCTGGGACCGCCAGCGCAACCAGGACGACTTCGAGCAGGACGCGCTGACGGCCGTGAGCAACGTGCGGGTGCGCGCGGCCGAGTCGCTGCTCGCGCTGCAGGCCGCGCGCAGCATGCTGCTCGTCGCGCCCGAGCTCACGCGCGCCGACTTCGAGCTCGGCACCGCGCGCTACCTCGCCGGCGACGGCACGCTGCTCGCGCTGGGCGTCGCCTGGCGCGTCGCGCCGGCGCGGCTCGCGCGCTTCGAGGCCGACGCGCAGGCCGAGGGGCTCGCCGACTACCGCGTCCACGACCGCGCGGGGCCCGGCAGCGAGGCGCAGCCGGCCGGCGCCGACCGCGTCGCGATCCGCCTGATCGAGCCGCTCGCGCGCAACCGCGCCGCGCTCGGCGTCAATATCCCGTCGGTCGCGCGCGCTGGCGCCGCGCTCGACGGCGCGGTCGCGAGCGGCGAGCCGGGCGCGACGCCGGCGTTCCGGCTCTCGCAGGCGGTCGGCGGCGAGACCGGCGTGGTCGTCTACCAGGCGCTCTACGCGGGCCGCCCCGAGACGCCCGAAGAGCGCCGCGCGGCGTTCCGCGGCACCGTGTTCGCGACGCTGCGCCCCGACGCGATGCTCGCGCCGGCCCGGCATGGCCTGCCCGCGTACCTGAGCCTGTGCCTGGTCGACCTGACGAGCACGCCGATCGAGCGCCTCGCCGGCCCGCCCGGCTGCGAGCAGCCCGGCGGCCGGCCGACCGTGCAGCGCAGCCTCGACTTCGGCGGCCGCGAATGGGCGCTGCGCGTGATCGCGCCGCACGGCCTGCCGACCCAGGGCAACGTGAGCCTGCCGTTCGCCGTGATGGGCACGGTCGCCGTGGGCCTGCTCGGCATGCTGCTCTTGATGATCTCGGGGCGCGCCCAGCGCATCGAGGACCTCGTGCGCGCACGCACGCTGCAGCTGCAGCGCGAGATCGCTGAGCGCGAAGAAGCCTCCGAGGCGCTCGGCGCGAGCGAGCAGCGCCTGCGCAACATCTTCGAGAGCGCGCCGATCGGCATCGTGTTCGCGTCGCTCGACGGCATCATGGAGGACGTCAACCCGACCTTCTGCCAGATGCTCGGCCGCAGCGCCGAGGAGATCAAGGGCCTGCACGTGCGGGAGATCACGGTCGAGGCCGACCGGGGCAACCTGCTCGAGCCGGTCGCGCGCATCGTCGCCGGCCAGATCAGCACCTACGTCGGCGAGCGTCGGCTCATGCGCGGCGACGGCTCGACCCTGCACGTGCGCATCAGCGTCAAGCTGATGCCCGGCGACGCGACCCGGCCCGCGCGCATCGTCGCCGCGGTGCAGAACCTCGAGGACGAGCTGCGCGTGGCGGAACTCGAGCGCGCGCGCCAGGCCGCCGAGGCCGCGAGCCAGGCCAAGACCGAGTTCCTCTCGCGCATGAGCCACGAGCTGCGCACGCCGCTCAACGCGATGCTCGGCTTCACCCAGCTGCTCGAGATGGACGCGGCCGAGCCGCTCAGCGCGCGCCAGCGCAACCGCGCCGAGCAGATCCAGCTTGCCGGCTGGCACCTGCTCGAGATGATCAACGACGTGCTCGACCTGTCGCGCATCGAGGCCGGCTCGATGCGGCTCGCGCCCGCGCCGCTCGACCTCGCGACGCTCGTCGAGGAGGCGCGCGCCCTCGTCGAGGGCGACGCCGCGGCGCGCGGCCTGCAGATCCGCGTCGAGCTCGAGGCGCAGGCGCGCCGCGCCTGGGGCGACCCGACGCGCGTCAAGCAGATCCTCACGAACCTGCTTTCCAACGCCGTCAAGTACAACGTCGCGGGCGGCACGATCACGCTGAGCGCACGCGCGGCCGCGCCCGACTGGGTCGTCGTCGGCGTCGCCGACACGGGCCTGGGCATGACGGCCGAGCAGCTCGCGAACCTGTTCCAGCCCTTCAACCGGCTCGGCCGCGAGCATGGCGGGCCGAGCGGCACCGGCATCGGCCTCGTGATCAGCCGGCGGCTCGCCGAGCTGATGGGCGGCAGCCTGACGGTCAGCAGCAGCGCCGGCATCGGCTCGGTGTTCAGCCTGCGCCTGCCGTCGGGCCCGGCGCGCGAGGCGCCGCGCGACGCGGGCGCCGACACGGTGCTCCCGCCGATCGAGGGCCCGCGCCGCGTCGTCTACATCGAAGACAACCCGACCAACGCCGAAGTCATGCGCGGCATGTTCGAGCAGCGGCCCCAGCTCACGCTCGAGATCCACGCCAGCGGCCTCGCCGGCCTCGAGGCCGTGCTCGCGGCGCCGCCCGACCTCGTGCTGCTCGACCTGCAGCTGCCCGACGCCGACGGCGTCGAGCTGCTGCGCCGCCTGCGCCTGCGCTGGAGCGACGCCGAGCTGCCGGTCGTGTGCGTGTCGGCGAACGCGCTGAGCGAGCAGATCGACGCGTGCGAGGCGCTCGGCATCCGCGCCTACCTGACCAAGCCGGTCGCGCTGCGCGAGCTGCTCGGCGTGCTCGACCGCGTGCTCGCGTGAGATCGCGCACGCTGCGCGCCCGTCCCGGGCCCGCCGGGCACGGCGGCGCCGGCAGAATCCAGGCCTGGTCCCAACTCGTCCGCCGCGCGCCCGCCTCCGCACCATGAGCAGTCTCGTCCCCGCCGCCGCCCCCGCCGCTTCGACCGCCCTCGCGACCGTCCAGGCCCGCGCGGCCGGCCGCCAGTTCCTGACCTTCCGCGTGAGCGCCGAGGAATACGGCCTCGACATCCTGCGCGTCCAGGAGATCCGCTCCTACGAGGCGCCGACGCGCATCGCCCATGCGCCCCCGTTCGTCAAGGGCGTGATCAATCTGCGCGGCGTGATCGTGCCGATCGTCGACCTGCGCCTGCGCCTGGGCCAGCCGGCCGAGTACAACGGCTTCACGGTCGTGATCGTGCTCAACGTCGGCCACCGCGTCGTCGGCGTCGTCGTCGACTCGGTCTCGGACGTGCTCGAGCTCGACGCCGAATCGATCCGCCCGGCCCCCGAGCTCGGCGGCGCGCTCGACGCACGCTTCATCACGGGCCTCGGCCAGCTCGCCGAGCGCCTGCTGATCCTGCTCGACATCGAGGCCATGATCACGAGCCCCGAATTCGGCCTGATGGGCTGAAGTCAGTAGGCACTATCTGATTTTTCCGCGCCGGTTCGTGAAGCCCGTGAAAAGGTCGGGCTTTAGCACTCCTCTGCGTTGAGTGCTAACATGGCTCCCGTCGTTTTCGATGAAAGCCATGACGATGAGCACTGCCTCCACCGCCGTCGCGCTGCGTTCGCCCTGGGCGATGCTGCCCTCGCTCGGCAATCTGGACGCGTATATCTCGGCCGTGAACCGACTCCCGCTGTTGAGCGCCGAAGAAGAGCGCTCGGCCGCCGCGGCGCTGCGCGACAAGGACGACCTCGAGGCCGCCGGCCGCCTGGTGCTCTCGCACCTGCGCCTGGTCGTGTCGATCTCGCGCCAGTACCTCGGCTACGGCCTGCCCCAGGGCGACCTGATCCAGGAAGGCAATGTCGGCCTGATGAAGGCCGTCAAGCGCTTCGACCCCGACCAGGGCGTGCGCCTGGTCAGCTACGCGATGCACTGGATCAAGGCCGAGATCCACGAATACATCCTGCGCAACTGGCGCATGGTCAAGGTCGCGACGACCAAGGCCCAGCGCAAGCTGTTCTTCAACCTGCGCTCGCTCAAGCACAGCCTGCGCCAGCACGCGGCCGACGACGCGACGCACCGCGCGAGCCTGACCGAGGCGCAGATCGAGCAGGTCGCCGAGACGCTCAAGGTCAAGCGCGAGGACGTGCTCGAGATGGAGACGCGCATGGCCGGCGGTGACGTCGCGCTCGAGCCCCAGGGCGACGACGACGGCGAGGCGTTCACGCCGATCGCCTACCTCGCCGACGATTCCCAGGAGCCGACCCGCGTGATCGAGACGCGCAGCCGCGACGCGCTGGCCGGCGACGGCATCCAGCGCGCGCTCGAGGTGCTCGATGCGCGCAGCCGCCGCATCGTCGAGGAGCGCTGGCTCAAGGTCAACGACGACGCGTCGGGCGGCATGACGCTGCACGAGCTCGCCGCCGAATACGGCGTCTCGGCCGAGCGCATCCGCCAGATCGAGGTCGCGGCGATGAAGAAGATGAAGAAGGCCCTGACGGCGGCCTGAACCCGCCGCTCGTGCCCGCAAACGCCGCCGCTCAGGCGGCGTTGTCGTTTAGCAGCCCCATCAGCACGCCCGGCGCGACATGCCGGTCGAGGAAGTCCGCGAGGCCGTCGAACACGTTCTCGAGGTCGGGCGCCGCGGCGCCGAACAGCGCGCGCAGCACCTCGGGCTGCTCGAACAGGCCGTGCACATAGCAGCCGAGCACGCTGCCCTGCTGCCAGCCGATCGGCACGCCCGCGGCGTCCCACATGACCTCGGCCGCGCGCGGCAGCGCCGGGTGCTGGGCCGTGCGGCCATGGTGGATCTCGTAGCCCTTTGTCTGCAGGCCCGCGAGCGCGGCCCAGGGCGCGTCGAGCGCGGCGGCGAGCCGGACCGAGGTCGGACAAAGCCGCTTGTCGCGCTCGAACAGCGTGCTCAGCGGCAGCAGGCCCAGGCCCGGGCCGTTGCCGTCGATCTCGTGCGGGTCGACGAGGCTCTCGCCGAGCATCTGCAGGCCGCCGCAGATGCCGAGCACCGGGCGGCCGGCCTGGGCGTGGGCGGCGATCGCGCGGTCCATGCGCTGGCCGCGCAGCCACGCGAGGTCGGCCGCGACGGCCTTCGAGCCCGGCAGCACGATCCAGTCGGCGCCGTCGACGTCGCGCGCGCTGCGCGCCCAGTTCACGCGCACGCCGGGCAGCGTGCGCAGCGGCTGGAACTCGTCGAGGTTGGACAGGCGCGGATACGCGACGATCGCGATGCGCAGCGCCTCGCCGCCCCCGCCGCCGCTCGGCGCGTCGTCGAACACGCCGTCCTCCTCGGGCAGGCCATGGCCACGCCACATCGGCAGGACCGCGAGCGTCGGCACGCCGGTCAGCGCCTGCAGCTGCGCGGGGCCCGGCGCGAGCAGCGCCGCGTCGCCGCGGAAGCGGTTCAGCACGAAGCCGCGGATCAGCGCGCGCTCGTGCGCGGGGAGCAGCTGGTGCGTGCCGTACAGGTGCGCGAACGCGCCGCCGCGGTCGACGTCGGCGACGAGCAGGCAGGCCGCCTGCGCCTCGAGCGCGGTGCGCATGTTCACGTAGTCGCTCGCGTGCAGATTGATCTCGGCCGGCGAGCCCGCGCCCTCGATCACGACGACGTCGTTCTCGGCGAGCAGCTCGTGCAGCGCCGGGCGCGCGCGCTGCCATAGCCGCTCGCTGCGCTCCCGCCAGGGCATGCGGCTCAGCGCCGCGTCGACCTCGCCGAGCACGACGACCTGCGAGGCCGTATCGCGCTCGGGCTTGAGCAGCACCGGGTTCATGCGGACCTCGGGCGTGCGGCGCGCGGCGAGTGCCTGGAAATACTGGGCCGAACCGATCTCGCCGAGGCGCGGCCGCGCGTCGCCGGCCGGCGCCAGGCCCGGCACGACGCGCGCGTTGTTGCTCATGTTCTGCGCCTTGAAAGGCGCGACGCGCAGGCCCTGGCGCGCGTACCAGCGGCACAGCGCGGTCGCGAGCCAGCTCTTGCCCGCGCCGCTCGTGGTCCCGAGCACCATCACGGCCTTCGCGCGGTTCATCGCATGCCTCCTTGTGTCTCCAATACGGCCAGCAGCGCCGCGACGGCCGGCGCCGGCTGCGCGGCCACGCGGACCCAGCCGGGCAGGCCGAAGCTCGTCGCGTCGCGCAGTTTGATGCCCTGCGCGCGCAGCCTCGCGTGCAGGGCTGCGAGGTCGACGCCGGCCGGCGCCTGCGCGAGCCAGAACGGCGTGGCGCTGCCACCGCACGACGGCCAGCCGAGCCGCCGCATCGCGTCGCGCAGCGCCTGGCGGTCGCCGCGCAGCTGCGCGCGGCTGTGTTCGAGATGCGCGCGCGTCGCCGCGTCGTGCCAGTGCAGGAGCAGGGCCTGTCCCTCGGCCGACAGCACCCAGCTCGGCGCGAGTCGCGCGACGGCGCCTGCGAGATCGGGATGCGCGCCGTGCGCCGGCGCGATCAGGTAGGCCGCGCGCACGCCCGTCAGGCCCAGCGCCTTGTTCGGGCATTGCAGCCGCCACGCCCGGTCGGCCAGGCCCGCGGGCAATTGCGAGCCGCCGTCGAGCCGCAGGGCGTCGTAGGCCGCGTCGACCGCGAGCAGGCTGCCGCTGCGTTCGACGGCCGCGGCGACGGCCTGCCACTCGACCGCGCCCAGGCTCGCGCCGGTCGGGTTGCACGGGTCGCAGGCCCACACGAGCGCCGGCCGCTCGGGCCGCAGCGCGTGCGCGGCCGCGTAGCCGTGCACGGCCATGCCGAGCGCAGCGGCCGACGCCGCGTAGTCGCCGAAGCCCGGCTGCGGCACCCAGGCCTCGGCGAGCCCGCTCAGCTGCGCGGCGAGCGTGAGCCGCCGGATCGCCTCGGCGCCGCCCGACGCCGGTTCGATCCGCGCGGGCGCGACCGCGTGGCCCGCGGCGAGCCGCTCGCGCAGCCCGCGGTAGGCCGGGTCCGGATAGCGCTGCCGGTCCGCTTGCACGACCGCCTGCCACAACGCGTCGGGCGGCCCGTAGGGGTTCGCGTTGGTCGAGAAATCAAAGCGGATCGGCGCGCCGCCGTCGGGGCCGCCATGCGCGGACGCCGCCGCCAACGAGGCCGCCAGCGTGCCCGTCATCGCGGCCACCTCGCGAGCAGCGCGAACCCGGCCAGCAGCGGCACGACGCGCCACAGCGCCGCGCGCGCGAGGCGTTGCGCGCGCTCGAGCGAATCGGCCTGCGGCGGCGCCCCCGCGGCGTTGAGCAGGTACACGCCAGGCTTGCCCAGCCGCGCGCCGAGGCGCAGCGCGACGGCGGCCATCGGCCAGCCGCTGTTCGGCGACGGCGTGCGCGCGGCCTCGGCCGCGAGCCGCCGCAGGTCGCGCGGCCGCAGCGTGCACGCGCCCATGAGCGCCAGACCCGTGAGCCGCGCGGGCAGCCACGACAGCAGGTCGTCGGCGCGCGCGGCGAACTTGCCTGCCCATTCCCAGCGGCCGCGGTAGCCCCACATCGCGTCGGCGGTGTTCGCGAAGCGGTACAGCGCGGCGCCCGGCAGGCCGGCCAGCGCGAACCAGAACAGCGGGGCGACGACCGAGTCGTTGAGGTTCTCGGCGAGGGTCTCGATCGCGGCCTCGCGGATCGCCGGCGCGTCGAGCGCCGCGGTATCGCGGCTGACCAGACGGGCCAGGCGCGCGCGCGCGGCGTCGACGGACACTCGGACCAGCGCGGCCTCGACCGCAGCCGCCTCGTCGCGCAGCATGCGCCACGCGAACAGCGGCTTCAGGCAGACGCCGACCAGCAGCGCCGCGCCGAGCAGTCGCGCCGACGAATGCCAGGGTTGCAGCCCGGCGTAGACCGCCCGCTCGACGCCCCATGCGAGCGCCACGCAGCCCGCCGCGCCAAACGCCCACAGCAGCGCACCGCCGACCAGCGCGGGCCGCGGCGCGAGCCGCAGCAGGCGCGGGCCGCATAGCGCAAGGTAGCGCCCGATCGCGACGACCGGGTGCGCCCAGGCCGGCGGCTCGCCGAACGCGAGGTCGAGCGCGAGCGCAACGAACATGGCCAGCGGCAGCAGCGCGGCAACCGGCGGCGGGAGCGACGGCATGGCGTCCATGGCAGCGCGGCTCAGCCCCCCGGCGCCCAGGGCAGGCACAGCCAGCGGCCTTCGAGCTGGACCAGGTGCAGGCGATGGTCGAAGACCTGCTGCAGCGCTGCGTGCACGGCCGGGTCGCTGCTGGCGCCATGGTGGCGGACCGCGCCGCCCTGCATCACGAGCAGGCGGTCGGCGAGCAGCGCGACGTTGAGCTCGTGCAGCACCGTGATCACCGTGCGGCCCGCGCCGACGAGTCCGCGCACGGCCGCGATCCAGTCGGCCTGGTGCGGCGGGTCGAGGTGGGCGAGCGGCTCGTCGAGCATCAGCACGGGCGCCTGCACGGCGAGCGCGCGCGCGAGCAGCACGCGCTGGCGCTCGCCGCCCGACAGGGTCGCGAGGCGCCGCTCGCGCCAGTCCCAGCTCTGGGTCTGCAGCATCGCGGCCTCGACGGCCGCGCGATCGGCCGCGCTCGGCGGCGCGAGCCAGGCCTGGTGCGGCAGCCGGCCGAGCATCACGACGTCGAACACGCGCAGGTCGTCGGCGCCGCCCTCGTTCTGGCCCAGCCACGCGAGCGCGCGCGCGCGCTCGCGTGCCGGCCAGTCGCCGAGCGGGCGGCCGAGCAGGCTGACCGCGCCGCTCGCGGGCACGAGCCCGCCGAGCGCGCGCAGCAGCGTCGACTTGCCCGCGCCGTTCGGGCCGACGATCGCGGTCCATTCGCCGGCCGGCAGCGCGAGGCTCACGTCGCGCAGCACCGCGTGGCCCTGCAGGGCCACGCCGACGCGCTCGCAGTGCAGCGCCGGGGCCGTCATACGGCCGCCCTGCCCTGGCGCCGGTGCATCAGCACCAGCAGGTAGGCGCCGCCGAGCAGCGCCGTGATGATGCCGACCGGCAGCTCCTGCGGCGCGAGCAGCCAGCGCGCGACGATGTCGGCCGCGAGCAGCAGCACCCCGCCGGTCGCGGCCGACAGCAGCAGCAGGCGGCCATGGGTCGTCGGGCACAGGTTGCGCACGAGGTGCGGTGCGACGAGGCCGACGAAGGCGATCATGCCGGCCATCGCGACGGCCGCGCCGGTCGCGACGGCGAACGCCGCGATCAGCACGATGCGCATCGCGCCGAGCGGCACGCCGAGCGAGCGCGCGGTCGCCTCGCCGAGCGTCAGCGCGTCCAGCACATGGGCGGCCGCGAGCGCGAGGCCCAGGCTCAGCACGAGCGCGGCGGCCATCAGCGCGCATTGGCTCCAGCCGAGCAGGCCGGTCGAGCCGAGCATGAAGGCCTGCATCTCGCGCATGATGTCGGCCTTCATCAGCATGAGCAGGTCCATCGCGGCCATCAGCACGACGCCGACGACGACGCCGGCGAGCAGCAGGCGCAGCGACTGCTCGGTGCCGCGCGCCAGCAGCAAAGTGAGCAGCACGCCGAGCAGACAGCCGAGGAAGGCCGCGCCGGCCAGGCCCAGCTGGTGCAGCCAGCCGACCGTCGCGATCGAGCTGCCGAGCAGGGTCAACGAGGTCGCGACGCCGAGGCCCGCGCCGGCCGCGCTGCCGAGCAGATAGGGGTCGGCGAGCGGGTTGCGGAACAGCCCCTGGGCGACCGCGCCGGCGAGCCCGAGCAACGCGCCGCAGGTCCACGCGCCGAGCGAGCGCGGCAGGCGGATCTGCACGACGATCTCGCGCGCGAGGCCCGCGTCGTCGTGGCCGAACCAGCCCAGGGAGAAGCCGTCGCTGCCGACCGCGGCGCCGAGCGCCAGCAGCGCCGCGCCGAGCGCGAGCAGCACGAGCAGCAGGACGCCGGGACGGCGCGTCATGGCCTGGCGGCCCCGCCGCCCGCACCGCCCATTTCGCGCAGGCAGCGCGCCATGATCTGCGCGGCCTCGGCGAGGCGCGGCCCCGGGCGGACCAGCACGTCGTCCTCGGCGTGGGTGTAGATGCAGACATGGTGCTTGCGCACGGCCGCGATGCCCTGCCAGCCGGGCCGGTCGACGACGCCGTCGGCGTCGCGCTGGCCCATCATGATCACGTCGGGGTTCGCGCGCACGACGAACTCGGGGTTGATCTTGGGGAACGGGCCCATGCTCGCCGGGATCACGTTGCGCGCGCCGAGCCGGCTCAGCAGCTCGCCCATGAACGAGCTCTCGCCGGCCGCGTAGGGGCCGCTCGCGACCTCGTAATACACGCGCTGGCCGCGCGCCGCAGGCGGCAGGCTTTGCGCGGCCGCGCCGACGCCGGCCTCGATATGGCGCCACACGCGCGCGGCGTCGGGCACCGCGAGCAGCGCGCCGAGCTTGGCGATCACGCGCTCGACGTCCGCGTAGGCCTTGCTGTCGAGCACGACGACCTTGAGCCCGAGCGACTGCAGGCGCTCGGCCACGCGCGACGACGGCGCGACGAGCACGACGTCGGGCTTGAGCGCCGCGATCATCTCGACGTTGGTGTCGTTCATGCCGCCGAGCTTGGGCAGCGCGTCGACCGAAGCCGGGTAGTTGGAAAAGCGGTCGACGCCGACGAGCTTGGCGCAGGCGCCGAGCTCGCAGACCGTCTCGGTCAGCGAGGGCACGAGGCTGACGATGCGCTGCGGCGGCGCCGGCCATGGCGTGACGCGGCCGAGGTCGTCCTTGAGCTCGACGGCGCGCGCGCCTGCGGCGAGCAGCAGCAGGCCGAGGCCGCCGGCGAGGGTGCGAAGAAATGTCTTGTGCATGGGTCTTCTGTTCATGGCGTGGCGGCGTCCACCGGCCGGCTCCAGGGCTGGCCCGCGACCATCAGCGTGAGTGTCGTGCAGCGCGCGGCGACGGCCTGGTTGAGGCGGCCGAGCTCGTCGACATAGAAGCGCGCCTCGCGGCCCAGCGGCGACACGCCCCAGCCGACCTCGTTCGAGACGAAGAGCACCGGCGACACGAGCCGCGGCAACGCCGCGAGCAGCGCCTCGCGCTCGCGCGCCCAGCCGGCGAGGTCGGGCGCCCCGTCCATCGGCATCAGCCAGTTCGTCAGCCACAGGGTCAGGCAGTCGACGAGCAGCAAGTGGCCCGGCGCCGCGGCGGCCTGCAGCGCCTCGGTCAGCGCGAGCGGCGCCTCGAGCGTCGCGAAGTCCGCGGGCCGGTCGGCGCGGTGCCGCGCGATGCGCGCGGCCATCTCGGCGTCTGCGTCGAGCGCCGTCGCGACGACTGTCACGCAGGGTGCCGCGCGCCCGCGCGCGTGGGCCAGCGCGAGCGCCTCCGCGTGGCGCGACTTGCCGCTGCGCTGGCCGCCGACGATCAGGTGGTGCGCGGCCATCAGTCCTCGATGCCGCGCTGCGCGGGCACGCCGGCCTTGAAGTGGTGCTTGATCATGGTCATCTCGGTCACCGTGTCGGCGAGCTCGACGAGCTCGGCCGGCGCGCCGCGGCCGGTCAGCACCACGTGCACATGGGGCGGGCGCTCGCGCAGGCAGGCGAGCACGGGCTCGAGCGGCAGCCAGCCGTAGCGCAGCGGGTAGGTGATCTCGTCGAGCACGACCATGAAATGCGCGCCCGCGCGGATCGTCGCCTCGGCGCGGGTCCAGCCCTCGCGCGCGAGCTCGGCCGAATGCTCGAGGTCGCGGCTCTTCCAGCTGAAGCCGTCGCCGAGGCCCTCGATCGGGATGCCGAGCTGGTCGAACAGCCGGTGCTCGCCGAAGCGCGCCGACGGCACTTTCATGAACTGGTAGACCTTGACGGTCTTGCCGCGGCCATGCGCGCGCAGCGCGAGGCCGAACGCGGCCGTGCTCTTGCCCTTGCCGTTGCCGGTATGCACGATGACGAGGCCGCGGCGCTCGCCCTGCGGCTTCGGTGTGTCGCGGTCGACCGGCGGCGTTTCGATTTCCATGGGATTGCGATCCTGCCGAGTGCCCGCGCCGTCTTCCCCGACGGCGTGTGGGCGTTCGTGCCGCGCGCGAACGCGCGGCGCCTGGTTGGCCGGTATCCGGGCTCGTGAAGCGACTTGCCATGCCTTCCCAGGCGCGTTCGACGCGCCCAGTGGCCGGGAGGAAAGTTGAACCCGGGGGTTCGTCCACACACCGTTGCGGGGGCAGCTCAGGCACGGGCGACGCGGTGGCACGCGCCCTCCCTGATTCCCGTTGAACTGCGGCGCGTGAACCACGCCGCGAGCACCAACGCGGGGATTCTAAGGGCCGGCCTCAGTGGCCGTCGAGCAGCGTCCTGACGTCGGCCGCGAGCTCCTCGCCCTTGCCGAACTTCTCGAACACGCGCAAGCGGCCCTGCGGGTCGAAGATGAAGCTCGCGGCCGTGTGGTCCATCGTGTAGCTGCCGGGCTGGCTGCCCGGCACCTTCGCGTAATAGACCTTGAACTCGTCGGCGAGATGGCGCGTGTCCTCGGCGCTGCCGCGCAGCGCGGCGAAGCTCGGGTCGAAGTTCGCGACATAGGCCTTGAGCAGCGCGGCCGTGTCGCGCTCGGGGTCGACCGTCACGAACACGCCCTGCACGCGCGCGCCGTCCGGGCCGAGCGCCTGCTTGAGCTGGGCGAGCTCGAGCATCGTCGTCGGGCACACGTCCGGGCATTGGGTGTAGCCGAAGAACAGCACGACGACCTTGCCGCGGAACTCGTCGAGCGTGCGCTCGCGGCCGTCGACGTCCCCCAGCTTGAAGCCGCGGCCCCAGCCCGCGCCGGTCACGTCGGCGCCGCGGAAGTTCGCGTCCGAGCCGCGGCCGTGGTTGACGACGAACAGGGCGAGCCCGGCGAGCAGCGCGGCGGCGGCGAGGGCGAGGCCGATCACGGCCTGCTTGTCGAGCTTCATACGGCGGCTCTCATCTCAAAGGTAATGGTCGACGAGCAGCGCCGCGAACAGCAGCGACAGGTGCCAGATCGAGAACATGAAGGTCTTGCGCGCGAGCGCGTCGGAGTACGCGCGCCAGAGCTGCCAGGCGCGCCAGCAGAACATCAGGCCGAGCACGAGCGCCGCGGCCAGGTAGAGCCAGCCGCTCATGCCGGTCAGGAAGGGCAGCAGCGTCGCCGCGAACAGCGCCCAGGTGTAGAGCAGGATCTGCAGGCGCGTGTACGCCTCGCCATGCGTGACCGGCAGCATCGGCAGGCCGGCGCGCGCGTAGTCGTCGCGGCGGTACAGCGCGAGCGCCCAGAAATGCGGCGGCGTCCACAGGAAGATGATCAGGCACAGCAGCCAGGCCTCGAAGCCGACGTCGCCGCGCAGCGCGGCCCAGCCGAGCACGGGCGGCATCGCGCCCGAGGCGCCGCCGATCACGATGTTCTGCGGCGTCAGCGGCTTGAGGACCATCGTGTAGACGACCGCGTAGCCGACGAAGGTTGCGAGCGTCAGCCACATCGTCAGCGCGTTCACGCAGCACCCCAGCAGCGCCGCGCCGGCCGCGCACAGCACGGCCGCGAACGCGAGCGTCTGGCCGCGGCCGAGCTCGCCCTTCGCGGTCGGGCGCCACGCGGTGCGCTTCATGCGCGCGTCGATATGCTGCTCGACCAGGCAGTTGAACGCGGCCGCGGCGGCCGCGACGAGCCAGATGCCTGCCGTCGCCGCGACGATCAGCGGCCATTGCTCGCGCGCGGGCCAGCCCGGCACGGCCAGGGCCATGCCGATGAAGGCGCAGAAGACGATCAGCTGCACGACGCGCGGCTTGGTCAGCAGGTAGAACTGACGCCAGCGCGGCATCGTGACCAGGGGCAGGGAAGACATGGGACGCTAGGTTAACGAATTCGGGGACGAAGAAGGAGCGGCGCCCGCGCGCAGCCGCGCGAGCAGCGTCGCAAGCTGCATCAAGAGCATCGCCGCGCCCGCCGTATGCGCGAGCGCGACGGCGAGCGGCCAGGCGAGCAGCACGGTCGCGACGCCGCTGGCGAGCTGCCAGGCGAGCACGGCGAGCAGGCGCAGCGCCCATTCGCGCGCGCCGGCGCGCGCGAGCGCAGCGCTCAAGCCGAGCAGCGCGAGCGTCACGACGGCCGCGCCACAGCGATGCGCGAGGTGGATCGCGACCAGGCCGGCGAAGCTCAGCAGGCCGCCCGCGCCGTCGCCGCCCAGCGGCCGCCAGAGCGTGAAGCCATGGGCGAAGTCGGCCTCGGGCCACCAGGCGCCGACCTGGCAGGCCGGGAAGTCGTTGCACGCGAGCACCGCGTAGTTCGTGCTGACCCAGCCGCCGAGCAGGACCTGGACGACGGCGAGGCCGAACCCGAGCGCGGCCGCGCGGCGCAGCCCCGGGCCGGCCCGCAGCGGCTGCGGCGCGTGGGCCTCGGCCTGCCAGACCAGCAGCACCATCAGGCCCAGGCCCAGCGCGAGATGGGTCGTGACGATGGCCGGGAACAGCTTCATCGTGACCGTCAGCGCGCCGAACGCGCCCTGCACGCAGACCGCGACGAGGCTCGCGAGCGCCCACCACGGCGCGATGCCGTGGCGGCGCCAGGCGAGGCTCAGGCCCGCGAGCACGAGGATCAGCCCGCCGACGCCGGTCGCGAGGTAGCGGTGGACCATCTCGACCCAGGCCTTGCCGTGGGTGACCGGGCCGGTCGGCATCGCGGCCTGGGCGTCGGCGATCTGCGCGTGCGCGCCGACCGGGCTCGCCTGGCCGTAGCAGCCGGGCCAGTCGGGACAGCCGAGGCCAGAGTCCGACAGGCGCGTGAACGCGCCGAACACGATCAGGTCGAAGGTCACGAACAGCGTGAGCACGGTCAGCGCGGCGAGCAGGCGGCGACGGTCGTGGCCGCGGCCGCGCGCGCCCTGCTTCAGCAATCCGCGCGACCACAGCCAGGCCAGCCCCAGCGTCGCGACGAACGCGCCGATCAGCAGGACCTGGCCGAGCGGCGACAGGTCGTACGAGGCCGGGGTCGGGTTCATCGGCCCGGCTGGTCCCAGGCCGAGCTCGCCGTCATCAGGCGCACGAGGTCCTTCTTGATCCGCAGCGGGTCGATGTCGGCGGGCCAGCGCAGCATGTAGCGGCCGAGCGGGTCGACGAGGTAGATCGAGCCCGCGAGGTCGGCGCCGCCCGGCGCGAGCCAGGCCTGCAGCGCCGCGCGCGGCGCGCGCAGGATGGTCGGCGCGACGCCCTGGCTCACGGCCGCGAGCAGTTCGGGGCGCAGCGGCGCGTCGTCGGACACGAGCCAGAGCTTGTCGAGGCGGTCGCGGTCGCGGCCGAGCATGGTGCGCAGCTGGCGTTGCGCGAACAGCAGGCGCTCGCAGCCGGCGTCGCAGGCGCCGCCCTGCACGACCGTCAGCAGCCACTGGCCCTTGAGCGAAGTCGCCGCGACGGCGTGGCCCTGCAGGTCGGTCAACGCGAGCGCGGGCAGCGGCGGCGGCGCGGCGACGAGCTCGCCCTCGGCGCGGCCGCTGAGCCTGAGGCCGTAGAACGCGATGTAGGACGCGAGCACCGGCGCCGCGCAGACCGCGACGACGAGCGCGAGCTGCCAGCGCCCGCGCGGCCGCGGCAGCGCGCGCGGCAGGCTGTGCACCGTCAGTTCAACGGGCTCGGCGGCTTGGCTTGAAGAGTTGGAACCAGACATAAAGACCCAGAATCAGCGCCGACAGCGCGAACCATTGGACGGCGTAGCCGTAGTGCATCTGCAGGCCCAGGTCGGGCGCAGGCCAGTCGCGCCGCAGCCCGTCGGCGGCCGCGTCGGTCTCGAGCACGGCGACGGGCTGCAGCGGCAGACCGAGCTCGCGCGCGAACGCGGCATGGTCGAGATTTTGCCGGATCGAACCCGGCGGCGACGGCGCGAGCTCGAAAACCCGCGAAGTCTCCTTGACGACGCGGCCCGCGAGCTCGACGGTCCCGGTCGGCGTCGCGAACGGCGGCACGGCCGTGCGGTCGAGCTGGTTGCGCGGCACCCAGCCGCGCTCGACGACGACCGCGTCGGCGCGGCCCTCGAGCTGCAGCGGCGTGAGCACGTAAAAGCCCGGCCGGCCGCCCATCGGCCGGTTGTCGAGCAGCACCGTATGCGCGGCGAGCCAATGGCCGCGCAGCACGACGCGCCGGTCCACGCTCGCCGGCCCCAACGCCGCGGCGTCGACGGCTGGCAGCCGGCCTTGCGTCTCAACGGCCTGCTGCTTCGCGATCTTGTCGGCCGCGCGCTGCAGCTGCCAGACGCCGAGCCGCGCCGTCAACAGCGTGCCGACCAGCGCGGCCGCGAAAACGATCAGGCGGCGCCGGCGCTCACGCTCCATAATCGAAGCCCACCATGCAGATCGTCATCGCCCTCGCCTTTGTCGCGATCCTCGGCGCGCTCGTCGCGGCCGGCGTGTTCATGCTGCGCAACGGCGACGCGAAGACGCGCGGGCCGAACATGGTGCGCGCGCTCGCGCTGCGCGTCGCGGTCTCGGTCGGGCTGTTCCTGTTCATCCTGCTCGCCTGGCACTTCGACTGGATCCAGCCGAAGGGCCTCTAGCTCGACGCCGCCGGGACCGCCCAGGCCTTGCGCCTGGGCGAGGGGCTCACATCACAGCCAGTACACCACCACGTAGAGGCCGAGCCAGACCACGTCGACGAAGTGCCAGTACCAGGCCGCGCCCTCGAAGCCGAAGTGGCGCTCGGGCGTGAAGTGGCCCTTCATCAGGCGCAGCGTGATGAACAGCAGCATCAGCATGCCGACGAACACGTGGAAGCCGTGAAAGCCGGTCAGCATGAAGAAGGTCGAGCCGTAGATGCCCGAGCTGAGCTTGAGATTGAGCTCGGTGTAGGCGTGGTGGTACTCGAAGGCCTGGAAGCCGAGGAAGGTGATGCCGAGCAGCACCGTCAGCCACATGAACGCGATCGTGCGCGCGCGCTGTCCCGCGACGAGCGCATGGTGGGCGATCGTCAGCGTCACGCCCGAGCTCAGCAGCAGCGCCGTGTTCAGCGTCGGGATCGGCCAGGGGCCCATCGTGCCGAAGGGCTCGACGGTGTTCGTCGGCGAGGCCGTCACGCCATGGCCCAGGCTCGGCCACAGCGACTTGAAGTCGGGCCACAGCAGCTGGTTGTCGAGGCTGCCGAGGTTCGGCACCGAGTGCACGCGCGACCAGAAAAGCGCGCCGAAGAACGCGCCGAAGAACATCACCTCCGAGAAGATGAACCAGCCCATGCTCCAGCGGAACGATGCGTCGATGCGCTTGCCGTAGAGGCCGCCCTCGCTCTCGCCGATCGCCGTGCCGAACCATGACTTGAGCACGAAGGCGAGCCAGAGGAAGCCGCCGAGCAGCGACCATTTGCCCCAGTCGACGCCGTTGACCCAGTTGCCCGCGCCGAGGATCATGAAGAACAGGCCCAGCGCCGCGAGCGCCGGGTACTGCGAGGGCGCGGGAACAAAGTAGTAAGGCGTCTTGCCCGGGGTCGTCGATGCCGACATCTTGGTCTCCTCGAACTCAGTTGCTATCTATCTCTGGGAACCACTAACTCTTGGCCACGCCGCTGCCGACGACCCAATGGACGAGCAGCACGAGCAGCAATACGAACAGCGCCGCGCCGAGCACGCCCGCGACGATCACGTGCAGCGGGTTGAGCCGCTTCACGTCGTCCTCGTAGCCGGCGCCGCGGCGCAGGCCCACGAAGGACCACAGCACCGCGCGCGCCGTCTGCCATAGCGACAGCGGCCGGCGCGCGGCCTCGGCGAGGTCGTCGCCGGGCTGCGTCACGAGCGCCCCGCCCCGGCCGGCGCGACCGCCACGGCCTTGTCCTTGCCGGCGACCTCGAAGAAGGTATACGACAGCGTGATCGTCTTGACCTCGCGCGGCAGCTTGGCGTCGACGTAGAAGACCACAGGCCAGCGCCTGGCCTCGCCGGGCGCGAGCGTGTACTCGTTGAAGCAGAAGCACTCGAGCTTGACGAAATGCGCGCTCGCTTGGATGGGCGCGTAGCTCGCGATCGCCTGCGCCGACATCGTGCGCGGCTGCTCGTTGCGGAACTCGTACATCACGGTCGCGACCTCGCCCGGGTGCACGCGCAGGTGCGAGACCTCGGGGTGGAAGCTCCACGCGCCCTTCGCGTTCGCGTCGAACTCGACCTCGACGGTGCGGCTCATGTCGACCCGGCTGTTGCGCGCGAGCACCGCGCCGCGGTCGCCGTCCTGCTCGGACAGCGCGACGACGTTGAGCCCGATCGCCTCGCACGCGACCCGGTAGGCCCAGGGCAGCACGAGGTAGCCGAAGCCGAACATCAGCACGGCGATGCCGAGCAGCTTGGCGACAAGGTGCCGGTTGGTCGTCGTCGCGGCAGCGCCCGCCCCGCCGGGCTCCGGCGCCGCTGGCGTGGCTGCGTCCTGCTCAGACATCCGCTCAGGCCCCGAACAGCACGACCTTGGCGACGAAGCCGAGGCCGAAGGCGAGCGCGAGCGTCGCGAGGATCAGCGCGAGGCGCAGATTGGCCTTGGCCTGCGCGTTCATGCCGGCGCTCATCCGACCACCCGCGTCGCGTCGGCGTTGAGCTTGGGCGGCTCCTCGAAGGTGTGGAACGGCGCCGGCGACGGCACCTCCCACTCGAGGCCCTCGGCGCCCTCCCAGGGGCGCTGCGGCGCCTTCGCGCCCTTGCCGCGCATCACCGGCAGCACGACGAACAGGAAGAAGTAGACCTGGGCGAAACCGAAGAAGAAGGCGCCGATCGACACGAGCAGGTTGAAGTCGGCGAACTGCGCCGGGTAGTCGGCGTAGCGCCGCGGCATGCCCGCGAGGCCGAGGAAGTGCATCGGGAAGAAGGTCACGTTGAACGCGATCAGCGACCACCAGAAGTGGATCTTGCCGCGCGTCTCGTTGTACATCACGCCGGTCCACTTCGGGCTCCAGTAGTAGAAGCCCGCAAACAGCGCGTACAGCGAGCCCGCGACGAGCACGTAGTGGAAATGCGCGACGACGTAATAGGTGTCCTGGAGCTCGATGTCGACCGGCGCCATCGCGAGGATCAGGCCCGTGAAGCCGCCCATCGTGAACACGAAGATGAATCCGACCGCGAACAGCATCGGCGTCTCGAAGGTCATCGAGCCGCGCCACATCGTCGCGAGCCAGTTGAAGACCTTCACGCCCGTCGGCACCGCGATCAGCATGGTCGCGTACATGAAGAACAGCTGGCCCGTGACCGGCATGCCGGTCGCGAACATGTGGTGGGCCCAGACGATGAACGACAGGATCGCGATCGACGCGGTCGCGTAGACCATCGACGCGTAGCCGAACAGGCGCTTGCGCGCGAAGGCCGGCACGATCGCGCTGATGATCCCGAACGCCGGCAGGATCATGATGTAGACCTCGGGGTGGCCGAAGAACCAGAACACGTGCTGGTAGAGCACCGGGTCGCCGCCGCCGGCCGGGTTGAAGAAGCTGGTGCCGAAGTGGCGGTCCGTCAGCGTCATCGTGATGGCGCCGGCGAGCACCGGCATCACGGCGATCAGCAGGTAGGCCGTGATGAGCCAGGTCCAGCAGAACAGCGGCATCTTCATCAGCGTCATGCCAGGCGCGCGCATGTTCAGGATGGTCACGATGATGTTGATCGAGCCCATGATCGAGCTCGCGCCCATGATGTGCATGGCGAAGATGCTCATGTCCATCGACGGGCCCATCTGCAGCGTCAGCGGCGCGTAGAGCGTCCAGCCCGCGGCGGGCGCGCCGCCGGGCGTGAAGAAGCTGCCCACGAGCATCGCGGCGGCGGGGATCAGCAGCCAGAAGCTGAAGTTGTTCATCCGAGCAAAGGCCATGTCGGAGGCGCCGACCTGCAGCGGCACCATCCAGTTCGCGAAGCCCACGAAGGCCGGCATGATCGCGCCGAACACCATGATGAGCCCGTGCATCGTGGTGAACTGGTTGAACATCTCCGGGTTGAAGAACTGCAGCCCCGGCTGCGCCAGTTCGGCGCGGATGCACAGCGCCAGCACGCCGCCGACCATCAGCATCGTGAACGAGAACAGCAGGTACAGCGTCCCGATGTCCTTGTGGTTGGTGGCGAAGACCCAGCGCCGCCAGCCGGTCGGGGCATGGTGGTCGTGGTGGTCGTCGTGCGCGTGGCCATCAGCGTGGCCGTGGGGATCAAGCACTGCGCTCATCTCGTTTCCTTGGAACTTGTCGTTGGACCGGTCAGGAGGTCACGCTGCAATCACTTGCGAGCGGCCAGCACTTCGGCGGGCTGCACGATCTGGCCCGTGTGGTTGGACCAGCTGTTCTTGGTGTAGGTGATCACGGCGGCGAGGTCGGTGTCGTTGAGCACGGCCTTCCACGAAGGCATGCCCTTGTCGAGCCGGCCGTTGAGCACGGTGGTGATCTGCTCGAGATGGTTGTCGGAGAGCACGACGGCCGAGGCGTCGAGCGGCTTGACCGGGCCGGCGCCCTTGCCGTCCGGCTTGTGGCAGACGGCGCAGTTGCCCGTGTAGACCTTCTCGCCGCGCGCCATCAGCGCGTCCAGCGCCCAGACCTTGTTCGGGTCGTCGGCCTTGGCAGCGATGGCCTTCTTCTGGTCGGCCACCCACTTGGTGTAGTCCTCGGCCGAGACGACCTTGACCTGGATGGGCATGTAGGCGTGCTCCTTGCCGCAGAGCTCCGAGCACTGGCCGTAGAAGATGCCAATGCGCTCGGCCTTGAACCAGGCGTCGCGGACGAAGCCGGGGATCGCGTCCTGCTTGACGCCGAAGGCCGGCACGGACCACGAGTGGATCACGTCGTCGGCCGTGGTGATGACGCGGATCTTCTTGCCGACGGGCACCACGAGCGGGTTGTCGACCTTGAAGAGGTAGTCGTCGGCCGTGGGCGGCTTGCCGCTGTCGGAGAAGTCGCGCTGGGCGGTGTCCAGCGTCGAGACGAAGCCGATGCCCTCGCCTTCGCCGTTGATGTAGTCGTAGCCCCACTTCCACTGGTAGCCGGTGACCTTGACGGTGATGTCGGCGTTGGTCGTGTCCTTCATCGCCACCACCACGCGCGTCGCCGGCAGCGCCATGAAGATCACGATGACGAAGGGGACGACGGTCCAGGCGATCTCGACGGCGAGGCTTTCATGGAAAGTCGCCGGCACCGCGCCCTTGGATTTGCGGTGCTTGAAGATCGAATAGAACATCACGCCGAACACGGCGACGAAGATCACCAGGCAGATGATCAGCATGTAGTTGTGCAACCAATGCAGATCCTCGGCAATGTGCGTGGCCGCGGGCGTCAGGTCGATCTGGTTGACGGCGGGCCCGCCGGGCAGGTCGTTGACGGCCCATGCGGCGGGGGACGCCGCCAGACCCAATGCCAGCGTCGCCAGCGCGATCAGCCGGCTGGTCCAGCCACCGACCCGATGCACTCGTGCGTTCATCATCATGGTTGTCGCTTCTGTTTCCTATGCCAAACACGCACACAGACGACTACGAACGCTGATTCAAAAGCTGCAGCATTCTTCGCCACCTGCCTCGCATCACTACCACGCTGGAGCGCCGCGGCGCGAGGCACCACGACGCGAACGGTCCGCAACTCGCGGGCCGCGTCGTGCGCGCCCCGTTGTTGTCTCCGGTGAGCCCGGACCTCCAATCGGCGGCGAATTCTAGCCCGAGGGTCCCGGGCGGCTCCGGGACGTTTTGTCTAGGGTTTGCGAGGGGAACGGACCATCTCGCGCATGCGATCGAGCGAGATTTCCGTGCGCTCCTGGACCGCCAGCCGCGGCTGCGGCTTGAACGCGTGACCCTGCACCAGTTCGAGCGTCAGCGCCAGGCGGCCTTCGTCGTCGCGCAGCGATTCGAGCGCCGCCAGCAGCTGCGCATGCCAGCCACGGCCACGCAGGCCGGCAAATCGCGTGGGCGCGAGATTGCCGCCGAGTGCGCGCAGGTCGCGCAGCAGCGCCTCGGGCGAGCCCCAACGCAGCACGACGCGTTCCTGGTCCATCACCGGGTCGGCGAAGCCGGCCTTGACGAGCAGGTCACCGAGGTCGTGCATGTCCCACCACTCGGGAGCGGGCCGCGGCCAGCGATGGCGATCGAACAGGCGGCGCAGCTCGATGAAGCTGTCCGGCCCGAGGCACGAGAACATCACAAAGCCGTCGACCGCGAGTGCAGCGTGCCACTGGTCGATCAGCTCGCGCGCGTCGGGCGCCGCATGCAGGATCATGTTCGCCCACACGAGCTGCGCTTGCCCGGCGGCCAGCTCGGCCGGCGCAAGCACGCGCGGCGCGCGCTTGAGCAAGAGGCGCTGGCGCCAGTCGCGCTCGGCGCTGCGTGCCGCGAAGTCCGGCAGCGGTTCGACGTTGACGAGCTCGGCGCGCGGATAGACCTCGGCCAGCTTCGCCGTGCTCGCGCCGAACCAGGCAGCCCACTGCAGCACGCGCTCGGGCTGGATCTTGATGACCTCCAGGCGCTCGGCCATGCGCGCCGCCACCTCGGCATGCAGCCAGGGTGCTTCGGCCGCGCGCGCGAGCCGGCGCGCCTGGTGCGCAAGCGCGTTGGCGTCGACGGATTGCGGACGCGCGCTCGGCGCGGCACCGCGGGCCTGGGTGTTTTCCATGAGGGCCGGCAGTATATTGGCCGCGTGGACCCGGCCGATTCCACCCCTCCGCAAACACCCGCGCCGCGACGGGGCTTGGGCTCGCGCATGCGCCTGCGCTGCCCCGGCCAGTGCACGGTCTGCCGCGCCTGGTCCGAGCGCGCCGTCTGCGCCGACTGCCTGCAGCGCTACGCCCGCCCGCAGCCGCGCTGCTGGACCTGCGCCCTGCCCCTGCCCGCCAGCGCGATGGGCCATGTCGAGGCACGCTGCGGCGCCTGCCTGCACACGCCCCCGCCGCTCGACCGCTGCATCGCCGCGCTCGACTACGCCTTCCCCTGGGATGGCCTGCTGCGTCGCTTCAAGTTCGAGCAGGCGCTCGAATTGCGCGGCGCGCTGGCCGACCGGCTCGACCAGGCGCTCAGCGCCGCGCGCACGCCGCTGCCCGACGTGCTGCTGGCCGTGCCGCTGTCGCGCGACCGCCTGCGCGAGCGCGGCTACAACCAGAGCCTGGAGCTCGCGCGCGTGCTCGGCCGCCGCCTCGGCCTGCGCGCACCCTCGCGCTGGCTGCTGCGCGTGCGCGAGACAGCGCCGCAGAGCGCGCTCGACCTGGCGGCCCGGCGCGGCAACGTCAAGGGCGCCTTCGCTGTCGAGCCGCACCATCTCGACCGCATCGCCGGCCGCCACATCGCGCTCGTCGACGATGTCATGACGACCGGCACCACGCTGATGGAACTCGCGCGCGTGCTGCGGCAGGCCGGCGCGGCGCGGGTGCAGGCCTGGGTTGTGGCCCGCACGCCCGAATAGCCGGCGCAAAGAGTGGGAATCGCAGCAGAGCGGGCAGGCCGCCTACTCCGTGTCCCGGCAACGCTCAATCTGGACAGGTCAGATGCGGGCGCAGCCTCCCGCGGACAAGTTCTAATGCGCGCATGTTCCACATCGTCCTTGTCCAACCCGAGATCCCGCCGAACACCGGCAACGTGATCCGCCTCGCCGCGAACACGGGTTGCACCCTGCACCTGATCGAGCCGCTCGGCTTCTCGATGGAAGACCGCCTGCTCCAGCGCGCCGGCCTCGACTATCACGAGTACGCCGAGGTCAAGCGCCATGCCGATTGGGAGGCTTTTCTCGCCAGCGCACAGCCCGATCCGGCGCGCCTGTTCGCCTTCACGACGCGCGGCAGCCGGCCCTTCGGCGACGTCGCGTGGCGGCCCGGCGACTTCCTCGTCTTCGGCTCCGAGACCGCCGGCCTCGCGCCCGAACTGCGCGAGCGCTTCCCCGTCGAGCGGCGCGTGCGCCTGCCGATGCGCGCCGGCCAGCGCAGCCTCAACCTCAGCAACAGCGTCGCGGTGGCGGTATTCGAGGCGTGGCGGCAGAACGGCTACGCCGACGCCGTCTAGGCGCCGTCAGCGCGCCGCAACGCGCGGGCTCTCCGGCGGCCCGAGATAGCTCGGCTTGAGCCCACCCGCATCGATCACGAGCTTTGTCACGACGATGCCCGGGTCGAGCGCCCAGAACTTCAGCGTGTGCGCGCCCGGCGCGGCCAGCACATGTGTGCTCGTGAAGCTCACGGCCTCGTCGATCACGCTGCGGTCCCAGTAGGCGTTCGATTCGTCGGCATGCATGTCGACGATCTGAGGGGCCGCGTCGTCGAAGGACACGGCAAAGCGCAGGCCCGCGCCGGGCCGGAACTTCTGCGTCGGCGCCAGCGTCGCCAGCACCTTGACCGTGCCGGCCTTGGCCAGATTGACGCGGTAGTCCAGGTGCATGTCCGGCGCGCGCGATGCCGCGGCCGCGACCGGCCCGGCGCTCATGCCCGAGAGCGTGCGGCCGAAGTCCGGGATGCGCGTCCAGGCCTTGCCCGGCGGCGCGACGGCCGCGTCGAAATGCTCGGCTTCGATGGCGACCACGCCGCCCGTCTCCACAAAGCCGCTAACGCCCTGCATCGGCGGACGCCGCAAGGGCACGCGCACGACGAAGCGCCGGCCGTCGTCGCCCTGCAGGGTGACCGTGGCTTCATGCGCATCGACGGGCACCTCGCCCCAGCGCGCCTGGACGCTGATGGCCTGCTGGCTGTTCACCGTGCCGCTCGCCGGCGACACGTCGAGCCACGGCGCACTCGTCTCGGCCGTGAACTTGAAGTCGCCCGTGCCGCGATTGAAGACCTCGATGCGGCCTGGCTTGCCATCCAGCGCCTCGAGCGGCAGCAGCGTCAGCCCGGGCGCGCCGCCGCCAAAGCGGCTCCAGCGGCTCGTCGCCTCGCTGCCCTCGACGGCCACGGCCATGTCGGCGCCCTCCACAGGTTGGACCTCGGTCACCGCCGGCATGGCGTTGAGCGGCGGCTCCTGCCACATGAAGTAGCCGTAGTGGACCTGGTCCATCTGATGGTTCCACTTGCCGCCGGCCGTGTCGCGGTTGTACTGGCGCGTGAGCTTCGCGTCTTCGGCAAACCGCTGGCGCGCGCGCGCCGCCTGCACGTTGGCTTCCGCGCGGCCCTGGCGCGCGTAGAAGCGGTTCAGCGCGACGGCGTATTCGAGCTCGTTGAAATTGGCGCAGGCCTCGACCGGGTAGCCGACCAGCTCGAAGAAGGCGTCGCGCTGCTCGGGCGGCAGCTGCTCGCCCAGCGCGCGGGCGCGATCGGCGAGCGCGGCGTAGTCGTGCGCCACGGTTTCGGCCTCGCGGTAGTCGAGCAGGCTGTAGGTGTCCGGGCTCAGCAGCTCGGGCTTGCGCCGCGCGTTGTACTTGGCGTAGCGCGCCACCATGTCGGCGATCTCGCCGGCGTGGGCCGGGCCGAAGTCGCGCTCGGCCCAGCGCTGGAGCCACGCGCCGGTGCCGTCGGCCGGGATCGCGGCCGGGTTCCAGGCCAGGCTCAGGAAGAACTCGATCGGCACTTCCATGGGCTTGAGGTCGCCGACGTTGACGATCCACATCTTGGTGGCGCCGGTCTGCGCGGCCAGCTCCATCTGCTCCCAGATCTTGGGCAGCGGCGTGACGTTGAGCCACTTGTAGTTGCGCGGGCCGCCGACGTAGTCGAGGTGGTAATAAATGCCCGCGCCGCCCGGGCGCTTGCGCTCCTCGGGCGTGGGCAGGCGGCGCAGGTGGCCGAAGTTGTCGTCGCTCCAGAGCAGGGTCACGTCACCGGGCACGCGCATGCCCTGCTCGTAATAACTCTGCACTTCCTTGTACAGCGCCCAGACCTGCGGCGCGGTGGCGGCGTCGGGCTCTTTCTTGATGAGCGCGCGCTGGTCGGCCACGATGCGTTCGAGCAGCGGGATGTCGTTGCTGGCGGACATCGGCTCGTCGCCGTCGCCGCGCATGCCGACGGTGATGACGCGCTCCGCGCCGCGCGACTGCGCCAGGCCGCCGACCCAGAACTGGCGCAGCGCCTCGGCGTTCTTCGTGTAGTCCCACGGGCCCATGCGCTGCGCGTTCCACTCGTTGTGGGCGCGCATCAGGGGTTCATGGTGCGAGGTGCCGATGACGACGCCGTAGGCTTCGGCGGCCGCACGGTTCTCGGGGTCGTCGGCAAAGAAGGACGCGCCCCACATCGCCGGCCACAGGTAGTTGCCGCGCAGGCGCAGGATCAGCTCGAAGACGCGCGCGTAGAAACGGTGGTCGTACGTGCCGTAGTGCTCCTGCACCCAGCCGCTCAGCGCGGGCTGCTCGTCGTTGAGGAAGATGCCGCGGTACTGCACGGTCGGCGCGTCGCTCACGTGCAGGCCGGCCGGCGCGAACAGGCGCGCGTGGTGCTGGACGGGCACGTCGGCCCACCAGTTCCACGGCGACACACCGATCTGCTGCGAGAGCTCGTAGATGCCGTAGATCGTGCCGCGCGCGTCGCTGCCGGCGATGACGAGGGCGCGCGCCACGCCGGGCAGCGGCTGCTCGACGACCTGCATCGCGAAGCCCTCCCAACGCCCGCGCACCGCGGCCACGTCGAGCTTGCCTTGCGCGGCCAGCGCGTCGACCAGGGCGCTGTGGCCCAGCGTGCCGATGATGACGGCGCCGGCCTGCGTGCCGGCCACGGCGGCCGCGAGCTGGGGCGCCTGGCCGCCGACGCGCGCAAAGTCCTGCTGGAGGTCGCCGGCCGCGCGGCGCACTGCGGGCCAGTCCTCGTCGGCCACGAGCAGCGGCGCGGCATGGCCTGCGTCGATCAGCGCGACGGCGCCGGGCGTCGCGGCCTCGCTCGTCCACACCGGGGTCGGCAGCGCCTGCGCCGGCAGGGCGAACAGGCACGCCAGCAGGGCCGCGAGCAAGGCGGCGGGACGACGGAACTTCATCACAACAAACCTCGGTGGTCTCAGCGGTAGCGGTAGAGCTTGACGCGCTCGATCGTGAAGCGGCCGGGCTCCAGGCGCACGTGGCGGCCCTGGTGTGTCTGGTCGCCGTTCAGCCAGCGCAGGTGCTGCCACTGGCCGTTCTCATAACGGCCTTCCTCGACGCTGAGCAGGCCGGTCTGCCAGCCGGGCTCGGCGTTGGTGAAGGTCACGGTGATGCCGATGCCGGCGATCAGGAATTCATCGTCGCCCAGCTCGATGGCCAGGCCGCCGGCCGGCGCCGCGCCACTGCGGTGGTCGCCGGCGAGCGCCGAGTTCTCCGTGCCGATGACCACGGCCAGCCCGTCGGCGAGCTCGCGCGGCGCGTTGCGCTCGAAGCTGGCATTGAAGATCCAGTGGCCCAGGCGCTGCTGCTGCGGCTGCGTGTTCTCGATCGCTTCCTGCAGGAAGCCGATGGTCTTGCCCAGGCCCTGGCGCGCGGTGATCAGCGGCGTGAGCTGGCGGACCAGGTCGAAGCCGCCGGCCAGGTAGCCGGCGCCGGGTTCGTTGGCCGATTCGATCGCAAAGGGGCTGAAGCCGATCGCGTTGCGCGCGCCGAAGGCGTAGAGCGCATTGGCCGGCGCGTCGATGCTGCGCAGCGCTTCGGGGATGAACAGCGGGTTGCCCGAGCGCGTGTAGAGGTCCGTCCAGTGGATGAAGTTCGGGAAGTAGATGTCCGGCGCGATGAAGTCCAGCGTCGGCGCACCGGCGCGCCAGATATCGATCAGGTGCGGCAGCGGCCCGGCGCTCGGGTACTGGCCCGGCTGGTAGCCCGGCCGGATCAGCGCAGCGTTGGCGTACATGGGCAGCGCCAGCTCCTTCTTGCCGGCCGCGGCCACGGCGTCGGTGTAGCGCGCGAAGTGCCAGGCCATGAAGATCTCTTCGGCCGCCGGTCCGGCGCCGAAGACTTCGGCCCAGGTGCCCGCCTTGCGATGGCCGGCCGCGGCCCAGACGGCGCGCAGCTCGGGCGCGAGCGTGTCGGCATGCGCCTGCAGCGAGTCCATCAGCGCCGCGGGCACGGGCGCGTTCCAGGCCTGCTCGGCGGCAGGGCTGTGGTCGCGTGCGCTCGGGATCATGCCGATCTCGTTCTCGACCTGCACGAGGATGACGGTGTGCTGCGCGTCGACTTCGCGCAAGTGGCGCATCAGCCCGGCGAAGGCGCGGATGTCGGTGTCGCGGTTGACGGCGGCGAAGGGCGTGAGGATCTCCTCGCTCGTGCCCGCCGCATCGCGGGCGCGCGGGAAGCGCGTGGTGTCGCGCTTGACCCAGTCCGGCGCGTAGCAGGACATGCTGTTCTTCCAGCTGCCGAACCACAGCAGCACGAGGTGCATGTCGTTGGCGCGCGCGTCGGCGAGCAGGCCGTCGATGCTGGCGAAGTCGAAATGGCCTTCCTGCGGCTCGATCAGGTTCCAGTACACCGGCGTGACGACGGTGTTGAGGTTCATCGCACGCAGCTTGGGCCAGAAGGGGTGCAGGTAGCCGGGCTCGGCGCTGGAGTTGCCGAGCTCGCCGCCGCGTGCGAGGAAGGGCTGGCCGTCGACGATGAGCTGCGTCGCGTCGCCCTGGCGGCGCAGGTGCGGCAGCTCGGCGGCTGAGGCCGCAACGGCGGCCCATAGCGCGGGCAATAGCGCAGCCAGCGCGAGCGCGCGCAGCCGCGCGGACATCGTGTACTTCATGGTGTCAGGACTCCGTCGTCACAAGCTCGAACCAGTCGAAATCGGCCGGCGGCATCGCGCCGGGTCCGCTGGCGTAAAGGCCGAAGTAGGTGCCGGTGAAACTATTGGGCACCGAGAGGTCGGCGATCGGCACGCTGCCCAGCGCCCAGGGCGGCTGGCCCGGCGCGCCGGCCATGAACTCGTAGCGGTCGGGCCACGCCAGGATCTGCAGTTGCGCAAGGCTGGACGCACCGGCGGCGTCAGCCAGGTCGACGCGACCGAGCACGCGCTCCTCGCCCTTGACGCTGCGCACCAGCTCGACACGGCGCCGCGTGCTACCCACGACGCGCAGCCGCACGTGGTGCGCCTCGTCGCGCCGCAGCACCAGGCCGGCCTCCTGGCCTTCGGCCTGCGGATGGAAGTCCAGCAGCGTGACCGCGCACTGGCGCAGCGCGGTCTGGCGGCGGCCGACGAAGGCCGGCGTCGCCGCGTCGTTCAGGCCCGTCGCCGTGCCCTTGAGCCGCAGCCAGCCGGGCCGCTCGCTCAGCGACCACAGGCCCTTGGCGGATGAGCGCAGGAAATTCCACTCCAGGCCCAGCGTCGCGGCGTCGAAGCCGTCGCGCGCGGGCTCGGCCGGCCAGGGATGCGGCGGCGGCAGGCCGTCGACCGCCATCTCGCGCCGGATCGGTTCGTGCCGGTTGACGACGAGCCAGCCGCGCTCGTCCCACTCGGCCGGGGCGAGCAGGGTCTCGCGGCCCAGCGGCGTGTTGCGCGCCGCCGGCCGCGTGCCCAGCAGCACCAGCCACCAGCGGCCGTTCGCCGCCTGGACGAGGTCGGCGTGGCCGACCATCTGCAGCGGCTCGTCCGGACGATTGCGGTGCGTGAGGATGGGGTTGTCGGGATGCGGCTCGAAAGGCCCCCAGGGCGAGCGCGAGCGCGCCATCGTCAGCGAGTGCTCCCAGCTCGTGCCGCCTTCGGAGATCAGCAGGTAGTACCAGCCCTCGCGCTTGAAGAGGTGCGGGCCTTCGGGCCAGATGCCGCCCGTGCCCGGCCAGATCAGGCGCGCCTCGTCCTTGAGCCGGCCCGTGGCGAGATCGAGCTCGGCCTGGTAGACGCCGCCGTTCTGGCCGCCGCCGTGGCGCGTGTAGTAGACGCGGCCGTCGTCGTCGAACCACAGCGAGGGATCCATGCCGAAGGTCGACTCGTGCAGCCAGACCGGCTCGCTCCACGGCCCGGCCGGATCGGTGGCGGTGACGTAGAAGTTGCCGCCGCCTTCGATATTGGTCGTGACCATGTAGAAACGGCCGGCATGCCAGCGCAGCGTCGGCGCGAAGATGCCCTTGCTCGCGGCCTGGCCCGCCAGCGGCAGCTGGCTTTCGCGCGTGAGCGCGTGGCCGATGAGGCGCCAATGCACGAGGTCGCGGCTGTGGTGGATGGGCACGCCGGGGAAGTACTCGAAGCTGCTGGTGGCGAGGTAGTAGTCCTCGCCGACGCGGCAGATGCTCGGGTCCGGATGGAAGCCCGGCAGCACGGGGTTGGCGTAGTGCTGCGCGGCTTCACCGGCCGTCTGCGCGGCAAGGAAGCGAGGTGCGAATGCCGCGCCGGCCAGCAGCGGCAGGACGGCGCGGCGCCGGAGTCGGGGCGCCGTCACGGGCGGTGCCACTTGCAGCTGCGCAGCGCGTCGAGCGGGAAGGCCTCGGCCATGGCCTTGCGGCCGTCCGTGCCCGGATGCAGGCCGTCGCCGATGTCGGCCCACTTGGCCAGGCTGTCGGGATGGGCCGGGTCGCGCAAGGCGGCGTCGAAGTCGGCCACGGCGTCGAAGCCGCCGCTCGTGCGGATCCAGGCGTTGAACTGCTGGCGATCGGCCTCGTTGGCGGCGTTGGGGCGGTAGTAGTCGCTGCCCATGTAGGGCGTGACCGTGCCGCCGATCACGCAGATGCCTTCGGCGTGCGCGCGCTCGACGAGCTGTTTCAGGCCGAGCTCCAGGTCGGCCACGAGGCGCGCGCGCTCGGCCGGGCCTTCGCCGCCATTGCGGTGCAGGTTGCCGAGGTCGTTCACGCCGATCATCACGACGGCATGGGTCGCGCCGGCACGCGTGAGCACGTCGCGTTCGAGGCGCGACATCAGATTCGGCCCGAGCCCGTCGCGCAGCAGGCGGCCGCCGCCGATGCCGGTGTTGACGATGCCCATGGCCGGCAGGTGCTCGTGCTGCATGCGCTCGTAGAGCAGGTCGGTCCAGCGCGTGTTGCTGTCGGTGGGCACGCCGTGGCCGTCGGTGATGGAGTCGCCGATGGCGGCCAGTGCGCCGGTGGCGCGGGGTGCCTGAACCTCGACGTCGGCGAGGTCGTACCAGCGCTCGACGGCCTGCGGGTCCTTCCACTGCTCGCCCAGGACCTGGTTGCCGCTGACGATGAAGGTCTTGGCGCGCGAGCCCGGATGGCCGGTCTGGCGCACCGGCTCGCCGAGGAAATGCATGCTGACGGCGAGGTCGCCGCCCGTGGGCACGTCGAGCTCGACCGGGTCGCTGAGGTACTCGGCGCCGGCGGGGATCATCACGGCGGTCTCGCCGCCGAAGCGCAGCGCGCGGGCCGACCCAAGCTGCAGCTCGGGCGAGCCCGGCTGGCGCGCCCGGCCCACGGCGGCGGCGTCGAGCATCAGCGGCGTCGTGCCGAAGACATTGCTGACGCGCACGCGCAGCACATGCGCCGGCAGCGACAGGCGCACGATCTGGCGCAGGCTGGTGTCGCGCCAGAGCGCATCGGGCAGGACATTGCCACCATCGGGCACCATCTGCGCGCTGCCCCAGGCGCTGACCCAGTGTTCGTCGGCCGAAGCCGCAGCGTTCGGGGCCGCTTGCGCACCCAGTGCGATTAACGCACCGGCGAGAGCCAGCCCCGCGAAACGCAGCCGCGCAGGGCGACGGCGCCCAAATCCGTATTGACGTGTCTCCATGTATGCTCCAAACTTCAAAATGGTAGCGCTATCTTTTTTGCCATCTTACGGCGCACCGCAAACGCTCGCCTCGGGGTTGTTCCCAGGGCCAGTGCAGTTGAACCCATAAAGACAAGGAGCCTTCATGGCCATGGCAGGAGACAGCCCGGTCATCACCGCGATGCGCGTGATACCGGTCGCAGGGCGCGACAGCATGCTGCTCAACCTCTGCGGAGCGCATGCCCCCTTCTTCATCCGCAACCTCGTGCTGCTGACCGACAGCGCGGGCCGCACCGGCATTGGCGAAGTGCCGGGCGGCGACGGCATCCTGCGCGCGCTCGAACGCAGCGTGCCGCTGGTCGTCGGCAGCAAGGTGGCGCGCCTGAACCACACGCTGAACCGCATCCGCGCCAGCATCGTCGGCGGCCACGCCGGGCCGGCGCACCAGGTCACGAGCGAGGCCGAGCGCGCCGTGCTGCGCCAGCCGCACGAGATCAACCTGCGCCTGGACAACGTCATCACCGCCGTCGAGGCCGCGCTTTTGGACCTGCTCGGCCAGCACCTCGGCGTGCCGGTCTGCGAGCTGCTCGGCGCCGGCCAGCAGCGCGACGCCGCGCCGATGCTCGCTTACCTCTTCTACATCGGCGACCGCACGCGCACCGACCTCCCTTATCTCGAATCCTCGGGCGACGGCCGCGGCTGGCACCAGCAGCGCCACCAGGCGGCGATGACGGCCGAGGCGATCGCCGACCAGGCCAGCGCCGCGGCCGAGCGCTACGGCTTCCGCGACTTCAAGCTCAAGGGCGGCGTGATGTGCGGCGAAGACGAGATCGCCGCCATCACCGCCGTGAAGCGCCGCTTCCCGGACTCGCGCGTGACGCTGGACCCGAACGGCGCCTGGTCGCTGGCCGAGGCGATCGCGCTGTGCAAGGGCCGCGGCGACGTGCTGGCCTACGCCGAAGACCCCTGCGGCCCCGAGAACGGTTACTCAGGCCGCGAAATCATGGCCGAGTTCCGCCGCGCCACGGGCATCCCGACGGCCACCAACATGGTCGCCACCGACTGGCGCCAGATGGGCCATAGCCACCTGCTGAACGCCGTCGACATCCCGCTGGCCGACCCGCACTTCTGGACCATGCAGGGCAGCGTGCGCCTGGCCCAGCTCTGCGCCGACTGGGGCCTGACCTGGGGCTCGCACTCGAACAACCACTTCGATGTCTCGCTGGCCATGTTCACGCACGTGGCCGCCGCGGCGCCCGGGCACATCACCGCGATCGACACGCACTGGATCTGGCAGGAAGGCGAGGAGCGCCTGACGCGCGATCCGCTGCAGATCCGCGACGGTGCCGTCGCCGTGCCGGAAAGGCCCGGCCTCGGCATCGAGCCGGACCTCGATCGCATCGAGGCCGCGCACGCGCTCTACAAGCAGGTCGGCGGCGCCGCGCGCGACGATGCGATGGCGATGCGCTACCTCGTGCCAGACTTCGTCTACGACCCCAAGAAACCTTCCTACGGCCGCTGAATTCCGATGATCCACAACCCCATCCTCCCCGGCTTCAACCCGGACCCGAGCATCTGCCGCGTCGGCAACGACTACTACATCGCCACCTCCACCTTCGAGTGGTATCCGGGCGTGCAGATCCACCATTCGACCGACCTCGTCAACTGGCGCCTCGTCACGCGGCCGCTGAACCGCGCGGCACAGCTCGACATGCGCGGCAACCCCGATTCCTGTGGCGTCTGGGCGCCCTGCCTGTCGTATGCGGACGGGCTGTTCTGGCTCGTCTACACGGACGTCAAGCGCTTCGACGGCAACTTCAAGGATGCGCACAACTACATCGTTACTTCGCCGAGCATCGACGGCCCGTGGAGCGACCCGGTGTACGTCAATTCCTCGGGCTTCGACCCGTCGTTGTTCCACGACGAGGGCGGCCGCAAGTGGCTGCTCAACATGGTCTGGAACCACCGCGACGAAGCACCCGGCGGCAATGCCCCGCATCCGGCCTTCGACGGCATCGTGCTGCAGGAATGGGACCCGAAGGAGCGCAAGCTCGTCGGCCCGGTCAAGACCATCTACCGCGGCAGCAGCCTCGGCCTCGTCGAAGGACCGCACCTGTTCAAGCGCCAGGGCTGGTACTACCTGACGACGGCCGAAGGCGGCACCTCCTACGAGCACGCCGTGAACATGGCGCGATCGCGCTCGGTCTGGGGCCCGTACGAGCCGCATCCGCTCGTGCATCCGATCACGTCCAAGGACGCGCCCGAAGCGCCGCTGCAGCGTGCCGGGCACGGGCAGATCGTCGAGACGCCCGAGGGCCTGACCTATCACACGCACCTGTGCGGCCGGCCGCTCAAGGGCCCGCGCGGCGAGCCCTTCTCGGCGCTCGGCCGCGAGACCGCCATCCAGCGCTGCGAGTGGCGCGATGACGGCTGGCTCTACATCGCCGGCGGCGGCGTCGTGCCGCAGGTCGAAGTGCCCGCGCCGACCGACGCGCAGCCGCTGCCGCGCGGCAAGGTCCATCACGACTTCACGCATTGCAGCACGCTGCCGCTGGACTTCCAGTGGCTGCGCACGCCGCAGCACGAGCGCCTCTTCGCGCTCGGCCCGCGCGGGCTGCGACTGTTCGGCCGTGAGTCGGTGGGCAGCTATTTCGAGCAGAGCCTTGTGGCGCGCCGGCAGGAGGACCACAGCTTCCGCGCCGAGACGGTCGTCGAGTTCGACCCAATCACCTATCAGCAGGCCGCCGGCCTCACGCACTACTACAACCGCAACAAGTTCCACTTCGCCGCGGTGAGCTGGCACGAGCGTCGCGGACGCGTCCTCAGCATCATGTCCTGCGTCGGCGACTGGCCGGACTGCCGCATGGTGTTCGCGCCGCTGATCGATCTGCCGGCGCAAGGTGCCGTGGGCCTCGCCGCCGAAGTGCGCGGCGCCGAGCTGCAGCTCCTCTACGACGTCGGCGAAGGCTGGCAGGCCGCGGGCGCGCCGCTCGACGCGAGCGTGGTGTCGGACGAGGGTGGCCGCGGCCCGCACGCCTCGTTCACGGGTGCTTTCGTCGGCATGCTGGCCTTCGACACCTCGGGCGCGGCGCGGCCCGCGGACTTCGGCTACTTCGACTACGAGCCGCAGTAGGCGGCAGGCGCCTGGATGGCGCCTAGCGCTCCGCTTCGGCGCGCGCCTGGCGCCCCATCAGCAGCTCGACGGCCTCGGCCGGGCTCAGGCGCCCGTCGAGCACGGCGCAGACGGCCTCGGTGACGGGCATCTCGACGCCGAGCCGGCGCGCGCGGGCGAGCACCGTCGGCGCGCTGTAGACGCCCTCGGCCACGTGGCCCAGGCGCTCGAGGATGTCGGGCAGCGCCAGGCCTTCGGCCAGCAGCAGGCCCACGCGCCGGTTGCGCGAGAGGTCGCCGGTGGCCGTGAGCACGAGGTCGCCCATGCCCGAGAGGCCCATGAAGGTGTCGGGCTTGGCGCCGAGCGCGAGGCCCAGCCGCATCATCTCGGCCAGGCCGCGCGTGATCAGCGCGGCGCGGGCATTGAGGCCCGGCTTGACGGCCTCCTGGCTGTGCACGGCAAGGCCGTCGGCCGCGCCCACGGCGATGGCCATGACGTTCTTGACCGCGCCGCCCACTTCGACGCCGACCGGGTCTTCGCTCGTGTAGACGCGCAGCGCGCCGGCATGAAAGGCGGCGACGGCCGCTTGCGCGAGCGCTGCATCGCTGCTGGCCGCGACGAGCGCCGTCGGCTGGCCGGCGGCGACTTCCTGCGCGAAGCTCGGCCCCGAAAGGATGCCGGCCGCGATGCGCGGCTGCACCTCGCGCGCGATCTCGTGCCCGAGCAGGCCGGTGCCGGCCTCGAAGCCCTTGCACAGCCACAGCACGCGCGCGCCGTCGGGCATGGCGGCGAGCATGCCGCGCAGCCCGGCCATCGGCGTGGCGACGACGATCAGGCCGTCGTCACCGGTGCCGTGGGCGATCGCCGCCGCAAGCTCGTGGCCGAGCGCCAGCGTCGCGGGCAGCTCGGCCTCAGGCAGGTAGCGTTCGTTGCGGCGGCTCTGCGCCATGGCCGCGGCGGCCTGGGCGTCGCGCGCCCACAGCAGCACCTCGTGGCCGACGCGTGCAGCCTGGATGGCGAGGGCCGTGCCCCAGGCACCGGCGCCAAGGACGCTGATCCTCACGCGCGCTTCAAGCTCAGTTGATGAAGGCGTCCGAGCCGGCAGGCGCGCCTTGCATCTGTGCCTGGCGCGCGTCGAACAGGGCCTGGAAGTTCACTTCGGTCAGCACCACGGGCGGGAAGCCGGCGCGGTTGCAGACATCGGAAATGACGGCGCGCAGGTAGGGGTAGACCATCTGCGGGCAGACGATGCCGAGGATGCCTTCGAGCTGGTCCTGCGGGACGTTGCGGATCTCGAAGATGCCGGCCTGCTTGGCCTCGATCAGGAACAGGGTCTTGTCGGCGCCGATCTTGGTCGTGACGGTGGCCGTCACGCAGATCTCGTGGATGCCGTCGACCACGAGCTCCTGCGACACGGCCAGCTTGATGTCGACCTGCGGGGCCGATTGCTCGATCAGCACCTGCGGCGAGTTCGGTTGCTCCAGCGACAGATCCTTGAGGTACATGCGCTGGATCTGGAACACGGGGGCGTTGTTGGTCTCGTCGGCCATGATGGAGTCGTCCTTCGGAAATGAAAAAGCCCGTCAGCCAGGGGCCGCGGGCGCAGCAGGGCGATTATGAATCAGCGTTCATGACGGCCGCGTGGGGGCATTCACCCCCTTGAAGACGCGCCAGGCGCCTCCAGGGCCGCCGGTTCAGGCGGCGAGCAGGGGCTGCAGTTCGCCGCGCTGGTCGAGCGCAATCAGCTCGTCGCAGCCGCCGACATGGGTTTCGCCGATGAAGATCTGCGGCACGGTGCGCCGGCCGGTGAGCTCCATCATCGCGACGCGTGCCGCCGGGTCCAGGTCCACGCGGATTTCATCGATGTGCTCGACGCCGCGCGCCTTGAGCAGGCTCTTGGCGCGGATGCAGAACGGGCAGACCTGGGTGGTGTACATCTTGACGGCGGACATGCTGGAACCTCTTGCTTGCAGATACCGAAGAGCGCTCAGGCGCTCTTCTCGACGGGCAGACCCGCCTCGCGCCAGGCCGCCAGGCCGCCTGCGAGAGGCTGCGCCTTTTCGTAACCCAGCTTTCGCAATGTGCCTGCAGCGCGCGCTGCGCGCTGGCCGCGCGCGCAAACCAGCACGACAGGCAAGGCCTTGTTCTTGGGCAGCTGCTTGCTGTCCTCGATCTGTGCCAGCGGGATGTTGCGCGCGCCGACGGCATGGCCGGCCGCGAACTCGTCCGGCTCGCTGACGTCGATGAGCACGGCCTTCTCGCGGTTGATCAGTTGCACGGCCTCGGCCGGCGCGACGCCACCGCCGCCGGCGCCACCACGCAGCACGGGCCAGGCCAGCAGGCCGCCGGAGACGATGGCCGCCACCAGGAGGTACCAGTTTTCGAGCAGGAACTTGATGAGCACTTGATGGGATCGGACCAGCCGACGCTGACAAAGCCGCGGATTTTAAGCGCCCCGGCCAAGACCCCGCCCCGGCCTAAAATCCGCCGCCGTCCCTTCCCCCTTTTTTGCCGGAACTGCTCCCCATGTACAAGCTCGTGCTGATCCGCCACGGCGAATCGACCTGGAACCTCGAAAACCGCTTCACCGGCTGGACCGACGTGGAGCTCACCCCCACCGGCGTCGAACAAGCCAAGCAGGCCGGTCGCCTGCTCAAGGAGGCGGGCTACGACTTCGACGTCGCCTACACCTCCGTGCTCAAGCGCGCCGTCTGGACGCTGTGGCACGCACTCGACCAGATGGACCGCACCTGGCTGCCGGTCATGCACACCTGGCGCCTCAACGAGCGCCACTACGGCGCGCTGCAGGGTCTCAACAAGGCCGACATGGCCAAGCAGTACGGCGACGAGCAGGTGCTCGTCTGGCGCCGCAGCTACGACACGCCGCCGCCGGCGCTCGAGCCGACCGACCCGCGCAGCGAGCGCCGCGATGTGCGCTATGCCAGGCTCACCAACGGCGAAGTGCCGCTGACCGAGTGCCTCAAGGACACGGTCGCGCGCGTGCTGCCGTTCTGGAACGACTCGATCGCGCCGGCCATCAAGCACGGCAAGCGCGTGCTCGTCGCCGCGCACGGCAACAGCATCCGCGCGCTGGTCAAGTACCTCGACGGCATCGGCGACGCCGACATCGTCGGCGTGAACATCCCCAACGGCATCCCGCTCGTGTACGAGCTCGACGCCGACCTCAAGCCGATCAAGAGCTACTACCTCGGCGACGCGGAAGCCGCCGCCAAGGCCGCGGCGGCCGTCGCCAACCAGGGCAAGGCCTGATCGGAGCCGCATGCCGCGCCTCGCCGCCAACCTGAGCTGGCTCTACCAGGAGCACGCGCTCGAGAAGCGCTTCGAGGCCGCGGCGGCCGACGGCTTCGCGGCCGTCGAGATGCTGTTCCCCTATGCGCAGGCCCATGCCGCGCAGTTCGGGCGCTGGCTCGACTACGCCGGCATCAGCTGCGCGCTGATCAACGCGCCGGCCGGCGACTGGGCCGCCGGCGAACGCGGCCTCGCGGCACTCGCCGGGCGCGAGAGCGACTTCCGCGCCAGCCTGCTGCTGGCGCTCGACTACGCCGCAGCGATCGGCTGCCCGCGCGTCCACGTGATGTCGGGCGTCCTGCCCTGGAACGGTGACCGCGCCGCCGCACGCAGCGCGTGCCTGGCGAATCTGCACTGGGCCGCGCCGCAGGCCGAGGGCCGCGGCATCACGCTGACCATCGAACCCATCAACCCGCGCGACATGCCGGGCTATTTCCTCAACCGACAGGACGAAGCGCTCGCGCTGATCGACGAGGTCGGCTCGCCCGCGCTGCGCCTGCAGCTCGACGCCTACCACTGCCAGATCGTCGAGGGCGATGTGCTTGCGCATGTGCGGCGCGCTTTCGAGACCGGCGTGCTGGCGCATGTGCAGGTGGCCGGCGTGCCGCGCCGGCATGAGCCGATGGACGACGAGTACGGGGAACTGTTCAGTTACCTCGACAGCGTCGGCTATGCGGGCTTCGTCGGCTGCGAGTACAAGCCGCGGGCGGGCACGTC